>JAZLHK010000001.1:0-1857 GCA_045616805.1 Fibrobacter sp.
ATCCTTCTCGAGGTCTGTTGCACGACGCCATAATTTTGACTTGTCATCACAAATGAAGCGAACCTTCTTGTCGGCGGAACCGTCATAGGCGAACTTACTAGAATAGTAGGCGGACTTGCTATTGGTATCGTGCTTAACAACATTCTTGTTACTTTCGTCACAGTCGCCGAGACCGTATTCCTTGTACCAGAAATTGCGAACGTACTTTTCGAATGCGGGAACAGTTCCCAAGCCCCAGCCAGATACGTTACTCTTAATCTTGGACAGGGTTAGCGAGCCCTTCAAGCCAAGGTCCACGCTGTCGGCCCAGTCCGCAATCTTTGCGCGGGTTACAGCATTTTCATCCCACTTGCCATCTTTTTCGATATCCTTGCCGAAGCTAGCAAGCAGGGCGCTTAGGTCAGCCTCGCTGCGGTCGCCCTGCAGCAAAATGCTCATGGCAAGCAGAGCTGCATTCTGGTCACTTTCGCCAAACACATCCAAATCTTCGGAATAGCCAAAGCCGTTGTTATCAATACCGAATGCCGCAAAGATTTCCTTCTGGGCACGTTTCTTGGCAGCCTTGATGGTGGATTCCAAGCCGTTTTCCATAAGGTAGCCCACGCGGTAATATTCAAGGTGGGTCAGCAGGTTGATGTTCACGCTGCTACGGGCCTGCAGGTCGGAGTAGGCATTCAGAACAATGCTGGAGGTACTGTTCTTGCCTGAGACTTCGTTACGGTAAAAGCCGTTTGCCGTCAATCGCACATAGCTGGATTTCAGGGAAACGTTGTTCACGCTGAAGCGACCGTCATCGGTAATGATTTCGCCCCCGAAAGTGCGACCGGTCTGCACCAGGCTACGGCTACCATCCAGTTCAAAAAGCGTCACCGTGGATCCGTTGATAAACGGCCCCTTCTGTGAAACACCGCTCAACTTCGCAAGAGAAACTACATCTTCGGAAGGTTCGATAACTTCACCGCTGCCGCTGTTCAAGTTCATACTAAACTTGTCGTCGCCACACTGAATTGTAACGGCATCTTCCGTCTGGGAAACGACCTTGCAGCCTACGCCAGGCATGCCGTCGCTACCGGCATCGCCTTTTTCACCCTGCAAACCTTGCGCACCATCCTTGCCGTCAACGCCGTCCTTACCATCGGCTCCTGCAACACCTTGTTCGCCACGTTCACCTTTGGTTCCAGCATCACCTTTCTCCCCCTTGGCTCCATCGGCACCATCTTTTCCATTCAACACCACGCCGATAGAATCGCCACCACAGTAGATGACGACGCCTCGATCATCGGCAAGAGGTTTCGTTTCACAGCCATAGTCCGTAACAGAGGTTGCTCCGGAACCACCAAGCGATTCCCACTTGCCGTCAACGCAAATGCTTGCGGAGCCCTTTTCCTTTACCCAAACCTGTTCGCCTTCGTTTTCTGCAGTACACTTGGGCAAATCCGCGGCACTGGCAACAACGTCCACGCCCGTGGTATAGTTATTCGTAATCTGTTCTGTAGTCCCGGAATCGCCACAGGCAATCAAGGTTAGAGGAATCGCAAATCCTGCAATTTTCGAGATTTTCATTTTTCACCTCCTTATTAAAAATCTTGAATTAATTTTTCACGCAACGTACCGAATAGAAATTAACCTGATCCTTATATCCATCCACAAAGTTCTGGTTGGAGGAAGAGAGCGTCATATATGTAGCCATCATGCCTCCCACATCGGTAGAACTCCAGAAACCGGCAAAATTTCCTTGTGAAACGAACTCCTCTTCTTCTGGATCATAGTAGCCGGCGGCCTTGGCGTTAAATTTGCCACCAGCCTGTCCCGGTTTAGCGGACCATGTCTCAGTAGATTTCAAATCCAGGCCTCCAT
>JAZLHK010000002.1:0-92260 GCA_045616805.1 Fibrobacter sp.
TGCAAGAGTTTCCTCTTGCCCCGTCACTAAGCACATCTCCGATTCCTTCAAACTGCCCGGCGACCTCTCTGGGTCTCCGCTTTCACCACCCTTTCGAGCGGTGAGGCCAATTATAGAATTTCCTGGAACATTTGCAAGGGGCTTTCTCGAAAAAATTTCACTTTTTTTCAAAATAACGGGATTTATTCCACAAAACCACCAATTTATAAACATTCTATTCACAAAAATCTTTTTATATCCCGCAATAATTTTTTCTGATGACGATGCTTAACTCGTCAAATGAGCTATTTCGCGCCCATCTTGAATTCCACAGCACCTGTGGCGGCCCAACTCATCTCGTTAAACACACTCGAAACATTCAGTACGCCCAACCTCAAAACCAACCTTTCGGATAAACTATAGCCCACGGAAACATGCTGGGTGAAAGTCCACGCATCGTAGATACTCTCGCAGGAACCCTTTTCTGTAAATGCAGCGGCGTCCACTCCATGGGTAAATTGAAAAATCCCAATACCGTTGAATGCAATAAGGTTTGAATAGTTTATACTAAACTTGTCGAAAAAGACCGATGCAAAAACACCGTAGCCCTGATAGCGTTTGTATTCATTCTGACTATTGTATTCAGGTGATCGGGAATACAAAATTGAATCAGCTGAAGACATCGGAGACTCATAATCACTTGGAAGATCATAGCCTCCTTCATCAACTTCGTATCCGCTATACACATTTTCGTCCGTGGAGAAATGCCATAGTGTATAAAAGCCCAATTCAAAATTTTTTCGATTCACGCCAAAGGAAATCCAGCCTGAGCCGCCGAAAGTCTCTGAAGGAAAATAATCCAGTTCAGCACCAGCTTCAACAAATAAGCCTGAACTGGAAACCTTTTGCATGTATTGACCCATCAAGCTGAAATTGAATTTTCGCATTGTAGAGAGAACTTCAATCTCTCTATTGTAGTCAGGCATAGTATCGTACCTAACCAAGTTGTAATCATCATGGGTTAGAACCGCGCGACCCTTCGATTCCTTACCGGCGGTCACATTTCCGCTAAAATTCCACTGAGATCTTTCGACATAATTGCCTGCGCCCTTAACGTCTGGTGCCGGTGAATCGAAGTTGCGGACTTTCATCAGGCCACCACCTCCCGGAGCATTATAGCACGAACAAAGTAACAGTGATGCAACGGTAATACAAAGGGCGAATATAATTTTCGTAATGGCATTCATTCTTCTAACACTCCTGCCTTTGGATATAAACAAAGAAGCCAGCGCATTTAAACGCCGGACTTCATTTTTACGGTAAGTTTTTTCGCAAAAAGATATGCCAATATTTTTGGGGCCCACGCGGGGGCAGCTTTCGCAGCGCAGACGCCTTGGTTACTTTCGTCCCTGGTCGCGGAGGCGGAACAGCACGCAGGCAATATCTACGGGACGGGGCAGGCTCATCTCGCGGCTCATACCCTGGGGCAAGTTGCGGAAACCAACGTTCTTAATCTTGTCGCAAAGTTTTTCGATGCTTTCTACGATGGTGGTTGTGTCACCGGAGGAGTTTGCGGAATCCCCATTGCTAATGGAGTTCTGGCAAAGATTCAAAAGCATAAAGCCTGCGCCAAGGCGTTGTTGCTTATCAGACAAAGTAACGAGACGGCTGGTGTCAGAAACCAGGAATCCAATTTGCAACAAAGTATCGCCGGTTAGTTTCACCTTTACCTGACGTTCCACAGCGGAGGTGGGGCGAATGCTATTCTGGATGGGCTTGATGTAGTCTGCAAAATTACGGCAGGCAGGCGCCACAAAAGCCGGAAGGTTCTTAGCTCCCGATTCCACAGTCGCGGCAGCATCAACACCGAACTTAGCGCATTCCGCCTTGTAGTTTGCCATAACAATTATGTTGTCTGCAAGTTCCAGATAGTCGCCACAGGCACCAGCCACGAGGATGAAGCTGCGAACGGCACGCTTGCCTTCTGATGCGTTTTCAGATTCATAGCAGATGTCGCGGATGCGGTCTGTCAACGGAATCAACGGTTCGCGGTCATCGCCCAACAGCTTGCGGACACGGGCGTCGCGAATCAAGAAATTCACTGCGGAAGAGTCTTCGTCAATCAGGTATGTAGAAGAACCCGCTTCCATGGCTTCCAGCAGATTGGCGGCTTCACTTGTGGAGCCCGAGGCGCTGGCTGTTGTAAAATCACGAGTGCTTACACCGCCCGGCAAGTCTCGCACAAACTGGCTCAGGTCCGTTCCGCGGACACTGCGGCCATCTTCCACACCCACACGGAGGGCCGATTCGTCAATGACTATGCCTTCGCGACCATCCCCAGGAACGTGGGGATACACGGCGCGGGTCAAGGCCTGCAGCAAGGTGGACTTTCCGTGGAAGGCACCACCGGTAATAACAGTAATACCCTTGGGAATTCCCATGCCGCGAACTTCACGACCGTTCACGTTCAAGGTTACCGCCATTTCCTCGGGAGCCACAAAAGGCACAGCCCCCGCCATGGGCGCTTCAGAAATTCCGGATTCACGAGGCAGCACGGCACCATCGGGCACAAAGGCGCAAAGCCCGCGGCTCTCAAGTTCACTCAAAACAGCACCACGGTCAGCCAAAACCTGGTAGTGGGCAGCAAGCTCCGGGCGGATCTTTTCCGGAAAACTGCGACCATCATTATATAGACTTGCAGAAACCAGGTCGGGCAAAACCATGGTCAGAATTTCAGCGGCAGCCTCGGCCTGAATCTTGCGGCCATCCCCAGGCAAGCGCACCTGCAGAACTGCACGAAGTTCCCCGTTATCGATCCAGAGAGAATTTCGCACCAGCATTTCAGGTCCAGCCACATCAAAAACCACGGCCGCATCCCTATCCGGGTACTTTTCCTTCACCACGGCACTCATACGGCGAAGCAAAAAGTCGCTCAGCGCCAATCGACGTTCAAAACTTCCTCCCCATTCGGAAGAGTAACCCAACATCTGGAGGTTTGCCTTTATCATCACCCTGGAAGCAGGAGCAAAGGGATCCCCCTGAACATGCAGGAATTCCAGGGAAAAATCGCCAAAATCCCATGTTTTTTCTGCCAGGGACTTATAAAGACCATAGTTCTTGCCATTCAGTGTGCGGATTTTTTGATAAAGGGCTTTCATACAGATAAAGGTAGTAATTTAGGTGAATTGTCTCGACAAGCCGATGTTTTTGTTAAATGTAGTAGGGAAACAGGGCTCATATTCGACCGTTCACAAACTTTTTCACAAAAAAAAATTAAATTCCTTAAAAACTTTGTATTTTTAAAGCAAACCTAATAGGAGTAATCCATGAAGAAACTGTACATTTTCGCCCTTATGGTGGCTTTCCTCTTTACCGCAGCCGTCGCAGACGATGATCCACCTCCTCGCGGCAAGAACGCCGTGATCAACATCATCACCAACCCGCCTAACAGCGACGTGTTCCTGGGCGGTGAACCTCTCGGTAAGAGCCCCATTGAAAACGTAACCGTAAAGTCCGGCCGTCAGACCCTCGTGGTGATCGACCAGGGCTACGAACTGGTAAACCAGCGCGTGAACGTTTGGCCGGGCAACGACAAGCGTAACAACTTCGACTTCGGCACCAAGATTCCTAAGGGCAACATCAAGGTGACCACCATCCCGGGTAAGTGCCTCATCTACGTTGATGGCGACAACTCCGACAAGACCGATGGCGCACCTCTCACCATCCACAACCTGGATGCAGGTGACCACGTTGTTCGTGCAGAATGCTCCAACCGCAAGTCTGCAGAAACTCTCGTAACCGTCAAGGGCGAAGAAACTGTAGAAGTGACCCTCGACGCCAGCGGCAAGAAGAAGAAGTAATCCTTCCTCAAAAGCGCATTTTGGAAGACTCCGATTCTGGAGTCTTCTTTTTTTATACCTATATTTTGCATGAACAAGAATATCTTAATAAGGAGAAATATCATGTCCAAATTTTTGACCGTTTGCCTCGCCGCAAGCCTCGCATTCCTCGTTGGCTGCTCCAGCGGAGGCAAGAAGGTAACCCGTATTGACGCAAACTCTGTCACAGACCTTTCCGGCGCATGGAACGATACCGATTCCCGTCTGGTTGCAGACGAAATGATTACCGACTGCCTGAACCGCCCCTGGTACCAGACCATGGTGCAGCAGAAGAATGGCGCACTTCCCACCGTCGTTATCGGCAAGGTTCGCAACAAGAGCCACGAACATATCAACGTGGAAACCTTCATCAAGGACATGGAACGCGCCCTCATCAACTCCGGCAAGGCAGACTTCGTCGCCAATGCTGAAGAGCGCGCTGAACTCCGCAACGAACTGGCTAGCCAGGCTGGCAACGCCACTGAAGATACCCGTAAGGATGCAGGCCAGGAAATCGGCGCAGACCTGATGCTCACCGGCACCCTCAACTCCATCGTTGACCAGGAAGGTGGCGAACAGGTTATCTACTACCAGATCGACATGGAACTCACCGACATCCAGAGCCATCGCAAGGTCTGGATCGGCGACAAGAAGATCAAGAAGTTCGTCTCCAAAGACAGCGTAAAGATGTAATTTCTCTGAGCATCGCCCACCACTATCGGGCGATGCCATTTTTTTATCCTTCAGATTTGACTTTAAGGATTTATCGATGAAGCGTCTGCTTTTGCTGGCACTTGCTGCCGTTTTACTTTCTTCGTGCGCCAACAAGTCCATGACTCGCTATGAGACTCTCGCCCCGACTTTGGAAAAGAAGGGTTTCGAGGCAACGATTGCCGAGGTCAAGAAAGAACAAAAAGACCTTTACGGTTCCAACAGCGAATTTCTCTACTACTATGACCTAGGCGTTCTGCATCACTATAATCGTGACTTTGACGAGAGTATCAAAAATTTCGCCAAGGCAGAACAGATCTACGACGATCTCTACACAAAGTCCCTTTCCAACGAAGCGGCCGCCCTACTCACCAACGACAATACACGCCCCTATCGTGCACGTCCCTTTGAACTCCTGACGATGTACGAATTCCAGATTCTGAACTATCTGGCCAAGATGGATATTGACGGAGCCCTGGTAGAAGTAAAACGTTCCCAGATTGCCATGAACGCCCTCTATCAGAAGGATAAGGACAAGGTCAACGACAACGGATTCCTCCGTTACCTTTCCGCCCTGGTTTATGAACTGGACGACGACAAGGACGAGGCCGCCATCTCCTACTACAAGACTATCAAGGCCTACGATGAAAGCAAGATGGGGCTCCCAAACGAAGTTTTTGAATTCGCTACCGAAAGTCTTCGCCGCATGGACCGTGAAGACGACATCCGCGCCCTAAAGAAAAAGGAACTGGCATCCACCCCCAAGGCGACAGCAGTACAGGAACTGGGACAGGAAATTATTGTTATCGGCTATGCCGGACACAGCCCCATTCTTGGGGAAATGTACCTGTCAGGAACCTTCGTCAGCGGCGGAGTCATGAACCTCTACTACAAGGATGGCGAAACCGGCAATAGGGGCTCCTTTACAGTGGTCGCTCCGCCCGTTACCGGCGCAGGCACCGGAGAATCCTTTCATGTGGGCTTTGCCCTCCCTGAAGTCCGCAGGCATCGCAGTCTCGTGAATAAGTTTGACGTCATTGTGGACAGTAAGCCACGCATCACGCCGGAAATGGTCATGGACATAGATGCAGAACTTAGACAGAACATGAAGGATGAGCAGACCTCGACAATGACCCGAACTGCCATCCGCGTCGTCTTAAGGACCATCGCCGCCCAGAAGGCAAAACAGGCCATGAAAACGGACAATGTCCTCCTAAACCTCCTCACCAGCATCGGCACAGACGTTGCACAGGGCCAGTTGGAGCAGGCAGACCTCCGTGTAGGCCTCTTCCTCCCCAACTCTTTCCACATGACCCGAATTCCTGTTGACGTGGGCACCCACAACGTGAACGTGCTGGCCCTCAATTCCAACGGCAGCAGCGTAGCCTCCTACAACTTTGACCAGATCAAGGTAAAGAAAGGCCAAAAGGTGTTCCTGTTCATTCCGGCAATCAAATAGAATTTGGTACGGAATCGCCCAAATTTTCGTTTATTCTAGGGATTTCGCCGTTTTTCCGGAAGCCAGGTATCCTTTTTCACAATTAATAATGTAATTTCAAGTCAAAAAGTTTACATAGGAGCCATTATGAATTTTAAAGTCGTAGCCGCGGCAGCAGCATTGCTTGCTTCCCAGTCATTCGCAATCATCGGTATCGGTGGTCATTATGCACCGGGCATTGGCACCAAGATGGATGCCGCAGCCCCCACCACTATCGTTGCACACAAGGATGCAGACTTAGCTACCGGTACACTTGGCTCCCCTGAAATTCAGTTCGGTCATAGTGACTTCAGCGGCATCATGCAGGGCTTCGGTTTCAAGCTCTGGATCGACATTCTCCCCATTATCGACATCGAAGCCACCATGAATATCCAGTTCGGTTCCTACGATGCAACCCTCTATGTTGAAGGTGCAGATCCAGTTCCCCTGGAAATTGAATTGGCAGGCACTCCCTTCGGCCTTGCAAACCCGAAATTCGTGCACATGAATGCCGACGTTTCCATTACCTATCCCCTGACCTTCATCCCGGTGATTCGCCCCTACATCGGCGGCGGCCCCACTTACTTCATGAACAGTTTCGTTCTCAACCAGAGCTTCATGTCCAAGCTGATGGCTGACCCGACTATTACAGCCCTCCTTACAGGCGACGTGAACGCAATTGCAGGCGACCTTGCCCAGAGCCAGGATCCTGCAGCCGCAGCACAGGAAAAGGCTGAACGTTTGAAGCAGTCCGTTCAGGACGCCGCTATGGATGAAGGCCTCAAGCAGAGCATCGGTGGCCACGTACTGGTCGGCTTCCGCGCCAAGCTCCCCATTATCCCCATTGCAGCCTATGCAAACTTCAAGTACTATTTCGGCGGCAAGTATGCTGACGAAATCTCCTCCGGCAACATGGCTGTAGAAGTTGGTGGCGGCTTCGCTATCTAATAAGTTTTAAAGGAACATAAAATGGCACAGAACGAAAGCAGCACAAGCATCCTTATTATTGAAGATGAAATCGCCATTGCAGAAGGCCTTATCGACCTTTGCGAACTGAATGGTTACTCTGTAAAGCACGTTGCCGATGGCGAAAGTGGCCTTGCAGAAGCACTCACAGGCAACTACGGCCTCGTCCTTCTTGACCTGATGCTCCCGGGCATGGACGGCTTCACCGTTTGCGACAAGATCCGCGAAAAGGACCGCAGCCTTCCCATCATCATTCTCTCTGCAAAGAACGCTGACGAAGACATCATCAATGGCCTTAAGTTCGGTGCCGATGACTATATCCCGAAGCCCTTCTCCGTGCCCATGCTCCTGGCACGTATTGAAGCTGTGCTCCGCCGTAGCCGTCAGTCTCTCGAAAACGAAGGCAAGCTTTGCGCCGGCAACCTCCGCGTCAACTTCCGTGAATACACCGGAACCCGCGGCAAGGAAGAACTTGCATTCACCCGCAAGGAAATCGAAATTCTTGAATACCTGTGGAACAACCGCGACCACGCCGTTCCCCGCGCCGAACTCCTCCGCAAGGTCTGGGGCTATGAAAACGCCGAATCCGTGGACACCCGTACCGTAGATATTCACATTACGAAGCTCCGCAAGAAGATCGAAGACGATCCGTCCCATCCGAAGCTCCTCGTCACCTTCCGTGGCGAAGGCTATCAGATGCGTTCCGCTCCTGAATGCGCAAAATCCACCTAATATTCGCAGCAATATTTGCTGTTATTTCAGTACCCCTGGTAGTATTGCTCTACCAGGCGTATTCTCAGCTGGAGCTGGGTACAAACTCCCTGTACCAGGGCCATGCCATGTTCGTGGCCAATACGCTGAACCAGCAAATCGTCAAGGACCTTGCCATAGAAGACAAGCGCTCCTATTCTGAATACGGATTTATCCGCACGGTACAGGTCATCGGCGGTGAGGAAAACACCCTGTCTGAACTGGTGGACTATCCCATCAGTAGCCAGTACGCAGGCCTTGTGGGCCATTTCCAGCTGGCTCCGGACAATTCCCTCCGAACCCCGTTCCTTCCCGAAGGCCGTTTTGGAGAAATCCTGCTGGAACAGATCCCCCCCAGCGAAAGAACAAAGCGTGAAGAAATTCGTTTCAAGATCAACAATATTCTCAATGATCTCGGAATCGAAAACAAGGGCATAGAATCTACGGCACAACCCCGTGATTCAGTCGAATCCGTTATTGACCAGGTCTACAAGCGCGACCCGAAACTTCATAGCGACAAAAGCAAGGAACGTGTAAAACGATTCGAAGTCACAACGGAAAAGGAATCCTTCGCATTCGATGCAGAATACGCGAACTTCGACTCCATCGTACAGTCTCCCGAAATCAACCGTTCCCAGGAAGTTGAAATCGAGCCCTTCCAGGCGACCTTCAACAAGAACTATATCGTATTTTTCCGCAATGTCCGCAGAGGCAGTGAGCTATTCATCCAGGGATACGTTGTAGAACTCCGTACCTACCTCATGAGCCTTGTGAGAAACGAAACCCAGTTCTATCCCCTGGAAAAGGATCTGGTTCTCGGATTTTCCTCCAAGCAGGAAGACCTGCTGCTATTTGGCTACACAGAAAATTCCTCAAAGATTCTCTCCATTCCCCTGCTAGCACCTCTGAACGACATTTCTCTCACCATGTACATGAAGAAACAGTCCAGCAGTAGCGGGGCGTTCCTTGTGTTCCTTGGAGCCGTCGTTCTTCTAATTCTTGGTGGCGGCCTCATTGCAATTTATCGTCTTACCCAAAGCGAAGTGACTCTGGCCCAAAAACGCCAGGACTTCATTTCCGCAGTCAGTCACGAACTAAAGACTCCTCTTACTTCTATCCGTATGTACGCAGAACTTCTACAGAACTCCTGGGTAGCAAACGAAGAGAAACGTCAGAAGTATTACAACCAGATTGCAAGCGAAGCAGAGCGTCTTACCCGTCTGATCCAGAACGTCCTTAATTTGTCCAAACTGGACGGCAACCGTTGGAATGTCCAGCTCCGCAAGGATCGCCCCAAGGCCGTCCTGGACGACTTTGTCGCCACCTACAGCAAGAACGTTGAAAAAAACGGCTTTGAACTGACCGTATCGTCCGACACCGACGTAAACGAAATCAGTCTGATGATGGACCGCGACGCCATCATGCAGATCCTGATGAACCTGGTGGACAACTCCCTGAAGTTCTCCAAGAACGCAAGCTACAAGATGATCAACATCGAACTGCGTCTAAAGGATTCCGACGTCTACTTGGCTGTTCGCGATTATGGCCCAGGCATCCCGCCCTCCGAGATGAAGAAAGTGTTCCAGGAATTCTATCGTGTCGAAAACGAAATGACCCGAAAGACCAGTGGTACAGGTATTGGACTGTCCATGGTGCAGAAATTGTGCAGTTTGACAGGCATGAAGATTGAAATTGAGAATGCAAACCCCGGTCTGCGCACAAAAATTCACTTCCCGCCCCTCTCCATCTAGTCAGTTTTTTTATTTTGGGTTAGGGACAACAGCATTCAGTCCCTAAGAGAGGATGTGTTTATGACTCAAGAAGATATTCTTCAAAACCCCGGTGAATTCGACCTTTCCATTGAAACTGTAGGAAAGGGTACACTGAAGTCCCCCATGCAGGGAATCCAGTTCGTTTCCGACAGCGAACAGGTAAGCCTCACCACAGATGTCAAACGTCTTAAGCACTTCTTCGAAACCAACACACCCGTACCCAGCCTGGAAGCAGCGGGTCCCCGCGAGACCATTTTCCACGATCCGGCCTGGACTCGTGCAGGTATCGTAACCTGCGGAGGTCTTTGCCCCGGCCTGAACAGCGTGATCAAGGGACTTGTACAGACCCTGTGGTTTGACTACGGTGTACGAAACATTTTCGGCATCCCCTATGGTTATCGCGGTCTCAACCCCAAGTACGGCTACTCTCCCAAAGTGCTGAACCCGGACGTGGTGGACGCCATCCAGGACGACGGCGGTACCATCCTTGGCAGTTCCCGCGGTGAACAGGATCCTTCCATCATGGTGGACACCCTGATGCGCCTGAATATCAACGTGCTGTTCTGCATCGGCGGTGACGGCACCCTCCGTGGCGCCCATGCCATCGCAGAGGAAGTGAAGAAGCGTCACCAGCCCATTTCCATCATCGGCATTCCCAAGACCATCGACAATGACCTTAATCTCATTGACAGAACCTTCGGTTTTGAAACAGCCGTTCTCAGTGCAACCGACGTAATTACCTGCGCCCACAACGAAGCCAATGGCGCATATAACGGACTTGGCCTGGTAAAGCTCATGGGTCGTGACTCCGGCTTTATCGCTGCCTATGCAGCCCTCGCCACCACCGTGGTAAACATCTGCCTGGTGCCTGAAGTTCCCTTCACACTTGAAGGCCTGTGCAAGGCTCTGGAAAGCCGCTACGACAACGGCAAGACTCACGCCGTGATTGCAGTTGCCGAAGGTGCCGGCCAGGAACTTTTCCTGGATCAGCCAGAACGCAGGGATGCCAGCGGAAACGTTCTGAAGAACGACATTGGCGAATTCCTGACCCGCAAGATCAAGGAACATTTCAACAAGGTCGGAAAGGAAATCAACATCAAGTACTTCGACCCGAGCTACATGGTCCGTAGTACTCCTGCAAAGGGAACTGATGCCATCTTCTGCTTCCAGCTGGCTGAAGCCGCCGTACACGCAGGTATGGCAGGCAAGACCGACATGGTGGTGGGCAGCATGAACAACGTGTTCTCCCACGTACCTATCGAGTACGCCGTCAATGAACGTAAGAAGATCAATCCCAATGGCACCCTGTGGCATGCTGTGCTCGGCATGACCCGCCAGCAGGATTATTTCTCCGGCAAGGGCAAGGGACACAAGAAGTAAATCTTCCCGGTTTCATCGGCATGGGATTTTAACAGTATGGGAATCATCCACAAAACTCTCGGCATCCTCCTTCTAGGCTGCGCAGTGCTATTCGCAAACGAAGACCTTCGTATTGCGGATTCCTGCTACGCTGCCAGGGCAGAACGCGCCAAGGGTGACAAGGCCGATTCCCGCAATGCCCAGCTGATGATCAAGTCCTACAAAAAGGCGATGGAGGATTCCACGGTTCTGGAACAAGCCACCGAAGGCTACATCAAGAGCCTGTATTTCTCCTTCCGCTTCGTTCCCTTCGACAAGAAGGATCGCGCCACCCACTTGAATGCGCTGAAGGAAGCCAGTGAACAGGCTTACAACAAATTTCCAAAGAATACGGAAATTTCCCACATCTACGCTTCAACTCTCTCCATGTGGGGTGCAGAGAAAAACCCCTTGGCATCTGTCAAGGAAGGTGTCGCCAACCAAGTTCGCGATGTTGCCACAGCCACAGAAAACTGGCAAATCCTTGGACGCGCCCACTTTCTGCTGCCCTACATTCCATTGGTACTCCCCTGGCCCGACAAGAAGCTGGCAGACCAATATTTGACCAAGGCATTGCAACAGAATCCCAAGGATCTGTACAACTACTTCTTCCTTGCAGATTTAAGGTTTGACCAGAAACGCTATGCAGATGCTCTGGATTTAATTGAACGCGGGCTTTCCCGTGGCGTACGTACAAACTATTTCCTAGAAGACAAGCGCGGCCGCTGGCACCTGAAGGAACTCCAGAAGAAAATCAACGCAAAGCTGGATAAGAAGTAGTGAGCGATGAGCCGTGAGCTTTGAGTTTTGAGTTTTGAGTTTTGAGTTTTGAGTTTTGAGAAAAAAATCCCCGCAGTTGCGAGGATTTTTTCTTTCAGGAAAACTGCGTCTAGGGCCGAATGGGCTTCTGTGAGTAAGAAAGCCCCTGATATTAATCAGGGGCGGTTACGAGAGTGAGGCCCAGTCGCAGGTTCTTATCCCGCGCCTAGGGCCGAACGGGCTTCTGTGAGCCGACGGTCTTCCGACAAGCGCGGGCGACTCATCTTTATAAGTCGTCGAAGCGCGCAGCAATCGACGCCACACGTCCTTGTTTACGACAGTCGATTGTGGTCGTCTCCGTGAGCAGTCGGGAACTCGTATCAACGAGTTCTCGAAGGCGAGAGGCGGCGAACATCGTAGGTTTTACTCTCGATGTACTGAGCCGACGGTCTTCCGACAAGCGCGGGCGACTCATCTTTATGAGTCGTCGAAGCGCGTAGCAATCGACGCCACACGTTCTTGTTTGCGACAGTCGATTGCGGAGGCTCCGTGAGCAGTCGGGAACTCGTATCAACGAGTTCTCGAAGGCGAGAGGCGGCGAACATCGTAGGTTTTACTCTCGATGTACTGAGCCGCCGGTCTCCTACGCCTGGGCTTGAACAGCGGTGAGGGCGATGGTATAGACAATGTCTTCCACCAAGGCGCCACGGGACAGGTCGTTCACCGGCTTGGCGAGGCCCTGGAGCATGGGGCCGATAGCGATGGTGCCCTGGGCGGAACGCTGCACAGCCTTGTAGCCGATGTTACCGGCGGAAAGATCCGGGAACACGAACACGGTTGCCTTGCCAGCCACAGCAGAACCAGGAGCCTTCAGGGAGCCTACGCTGGGGGTAGTTGCAGCATCGTACTGCAGCGGGCCATCCAGGGCCATGTCGGGGCGGGCAGCCTTGGCAATGGCGGTAGCTTCCTTCACGAGGTCGGCGTCAGGACCCTTACCGGAATTGATGGTGCTGTAGGAAAGCATGGCGACGCGGCTGGGCAGGCCGAATGCCTTGGCAGTGTCATCGCACTGGAGGGCGATACCTGCAAGTTCTTCGGCGGTGGGGTTCAGGTTGATGGCGCAGTCGCCGTAGACGTAGGTCTGACCAGGCAGGCACATGAAGAACACGGAGCTTACGGACTTGACACCCGGGGCGGTCTTGATAATCTGCAGAGCCGGACGGAGAGTGTCTGCAGTAGAATGGATGGCGCCGGAAACGAGGCCATCCACTTCACCCATCTTCAGCATCATGGTACCGAGGGTTACATTGTCGGCGAGGGCTGCGCGGGCCTGTTCTTCGGTCATGCCCTTGGACTTGCGAAGTTCAACCAGAGTGGGAACGTACTTTTCAGCCAGTTCTGCGCTGGGTTCGATAATTTCGATGTTGGCAGGGAGCTTAACGCCCTTTTCCTTGGCGACAGCTTCGATTTCAGCCTTCTTGCCGATGAGCACAGGAACTGCAATGCCGCGTTCTACGGCGAGGGCTGCAGCCTGAACAGTACGAGGTTCGCTCCCTTCAGGAAGCACGATGCGCTTTACGGACTTGGAAGCCTTCTGGAGGAGGCCTGCGCGGAACATGGCCTGGGAGGTCTTGCGTTCGGCAGGTTCTTCGGCAAGGTTACGGGCGATGCACTTGGGGCAATGCATAATGCGGCTGGGGCAGTACAGGTCCGCATCCTCGTCACCGCAGAAGATCTTTGCATCGAGGGCGGTAGCAAGCTTGTCGTTATACTTGTAGGCGGCGGCACCGCTCATGCCCTGGGCACCTTCAACCACTACAACGTCCACGGCATCAAAATCCTGGGCGATAAAGTCGGCGGCGATCTTTTCCATAAGGACAGCGCTATCGCCGGATTTGAGCATTTCCACAGCAGCTTCGCCGTTGAGGCAGGGCTTGTAGGTAGCGGTCTTGAGGCCTGCGGCGGCGACAGCATCCACTGCAACCTTGACCTTGGCGGCCATATCGGCAGCGGCAACGAGATATACACGATTCATAAAAACTCCTGTTCAAAGTATCTATTTAGTTCTTCATCTCCAAAATTAGGGAATTTGAGAAATCCCTGCAACCAAAAACAGATATAACGCACCTTTTTTTCATGTTTCCAAAGAGAACGAAAATAATTCTTACACACTTATTTTTTAAAACCATTGAAATTTTTAAAATAACAAGGTAATTTTTATTCATTATTCCAATTTTAAGAAATAATTTTTAAACATTTAGGGTTTAAAAATAAAAAAGGGAGTGATGTGGATGTGGTATAAAAAGGTTTCCAAGAACCTGGTTCTTGGTGTTCTTATCGTCGTAGGAGTAGCCCTGGGTGCCCCCGGGAACAGGTTTTCGTCAAGCAGTCAGGAGCAAAGTTCCTCAAGTGTAAAACTTTCCTCAAGTGCGGAAAGTTCAAGCAGCATCGCAAATTCCACGAAGGTAATCCGTTTCCTTACACCATGGACAAACACCTCCGCCATCATCTATGTCAATGGAGACTCTGCAGCAACAATGCTACCCGTAGAAAAGTATTGCGGATGGTTCCAGGCAAACGTCACGCTCCCTGCAGAAAAACCTTTTGTCTTTTTCAAACAGACCATTGGAAAAAAATTCTACAGCATGGCCGGCATCGAAAATGACGAGCCCACCATTGACAATGAAATTCCTCTGGACAGCATCTCCCAGGAAGGAGACACAATCTGGATCCGAAGCTATAAGGCCGACGCACCGGAACTTTCTTCCGAATACCCTAACGTTCTTGGAGACTGCCCCATCAAAAAACTTCCCGTCATGATGTTCGACTGGTATGACGGTAGCCGCGACAACCATAAAAAATTCAATCCCGCCACGCGAGACGAATCCCTGTGCAACCTGGGAGATGGCTACGACCACTGCACCAAAACCTATGGAGGCATCGGCACAAGTGCCAACTTTGGCGGAGACAACGTAAATCTCTGCTGGCCTAACTCCCCCATTTCCAGCAAGAAATACTATGAAGAAGACCGCGACCTCAAAGATTATAACGCAAGCATAGACAAAGTCATCGAAAACATGGTCTTACCCACTCTCGGCAAAAACAGCGTCCCCGTCCGCAATGATAATTTTGACTGGGAAGGAAACTGTCGCAATGCCGATAGTCTGAATCGCTGGTTCATTCCCGAAACACTGCTGGTAAAAAACGGCAAAGCCTATACCAACGCCACTTGCCGCAATCTTACCATGGTCCTTGACGATGACGGCATCTGGCGCGCGCAGATGAACACTTCCGCAAACGAATCCACAGGCGAATCCCGCGGAGGCATGTTCCTCATTGACGATTTCCAGTTCCTGGACGATGAAAAGACCATTCCCAATCCCTACTACGATTCCATACCCAGCGGCATCAAGGGCATTGACGGCAGCGGCGTCATGAGTAACAACCCCTATCACAATTACGGAATGTCCATGAAGGCTCAGGCAAAATTCGAATACGTTCCTGGCCAGTATTTTGAATTCCTGGGCGATGACGATGTATGGGTCTACATCAACGGCAGGCTAGTTGTAGATATCGGCGGTATCCACACATCCAGAACCCGCGCTGTAGATTTGGATACTCTCGGACTCACTCCCGACTCCACCTACACTTTCCATATTTTCTATACGGAACGTTATAAGGTGGAAGGCAACTTCAAAATGCGAACCTCCATGGACCTGAAGGCCGATGCCGGCATGTTTATTGAACATGATACCAGAGGAACTTCCAAGGTCTATGAGATATGGCAAATCAATAAGACCGAAACTCTCTCCTGCGACTTCTCTGCAGATGCACAGACAACGGCAGACACCACGGGAGGAAAATCAACATTCCATCTCGTAGGCAACAGCATCGACACAACCCTGTCCATCGGCACCTGGTTTGAAGGAATTCAAATTACCAGCGATTCCACGTTCTCCATAGATTCCGCCGCAATCTTTGACAACTACGCCCTAGACCCGGGACATTACTTCCTGGAAGTCAGCCTGAAGGAAGATCCCTCACAATCCCTGAAAATCGAAATCACCGTTCCCTTCTATAACGCGCCCTCCGTTGCCTACGCCGATTCTGCATGGAATGTTCTTGGAACAGAGATTTCCGGCGACACACTCCAAATAGGAAAATGGGCCTACGAGGTTTACAAGGTCAACGTCACCTTCAAGGAAGAATCCGCAACCCTTACGGACTATAATAAGAATATCAGAATTGCGGCAAGCAACCCTCTGCTCAGCATCCTTGACGAAAACGGGAAAAGCATTTCCAGGATTACTCTGGACGAAAACAAGCAGGCAAGTTTCTATGTCTTAGCCAATGGAAATGTAGAAGATGCGTCCATCACTCTCACAGGAGCAGCCAACACCAAAGCAACATGGGCAGGACTGAACTTCAGCGAGCCTCCCGTACCACATGTCACCATTGCCACCTTGTACGACAGAAATGGAGATGGACGGGGAGATAGTCTCTACGCCGAATTTGACAAGCCCTTTAGCAATCGGCTTATCCTGAACAGCCTGCAAATCACCTTTGGCGAAATGCAGCCGGAACAGGATGTAGCGAAGTTTACGGGCAACATTCTTGAAATTTCGTCAGGGCAGTGTCTCGATGGAAGCCCCTGCGGCTTTGGAACTCTGCAATTCACCGGCGGAAGTTCCGGTGAGGCATTCATGGGTTCCATGACAACCCACATCACATACATTGAAAACGGGAAGGAATACAACTTCACCATCAAGGACGAACCCGTAAGCGACGGTATCGGCCCCATCGTAAAATCGGCAACCAAAAAACTCCAGGACGGGAACCATATCCTGACCATAACCTTCAGCGAATCCATTACCGATTCCACCAAGCAGTTCTTCATGGACATGTTCCAGTATAAGTGCATTCGAGGGAACATTGAAAGTGAAGCCATTAAACCCAATTCCCAGGCTGCAAGCAAGGGCAACGAGATGAGCCTTCTCTTTGTAGGCTCCTCCGCCAATCAGGTCATTCCTTCCGTAGGTGACAAGGTGCGTTTCAGCCCCCGTATGTTTACCGGCACCTCTGCCATTGACCTTTCCGGCAACAGCCCCCACCCCGATAATCCCTGGGTATCCATTACCGGCGAACAGGAAATGGCCATTACCAGCGCAGGCATCGTCACTGTAAATCAGGAGAATCCCATCGTAAACGGAACAACGGCAACAGTCCCCATACTTATCACAAATCCAAACGCAGACGCAAAGCAGGTCACAGAGGAAAACGGAGTGCAGGGCCACCTGATTGGATTTGACGTAGCAACGCTCATTAGCGATCAGACAAAGGAAGCCATCGCCTCCCTGGACAACTTCATTTCCGACTTGATGAACAGCGGAACTCTGGATACCACCATCACTGAAATATCCAGAGATTCAGCCATTACCAAGCTATTTGAAGACATCGTCAGCGGCAACATGGGCGGAGGCTACGGCATTAGCGACACCGTTCTCAACGCTATTATTGAAGGTTCTCTCACCAAGGATAACTATACCAGTAGCGAGCTCCTTACAGATGAGGATCGAGAAGCGTTGGCCCAGCTCATTGAGACCAACATCGAAAATAGCCGGGATACCGTCATCACCACAAGCCTTGCTGGGTACCCCAATCTTGAAAGCGTCTTTACTGCCATCCAGAATGGAGAAATCTCGGAAAAGACGTTGAAGCTATATGGCATTGACCAGCGGGTCATCACTGCCATCAAGGACGGCAACCTGAATGCAGGTACAATTGACAGCTACCGTAGTGGTGACGCAGCACTTATCGATCCCGATGACGTCAAGCTAAGCTACCGAACTCATTACTACAGCCACCTGGGACATTATGTCAGTGGCGAATCTGGAACCATTCGTTGCTCAGACCCGGTTTATGGCGGAGAAGACGGCTCAGGAAACTGCCTTACCAATAACGGAAACATTTTCCTCGCCTGGAACATGCGATCCAATAGCGGGAAAATGGTCGCCACAGGCGTCTATGTAGCCCGTCTGGAATTCAAGATCTCAGTGGCAGGAAAAACCATCAAGGAGCAAACTCGCGACTTCCTGTGGGGCGTCCGTCGCTAAAACAGCCCGTTTTTCGGAACACAACACCCCGTTCAAACTTTATTTTACATAGGGAACAGCACTTTAAAAAGGGCTAGATTCCCCAATATTGCTAAAAAAAGGCGAATTTCAAGGATTTTCGCCTTGTTCGTGCTTACAACGCTAAAATGTTTTTGCATTGCGTTTGTAATAAAAAAAGCATATTTTTCATGGTATCGCCCCAGGATTGGGAATTTTAAAAGGAGCGATTGGAATGTGGCATAGAAGTATGCAAAAATGCCTGGCATTGGGCCTCGCATTGGCTTTATCTGTTTTTGCAGCACCAGGTGGAAACAAGAAGCCTGGACAGACGGGAAATTCATCATCTTCAACGACTAACACGGAACCTGCCGAGCAGAGTTCCTCTTCAGTGACAAATCCATTCGTGAGGAGCTCATCATCTGCAACTGCAGTCAAGAGTTCCGCCTCCACGAAGAGTTCATCTTCCATAGCGGAAGAAACGGTACCGGCAAAACCTGCCGAGTCCAAGAACAAAGTCATACGGTTCATGCCCCATTGGACAAACACCTCCGCAAAGATGGTTGTCGGCAAGGACACAACCATCATGACCGCCGTTGAAAAATACTGCGGGTGGTTCCAGGCCAAGACTGCAGCCTCCACAAAAGATTTCTATATCCGATTCAAGCAGACCATCGGAAATATCCATGTCGGTGCAGAAGGTGCAGAAGAAGTGGCTGCAGGCGCCCTCCCCGTGACAGAAGAAATACTCCTGGATAGCATTGCCGCCCTCAGTGACACCCTGTGGATTCGAAGTTTCTCTAACGGAGAACCGGAACTCTTTGCGGAATATCCAAAGGTTTTGGGAGACTGCCCCACTCGTACTATTTCCGTTATGATGTTTGACTGGCTCCACGGTTCTAAGGGAGATGGAACCATCTCCGTAAACAGAGGCGATACGACCTATAAGAACGGCGCCAAGGATTTATACTTCAACGATCCCATCTATGCCATCAGTAACGACTTTGGTTCTGGTGGTTGTTCAGCAAGTCCAATGCGTGGCATGGTGGAAGAAAAACTTGGTAAGAATGGCGTCCCTGTTAGAGCCACGGACTTCCCCAAAGATTGCAAAATCACCGAACATCTTGATTACTGGTTCCTGCCTCTTGTAATTGGAGAAGATGCTGCAGGCAAGAAATACACCAACGCAACCTGCCGTGATCTAGAACTAAAACTAGACAACGAAGGTTACTGGTACGGCCAGAAGAATAAGGATAGTCCAGAAAAAGGCCTTTTCTTCCTGGACGACTTTGAATACCTGGATGACGCCCAAACCGTCAAGAACATATTCTTTGACCAACTGAACGGAAGCGGAGGAACCCATAATTTTGGCTTCACCATGAAATTCCAGGCAAAGTTCGAATATATCCCCGGTCAAAAATTCAGCTTCAAGGGCGATGATGACGTGTGGGTATTCGTCAACAACAAGCTGGTTGTGGATATTGGTGGCCAGCATGGGGAAGTCAGTGGAAGTGTCGACCTGGACACCCTTGGTCTCACCCCAGGTAAAACTTACCCCTTCCACATTTTCTATGTGGAACGCCACCAAAGTGAATCCAACTTCATGATGCGTACTTCCATGGACCTGCATACCGACGCATCCATGTTCCTGGACTTTGCTGAACTTGGCCTTGGAACAAAGGAATACTTCGTCAAGCAGATCAACAAAAAGGACGCACTGACCTGTAATTTCGATGTAGACGAAACCGAAGTGGACACTACCGGTGGTCCCTCTACCTTCCGTCTTTCCGGTAGCAACATGGACATGGATCTTGAACCGGGTAAGACATACTTTGAAGGCCTCAAGATTACCAGCGATTCCACATTCACCATAGACTCTGTTGCTATCGTCGACAACTCCGACCTGCCTCCTGGCCACTACTTCCTGGAAATTACACTGAAGTCCAACGGACAGTCAACCAGAGTTGAGATTATCGTTCCGGGCAACGCTCCCGCCATTGCCTACGCCGACTCCAGCTGGAACATCCTTGGAACGGAAGTTTCCGGCAACGTGGAAACTATCGGCAAGTGGGCTTTTGAAAAGTATCCGGTGAACATCACCTTCAAGGATGAATCCGCAGTCTGGACAAAATACAACAAGACCATCCGTCTTTCTGTTTCCGATCCACTGATTTCCATTATTGATGAAAACGGCAAGGGGATTTCCTCCATCGCGCTGGACTCCATTACCAAGCAGGCCACATTCTACATCATGGCAAATGGCGATGTTTCCGGAGCAAGCCTTAAGATTGCCGGAAGCGGAAACGTCACCGCCGTTTGGACTGACCTGAACTTCACCGAGCCCCCCATTCCCCATGTAAAGGTGGCAACCATTTATGACCGCAATGGTGACGGACGAGGAGACGAACTCCAGATAACCTTCAATAAGCCCTTTGGAAAAGAAAACATCCTCGATTCCCTGCAGGTGTATTTCGGCGAACAGCTCCCCATGGAACGCGAGCTCAACGCTGATGGAACGGAATTGACAATTACTGCAGCAGGAAGCTGCGAAAAAGAGGAGCCGTGCGGCTTTGGCACCAAGATCTTTACAGGTGGCAGTTCCGAAATCTATACAGGCACCATGACCACCTACATCACCAACATCGATGACGGCACGGAAAGCCATTTCACCATCAAGAACGAACCCATCAGCGATGGCATCGGCCCCGTCATCACAAGAGCCCGAAAGACCATCGACGGAGCAAAGCACATTCTGGAACTGACTTTCTCCGAAGCCATTACAGACAACTACTCCGACGAAATCCTGGCATTCCAAAGTAACGGCGTACTGAAGTTGCCCATTTCCAGAGACCACAGCCTTAGTGGAGACAAGTTAAGACTGGTCTATATCGCCCAGGGCGAAACTGAATACGCTCCTACCGTTGGCGATCTGGTTCGCTTCGCTCCTCAGGAAAAGGGCAGCAACGTAGCAACGGACCTGGCAGAAAATATTGCCCATGAATGGAATCCCTGGGTTCCCATCACTGGTGAACAGACCACAACCGTATCAAGCCCTGGCATTATTTCCATGGACATGTCCAACGACTCCACCATGAAGTATACCAGCACAAATGTTGCCTCTACCCCCGTAGTCGTGGATTCCAACGCAACAGCAAAGGAACTGGCTGCAGAAAAGGGTGTACAGGGCAACCTCATCGGTTTCACCCTCGCCTCCCTTGTCACCAACAAGACAACGGAAGAAGTGGCTACCCTGAAAACCCTTATTGACCGCTACATGTCAGACTCCATCGTGACGGTTACTGCACTGTCAAAGACTGAAGCGGCAGAGCAAATCTTCGCCGATATTGACAACGTGGTTCTTGGCGGAACGAACATCAGTGACACGGTCATCAACGCCATCAGGAACGGGACCATCACTGTGGATAACTACAAGAAGAGCAAACTCATTAGTGACGAAGACATGGCTCTCATTGAGGAACTTATCGAAACCACAATTGAAAGCAGCCGAGACACCGTAGTGACCCACCCGTACGCGACGGAGCAGGATGTCCTCGACTCCATTGCCAGCGGCGCCATCAGCGAAGCAACCCTCAACAAGTATGGTATTACCGCACAAGTAATTAATGCCATCAAGAAGGGTGAAATGGATGCAACGAACATAGATGATTACGCCAAGGGCCTAATTTCAGTCATAAATCCCGACGAAATCGTCCTGACATACAAGACGCACTACTATAGCCATCTGGGACATTTCATCAACGGCGAATCCGGTTCCTTCAAGTGTAGCGATGAAAAGCTCTACGGCGAAGGAAAGAACTGCCTCAGCAATAGCGGCAACATATTCCTCGCATGGAACATGCGCGCTAAAGATGGCAAGCTGGTAGGCGCAGGCGTCTACATCTCCCGCCTTGAATACAAGATTACCGTCGCAGGCAAGACCGTCAAGGAATCCACCCGCGACTTCCTCATGGGCGTTCGCCGCGGCAAGGGCGTTCAGCACGAAATGGACACCAGCTACTAGTTGAACATCAAACTTCTAAAAAGAGCCGCCCTGTAGGCGGCTTTTCTCTTACAGGCAGAGCCGATGTTTTCTGCAAAAAAAAGGACTGCGCCAAGCGCAGTCCTTTTTGCAATTCTGCTGTAGCCGTTAGACGAAGTTATACAGGTCGGTGATATCTTCGTTGTTCTTGTCGTACATCCAGAACTGGTTCGTGTGAGCATGATCGTCTTCCACCAGGTTGATCTTCATGCTGTGCTTGTATTCCAGATAGTGGAACATACGGGCCATGTCCTTGCAGAGGACGTCAACAATGTACGGGCTCACAACCAGAGTGACTTCGCGGAGCTTGCCCTTGGTATGGGCACGAGCCATCCAGCGGTCTATCATGCCAAGAGTGCTTTCCAGGGTAGCGATACGGCCACCGCCATGGCACACCGGGCAGACTTCCGTCTTTTCGGTCATCAGGTTCACGCGAACACGCTTACGGGTCACTTCCATGAGGCCGAACTGGCTAATGGGAGCAGGCGTAATGGGAGCCTTGTCACGACGAATTGCCTTACGGAATTCGTTGTAGACAGTTTCGTTGTCGGCTTCCGTTTCCATGTCGATGAAGTCAATGATGATAAGGCCACCCACATCGCGGAGACGAAGCTGCTTTGCAATTTCGTGACAGGCATCGATGTTGGTTTCCAGGATGATCTTACCCTGGTCCTTACCGTGAACCTTCGGTCCAGTATTCACGTCGATAGAAACGAGAGCTTCGGTCTGTTCAATGACCAGGTTGCCACCGCGGGGCAGCGGGACCTGACGCTGAAGAGAACGGGCATAGTCGTTTTCAATCTTGAAGTATTCGAACAGGCTCTCGTTGGAGCTCCACAGCTTCACCTTGTCCAGCTTGTCCGGAGACAGAACTTTGAGATAGTCGCGGAGAGCGAAGTATTCGTCGCGATTGTCGATGTACACGTAGTCAGTGTTTTCACCGAAGTATTCGCGGACAGTCTGTTCAATGGAATCTGATTCTTCATAGATGCAGGTTTCGGCGGGCTGGTTTTCGAAGTTGTACTTCGTCTGTTCCCACTTGCTTTCCAGTTCACGCATCTGCTTGTTGATTTCAAATTCAGATTCGCTAAGACCATTGGTGCGGACGATATAGCCAACATCACGACCCTTCAGGCGGCGGACCACCTTCTTGAATTCGCGGCGCTTGGCCGGATCACGTTCGCGCTTGGAAACACCAATGAAGTTGGTACCGGGCATGCAAACCAGGAAGCGGCCGGCGAAGCTCAAGTGAGTCGTCAGACGTGCACCCTTAGTGCTGATCGGTTCCTTCACCACCTGGACCATGATTTCCTGGCCCTCGTGGAGAATTTCATCAATGGAAATTTCCTTGGACGGACCACCCTCGTCGTCGTCGTCGCCATATTCACGACGCAACAGCTCGTTGCGGTCCATGGCGTCGTCCTGGTGAAGGAAGCCTGCCTTCTCGAGGCCGATATCGATAAACGCAGCCTTCAAGGCGGGAAGCACCTTCTGAACGACACCCTTGTAAATATTGCCCAGAACTCGAGTAGACGAGACGCTTTCTACAACCAATTCAGCCAACTCGCCGTCTTCCATGATGGCGATGCGCTTCTCGTAGGGCGTCTTGCTAATCAAGATTCCGCGCTTACATTTATTTGCCATTAAAACTCCTAAAAGTAATGCAAAACTTGATGGACAAAACAATAGATTGTTACCCAAGAGGCAGACCAAAAGTATGGACCATCTCCGAGCCCCCCGTGCTTCTTGACGGAAAGTACCGCCCGCCTACATCGCGGAACCTGGGTGACCTAAATATAACATAGTGTAATTTGTCAAGGGGACGGGACATCTCTGCAGAGATGCCATTTCGGGTATAAAACAACCAATTTACACGCAAAAAATGCATTTGCGCCCACATTTTGTAAATTTGTTCCAAATGGCACTGATTCTTACCCTAATCTTTTTTGCTTGGTTCATAAGCAACATTGTCCGCGGGACCATATCCCACCAGGGCAGTGACTACCATTTTAGGGAACATCCAATTCCGTTCATTATTATCCAGATATTCCTTCTAGGATTTGGATTGTTCTGCCTGAACAGATTCCTGTCAGACATCGGAATTCACTTGTTCAAAATCTAGCACCATGCCGCTAGGAAAGATGCATGGGCGGAGCACCGGCACTATTCTTGATAGCCGCCTGCTTTGCTTCCACAATCCCGTCTGCGATAGCACGGGCCTTTTCTGTAAGCCACAGCCATGAGGTTGTCGCCTCGCTGTAATCTGCCTCGCCATACATCTGCACTCGTCCATCACGACGGAGGGCTTCCACCTGGCGCATACCCTTCACATCTCCCTTTGGGTATACGGCAAAAGTGCTGCCCCCATTGTAATTCAGGATGCTGAATGCAGGAACGTCGCTGGGACCGTCTGCGATGTACACCATGTTCTCGAAGGGGACACGGCGAATGGTTCGTGCTATGGAGGAATTTACGTCAATGGTTTCTGGATACTTGTTGCTGCCCTTGTTGATTTCAAAGAGGTAGCGGGTTTTGGAAGTATTGTCAAGAGCGCAGGCAATCTGGGAAATTTCGTTGCTAGATCCTGCTCCTTCGAACCTAAGAATTGTAGGGCAACTAGTTGCCGACAATTCTATATCGTCGCTTCGCTCCTCTGGATGACATGTGGTATCCAGGAAACCTGGCTGAAATACGTCCTCAATAAATTCACAGCCGAAGATTCCATCTACATAAGGCGCGATGGCACTTCCGCGAATAGTCTCAGCAAAGCCGGTACTCACCACATAATGTTCTAGGCGAATATCAAAAGCCCTGTATTTTGGATCATCTTCAATCAGCTTCTTCACCTCACCAAAGAAATCAGGAAGTCCCGGATAAAAGCAGAGTTCCTTGCCGAATTCCCGGAGGAGACTGTTGTTCAGCCCCTTGAATATACCTGCCTTCACATAAGTCAAGATGTGATTTAGATAACTGGTATCAGAATTGACGGATATACCCTGGGCGCCATAACGAGCCTTAAGAGCATTAACCTCAGCCCAGAACTTAGCGCCATCCACACCATAGTGGCGAAACAGGGGGTCTTGCATATACTTGCTGATGAGGGTCTTGTCACAGTCCCACACCATGGCGATAATGTTCTGTTCAAAGGGAGACGGGTTCATAATTTCCTCTTGATTTTACAATCAATATAAGAAATACAAATGTCAAAAAACGTCAATATTTGATAATTCAAAGACTACTTTGTGATAAAGTAGTCTTCCGGATTGACAGGAACACCATCCAGACGGATTTCATAATGAAGGGCTACACTGGATTCCGTACCGCTTTCGCCAACCAGGGCGATTGGCTGGCCACGCTTGACACGGGTTCCCTCCGCCACCAGGGCCTTACCCAAGTGGGCATAGAATGTACGTACCTTGGACTTGTGTTCTACCTTCATCGTCAATCCAAAACCTCGATGAGAGCGAACTTCCACAACAACGCCGCCGCCTGTAGCCACAACGGTATCCCCCGGTTGCGCCACATAGTCAATGCCTCGGTGAGGAAGGTCCTGTTCCGTAAAGGTGTCATGAATCATCTCAAAACGATTCTTCACCGCATGTCCATTCTTGAAGGGATGAATTACAGGAATGCATGCCGCAAGTGCCGAATCATTTTCCAGACGTATCAGTAGGGACCTGAAGGAATTTTCCATCTCGGTAAGACTCTTGCGAGGACCCTCCAGGATTGCTCTCTCATCTGAATTTTCTTCAAGAATAAATCCAAGACCGCCCAGGTTAATCGTGCTATCACGAAGCAGGCGAGTTTCCTCGGCTTTCAGGATGGATTCATCCACGGAACTGCGGATGGTTTTGATTTCCTTCTTGATGGCGCTGTTCTGACGGTACACTGCCAGGACATTCCCACTGGAAACGTTATCCACAATGCGGGCTGGAGCAAAAATAAAGTACCCGATGACAGCAAAGGTCACACAAAGTACAGCAGCCACAGCTCCAGCAAAGGATGCCCTGTAGTTCTTGCTTCCGGACGTCTTGGACGGAAACACATGTATTTCAACTTTTCTCACTAGCCTTCCTTGCCGGCAATCTTGTTTTCCAGGTCTGCGATGTGCTTCTGGGTTTCTTCAATTTCACCAATGAGAGCCACCACCAGGGGGTCGTCCTTCATGACGTTCAGCAGGTCTCCCTGAACCGCCGCATAGAGGCGCTTTCCCAGGGTCTGAAACTTTGTTTTAAGTCGGTTCTCTTCGGACACCAGCTCCACGCGCATCAATGCGCCCGATGCCAAACCTGTGGCCTTATTTTTAAGCTTATTTAGAGTAGTTTCGTTCATAAAAACACCTCATCCGTCTCTAAAAATAGTAGTTTTTACGACATAAAAATACAATGGAGATTCATATGAGCCGTAGTGATCGTAGACGCGCAAAACAGAACGCCAAGAATTTTGTGCCTAAGAAATCCAATGCAATGAACAAGTGGGTCATTGTTGCCTTGGCTGTCATTGCTGTCGTTTTCTTCGTTGGAACTACATTAATTCAGAGGGGTGCATAAATGAAGTTTGTAATTGACAAGTCCACCTTCCAGGAAGTGTTGCAGGCTGCCATCAACGCAGTACCCAACAAGTCCACCATCCAGATCCTCAACAACTTCTCTCTCCGCCTGGAAGGCAACTTCCTCGAAGTGAGCGCAACTGACCTGGACCTGGGTATCAGGGTCAAGGTCGAAGTTCAGGGTGAACGCGACGGCGCAGTGGTCATCAACGCTCGCAGACTTCTCGAACAGGTCAAGAACCTGGTGGATCCCAGCATCACTACCGTTAGCGTAGATGTCCAGGACTACCTGGCAAAGCTCCAGTGGAGCGAACGCGGCAAGGCATCCATCATGGGCTTTGACGCCAGCGACTTCCCTCCGTTCCCGGAAGTGGAAGACGGCGAAACTCTCACCTTCTCTGCAAGCGAACTTGCATTCCTCGCAGAAAAGACCACCTTCGCCTGCTCCACCGATGCAATCCGCCTCAGCCTGAACGGCGTCTATCTGGAAGCCAAGGATGGCGTTGTTTCCATGATTGCTACCGACGGCCATCGTCTGGGCCGCGCAACCATTGAACAGGAAGGAGCAAACCTCTCCAACGGCGCTATCATTCCGAAGAAGGCCCTGCAGCAGATTCTCCACATGGCAAAGAGCGACGCAACTATCGAAGTTCGCACTTCCGCCACCCACATTCTCTTCAGCACTGGAAGCACCCAGGTGATCTCCAAGCTCTTTGAAGGTCCCTATCCTAACTACCGTGCAGTGATCCCCCAGAGTTTCGAACGTACCGTCCAGCTGAACACCGTGGAATTCCAGAACAAGATGCGCAGCGTCATCTCCATGGCAAACGCACGTACTCACAAGGTTCGCCTGCAGATTGATGGCAACACCATGGAACTCAGCGCAAGCGACCCGGATGTTGGCGGCGATTCTCGCGAAGCACTGGCAGTGACCCACAGTGGCGAAGGTTCCTTCAGCATTGGTTTCGATGGCCGCTACATTACTGAAATCTTCAGCATGTGCAAGAGCGAAGAAACCATCATGAAGATGAACAACCCCATCGGTGCTTGCATCATCGAACCCGTTGGTGAAGGCATGGGATTCAGCTTCCTGCTGATGCCCACACACCTGACCGACGACTAATCGCTAGACCACAGGTTTCAACAAAAAGAATCCGTCCGACTTATCGGCGGATTCTTTTCTTTTATCCAGAATCTCAAATCTTCATCAGCATTTTTCATCCTTTAAAACATCTGTATAAACCCATTTTGTTATATTCCAGGTCAAGGTTAGGATATGAATATTTTTAAGGCATCTCTTCTACTTACCGTCGCATTACTTGCAGGTTGTAGCGTTACCACTTCTGACAGGCGCTACAATGTGATTACTGATCTTGAAATTGATGCACCTGCGGCTCCAGACGTCCATGGTGCCAATGGTTATGTGGAATCAGGCAAACACATTATACGAGCCTCGGGCAAAATCCATTTTGCGCAAGAACAGAAGGGACACATCGACGGTTTAAATAACGAGTACGGCAATTGCGACAGAACGTCCGTCACCTGTCAGGAATACTTGAAGGTTTACGACAGGAAAATCGATGCAAGGTTCAACATAACCCGTCCCTTCGTTGATCTTTCTGCGCAGTGGCTGCACAAGGTAGAAGAGCTTATGCTGGGCGCCGGAGTTTCTTACAATAACGGTCCCTATACCTTCTTTTCGCTTGGATTCAATACAGCCCACGTAGAAGCGGGTGCAAATCTTGGCCTGTGGATTTACAATAGGCATTATTTCTACAGGGGATACAGCATTTACTCCCACTACGACTACTATGATGGCGAAAAACGTGTTGAAAGCAAGCCATTCAATATAGAGTTTGACGAGTTCAATCCAATTCTAACATACGGTGGCTATATGAGCCTGTACTATGGACCGTTTTTTTTCACCTACAGTCTCAACGCCTACAAGCCTGATTTCTACGATGACGACAACCTAGGCTATGACTCCGACGAAGTGTCCTTTCGCCTTCCCTACGTGCTGACCAGCTACTTCACCTTAGGCTACCATATTGACAAGCACTGGGAAGTTAGTGCTGGCGTCTCCAACATCTACGGAGGATTCGCTGGATGGCACTGGGCAGGACAAACAGGTATTTCGTATTACCTCTAAACAGAATCAGATTTGAGATTACACTATACAAAAAGCCCGCAGCGTTGAACTGCGGGCTGTTTTCATAGACAGCGGGCTTAAGGCGGCGGACGTTACGCCCGCGGTGTCCTTAGATCCTTCGACTTCGCGCTTTCAGCGCTTCGCTCAGGATGACAATTCGCTAACGCGACTTGTCACTTAGTGAATGCGTCGTAGATGGCCTTGATGGCCTTGTTCATGTCGTCTTCATCCACACCGGTGATGATGTTGATCTGAGAAGAACCCTGGTCGATGATTCGGACGTTCACCTGGTTTTCTGCAAGGGCGGTGAAGAGCTTTGCAGCAACACCGATCTTGTTGGTCATGCCATGGCCAACGGTAGCGATGAGGCTGATGCCCTTGAAGATCTTGATGCGGTCCGGATGCATCTGCTGAGTGATGTCTTCCATGACCACGTGTTCAACGGCTTCCAGCTTCTTGGTATCCACAACGATACTCATGGAGTCGATGGCGCTGGGGCACAGTTCATAGGAAAGGCCTTCGCCTTCGAGAACGGCAAGCACGCGGCGACCGAAACCAACTTCCTTGTTCATCATGGACTTTTCGATGTAGATCATGGAGAAGCCCTTACGGCCGGCAACGCCGGTGATGGGAAGCTTGGTGGATTCCGGAGTGGGGCCGATGATGGTACCGGCGTCTTCGGGGCGATTGGTGTTGCGGATATTGATAGGAATCTTCTTGGCGCGGCAAGGAGCGATGGATTCGTCGTGAAGGACGCTTGCGCCGGAGTAGGCCAGTTCGCGGATTTCGCGGTAGGACACGTATTCGATGGGCAGCGGATTTTCGACGATGCGGGGGTCAGCCATCAGCATGCCGGAAACGTCGGTCCAGTTTTCGTAGGTTTCGGCGTCGATTGCGTTGGCGAGGATTGCGCCGGTAATGTCGGAGCCGCCGCGGCTGAAGGTCTTCAGTTCGCCACGGGTGTTGGAACCGTAGAAGCCCGGAAGAACGTAGAGCTTGTTCTCGTCGGAAAGGGCCTTGGCGATGGTTTCGTAGCTGGAAGGCAGAATGCGGTACTTTTCATCGAAGGTGATGATGGGGAAAGTATCCACGAATTCGGCACCCAGGTACACGGACATGACGCGAGCGCTCAGGTATTCGCCACGGCTTACGAGGTAGTCGGTGGTGATGCTTTCGACGTCGTCGCGAAGCTGCTTTTCAAGCTTGTCCAGGTCTTCGGCAACCTTGGGTTCGATACCCAGGTCGGAGCAAATTTCGAGATAGCGGTTGCGGATCAGGTTCCAGGGTTCGGAGAAATCCAGGTGCTTGGAAGCCAGATCATAGGTGCTATAGAGGAGGTCGGTCAGCTTGGTTTCCTTGGGATTGCGCTTACCGGGAGCGGATACCACTACGACCTTGCGCTTTGCATCGGAGGAAACGATGTTCTTGATTTTACGGAACTGACCTGCGTCGGCGACGGAAGAGCCACCGAACTTACATACGATTCTAGACATGTGTTTTCCTTTGGGCTGCCGGCCCCTGGGTCCCAAGCCTCGCGCCCCGTTCGGAGCGACAAACCTTCGACTCGGACCTACTTGCCTAAGCCAGCCTCTTGTGAATACCCTGAAGCGCCTCCATCCGACGTATACGAATGTAAAATCTTCAAGGCGGGCGTAAAAATAGTAAGAAACCGCGGAACAAAAAAGGGGTAAATCCGTCTATAGGGTGGAGGACCTCATGAAAACACCAAAGGAATTGCTGAAAATCGCCGCAGAAACCAATATTACTGTGCTTCTTCAAGGAGAATCAGGCTCAGGTAAGGAAGTTGCCGCCCGCTATCTGCATAACGCCAGCCTGCGGAACCAAGGCCCCTTTATAGCCTTGAACTGCGGAGCCATTGCCAAAAACCTCATGGAAAGCATTCTGGAAGGTGCCAGAAAAGGGGCCTTTACGGGAGCCGTTACAGACCAGATGGGGGTTGTGCGGGCGGCAAACGGCGGCACCCTATTTCTAGACGAAATCGGCGAACTTCCCCTGGATTGCCAAAGCAGACTCCTGCGAATACTGCAGGAAAGAACAGTCATGCCCATCGGTTCCTCCCAAAGTATCCCTGTAGACTTTAGACTCATCTGCGCCACTAACAGAAACCTTCGGGCAGAAATTGCAGAAGGAAGGTTTCGCGAAGACCTTTTCTTCCGCATCAGTACGTTTCCCATTACCTTGCAGCCCCTGCGTGAAAGAGAAGATTTCGACAACATTGTCATTGAAATCTGGAGTGAGTTTTGCGACCAGGAACTGCGCTGTAACGTTTCCCTCTCCCCCGCCGATGTGGCACAGCTCCACCTTTTTAACTGGCCAGGAAACATCCGCCAACTAAAAAACGTGCTGCAGCGCTACGCCCTAATGAAGCCCCATGGAATCACCCTGGAGGAAATTCTATGCGAAGAATATACTGGACGGGAAATCGCAGAAAAGAAACACGACTGGGAAACAATCCAATACGTGTTGGAACAATGCGGAGGCAACAAGGTGCAGGCTTCCAAAAGACTTGGCATAAGCAGAAGCAATCTCTATGAACAAATAAAAAAGGCAACCCAGAAGAGGGTCGCCGTGTAATGATTTCCAAACTGGATTCTAGAATTTCATGCCCAGGGACAGATAGTGGTTTCCGCCTTCGAAAGCCGGTCGCGGCGCATAGGCATAATCAAACACAACCATGCCGAAGGTAAAGCCAAGGCCGCAGCTGATTCCATTTTCTGTATCAGGGCGGACGGCGTAACCCATGCGAAGCATTAGCACCTCGGCATATTCCAGTTCACCACCGAAGAGCCACTGAGGATCCGTATCTGCACGACGATAGGCATCAGCGGATACATGGAGTTCCCATCTTTCGGCAAAAGGCAAGAAACCCGTTACACCAGCCTGCAAGGCCATGGGCGCATATTCGGCAACCTCATCGTACTCGGAAACGTAACCGGCATTGGTGAGACTTGCACCCAAGGCAAAATAGCGGCCAAGGTGGTAGGAGCCACCGATATCGCCAAGAACTGCAAATGCAGATTCATCATCAATGGTCTGGGTTGCAAAGCGAGCACTCAGGGCCCAGTTGAAATCCTTGAAACGGCTACCAAAACCAGCCTGCAGGCCCCAGGCGTAAGCACCATAGGATCCCGTTTCCAGGCCATTCTCATCACGGCCCTCCAGGTCGTCGTAACCCAGGAAATCTACACCGAGAGAAAAGGCGAAATTATCCAGAACAGGGTGACCAAAATAGGCTGAAGTGAAGTTGCCAGCACTACCATCGTCAAATACAATGTGGTTCACACCGAATTCTGGAGAATCCATAACGCTCATGGCAAGAGGATTACGGGTTACTTCAGAAGCTCTTCCGGGATCAGCAACACCGGCACCGGACAAAGCTGCAGCACGAGGAGATACGTGCATGGAAAGAAACTTCATCGTGGTCCCACCAGCATCAATATTCCAGTACTCGCCTGCAAAAGCTGCAGACGCAGTCATGAACAAGGCAAAAGCGGCTGAAAGAAGTTTCTTCATCATAGGTTTCAAGATACAAAAAAAGATTTAGAGCAATCAAAAGGACAACAGCCAAGGGAGAGTAAATCCAGCCTCTTTAACCTTTATCCCTTAATCTCTACGCTACTTACGCCAGCCTTCCATGACCTTGAGGCATTCTGCCAGAAGTTCTGCGGAGCGTTCCTTGCCCTCGGTTTCCACATAGCAGCGGAATTCCGGAGCATTGCCGCTGGGACGCAGGTGCACGATGTCGCCGGAGTCGAATTCCATGCGGTAGCCGTCCACCTCGTTGAGGCTCACCATCTTGCCGTGGAAAATGGGTGCGGGACCATCCTTGGGCTTGAACTTGCTGGGCTTGGCCGCAAACTTACCAAACAGTTTCTCACCCAGTTTCTGCTCGCGGATTTCGGCAAGCTTTGCCTTGGAAATCTCGGTGGGGAATTCCTTGAGGCGGTCACTTACGGTAAAGCGCTTGGGAAGCTTGCGGAGCAAGTCTACGACGCACATCTTCTGTTCGCGAACCATGACCATCACGGCAATCATGGGAAGCAATGCGTCGCGGGTAGGCAGAGCGGGCAGCGTACGGGTAACACCATCGTAGGCGGTACGCTTCAGGTCGGTCTGCAGCAGGAAACCGCCGTTGGCTTCGTAACCTGCAACGGACACATCTGCGGAGTTCGCATCCACGAGGCTTTCCATGCCGGCGATTACATACGGGGAACCGATGCGGGTGCGTTCAATCTTTTCGAAGCTGCCACACTTTTCAAGGGAGGTGTTGCAGCTGACGGGAGTTGCAATGCGCTTGATGCCCAGAGCCTGGGAAGCGAGAATGCCAAGAACGTCGCCGCGGAGCCACATGCCCACGTCATCGGCCAAAAGCGGGCGGTCGCTATCGCCATCGGTACTGAACACGGCGTCCACGTAATCCTTGTGGGTAAATTCGCGGGCCAGTTCCTCATCTTCGGGGCGGATAGCTTCAGTATCCACGGGAACAAAAACGTCACTGCGGCCAAAGGGTTTGACGCAGGCGCCAAGGCTTTCAAGAACGCGGACCACGATATCGCGGCCCACAGCGGAATGCTGGTACACGCCGATAGTCAAACCCTGCAGAGCCTTTTCGCCAAAGAACTTAGGATAGCGCAGGCAGTAGTTTTCTTCAGCTTCCTTTTCGACTGCAGGAAGTTCCGGAGCGGCGACGAGCATTCCGGAAGCATCTAACATGGCTTCGTCAAAGTCAACACTCTGGCTCACGATACCCTGTTCGTCGGCCTTGGTGATTTCGCCATTGGGGTGGTTGAACTTGATGCCGTTACGGTCGGCAGGAATGTGGGAGCCAGTCACCATAATGGTGGGCAGCTTCTTGTCGAGGCCATAGAGGGCGATGGCGGGAGACGGAATGCGGCCGCAGTAGGTCACCTTCCAGCCGGCATCCTGGCCAGCCTTTACCAGAGCCTGCAGGATGCGACCGGTACTGGGACGAAGGTCGCCAGCGATGGCGATTTCATGATCGCACTTATAGGAAGCTTCGCAGTACTTGATAAAGGAACGTGCATAGACATAGCACACGCGATCGGTCATGGCAGAAACCAGGCCGCGGGCACCGCTGGTACCGAAAGCCACACCGGACTGCTTCATTACATCTTGCATTGCAACGGACATAAAAACCTCATAAATTTCAGTGGCAGCAAAGCCACGCTCGAGAATATCCCATAAGATAGCAAACTATTTATGCTTGCATTTTTTATAGCGGTCGGGATTGGCGCTCAATATTTTTTTCACAATCTTTCCAGATTCACTGAGAACCAATTTCTTCTCACTGGATTCTGGAAGAAACGCGGCAGATAGTTCATTTATTTTTGAAGCAGACCAGCTTAAGGATGAAATCTGGTTCTCATCCAGAAAATGATGCCACGCCTTGATAGACTCTTCATCTGCAATTTTTTTCGAATCAAACCCCGTAACACCCCATTCGGAAACAAACAGGGGCAAGCCAGCCTCCAACGCAACCTTTGCGGAATGACCTTCCTTTTTTATATGATGGGATTCTGCGTAAAAATGAAACGTATAGGCAATATTTTTCTTTGAGTCCCGAACCTCCCTATTGATATACCAATTGGGATTTTGATCCCATCGGGGGCTCCCCACCAGGATAAGATTATCCGAATATTGCCGTATTACCGGAATAACCTCCTCGGAATAACTCCTGACCTGAAGCCAATTCTGATATTCAGGCTCATTGAATATTTCAAAAATTACATTATCGAGATGGCCAAACTCACGGGACACCGTTTCAAAAAATTTTTTTGACTCGTTTAACTGTTCATCAGCCCGATGTGAATGCCAATCAATGATCACATAAATGTCGTTTTCAACTGCAGCTTCTACCGCAGTCCTGATCAAAGCCAACTGAGGTTCCGGATCCTTGATGTACCCAACAATTCCAGCCCCCCAATCGTCATCCGTCGCAATTGCAAGGCGAATGATTTGAACTTTCAACTCCTTAACCATGGAGGCAACGGCCTTCTTTGAGTAAAACTCTGTGGCTTCAGGCTTCAAGGACCAATAAAGGCTCATACCTTTTAGCTGCACTTCATTACCTGCAGAAACGCCTTCACAGGAACCATAAATACGGCCTTTCCCATCAATCCGTCCAGCAATTAGTTCCCCATACTGACTGACAGGTCCGACCACGTTAGTGATCTTTGCTCCGCTGGGACCTCCGTAGCAAAGAGACACCAGCAGCAACGCCCAACCAGCCAAAAAAACCACAAACCTCATAATAGTCTCTACCTGCTTCCGCACTTATGATAACTATCAGGATTGCTGCTGAGAAAATCCCGAACCATGGATCCAGATTTCGTGTAAAACAATTCGTTTGCAGTAGAAGTCGTTTCAAATGCGGCAGTTCCCTCATCTATCCTGGAAGCAGACCAGTTGGCCCAGGAAAGCTTATTCTTGTCTAACCACTTTTGCCAGGCAGCATTAGCTGAGGTTCCTGGAATGCCATCGCCATCCGCATCCCCTGTACCCCATTCCGTCACAAATACAGAATAACCCGATGCCATTGCCTCTTCTGCATTGGATCCTTCAGATTCTACGCTATGGGAATTTGCATAGTAGTGGAAAGTATAGGCCACATTCATGTCTGCAATAGGATTGGACAGGGAAACGTTAGGATACTGTGAATAGAATGGCGTTCCTACAATAATTAGGTTGTCAGAATATTTACGGATAACAGAAATAACACTTTCAGCATAGGACTTAATCGTAGGCCAGTACTCTCTTGCCCTGGAAATCCCCCACTTTCCCTTTGGTTCATTGTAGACTTCAAAGATTACGTTGTCAAGGCTACCGTACTGGCTTGCCATTTCTTCAAAAAAGCCCATTGCGGCAGACAGCTGGTCCTCTGCCGTGTGGGAGTGCCAATCAATGATAACATAGATGTCATTCTTGACAGCAGCCTCAACAGCACTCTTGATCGCCTGCCTCTGAAAATAAGGATCCAGCACAAAACCACCATAGCCATCACCCCAGTCTTCTTCCGTAGCGATGGCAAGACGGACAACTTCAATATTCATTTCATCCACCATGGTGGAAATTGCATCATCCGTATAGTAGACGAGAGCATCTTTCATGATGCTCCAATAGAGGCTCATGCCGCGCACCTGAACTTCGGCACCCGCAACCGGACCTGCGCAGGATCCGTAAATTCGACCAACCCCATTTGGACTTGCTGCAAGCAGCTGACCATACTGGCTTACAGGACCGACACGCTGCGCAGCAGAATTCGTAGCTGGCAGGGACGGTTCACCTACAATAGGCGTTTTCACTGGAGTATAGACAACATCCACTGAATTATCGGAACTGCACCCTAAAAAGAGGGCCAATACACCCATAAACAGGAACAAGGATATTCTTTTTCCAAACCGTCTTGTCATAAGAGCCAATATCCCCCAAAAGAACTAAGCAATGAACTTTATTGTAAAGATAAATGAACTTTTCGTAAAAAAGATTAGTTATGTTTATAAAAGTTATGAATTTAAAGAAGAATATTACCATTATTGTTGCTGCATTTGCTGCAGCAACCTTTGCACAGAGCAGCCCCCTAATTCTCAAGCAGGTTCCGGCTCAGCCTACGGCACCGGCACCGAAGCCAGCTCCAGCACCGAAGCCCGCTCCAGCGCCAGCAACTCCCGCCGCAGAACCCGTCGCAGAACCCGTTACTACGCCCGTTGCAGAACCAGCTCCAGCAACAACTCCAGCTCCAACACCCGTTGCTGCCCCGACCCCCACACCAGCCCCAGAAGCAAAGCCGGTTCCAGAACCTGCCGCTCAACCAGTTGCTCAATCTACAGTACAGCCAGCTAACACCCCTGTTGCAGAACCTGCCGCAGAGCCCATGACAGAACCGGTCGCTGAACCCGTTGACACCGCAGAAACAACACCGGCAGCAGAGCCAGCTCAAGAACCCATTGCCGAACCAGCACCAAAACCGGAACCAGTAAACAAACCCGTCGAGAAACCCGCTCCGGTTGCCGCTCCTGTAGTCACCAAGGCCGAACCGGCAAAAGACACCGTGAAGACTGAGGCCACCCCGGCATCCGTATTTGAGCCCGTCAATCCCGCTTCTGCCCCGAAAGCAGCGCACCCTCTGGACATGGTCCATGGCAACGCGTACAACATCGTAGGTAACGAAGCTGCCGCTCCCACCATCAATGGCGACATGACTATCCCCCACAAGATGCACGGCCACCGACTGGGTTACTTCGAACCGGTTAATGGAGAAGGTGTCGTTTCCTTCGGCCAGTCGACCACAGGATTCCTGGCATTTGACAACTCCAATAATCTTGGCCTCATGACACTCGGTATTGCCCTGAACTCCTTCGGTATTTCTCTTGAAGCGGCCCTGGCAAAGGACTGGGAATACATAGACAACGATGTTGATACCACCGAACAAACACGTATTTCAACCAGTGGAGGAAATCTTTTCGGATTCAACATTTCCGGAGCCCTGGGCAATGTGGACCTGGCTCTGCACGCCTACTATGCCAATCCTGAAGATGAAATCTATACCAGCGAAAACGGGGTCGAGAAGGATTACAGTCTTTGGGATGCAGGCGCCAAGTTCCTCATTTCAAACACCAGTAACTCTGGTTTCGCCTGGACCTTCGCATTAAGCGGCATGCGTCACTTCTCTCACCTGGAAACAACCGAGAGTGAATACCAGACCATCGACGGCACAACCTATCTTACAACAAGAACCACAAGGGTTACAGATACAACTTCCCGTGTTGAAATTGTTCCAGAATTCAATTTCGGCAGCGCTGTTCTTGAAGCAGAAAAAGGCCGTATCTTCCTAGGTCTGAACACAAGCATTCCCATCATCATGTTCGACCACATTAGGGATGTATGTAGCCGGCATTATGAATACGGTCTCTACATGACACCGAACATTCTCGGCGAAGTTTCCCTGAGCAAGTATTTCATGGCCTTCGGAAGTGCAGCCTACCAGTGGGACGTAGTTTCCATTCGCGACTCCTACATTCATGAAGTGTCCATTAAATCCGTCAGCATCAAATCCGGAACAACCACCGTCAATCTCGGCGCACGCTTCCAGTATGAAATGGCGGCTCTCGAAATGGTGTTCTCTAAGGAATTCCTACAGAATCCCTTTGGTAGTTTCTCCGATCACGACGAGATGGCGTTCTCTATCGGCGCCTTCATCAACTTCTAGAAAACCCTTCCTTAGCCAAAATGGAATTGTTCAAGGATATTGCCTTGGTACTTGAAGGCGGAGGCATGCGGGGAGCATACTCCGCTGGCGTCCTTGACGTTCTTTTTGATGAAGGATTTAAGTTCGGCGGCTACGCGGGTACTTCTGCAGGGACGACACACCTTTGCAACTACCTTTCGGAACAGCGTAACCGTAATTTCCGTCTGGACACAATCCACTCCCAGGACAGCCGCTATATGAGCCTCTGGAACTGGATACGCACCGGGAACTATTTTGATCTGGAATTCTGCTATCATACTGTTCCAGAGGTCATCGATCCCTTTGACTTCGACACCTTCAAACGCAACGCCAACGAATGCGAATTCTACGCAGCGGCAAGCAATGTGGAAACTGGCGGTGCAGAGTATTTGCAGATCCACGATCTTCGAACAGAAATGGACGCCGTTCGCGCCTCTTCTTCTTTGCCCCTGATGAGTAGCCTTGTCCATTACAATGGGAAAAAAATGTTTGACGGAAACATCGCCGACAGCATTCCCTTTGAATTCATGGACAGCATTGGATATAAAAAACAGGTGGTCATCACCACACGTCATGCCGGCTATAAAAAGGGGCCAAACACTCTGCTTCCCGTATACAAATGGGTTTATCGCAAGTATCCAAAATTTGTGGAAGCCGTAGGCAACAGGCACATACGCTACAACAAAAGTCTTAAAACATTAGCCTCGTGGGAAAGAGAAGGCAAGTCCTTTGTCTTCAGGCCCAGCGTCAACATGAAGATTGACCGCGTGGAAAAGGATGCCTCCAAGATTACGGCTTTGTATGCCCTGGGCGTCAAGGACGCACAGGAACAAATGACTCGACTTAAGGAATTTTTAGGATAAGCCACAAAGATTCTACAATCGCATGCTTCGCTCGCATGTAGCGCGGCTCAGCCATGCCAACAAGTAAATTTGTTGGCGCGGCCTTCGCCTTTTTTCTACATTTGCATGCTTCGCACGCATGTAGTGCGGCTCAGCCATGCCAACAAGTAAATTTGCTGGCGCGGCCTTCGCCTTTTTTCTACATTTGCAGTTATGGATAGAGCCCGTCGCCGCAAATTTGGCCAGAATTTTCTGGATGTTCCTACCGCTGTCGCCATTGCAGGAGATTTGCCTGCAGAAGCCGGCGAAGCCGTCCTTGAAATCGGTCCGGGCCATGGCGCCCTGACGGAGCACCTGCTGAACCGCGGTGTAGAACTGACCGCAGTGGAAATTGACGAGCAGTGCGTCGCTGTTCTAAACGAGAAGTTCGGCGGCCGTCAAAATTTCCATATTACCAACATTGACTTTTTGAAGTTCGACCTGCAGGCCTTTCTGGATGCACACGAAAAGCCATGGGTTACCGGCAACCTGCCCTACAACGTCTCTACAGCGATTATCGCAGGGCTCATGCCCCGTCTTCACTTGACCAAGGGATTCATGGGCATGGTGCAACTGGAAGTTGCCGAGCGCATCTGCGCTTCGCCCTGCAGCAGCAACTACGGCAGCCTTTCCGTACTAGTTTCAGCATTCGCAAACACCCAGATTCTACGAAAAATCGGTCCGGAACATTTCACGCCGAAGCCAAACGTAGACAGCGCCACCATGCTGTTGACGCCTCGTACCGACGCCTTGCAGGCTCCGGAAGGATTCTTTGATTTTGTTCGCGCCGCCTTTACACAGAAGCGCAAAACCTTGGCAAATTCATTTGGCCGAGCCTATGACAAAAAGAAAATCCAGGAGGCCATTGAGCTCCTGGACTACCCTACCACTGTTCGAGCAGAAGAACTCTCTCCCGAACAGTTTATGGAATTCTACCGCGTTCTTGCAAACGCATAGTTTTAGTATTACTTAGACTCACAAGCCTTGTAACTGCTGGGATTCTTCGCCAAGTAGGATTTTACGAGTTTTCCTGACGTGCTAAGAACAAGCGAATCAAGGGTTGTTTCCTTTTCAAATGCAGCAGAGCCTTCGCTGATTCTTGATGCAGACCAGTTTGCAGAGGATAGCTTGTACTTATCCATCCATTCCTGCCATTCATCATTACGATCAACTTTAGGAACGCCACCGCCATCTGCGCTACCCGTACCCCATTCACTCACGAAAACGGAAAGTCCAGCATTAATAGCTTTTTCAGCATTCTTTCCCTGATTCTTAATGGAATGTGTATTGGCATAATAGTGGAAGGTGTAAGCGGTATTGTGAGCAGGATCAACCACTTCATCACCAATGGCATTAGATGGCATCTGATCCCAAAGCTGGTTGCCCACGAGCACAAGATTATCCGAATACATACGAATTGCAGCAATTGCCTGTTCCGCATAAGCCTTGATATCGGCCCATGGCTGATTTGTAGGCTCGTTAAAAACTTCGAAAATCACGTTGTTGTACATGCCATATTTTTGAGCCATTTCAGAGAAAAAAGCCACAGCGGCTTCCTGCTGTTTTGTTGCAGTATGAGAATGCCAATCTATGATAACATAAATGTCATTCTTGACAGCAGCCTTGACAACCGCATCAATTAGCTCACTTTGAGCTTCGGGGTCTTTCATGTAGCCCTTAGTACCACCCCAGTCCTCTTCAGTACCGATAGACGCACGAATAATCTCAATATTCATGTCCCGAACCATCGTAGAAATGCCTTCATCGGAATAGAACATCGTCGCAGGATTCAAGAGGCTCCAGTAAAGGCTCATGCCTCGAACCTGAACTTCATTGCCGGCAGATACTCCCTTACAGGAACCGTAAATGCCACCGATACCATCCACGGCACCAGCAAGCAGCTGACCATACTGACTTACGGGTCCAACTCTTTCACCAATGGGCTTTCCTGTTTTTACAATGCTGACTTCAGTGATGTTATCACCACTGCAAGCGCAAAAAGACATGGCTCCAGCTAGGAGCAATCCTGACCAATATTTAGATAACATAAACGACCCCGTTTTTCTTTCAATTCAAAGTTATATTCATCTTCCTCCTTCATTTACCCCTTCCTCTCCATTTTTTGTATACAGCCGTCACCAAAAAATTTCAAAAAAAAAGGACTCTTCTTTTGTTTTTATTTAACTTGATGACATGAATATGAAAAAAACTCTTTTTATCGCTACCTTTGGCATGGCTGCCAGTCTCTATGCACAAGATGTTCCAGTAACCACAGAAAGCGCTCAACCCGAAACAAAATCAGAACAAGTTAGCGCAGCAAGTGATTCCTCTGCAACACAGGCAGCACCCGTCGCTGAAGTTACACCCACAGCGGAAGTCGCTCCCGTAGCGCCCGCCACCGAAGCCACCTCTACTGAAGCAGTTTCTGCAACAGCAGAACTTGCTCCTGCAGAAACACCAGTTGCCGAGCCTGCTCCTGCAAAAACACCAGTTGTCGAGCCTGCTCCTGCGGCAGCAATTGCAGAAACGACAGTTCCAGCTACCGTATCTGTAGATTCTGCTAGTGCGGAAAAAACTACGGAAATCGCCTCAGCCGAAATTGCAGCGGTAGCACCCGCAGAAACACCCAAAACCGCCAAGAGCCCTCTTGATGTTCTTCACAGCAATACCTATAACAGCGTTGGCAACGAAGCTGCAGGAGCCACCATTGGTGGAAATCTTGCCGCACCACGCAAGATGTTTGGTACAAAGACTCTATATGCAGAACCCATTAACGAAAGAGCCGCTGTTTCCTTCGGAACAGCAAATACATACTTTATCGCTCTAGATAATTCCCAGGACCTGGGCCTTCTCACTGCAGGTGCCTCCTTCGGTAGCTTTGGTTTCTCCATTGACGGATCCTTTGGAAAGAATTGGAGCGAGGCAAAACAGGCTGACGGCAATAAGCAGGAAGCCAACAATACCTACGCAGGCTCTACTGTAGGCGCAACTGCCTCTCTCTTGGTAGGTTCCATGGACATCGTTCTCGGTGGACACTACGGAAAGCCTGTGATTGAAAGCTACGCAAAGGTTCCTAATAACGAAGTAGAACAAAAGATTTGGGAAGCCTCCGGCAATTTAGCCCTATCCTATTCCGGCGAAACCTTCTTCTGGACATTGGGTGTTGACGGCATGCGTCATGACGCACAGACCAAGGCGGTCAGCACTGTTGAACAGGTGATTGACGGCGACATGCACAACGTTACCACCAGGGTTAGCCTAACAGACACAACATCCAGAATCGAGATTGTGCCCAAATTCAACATTGGTGCACCGGTCCTCTCAGCAGAAGATGCACGTGTCTACCTGGGCGTAAATACCCGTTTCCCCATTACCATCTTTGATGAAATCGAAAACATCATTGATAAGCATCAAAAGTTCAGCGCATTCGTCACACCTAACGTGTTTGGCGAAGTTTCCCTGAGCAAGTACATGATGGTATTCGGCGGCGCAAGCTTTGACTGGAACGTTTTCTCTCTTGAAAAGAAGGAAATTGGCAAGTACTCTGAAGAAGTCAAGGAAACTGTTGCCAACAAGACCACCGTCAATCTGGGTACCCGCTTCGAATACAACCGCCTAGCTGTTGAAATGGGTTTCACCAAGCAGTTCCTGCAGAATCCCTTCGGCAGCTTCTCCAATACGGATGAAATCGCAGTTGATATCGGAATGTTCATCAACTTCTAAAACTGTTCTCCTTATCAATAGAAGTCCGCAGGAAAATCCTGCGGACTTTTTTGTAAACCTTTAATTTTGAAAAAACCGTTTCTAAAGTATTCCACAGGCAAAGAAGATTGCAAACAACGGCGGAATAAAAATCCACACACCATGAAAATAATTTTTGAGATCCACATCACTCATAGTGGAATGATCGACCATAGAAATAAATAGGTACCAAAGCCCTACATACTCCCACCACTGATGAGGTTCGTTAAGTATAAATTGCAGCAGAAAATAGCCGCCAACAAAACCCACAATAGTAGGTGCAACGGCAATCAACGCATTTTGAACCATTTGAAGGGGAAAAGGTCCGCGAGGACGATAACTGATATGTCCGAGACGCCCGGCCTTATTTTCAAACATGCAAACTTCAGTAACTTCCGCGCCAGTTATTACAGCAAAAATCAAATGGGAAGACTCGTGGATAAAAGTTCCCGGAAACGTAATGAAGTTCACAAAAAAGTACGCAAAGTTTTCATTTATAAAACTCAGTAACTTTAGCTGCATACGTTCAACAATATACAGAACTAAACCAGCAATCACAGGAACTAGAATTACCATTACCGCTAAAACACAACTAACCGCCGCAATGGCGCCAGCATCGTTCCCCCAGTCGAACCAGGAAACAATTTGATGCATAGAAGGAATGAAGTACATGAAACCTCTTGGAGATTTTGATATTAGAAAAATATAAACGCAAAAATCCCCAGAGAACAATAGTCTCCGGGGATTTTGGTTTACGTAATTGCTTTTATCGTTTCAGTTGAACATTAATACGGGAAAGTACTATCCGTCCATTAAATTTTGCACGAACCATATAAACGCCTTCCGAAAGGGATTTTATATAGTTGCCAAGATCACTAGCACCCGCAGGCACATTTCTGGCAAAGCCAGCAACACGGGATCCTAACAGATTAAATATCTGAACCTGAGCATAACCAGCTTCACGAGCAAGAAGCGTGCCATCCTCAAAATTGAAGTACAAACCATTTGCAATGCGAATATTCGATGCAAAATCATCTTCTGCAGAGCGGACAATGGATTCGGCACTTTCACTGCTACTAGATTCATCGTTTGAATCACTAGAATTTTCGATGCTAGCAGAACTACTGCTCAACTCGTCGTCAAGTTCCTTTGGAGATTCTTCGGAATCATCGTCCGACTTATCAGTGGAGCCAGATTCGTCACCCGGTTTTACGGCAGGGTCATCACCAGAGCCTTCCCCTGCACCAGTACCTTCCTCTTCGTCGGAATCCACAATGGAGGAGTCTGCGCCAAGCACAATTCCTGCCACATCAAATTCCAGCTGGTCGATGTTGGGGCCGCCCTGTTCAGAGACAGACTGCAACTTCAGAACGTTCACGCCCTTGTTGAGGGGAATCTTGATAGCGACGGAATCCCAGGTGGTCCAATCAGGAGTGGGCGGGAAGGTGGCCACACCATAGCTGACGTCATTGACGAACAGTTCCATCTTGCGGGTATCCGTCTTGCCGTGAGCATAGCGCAAAACCAAGGTTGCGCTTTCCTGTGCGGCGCCGGAATAAAGATTCCAGATACCGTAGCTGGTGACCACATTGTCAAAGTTGAAGTAGCAGGTATCCACAAACCCACCATTTGTAGTTTCGCAGACGCCAACACCATCGGTAGGAATTCCCGCCTCAATAGTGGAAAGAACTTTCACTGCGGAAGGCACAATTGCAGCTTCTGCAAGGATGGTAATGCTTGCCCCGCGGGTAGCGGGATCCACTTCGGTGGAGCCGCCCTTTGTGGTAATGGAAATTTCGTAAACGCCAGCCTTGGTGGGAGTTCCACTAATGACGTAGCGGGAGTTGGTGGCATCCAGTTTTGCTGTCACGCCATCGGGCAAACCCGTAATGGTAAGGCCATCGCAGTTACTGTAGCCGAAGGCGTATTCCGTAATGGCATCGCCAAGCATGATCGTCTGGAAGCTAGAACCTGCCCCCTGCTTCTGGATGGCAGGAATCTTGGGGCCCACTTCGCCACCCACCAGCATAATGTCGGGAGTGGGAGCCTTGGCGGTACCTGCACCCAGCCAGAAACCAAGATGAGGCGGCTGGTTGTAGGCGGTATTCTGCCAGCTCATGCCCAAGCGATAAATAGGGTCATGAGCCAGAGTGTAAAGGCGGTGCGTGGTAGGAATGGTCGTGGTGTAAACATACAGCTTGGATGCGCCATCGTGAAGGATCACTTCTTCGCGCCAGTCGCCAAGAATGTCGCCACTGAAGTTAGGAGTTGCCTTGGTAGAGTTGCAGCTGTTGCCCTGCATAGAAAGCAATGTGCTGCTCTTGGAGGTAGCGCTATTCCATTTGCTGATGGTGGTGTTGTCCAGAAGTTCGTCCAGCAGGTCGCCATCCCAGTAAATACGGAAATTGTAGGCGGGGCGGCTAGTAGCCAGCTGCTTGCCCTTTGCAGAATAGGTATTCCAATTAGCGGCAGACCACATTTCGTAACCGCGACTTGTGCTATCGACATCGGCAGCCACGCCACGACCGTTATCGGCGTCGCTATTGGCACTCCACAGGATTGCACCGGTACGGGCATCGTGAAGATCGTAGCCGTAGGGTTTTTCTTCGTGAACTTCCCAAACCTCCAGGCCATCGTGATCCGGATCCAGGTCGCCCAAGTGCATGGCGTCGCCGTGACCCTTGCCGGTGCGGTACATGAACTTTCCGTTATGATCTATGGCGCAAGCACCTTCGATGATTTCATCAAAGCCATCCCCATCCACGTCACCTGCGGAAATATTATGGTTACCCATGCCATAGCATTCACTGCCCTTGGTGGCAGCGTTATAATACCAGCGCTGGCTTAAAGTTTTTCCATCCCAGTCGTAAGCGGTTACAGCCATGCGGGTATAATAACCGCGCTGGAAAACCATGCTGGGTTTCTGGCCGTCCAAATAAGCGTTGGTAGCGAGGAAACGGTCTACGCGGTTACCGTAGGAGTCACCCCAGCTAGAGACAGTTCCGCGGGCAGGATTGAAATTGACAGTGGCCATTTCAACGCCAGTCTCGCCATTGAAAAGAGTCAGATATTCGTTACCGCTCAAAACGTAGCCGTTGGAATTGCGGTAATCCTTGGTGTGGTTGGTTTCGCCGGCGGCAGCACCCTTGCTAATATACTTGCCGGAACCATCCTTGGTGCCGGGGGCCGTCTTCATGGCCACTTCAGCCTTGCCATCGCTATCGTAGTCGCCTACCAGAATCTGGGTATAATGAGCGCCCGCACGAATGTTTACGCCAAGGTCGATTCGCCACAGTTTCTTGCCGTTAAACTTGTAGCAATCCACATACACATTTCCGGTCTTACCCTTCTGGGAATTGTCCTTGGAATTGCTGGGATCCCACTTCAAAATCAGTTCGTATTCGCCGTCACCATCCACATCGCCTACGGCAATATCGTTGGGGCTGTAAGTGTAATCGGAACCGCCAGCAGGGCGATCCAGATTGATGGTCAGCTTCTGCTCGCCCCAGACGGAGACGGACTTGTCAGCAGCCTTTTCCGTACCGTTTACTACCGGACGGACTTCGTATTTACTTGCGGCAGTTCCCTGGGCATCCGTATAATTGGAGGCAGCCTTCCCATCGAAACTTGCAATCTTTGCACCGTCGCGATAAAGATTGAATCCTGTGGTATTGCCATCGGTACCCAGCACACGCCAGCTCAGGAAAACACCACCGCTAGTCTTTACCGCCACCAGGCCACGATCCAGGGCCTCCATCTGACGGGTCGCATTTGCTAGGCCAAAACCCATTGCCAGCGTAAGGCCGGCACACACCATAAACTTTTTCATACACATCCCTTGGAAAGCCAAAGCGGCTTTATACCATAAAAAGCGCTATTACCACAACTTCCCATCATAAAAATAGATTGACCTTGCCTAAAAAGGGATAGCAGAGCCAATCTTCCCGTTGTCCGCCGACAACAACCTTATAAGCCTATTTTTTCAATAAAAACTGCAATTTTTATAAAAAAACGGCCTTTTAAAAAAACATTTCTTATTTTACGATTCAAAAGAAAAAGGAAATTTTTATGCGCAAGGATCTCGGAAAGAAAGCTCTACTTTACCCCCAGCCCGTTTTGATCATCGGGACCTACAACGAAGACAAGACCCCTAATGCCATGGTGGCCGCCTGGGGATGCGTCAACGATTTCGACAAGGTGACCATCTGCATCGACAAGACCCACAAGACCATGGACAACATCAAGGCAAACAAGTGCCTGACCGTGAGCATGGCCACCGCCGCAAACATCAAGCAGCTGGACTATCTGGGAATCACCTCGGGTCACAAGGTGGCGGACAAATTTGCAAAGTCCGGACTTTCCGCCGTCAAGAGCAAGAAGGTCAAGGCCCCCATCATCAAGGAACTCCCCCTGACCTTGGAATGCAAGGTCTTGAGCTACGACGAAGAAACGGAACTGCTCTACACCCAGGTGGTAGGCGTCTCTGCCGACGAATCCATATTGAATGCAAAAGGCAAGGTGGACATCAAGAAGCTTTGCCCCCTGTGCTACGATCCCGAAGGCCACGGTTACTACGCCCTGGGCGAAAAAATCGGCAACGCCTTCAAGGACGGAAAAAGCATTAAATAAAAAATGCGTCATCCTGAAGGAGCAAAACATTCCACGCCGTCATCCTGAGGGAACGAAGTGACCGAAGGATCCAATAGCTATGATTAGAATACGTTCCGCAACAGTTGAAGACGCCGCCACTATCTTGGCCATCTACAAGCCTTACGTAGAAGGCACCGCCATTACCTTCGAGTATGACGCCCCCTCTGTGGAGGAATTTGCAGGGCGAATCTGCGGGACGCTGGAAAAATACCCCTACCTGGTTCTGGAACGAATTGGGGACAACGCAGGGAACATCGGGGCTGTCGCGAGTTCGGAGTGCGTCGCGGACGGAACCACGAGCGAGAACTGCGCAGGTGCCGCTGAAATTCTCGGGTATTGTTACGCCGGCGTTTTCAAGGGCCGAGCCGCTTACAGCCGCAGCGTAGAAACTTCCATCTACATCAAGATGGGCGAACATGGGAAAGGCTATGGCCGCGCCCTATATAGCGAATTGGAAATCGCGCTGAAAAAGCAAGGCATTCTAAACGCCTACGCCTGCATCGCTTCGCCAAAACCTGGCAGCACCCACCTGGACAACAGCAGCCAGAAATTTCACGAACACATGGGCTACTCGCTAGTGGGCGCCTTCAACGACTGCGCCTACAAATTCGGGCAATGGTACAACATGATCTGGATGGAAAAAATGCTGGGGGAACATTTTTAGATTATGTTCAAGTTGGGAGGCACCATGAAAATTTATCTTGCATTGCTGTTGATGTGCATGAGCGGGTTTGCACGAAACCTACTTGAAAACAACGACCTATCAATCATCGATTTTTGCTGTTTTGGAGATTGCAAACCTGAACCAAATCAAGAAGACGTCATTGATTCCCTGGTTCCCAGCATATTCAAAAGCTTGCCCACCGTTCAAGAAAAACTGGATCATCCCAAAAACAAATTCACCCCGGTCATCGGGTTTGTCAATCACATAGAAGTGGTAGCACACTCCAGCAAGTGGAACGCCTATTCTTCCCGTTGGGACGACAACCCAGTCCTATGCATTTTTGACGACCCAGATTGGCGATCAAACCGGTCGATTGTCGTAAGCAATGTGGACAACGAAATAGCGGAGCAATTCACCGCATGGGACAACTGGCTAGATTCCACTCAAAGTGTTCTAGAACGGAGGGCTACCTTAGACCAACTGCATTCATTTTCTGATTTAAGATTTATCCGTGACTCACGCGAGGTATTAACTCAACTAATCAAAGTTGGTATAAAAGCCACCTATTCCTACGACACCAATTCTCGTTCATGGAAGGAAGCCGATACAACGGTTTACCTTTACCTGCCCGTCATCACCACCCCCTACTACGTCCCTGCAAAAAACGGGATAGAAAATTCCGTCGATTTACTTAAAAGCCTGATTCATATACCGCGAAATTCAAAGAGAGTATTTTTTGGAGACGGATTTTCTCAGCAGGTTTCAACTAATCAGCCCGAGGAATTAGACCCCAACCAACTCAAGGTTCTTCCATACAAATATTCCTTCCGCATCCCGAGAAATCCCATTCCAAAATTGCATCAAGAAATCGGACACCTTATCCGGGAAAAAAGCTTCAGCGAAATTCCCAAAGCTATGGATAAAATCATCAATGCAGCAGATTCCACCTACCCCATCTTTGGCTCAGCCCTTACCGATGAAGATTACAAGTGGTTGAATCTTCTTTCTGGAAACGGAATCCGATTGACTCCCTACGATACCTTAAAGTACAGGGAATCTCATAGAAGCCTCCAAGGAGTAGCGAGTAGAGCAATCTCAATACCAGAAATTTATTCCTGGTTAGATAGCGATGGTGCCTACAATGACATTCTAAAAATTGAAGATGACTTTAGCCGTATAATCGCGTTGAATGAATACGCTTTCAAAAAGCGTTCATCAGAAAATCAAAAAGAAAAAATGGCAGCTCTTATAGAAGAGAATTTGGACAAAATTCCCAATCAAGATTTAAGACATTACCTGGTGAAGCGTTACTGGAATCGAGAAGAATATGGCGGTTATTTTTCCTTTGGCATAGGGCCTGCACTTGATTTCCCCCTTGGAGGTCTATCTTCATATATCGACCCCGGAATAGGCGTATCTATGTTCATAGGCGGTGGGTATAAGCAATTTGGTGCCGAGTTCCTTATGCAAATTTTCCCCGATAAGGAGTTAAAAAAACGTCCTGAGCAAATTTCCGAAAATACAAACGACTATATCTACGACAGCTTCGTCATCGGTCTAGATCTTCACTACCGCTATCTCAATACAAAGTATTGGGAAGCCGACGCATACATCGGTCCCACCGTAAATATCAGCAGAATCATAAATATTGATTCCAACGAAAAAGATTGGCCCGTTGATCAAACGTCTGTAGGTCTAGATTTTGGCGGAACTCTAAGCTATTTTGAACCAGGTCATGTATTTGGGCTGAGGCTTCGCCTAGGCGCATCTACCGAAAACGCAACAGAAGCCTTTGATACATTTTCTCTGAAGCCCTATACCGCCCTAGAAATCATCGTCAAATACAACGCAAAAAATAAGGTTGATTTTGACTGGAGCAAGTACGAGGAATAAAATTCATCCATTTAACTGATCTTCCAGTTCCTTGATAGAGGGCAGGCAACTCTTGAAATCCTTCGGGTAAATTTTCGACAATTCAAATTCCGAAATGGCAATGGGATTGACTGAGCCCTCCAAGGAATATTGCGCAAGAACTTCGTCCTTGTCCTTACACACCAAAATACCAAGCGTAGGCTTGTCTTCTGGACTTTTCAACAAGTGATTTACGGCCACCACGTAAGTGCTAAGTTGTCCAATATACGCAGGTTCAAACTTCCCTGTTTTCACTTCAACTACCACATAACAATGCAACTTGGTGTTGTAAAAAAGCATATCCAGAAATTGTTCCGTTTCACCGACCTGCAAACGATATTCTCGCCCCATGTAGGCAAAACCGCGGCCAAGTTCCATCAGGAACATCTCAATATTCTTGAGCAGAGCGTCTTTCAATTCCCGTTCCTCAAAATCGCAACGAACTTCCACAAAGTCAAAGCAATACGGGTCCCGAGTCAATTCACGAGCCAAGTCCCCCTGCTCCTTGGGTAAAGTCGTGCGGAAATTAGTAACGGCTCTACCTTCACGCTCATACAAGTCTGTATCAAGAAACGTGAGCAATACAGAACGGGACCAACTGTTTTCAATGGTCTTTTTTACGAAGAAAAGAGCCTTTTTAGGTGAATTTTTACAAGAATCAATAATAAAGCGATGATGTCCCCAAGGGATTTTCTTCAAATCGTCCACAAGTTGTGGACGATTTCGGTTGTTCAAATCGTCCGCAACTTGCGGACGATTTTGTCCTTCTACAAAATCCTTGTACAAGTCATAGAAATACACGGCGTATTTCAGAGTCGTTGGCGAAAAACCCTTGGCATTCGGGATTTCACGGCGTAAATCATCGCTGAGTTTTTTATAGAACCCGCTGCCATAGGTATTCTGGAATTGTTTCTGCTGAATATCGCGACCCAAGCTGTAATAAAAGCCGATCAACTCGCCGTTAACAGCAATGGAAGCCTTGATTTGCGACTGGGCATAACGCTTCTTGAGTTCAGAAATCCAAGTAGTGTAAGTCTGTGGTAGATTATTTGGATTTTTTCTGGGCATAGTATCTCCTTTTTTTTGAAAACAAAAAACACCTGAATTTTTATCAGGTGTTCAGGAGACTTTTTGTAACGCTCAGGATAAACAATAGCTTTTATATGAAAATCGGCAAGGGTTACTTTGTTAAAAAATTGTAATTTCTTGAATTAAGTTTTAAAGCATTCTTCCAGAACTTCTGGCAGTTCGCTAAAGTTATGGAGAACGGCGGCAGGGGTGTTGGCGGTGCCGAAACCGTAAGCCGCATGGATGAAGGGAACGCCCGCAAAATTGGCAGCAGTTTCGTCGCCCAGGGTGTCGCCAACATAAACTGCATTTGGCACGAGGTTCGCACCGGCGACAGTAGCATTGCAATGATCGGCAGCGGCTCCGTTACAATCGGCGGCACCGACGCACAAACCATTTCGTTCACAGATGGCCTTGATATTTTCGCCCTTGCTTTTGCCAGTGCGTCCAGACATTTCAAAATCCTTGAAGTACTTTCGCAAATTGCAAGACTCCAAGAATGCCTCGATGTATCCGCAGGGGCAATTGCTGACGATGAACAAATCGTATTTTGCGTAAAGCTGTGAGAGCGTCGCGCGGTCCAAAAACAGCGGCGCTCCATGCTCCTTCAGGTAGGCGCAATGGGCCACGGCACACTGATTCATAACGTCTTCGCGGCGAGACCTTTCCATGTCCGGGAAATAAATTGCGCTGATTTCCTGAAGGTTCTTTCCCATCACATTTCGCAGGTCATCTTCAGAAATCACCTTGCCCGTATTGTTCTTCTGGAACACCTGATTCCATATCAGCGTCAAGGGAGCGACAGTATCCCAGAGGGTTCCATCAAGATCAAAAATTACGGCTTTAGGCATGGGACAAATTTAGGAATTTATAACTGGGGCCTAATTTCTTACTCAAAAAAAATCTAACTTTATATTTGAGGTTAGATTCTTGAATAGGATTATTTGTTATATCGGAGCTCTTTTTTTGGGGCTTTTTATTGTAAGTTGCGGTGGCCCTGAAACCCGTTACAATATCCATTCAAAATCCGACGAAAACGATTTTTCGGAATCTGATAAAAATAAGACTTACTCCTTAGATAATCGAGCTCTTTCGGGCTCTGTGGATCTGCCTCAAAATTTCAGACTTCTAAATGTAAAGATCCTCACTCTCGATAAGAAGATGATGCCAGGGGATTCCGTTGAAGCCAAGTTGGAGGAGTCCCGTTTCAGCGTTAGAGCACGAAATTATTCCAACTCCGAAATCCAGGTGGATTTTAGTTGCGCCTATGGAGATTCCTCCTTTAGTGATACCTTGAAGTTTACCCAGTATTTTGACATTCTTTACGAAGACAATCTCCAACTGAATCTTCATTCGGCCATGCTCTCGCCCTGGGTAAAGTCCTTGCATCAGGAAGCAGACATGGATTTGATATGGGAGAAGGATAGTGCATTCCTGAAAGCCGAGACATTTCTGGAAACGCCACCCGAAACCTGGAATTTGCAAGAACAGCTGCCAGTCCTTTATTGTGGTGGAATGGTGAATGCGCCGAACTTTGCCGAATGTTTTGAAAAACTTTCCAAGGGACTGGGCACAAAGACAAAATGGGACCAAGTTCTTTCTACAATAAACGTAGCAGATAATTTCTTAAGGTTTATAAATACTAACGCCACTTCCTATAGTGATGAAATTTATAACTTTGCCGAAGAGTTTATTGAAAGCGTTTATAAATTGCGCTCGCCCCTTTTTCAGGGGGATACCTCCCAAATTCTCAAGGATTCCAGTGAATTCAATGGACATTTGGTCATCTGCGATTCCATGCCCCAAAAATCAGGTCGCCTCATGTGGCGTCTGCAAAATGAGCAGGACGAACTTCTAGGACCTTGTTATTTTGACCTTGATTCCGTAGTTATCGGTTCCATGGGAGGCTTTGCCTGCAAGAAGAATTCATCGGTGTGGGAAACTCTTTCAGAAGAAGCATCGGCAGACATTTATTTTGGCTGCAAGGAAGGTGATACTAAAATCCGTTTTTTACCTAATGGAGGCGAGTACCTTTGCCAGGATGGGAAATGGTCTTCTTATGGCATTCGCATACAGGGTTATGAGATTTACGAATTCGATTCCCGTGTAGTGCGTGAAGTGGGTTCGTGCACCTCGGAGCGTAATGGCGAATATATCTATACGGATTCGTTTTTTGCCATCTGCAAGAACGGCTATTGGGAAAAGAACGATGGCACCAGATACTATGACCAAGAATGCAATGCCAATATGAAGGGAACTTCCTTTGTATTGCCAGTTCATCGTAATTCCGTAATTGACACAGCCTACTTCTATTGCAATGGCAAGTCCTGGCGCGATACGATACCGCCCCTGATATATGGAGATGTCTGCAATGACAATCACCGTTACAACATTGCGGTCTATAACGGTAAATATTACATGTGCGATAAATCCTGGCGTCTTTTAAGCGACGAGGAACTTTTGCCTCCCATACTGAGTCGAGATAGTTGCCCATCTGCAAAGTTGTTCAAGAAATATGGAGAATCCTATTACAAGTGCGAAAATAACCACTGGACATACGTAGAGGACAGCCTTGTGGTGGCACCTGTAAAGGCAGGCATCGTCTGCGAAGAAGCCATAAGAAATCAGGTGTACAAATCCGACAATGAATATTTTGTGTGCAATATTCATTGGTGGACAGATGAAGCCCATTGGATCAAGGCTACGGAACATGATATTTTCTTATACGAACATCGCATCGACCATGACGGGGAATGCAAAAAAGGCTTAGCGGGAACTTCCATCTATTGGACCGCCGATGACGACAAGGATTACCATGTTTTTTGCAAAAATGGTGAGTGGAAAATTCAAGAAGCTTCAGTAACAAACAGTTATTTGCCAGATTTGTTTACTCCTCACAATTTAGCCGGAGGAACCTTTATCGACTCCACAACATACAGAAATACAATCGGTGGCGTAGAATATACATTCCGCCTTTCCTGGCGTGATTACCTGGTTTTGAGTAAAATAAAAGAAAATGAAGAAACTTACACTGCCCACGCTTCCAAGAACATGATGTTCCTGAGTAAGGAAAGTCCCAGTACTTCAATGTCACTTGAAAACTTCGTGCATAAAGGTGATGACTTTGAAACCTTTTACAAAAGTTGGCTTGCAAGGGCTACAGTCGATGATAGCGTAACAATCGAAAAAAAGACCTATTATTTTGAACCCCAGAAAATCGAGCTAGTGAATTCCAATGAAGAATCCTACATGGATTATGAATCTGCCGTAAAGTTCTGCCCTTCAGGAACCCACATTCCAGATACAACGGAACTGCAAGAAAATTATTCCCTAGGAAATAACGGATGGACTCGAGAGGAAGAAAGTTCCATCAAGGCAACTTATTCCTACGTATGGGACGGCACCAAGACAAAGGAACAGTTCTATAGCATTTTCTGGAGCAGCACCGCAAAGGACAGCAATACACAATATTGCCTGGAACTTGTGGCCAACCGCAGCAATACGTACTCCGCCACCTGGAAACAACAGAAACGCATCGTGGAATGCCCAAAGAAAACATACCCCATAATCAAAGCCATTTGCGGAAAGGAGTATGCAAAATGAGATGTTTATTGAACTTGCTGATTGCACTAGTAACAATACTTCTTGTCGCCTGCGACCATGAACCGAATGTTCCATCCGTACGCGAAACTGTTCTCGCAGAATCGGATAGCGTATCTTTTTTACCTCAAGGAAAAATTACCCTAGAGTTTCCTCTAGAAGTTATTTCTGTAGAAGCTTACATTGTCGATAACGACTTGAACATTTCGGACACCTTGTCTGTAATTTTCAGAAAGTCGTCCAGTGGCAGGTACAACTTTACTGCAAAAAAATATAAGGGAGAGCATTCCATTTTGCAGGTTGATTATTCATGCATTGGCAAGGATTTAGCAACAGTCTTGAACCTTACGGAATACATGGATTTGTCTGCGGATTCTATCCCGACCCTATCGTTACATGGAGCCCTGATGTCTAATCGCGCAAGGAAATTTGTGCAGGAAGATGGTTATGACCTGAATTTGGCAAAGCGTCACGCCTCCCGCGAATTGCGGACTCTCTGGGCTGTAGAAAAACAGGACGAGAAACTTCTTTACTGGCTCCCCTATGTGTATGGCATGGGAGCTTCTTCTGACGAAGAACTTTTTAGCCTTGTAAATAAGTTTGCTAAAAGCCTAGGCGCATCCACCAAATGGGATGATTTTGTAGAGCCTGTTTTTGTAGCGGATTCACTGGTGAAAATTTCAGCAAGCGGTTCTGTTCTTGGCTATGACGAAAACTTTAGGTTCTATAGAAACCTATGGAAGGTTACGTATGGATTTTCGGAATGTGATTCAAATACAGTTGGCAAGCTTATACAAAACCAGGTGAAGGACAGTTATTTTTATAAAGAGAATTTTGAGTGCGTCAAAGACACCTTGTCAAAAATTCCAGAGGAAGATCGCTATTTCTGGAAGTTAAAAGAAATTGAAATTCCTCAACCGGAAAAGGATTCTTTTGCTAGCGATAGCACAGGGAGCATTGATAAAGACAGCGCTTTTGTTGAACCCTTAAGTTATAGGGATTCCGCATTTGGCAAGTGTACGGCGGAACGCAAGGGCGAAAAGGAACGCCTGAATTTTGGCTATTATATTTGCTCCGATTCCGGCTGGATTTCCATCGATCGAATTTCCTATTTCCTGGGAATCTGCGACCGCAGTAAGTATGTTGACATTCCCCCTTATGTGTCTTATGGTCAAATCTTCAAGAACGACTCGGTTGGCTACTACCTATGCTATAAGGATGAATGGACAAAGAGCATCGCCCCTGTATTCTATCACGAAGAATGCAAGGAAAATCGAGTCATAAATATTGACAACGTCTATTACGCTTGTCACGACAAAAACTGGAATTATGCCACCCCAGAAGATCTAGATGGCCGTCTGTTAGGCGACGAGTTTTGTGACAACACACAAAAAGGGCGGCATATAAAAATCAACGATTCCCAGTACTACCGCTGCTATGATGATAAATGGAAGCTAGAAAACTACACCGACGAACAAATGATTATTCACGAACTGGCTAAAAAACATGGTCTGGATGAACATTACTGCGATAGCGCAAATTTGGGCGCGTCTCCCGTTTGGCTGCCCAAGGAATCGGTGTTCCTCTCTTGCAACCAGCTAAAGGATGCCTATAGCTTTTTCGATTTTGTAACGGTTAAGCCAGATTCACTTTTGGACGCATCCGTAATGGAAACAGGGAAATTGAGAAGGTCCGGTTATAGCACACACTTGATTGTAGAAAATAACGAAATAAGGTATGAATTCAGCCAGGGAAATATTTACCGATTAATAAGTTTGCAAATGGACAATATTCCTTACAAGGTGGCTTATCTCAATGGAAGATATTTTGTTACAAACGAAACAGAAGCATACATCACCAGACTGGATGACGTAAGGGAAAAAAGCGAAAGTTTTGAAACCTTCTACGAAAAATGGATCGATGATGTTGCCGAAAATTTCCGATGCTACCCCTGGATCGATCCCAAATGCGGTGAACCCAAGGAAAAAATTGCAATAAGGGATGTCCACTTAAATGCAGCGTACAGGCAAACTTACGTCACCTGGGAAAAGGCAAGTAAAATGTGCCCTCCCGGATTCCACATTCCAAGTGCTGATGAATGGATGACTCCGAATTTTTATACGCAGGAACAGTATAATCCTGTAGATCATCCCGTAGATGTCGGCAATTCTGTTTATTACGATATCTTCTGGACAAGTGATGAACTCGATGATGAAACTCAGTATTGCTATGAGCAAGCCTGGTTCAAGCATTCCACCATTACCTCCGCCGGGAATATAGTTGAATCTAGAATCATCGAATGCCCCAAAGACTTGTCACCCTTGATACAAATAATGTGCGTTGAGGATTGAATTTATGACCTGTAGAAACATCTTGATGGTAAAGGCAAATTCATTGGCATTGCTTTTTGTGGTTATGTTTGCTTCTGTATTTGTCAGCGGTTGCTATATGGATACCCATGTAGTAACAGATGAATATTACAGATGGACCCTCATTGGAGTCAAGGATGATTCAACGGCCGTTGTTGAGGTAACCTTTGTAGAAAGTGGATATATCGATTGTCATCATTTTATGGGTTATGATGACGATGATTTTAGCAGGGATGTTTCTACACACTTTTACGAAGTTCGAATGGATTCCCTGAAAAGAGGGAGAGCGTGGTCTTCTTCAGATGAACTTGCTAAAAACGATGCATACAGCGCGGATTTCATTTGGCTTGATGAAAATGACCGTGATTGTGGCTTTATCCTTATGAAAGGTGGATCTGTTAGGGACACTCTTGAAATCGGGAATTGCAATACAGAATCAACAGCAACGATCATGGGAAACTATCTGAATTATAAAGGAAATCTTTACAGCATTGCCGATGGTAAAATTCAGAGTCACAAACCTAAATACAAGGTGAGCAACAAAAACGGCAACATTATCTTTGAGGATGCCAAAGGGAACCAAGTGATTTATGGTGGAGAACCTTAAATCACGCCTAAACATACAGGTGTAGCAAACCTACCTTTGCATACGGCGACGTTTCCCCGCAAGCTCATTGCTGAATCCATCGTGAAGAATTTTATTGCTGCTCCATGGCATACCAGCTGGAAACGCCCGCCTTTTTAGGGAAGTCCTCCTGAGCCATCTTATTGGTGTACTGGCCGGCAGCACGATTTTCAAAATCCGCAGAAAACACCACATCGGCAAAAGACACCGAAGTGCAAGCCAAGGCGATTGCGAAAATTCCACGAGCAAAGTTCATAACGGGCCTCCAAAAGAAATGCAGACTCTATTGAAAATACATTCTTATTGGAAATACTCACAAAAGTTTATATTTGTTTTATGCCTAAACGTACCGGAGTTGCTGACTTGCCTTTGCATACGGGGACTGTTCCCCGTTGGCTCGCCGACCGTATGCGTGATCTGGGCAGGCTCATTGCCGAATCCATCGTGGAGAATTACGGCAAGAGGGAATTCCTGGTGCGTTTAAGCGACCCGCTGTGGTTTCAGTCCTTCGGGGCGGTCATGGGCATGGACTGGCATTCCTCGGGAATTACCACCAGCGTGATGTACGCCCTGAAGCGTGGGCTGAACCCGATTGCAAGGGACCTTGGAATTTATGTGTGCGGCGGCCGCGGAAAATTCTCCCGGGAGACGCCAAACGAATTGCTGCAGATTGCGGACAAGACCGGCGTGGACGGGTATTACCTGAAGCGCACCAGCTGCCTTTGCGCCAAGGTGGACAACACTGCGGTTCAAGACGGCTTCCAACTTTACCAGCATAATTTTATCGTGACGGATGAGGGCGACTGGGCGGTGGTTCAGCAGGGCATGAATACGGACGCTCGGGCTGCACGACGTTACCACTGGTGTTCCTCCAGCTTGCGGTCCTTTGTGGAAGAGCCCCACGCCGGCGTGGTGGGCGAAAACCGCGGGCAAATTCTGAACTTGACTCATCAGGATGCGGGCGTGACACGCAGTTCCATTCTGGAGTTGACTCACGAAAATCCCGACAGGATGATGCGGGAAATCCAGCAGATTGTGGCTCCTAAATCCTCAATTATTAAATCCGGTCAATTGGACCTTTTTGCGACGCCAGAAGCGCAGAGTTTCGCAGGCGATTCACTTCTGGATCCCAAAGGAGTAATCATCGGGCCCGACGGCACTCCCGTTCGTTCGGGACGCGACTTAATGGGAGCTGCCTGCCGGGCCCCTATCGTCGCAAATTCATCCCGCGACTGCATTATGCCCAGCCGTCACGAAGTCCGCGCAGAAGACGTCGACTTAAAGCGCCTCGGTGGCGTTCTTGCCACCGCCTATGAATCCGACCCCAAGGATTTCGAAAGCCTCTTGCTTACGCCAGGACTTGGCCCCCGCACTTTGCAGTCATTGACACTTGTAAGCGAAGTGATTAACGGAACGCCTTCCCGCTTTAGGGACCCCGCCCGCTATTCCTTCGCCCACGGCGGAAAGGATGGCCATCCCTTCCCTGTTCCCACCCGCGTTTACGACGAATCCATCCGCATTTTAAAAGGCGCCATCGAGCACGCCAAAATCGGCGACCGTGAAAAGATGGATTGCCTCAACCGCCTTCACGCAACGCAACTTGCCATTGAAAAAGACTGCGAACCTCTCGCCGACTTCGACAAAACCCTCGAACACGAAAAAAAACACTCGCAAGAGTGGGGCGGAAGAACGGTTTAAGGCCTATTTCCATTCAATTGAAATCTTTCTCTTTTTGACAGCACAATCTGTCAAATAAGAATCAATCAAAGTCTGATAAGGAATGCCTTGATCCTTTGACATTTTCTTGAAATACTCAATGGTTGAAGAATTCAACCGAATGGTAATTTGTTTTTTTAATGCAGCCGCATAAGGATTTCTTACAGCCTTCATTTTTTCAAAATCATACTCTTTCTTCATGGTTCATCTCCTTTACGCGCATTCCAATAATACTGAAACTCTTTCTTCGTCGCTTTCCGGGCACTAATGATGCGATTGACAATCAAATCATCATCACCATTAACACGTTCCGTATAGACAACAATCAAGGTTCTTAGTTCAGAAGACAATCCTATAAGAATAGAACGATCTTCATCTTTTGAATGTTCTACATCAAAGAAAACTCTAGCATGTTCATCTTCAAAGCAACTCTTGGCCTCTTCAAAAGATACGCCATGTTTTTTCTGATTTATCTCATTCTTCTTTTCATCCCACTCGAAATCTATTTCCATAATAGACCTCGATGTATAACTACAATATAATTACATTCAAAAATAAACGCAAGTGCCTGCAATGCGATTGCGGACGCATTTAACTCCATTCTGAGTATTTTCACTTTTTTCCTGAAGAACGCATTTCCCTTTGAGATTGATCTCTTGGGCCCTTGTCGAGGGATATAAAAAAAATCAGTATTTCTGATTGAATCAAATATACAAAAAAAATCCCACTCGCAAGAGTGGGGCGGAAAAACGGTTTAAGGAGCGTTCTAGATTTTTTCGTCTGGAGCTTGTCCGTTATGGGCAAGCCATTTGCATTCCGTCAATTCCATGTCGGTAAATACAGCCCTGAAGGAGGAATCTTCGGGACTGCAAGCGTAAATGCCAAACTGAATTTCTTCGGTCGCCTTCCACATGTGGCAAATTCTCATTTGCGTGAAGCTGGAGCCATCTTCGGAGCATTCAATGCAGAAGTCATTTTCACGGCGGCTGAAGCGATACCACATGGATTTAATATCGGCACGGATCGCAGTTGTAGCCCAGTCGGAATAGCCCATGTTGGTGGCCACACTTCCAAGGTGCTGGAATTTTTCATTCTCGTATTCGATGGAAGCCTTCAGCCAGTTTTCGCTATCCAGATACATGGCCACGCCGCACTGGTCAAAGCGACGCTTGCTTTCAAACGAAGTTTTAACCACAAAGGAAAAGAACTTTTCCGCTGTCTTTATTTGAAGAACCGGAGCGTTGTCATTACGGAAATGATAATACGTTCTCTGCCATAAATCCGTGTGCGGTTCCGTAACGATTTCGACGAAATCGTCGGTAATGATAAATTTTTTCGGAGCCCGAGTCCAGAACCAATCCTTGGCATTCATTTTCATTATTCATCCTTCACACAGCGAACGGATAGTCCGAAGTTCTTTGCATAAGGGTAGACGGAAACGTCCTTGCGACCAGCCATCATGTGAATGCCGATTGCTTTTTTGCTGGGCGCGGCGGAACCTTCCGAAGTGTCTTCAGTGGAGCTCCACAAATATGCATACAACGTCTGGCGATCGAAGCGTCCGCGGTAATCACGGAAACCAGACGGCGTTCCGTTAAATCCATATTCATCGGAGCCGTTGCCGTAATGGCTCCACCCTTCAGCGGATTTCAACTTGACTGCGGCAGAATCGCGGCCACCCACCTCAGCGAAGAGCTGGTCAAATTCTGTGGCAGTAGGCAAGTGCCAACCAGCGGGGCAAACATCTTTCGCCACATCCCAAGAATAAAAACGACCGTACTTGCGACAGTCGTAATTGAAGCGGGTATAGCACCAACTTTCTTCCGCAGCAAAACTCAGGTTCTCCGCCATCCAGACAGCGTTTCCGATCTTGACTGTTTTGTACTCCTGGTTATCCCGAGAATCCTTCAAAACATCCTGTGCATATATATGCAGGAACAAACCGCAAATAATTAAAAAAGATGTACGAAGTCGAACCATCGTACATCAATATAGAAATCACTTATTCAATCGGACCGTTCGCCTAATTCCATCAGCGGATTGCAGCAGGTAAACGCCCTTGTTATACCCTGCAGTCTTCAGGCTCGTTTCAAAGGAGTTTCCATCCACACGGACGCTTCCCAGAACCTTGCCCATCAAATCAAAGACTTGATAATTCTTGGATCCAGCATTCATTGCATAGCTACGGATAATTCCAGCACTAGAATCGGGTGGAGTGATGGGGTCGATGGGGTCATCGGGTACAGTGAACGTAATGTAATCGATATCCATCCAGCTACCCGTTACCGTGAATCGCAGGATATGTTCACCTTCGGTGAGGTTCACGCCACTGGCCGCATTAACATTGTTAAAATCGTCGTAGTTGTCTTCGCCCTCATTCTTGGGGACCGCAATGGATTCCGTAATGTCCTCGCCATCCATGGAAAGCTTGAAACTGGAAGTATTGTTGGCGGAAGCTACGGAAGCAAATACGTCGTACTTGCCGGTTTCTGCAACCTTCACCGTGTATTCCAGCCATTCCCCTTCCTGGTTGTAGCCCACTACAACCTTGTCGCCTTTCTTGTAAAGGTCAACGCCAGTATCCTTGCGGTAATCGCTGTCGCCGTGATTTTCAGAATCGTTATCCTTGTAGGAATCGTTACCGGAACCTACGCCTGGAATGTCAAAATCTTCAGCTTCAATCTTTCCGGGAATAGTCGCCGCCAAACCTTTAAACGGCTGCTGAGGCACAGGATCAACAGGAACTCGGTTCATATGCTCCAGCATCACCTTAGCGTAACGCTTGCCAAATTCAATGTAACCGGCGCGGTTAAAATGATAGCTATCGCCAGCGCTACCAAGACCAGATGAAGAAACAGGCCAGGCGTTGTCCATCACCTTGGTAATGCGCTGCACCTGGCTTGTGCTAAAGCCCCTGCAGCAGCCATCTTCACGCATTTCGCCAGCCAGCAGAGGCACCGTATCGGAACTGAGACCAAGATCAGTCAGCATGTCGTCGCGAATTTTCTTGAGGTCTTCGACCCAATGGTTGTTGTTCCAGTCCGATTCCCCCTGATGAACAATGATACCCTTGATGACACCATCCTTCTGGGCAATCTTTGCAAGATCAATAATTCGCTTGTACAGATTGCTATCGTAAGCCTTGGCCCAGTTAATAATCCAGTCTTCCTTTTGGCGGGCAGGATCATCGAGATAAGCCTTCCAATTATCCTTGTCGAACAACTTAAGAGCCGTGCCACCCACTGCAACAGAAATTATGCCAACGGTTACATCGGGCAAGGAATCCACCAAAGTGCGGCCAAAATAATCGGCAACAGAAATGCTGGGAGGATTATCGCAGTTTGCCAACTGGGAAGTGGCATCGGTCCACACGCCCATGGTGCGACCCTTTGCAGGGCAATCCATAGAAGGCAAAAGTTTAAATCGTGGATAAGGCTTTGTTTCTGGTTCTGCAGCGCCTGCGGCACCCGCCATATTGGACTGGCCAAAGGCAATGTAGATGTGGAAATTCGGATCGGGTGCAGCACTCGCCAAAGTGGCCGCAGCAGCCAAGGACAAAATCAATTTTTTCATATTGGTACCCATACACACCCAAGATACCCTTTTGCGTCACTAAAAAGCCCATATATATGGGACTTCTCCTTGACAAATTATCCACGAGTCCCGCATTTTTTCAAAGGACTTTTTTATCATTGTGCAGGATGAAAATTCAAGTTCTTATAGACAACCGAAAATTTTCGGGAGACTCAGGCGCCCCAAATGAAGCCTGTTCCTGCGAAGCAATGACGCCGGAATGGGGTCTCTCCGCCTTCATTGAATTCAACGGTCATCGGATTCTTTTGGACACTGGAGCGTCAGCAAACTTTGCAAAAAACGCAGCCGCACTGGGCGTAGACCTAAACTCTATTGACGCAGGTATCCTAAGCCACGCCCATTACGATCACGCAGGTGGCATGGAAGAATTTTTCAAGGCAAATGACCACGCCTGTTTTTACCTGCGTGAAGGCGCCAGCGAAAATTGCTACAGCAGGCACAAGTTCCTCAAGCTGTTTTCCTATCAGAAATATATCGGCATACACCGCGGATGGCTCAAGCGCTACAGCGAACGCATCAAGTATGTGGGCAGTTTCTCTCGCGAATCCGCGAACAGTTCCTCTCCCAAATCCGCAAGCAGTGCAACCTGCGATTCCACGATTAGTTCTTCAAGCGATATCGCGGAAATCCTGCCGGGAGTTTTTCTGGTAGGGCACAATGACGCAATATTCAGCGCAGAAAGCCGCGCCGCCATCGCCGCCCGCAACGGCCTTTCCATCAAGCTGAACGGCAAATACATTCCCGACAGTTTCAATCACGAACAGAGCCTTGTCTTCGATACGCCACAGGGCCTGTTCATCATGAACAGTTGCAGCCACGGCGGAGCCGACAACATCGTGAAGGAAATTCAGATTGCCTTCCCCGGCAAAAAGATTTACGCAATCTTGGGCGGTTTCCATTTATACAAGACGCCGGATTCTAAAGTCCGTGAATTTGCAGAACGCCTCCGCACCCTCGATGTCCAGAAAATTTATACAGGTCACTGCACTGGCGATCGCGCCTTTGAAATTTTGAAGGACGTCCTTGGAGACCGCGCAGAGCAAATGTACACGGGTTTGGAAATAGAAATTTAACCCCTCGGCACGACAATCAAAAACAATACTATCTTATTGAACATGAAAAACGAAAGTATTTCCCTCGAAAATCTTGAAAACATCAAGGGCAATCCCAAGGCCCTTTTGCCTATCGCCATCTTCCTAGTGCTTTATCTTGGACTTGGCATCACCTTTGAATACGTCCTGAAGGTCCCCATGGGATTCTACAACATTCCCATTGTAGCAGCGTTCCTCATTGCCATTTTTGCGGCATGCATGCAGAACCGCAAACTGAATTTTGACAAGAAGATGAACGTAATGGCAGGCGCACTTGGCGACCGAAACATCTTCCTCATGATTCTAGTCTTCCTCTGCGCAGGTATTTTTGCAGGTATCCTTGGACGTTCAAGCGCCTCCGCCGCAGCCTACCTGCTTTTGGATTTCATTCCGGCACAATTTGCAGTGGTCGTCCTCTTCGTGGTGGCGGCATTCGTCTCTACCGCCATGGGAACATCCGTAGGCACCATCGCCGTAGTTTCCCCCATCGCCATTGAAGTGGCGGGAGCAGCAGGTTTCGGCATTCCCTTCTGTGTGGCTTCCGTCATTGGAGGCGCCATGTTCGGAGACAACCTTTCGTTTATTTCCGACACGACCATTGCGGCAACCTCCACACAGGGCGTCGCCATGAAGGAAAAGTTCAAGGTGAATTTCGGCATCGCCCTTCCAGCGGCAATTGCAGCCATAGTAATTATCGCGGCAATCTCCTTTGCCACCGACGCCCGCGAAGTTGTTTCCGCAGACTACAAGCTGATCCAGCTGATGCCCTACGTTTTGGTACTGGCATTGGCCCTGGTCGGCATCAACGTCTTTATGGTCTTGCTGGTGGGTATCGTAGCTGCCGCCGTCGTCATGGTGGGTAGCGGCGAACTGAATTTCGTAGGTCTGCTGGGACACATCGGTAACGGTATTTCCGGCATGTACGAAACTATCATGGTGGCAGTTCTTGTGAGCGCCCTTTGCGGCCTCATCCGCATTCATGGCGGTTTCGCAGCGCTTCTTGATTTCATCCACAAGGTATTCAAGGGTCACAAAAGCGGCCAGCTAGGCGTTGGCCTTCTGGTAAGCGCCATGGACGTAGCTACCGCAAACAACACTGTGGCAATCGTCATGGCTGCCCCCATCGCCAAGCAGATGAGTGACGAATACAGAATCTCCCCGCAAAAAACCGCCTCCCTCCTTGACATTTTCGGATGTATCGTCCAAGGACTGCTTCCCTACGGTGCCCAGATGCTGGTGGCCCTTTCCGCCATCGCCGCGGCAACCGCACAGTCCACCGCCCAGCAGATCAATGTCAGCGCCTTCGACATCATTCCCTACATGTTCTACCCCTTCCTGCTCCTGATCAGCGTGCTAGCATTCATCGCCATCTCGCCTAAGAGAAAGAAGTAATACGAACCATTACCTCAGAAGTATAATCTGATAATAACGCGGGCATCTCCGCGTTTTTTTATTTCCAGGCAATTCGCCTTTGCACAATACACTTCGCTTTTTAGTTCTGGTGCATTTTATGAACCTGAGCCCTGTGCTGCTGCTTCACCTTTTCGCTCACATTGACACAGGAACTTAAAGCCTCGCCCCATTCTTCCAGACGTCTCTTATCGTGAGCGCAGGCACGTTTCTGCATGATCTTACCCAGAGCATTCCGCAGTTCCCCAAAATGAATCACCTGCCAATTCATCCCTTTTGCAGGTACATGCTTCAGCACACAGCGATCGCTAAACACAACAAAGGAATAGACCCGAGCTCTTTCATAGCCCACTCGCAGTTGACGCAACAGGGCACCAATATGGCCCTGATTCTGCTTCAGGGGATTATACAGTGTGTGCTCCGTACGCTCATTCAGATGGAGTTTCCAGCGTTCCATTTCCAGGTCACCAGAAACTTCGCCAGAAACATTCTTCGTCTCAAAAACATATACGCCTGTTTCGTGGAGAAGAACCGTATCGATTTCCGTGTAGCCTGCATGTGTGGGAATATAAACGTTCTGGAATAACTTATAGCGACGACCACTATCATGGGCAACGCGTTCCACAATGGCAGAAGTGGCAGCTTCACCAAAAACACCATGAGGATCATCTGCCATTTTCAAATTCATCATGGCAACAGTAGAGCGATCGTTCGCTACAGCAAAGGGAGCCTTCTCCTCACGATAATGAACTTCAGATTCGCCAAAGAACTGTCCCTTTGCCTTATTGCGTTCCTGGACGTATTCCCTAAATTTCCCATGATGGGTTTGGGAATCGCGGGAGCCCGCCTTGGGAGCCCTGCGGCGAGTGATAATTAAAAGAAAGACAAGAACGGCAAAGCCAATGATGAAATAAGTTCCGCTCATTCTCTATCCTCTCCTCTGCTCCAGAAGCGCCGTCAATCCCTAAACAGGATCATTTACTGGCTTGCTGTAGTCGCGTTCACCGAAAAGTGCAGTGCCAACGCGAATCATGGTAGAGCCTTCTTCAATGGCAACTTCCAAATCGCCAGTCATGCCCATGGAAAGCTGGTCAAAATTCGCAAACACGCCGCCACGAGCCAAATACTTCTGCTGGAGATTGCGAAGGAATGCAAAGCATTCACGGGAATCTTCTGCCACACCGGTATTCTTGCCGATAGTCATGAGACCGCGGAATCTCAAGTGCGGGAAGTCAGCACCGCGGCGTTCAATCTCCGCCAGAAAAGCATCTGCATTTTTCACATCCAGACCGCTCTTGGTTTCTTCCTCACCAGCATTTACCTGGAAAAGAATTTCCAAAATCTTGCCACTGGTCGCGGCACTCTCGCCGGGACGTGCAGCGCTCTCGCCTGCCAAACCTGCACAGACCTTTTCCAACTTTTCAACCGCTTCCATGCTTGCAATGGAATGAATGCAGTCAGCCACAATGGCAGCCTTCTTCAACTTATTGCTCTGTACCGGACCAATGACATGGCATTGCACCGGACTACCATCGAGAGCCACGCGACGTTCACTGAACTTGCTTTCTGCTTCCTGCACACGGTTCTCACCGAAGACTTTTGCGCCCAGGGCAATTGCATTTTCCACTGCTTCTGCCGGGTGAAACTTGCTCACCCAAACCAAAAGCACAGATTCACGAGTACGGCCCGCAGCCTTGCAGGCGACATCAATTCTCGTTTCCAATTTAACCAACTGGCCACGCATTTCCTCAAGAGTAAATTCCATGTTCCTTCGTCCTAAAAAGACCCGAATTTTCTATTCCGCGGGCCTTAATGCATTTATTTGACGCACTGAATCCTTCGGCACGTTACGCCTCAGGATGACATGCTTTTTTCTCAGAATGACACGCTACTTTTTCTTCGCTGCTTTCAGCTTTCTACTTTCCGCTTTAACCTGTTTTGCACCGGGCTTCACAAAGAGAATCTTGATGATTTCGTCGATGTGCTCGTGGGTGTAGATCTTCAGGCCCTTCTTTGCAGGAGCGGGAAGCTCGTTCACATCCTTCTGATTCTGTGCCGGCAAACGCAAGGTCTTTACGCCAGCCTGGAGTGCAGCCAGGGCCTTTTCATTCAGACCGCCAATTGGCAGACAGGCACCAGTGAGGCTTACTTCGCCAGTGAACGCAATATCCGGCGGAATGGGCTGCTTGGTGAATGCAGAAAGCAGGCACAACGTAAGGGCGATGCCAGCAGAGGGACCATCCTTAGGTACAGCACCTTCAGGTACGTGAATGTGAATGTCGGTTTTTGCAAATTTTTCTGCGTCAATACCGAACTGCTCGAATCGTTCGCGAACAAGGCTCAAGGCAATCTGAGCAGATTCCTTCATCACATCGCCAAGTTTTCCTGTCAGCAAGAGGTTGCCCTTGCCAGCCATGAGGGAACATTCGATAGGCAGAATTTCGCCACCAACGCTTGTCCAGGCAAGGCCTGTCACAACGCCCGGGCGACCCGGTTCCGGCAACTGACTTTCCAGGAAGCGAGGTGCACCCAGGTATTCCTGCAGAGTCTTTTCGTTCAGTTCCTTCGCGAACTTCTTGCCAGTAACCATATCCTTTGCGCGATGGCGTACGACACGTTCCAGAACGCGTTCCAGTTCACGTACGCCCGCTTCGCGAGTCCAGTCGCGAATGACCTTACGAACCATTTCATCAGGGAAAACGACATCCTCGTTCAACTTGACGCCATTGCGTTCGCATATGCGGGGTACCAGATAGTTGGAAGCAATCTTTTCCTTTTCGTGAGGGAAATAGCCAGGCAAACGAACCACTTCCATACGGTCACGAAGAGCTTCAGGAATTTCACCTTCGTTATTTGCCGTAGCAATGAACAGCACACGGGAAAGATCCAGCCCCACTTCCATGAAGTGGTCTGTAAAGTCATGATTCTGTTCCGGATCCAGAACTTCAAGCATGGCGCTGGCAGGATCACCGCGGAAGTCACTTGCCATCTTGTCAATTTCATCCAGAAGGATGATGGGGTTCATGCACTTGGCTCGCTTGAGAGCCTGGATGAAGCGGCCCGGCATTGCACCGATATAAGTGCGGCGATGGCCACGGATTTCGGCTTCATCACGAACGCCACCCAGAGTGATGCGAACGAAGTTGCGCTGCATGGCATTGGCGATAGATTCCACCAAGGTTGTCTTACCGACACCCGGAGGACCAACCAGGCAGAGAATGGGAGCGCGACGCTCCGTCCCCGTAAGCTTCAGCACAGCCACGTATTCCATGATGCGGTCCTTCACCTTGTCCAGGCCAAAATGCTTGGAGTCCAGTTCAGCCTTCACCCTCTTCATGTTCAGCACCGTATCGGTGTAAACATTGTAAGGCAGCGTAAGGAACCATTCCAGGTAATTACGGCTCACGGCATATTCCGGGGACGTGGGCTGCATCATGCGCATGCGGGAAATTTCTTCTTCCAGTTTTTCACGGATTTCCGCACTGAAATTCTTAGCCTTGACCTTACGCAGCAACTGGTCTGCTTCGGAATTGCTACCATCGGCGCCATCCAATTCTTCCTGAAGCTGACGAATCTGTTCGCTAATGAACCATTCCTTCTGCTGCTGGGCCATCTTCTGGCGAACGTTCTGCTGAACCTTCACCATCACATTGTCATTGTCCTCAGAAACAGCCATCAGGGCCAAAAGCTTAGCAGACATCTCCTCCAGGGAATTAACTTCCAGGAAGCTCTGCTTTTCTGCCAGGGACACCTGCAGGAAGGGCACCATACCGTAGAAAGCATTGAGGTGGTTTTCCATACCAAAGAAAGCATCTACCATGCCTTCGGCAATGTTACGCTTGGTGGCATATTCGCGGAACTTGGCAAGCACTTCATCAAAGGTGGAAGTCTTGGCGTCTTCTGCAATGGAAATCTTACGGGGCGATACCGTCACCTGCAAGAATCCGTCCCTCATAATCACGGAGCGAAGATCCACCACACGCTCACCTTCCAGCACCACCTTCACACAGCCATTGGGGAACGGAGTCACATTGGAAACATGGGCGGCAACGCCTACAGAGTAGAGTTCCAGCATAGGATTCTGGATAGTTTCCACTTCCACATCCTTCTGGGCCACCAGAATAATTTCATTGTCATGAGCTTCCGCATATTCAAGAGCACGGAGAGAAATATCACGACCCACCAAAATGCGGCGGGTAGTATACGGGAACACAACAGCATCCCTCAGCGGGAGCAACGGAAAAGTCTTCGAAAAATCAAATGCCATACAACTCCAAAAATAGTAAACCTCGCTACTTTCGCAGCGAGGCCAAACCTTTACAGATAAGGGATGAGACTTACTTGCCGCTCTTCTTTTTTGACTTCTTACCACCTGCGCTTGCAGCAGCCGAATTCAGGCCATTCTTCACCATCTCAGCAGTCAGCTCCAGAGTCTTGACGTCAGAACCAGGCATCTCGAACATGAATTTCTGCAGAGCCTTTTCCATGACGGAACGGAGGCCGCGAGCACCAGTCTTTCTGCTCATGGTTTCATGAACGATTTCACGCAGGGCGTCTTCCGAGAAGGAAAGATCAATGCCATCCATTGCGAACAAACTCTTGAACTGCTTTACCAAGGCGTTCTTCGGTTGAGTCAGAATGTTCAGCATGGCATCTTCATCAAGTTCTTCCAGGGCAACAGCAATGGGCAAACGGCCCACAATTTCGGGAATGAGCCCGAACTTGATCAGGTCATCAGGTTCCAGTTGCTTGAACAGCTCCGTAAGGGTATTGTCGGCTTCGCTGCGAATATCGGCGCCAAAGCCCATGCCACCCTTGTTCACGCGCTGAGCAATAATCTTGTCCAGGGTTTCGAAGGCGCCACCGCAAATGAACAGAATGTTGCGGGTATTCACCTGCACCAGAGCCTGTTCCGGATGCTTACGGCCACCCTTAGGAGGCACTGCAGCCACGGTTCCTTCAAGAATCTTCAGCAAGCCCTGCTGTACACCTTCACCACTCACGTCGCGGGTAATGGAGGGGTTAGCAGTCTTGCGAGCAATCTTGTCGATTTCGTCCACGAAGATAATGCCGCGTTCGGCCTTGGCCACATCGTAATCAGCTGCCTGGAGCAAACGGACAATGATGTTTTCCACATCCTCACCCACGTAGCCGGCCTCGGTAAGAACCGTAGCGTCGGCGATGGTGAAAGGCACATCCAGAAAACGAGCGAGAGTCTGGGCCAGCAAGGTCTTGCCGGAGCCTGTAGGGCCTACCAGCAGCAGGTTGGACTTATCGACTTCAACGTCGTCCTTGGAATTGTGAGTTTGTTTGTAACGAAGACGCTTGTAGTGGTTGTAGACCGCTACAGAAAGAGCCATCTTGGCCTGGTCCTGGCCGATGACGAATTCATCCAGATGGGCCTTAAGTTCTGTCGGAAGAGGCAGCGGTTTCTGGGCAGCAATTTCAGCCTCAGCCTTTTCTTGCATCGTGCGGGAACGGTCTTCCTCAATGATTCTGTGGCACATAGTGACGCAATCACTGCAGATATGCACACCAGCACCGGTAATCATCTTTTCAACCTGTTCGGCCGGCTTTCCGCAGAAACTGCAGGTCACGGTCGGGTGGTTCTTCCCACTACGATACATCGAGATTAACCCTCTTTACGCGGAACAAAAATTTCGTCAATAACGCCAAAGGCCTTGGCTTCTTCAGGACCCATGTAGAAATCGCGATCAGTCTTTTCGCGGACTTCTTCAATGGCCCTGCCTGTATGCTTGGCGACGATTTCAGCCAAAGTATCCTTCGTGCGGACAATTTCCTTGGCAGTAATCTGGATGTCAGTAGACTGACCGGTGGCAGCACCAGACGGCTGGTGCAGCATGATGCGGGAATGCGGGAGCGCATAACGCTTACCCTTGGTTCCTGCAGCAAGGAGCACGGCAGCCATCGAAGCACAGCTACCAATGCAGATGGTCGCAATGTTTGGGCGAACATGCTGCATGGTGTCATAAATGGCCAAACCTGCCGAAACGTAACCACCCGGGCTGTTAATGTACAGCGTGATATCCTTTTCCGGATTCTCGTATTCAAGGAAGATCAGCTGGGCCATCACATTGTTGGCCACTTCATCGTTAATGGGGGTACCCAAAAAGATGATGCGCTCCTTGAGGAGTCTGGAATAGATGTCATAGGCGCGTTCACCGCGTCCGGTGGTCTCAATGACGGTAGGAATGATCATTATGAGTTTACCTCTTACTTGTTTTCTTCGCCACGGATACCGACGATGAAGTCAGCGGCCATCTGGACGCGGAGTTCGTCGCGAAGACCGTTGATACGGCCGGACTGGCGGAAGTGGTTCTTGAGGGCGTCGAATTCAATGTGGTAGGCATCAGCCATCACCTTGAGACGAGCGTCCACATTTTCCTGAGTCGGCTTGATCTTTTCGGCAGTAGCAACGAAGTCGAGAATGCGATGCTTCTTGATTTCGCGGATTGCTTCGCCGCTCAGGGACTTAATCTGTTCTTCAGTGGGTTCAACAGCATCCTTCGGATCCTGAACGTTGCGGTTGATGGACCACTTGATGAGGTCGACCACGCGTGCGTTGGGAACTTCGAACGGATTTGCTTCGATGATCTTATCGATAGCTTCGTCCACAGCCTTGTTCTTGGCAGCGTCCTTCTTCTGGGAAGCGAGGCTTTCAGCCAGGTTGCTCTTCAGTTCAGCAACGTCCTTCACGCCAATCTGCTGGCAGAATTCTTCGTTGAATTCCGGAGCGATGATGCCGCGAACTTCAGTGACTTCAACCTTGAACTGTGCGGTCTTGCCACGATAGCGTTCGTCCTTGTGGTCTTCCGGATACTGGAAGTTGATTTCCTTGGTTTCACCAGCGGAAGCGCCAACGAGGCCTGCGTCAAATCCCGGAGAAGCGGATTCACCGAGGAGAGAGCGGAATTCCTTGTTTTCCGGAAGTTCCTGCTTTTCACCGTCGATAACAACTTCAATGTAGTTGCCCACGACTACATCGCCCTTAGCGGCAGCGCGGTCAACATGTTCGTCCTTGCTCCACATCTGGACAAGGCGGTTGAATTCAGATTCAATTTCTTCGTCGCTAACTGCGGTTGCCGGAACGGTGATGCCAGTGTCAGCATAACCCTTGATATCGATTTCCGGATCAATTTCGGCTTCGACGGTCATGGTAACGCCAGTTTCCTTGTTGTCGTCAAACTTGGTGACCTTGAGAGGAGCGACCGGAATGATATTTGCCTTCTTCAGTTCTTCACCGATAACCTTATCAACAGTTTCGTTCACAACTTCGTGACGGATGGCATCGCCGAACTGCTTCAGAACCATGGACTTCGGTACCTGACCCTGGCGGAAGCCCTTAAGGGTAACCTGCTTCTTATACTGGTTCAGCTTCTTTTCGAAGGGAGCAGTCAAATCAGCCTGGGGAATAGATACTTCAATGGTGCGCACGGTTGCGCTAGTTTCTTTGATTTCTACGGACATTATAACTCCGATATACTGTTAAATGAAAAGCATGCGAGGGGTGGGAGTCGAACCCACACACCGTAGTACTAGATCCTAAGTCTAGCGCGTCTGCCAATTCCGCCACTCTCGCGATTACGCCCCCAAAGATACAAAAAAAACTGCCGTTCAATCTCTTATCCACAGTTTTTATCGTTTCTTACAGGCAAAATGTAAAGGTCTTTTTTAATTACGTGAAAGAATCTTCAGGTCCTGAGGAGATATATACCGCATAAACCACATCAGCAACACCTCCACAATGACAGTCCCCCCTAAAAGCCACGGCGATATGCATCCATTCATCAGGAATATCACAACCGCAGGCAGGAGGACCACGTGAATGCTCCCCACCTTAAAGATGCGCCGACGCATATCTGAAGGAACCTTAAAGAAAAGAAAAAGGAAAATGCCAGACTCCGAGAGAATCTTTGCCATGGCAGCACCAGAAAGCCCATAGCGGGGTACCAGAAGCGTATTGGAAACCACATTCACAGCTCCTGCCACAAGGGCAAGCTTCAGGTAGTCCCTCCTGGAACGGGATATAAGCCATTCACTCCAGGGAACAGAATAAAAAGCCACCACCAGCCAGCAAGCAAGAAAGACTATGACCTTGGAGGCATGGAATTCAGCACCAACAGCAATAACTTTCGAAAAGAAAATATCGGACAGGGCAATGGTACCAAAGAGGAAACTCGCGCTCATGACCCCGAGAATTCTATGACTACAAAAAACTAGGTCTGCACTATCTTCCGTCTTGCCAAATTCCCAGAGGCGTGCCAGCTGCCTACGAAGAGGAACGCTGAGGGAGCCTCCAAGAATGAAGACAAAGAGAGCATAGCGGTAACAGTAGTCGTAAATGCCTACAGAGGCATTGCCACAGAAATACTTCAGAAAGAATATATCTACGTTCTGGTGCAGCAGCAGAAGAGAGGAGGAAAGGAACAGGATGAAGGATCCTCGGTAACAACTCCAAGCATCCTTAAACTCCAACTTTGACGGAACACCAACAGAAAACTTTCTCTTGGGGCCAATGAACCAGAGGGCCGCAGTCGCCAGAACTTCGGAAGCTATATCCATGGCCACAAAGTATTCAATGGAAGGCAAGTCCATTGCCCACATAATTCCAAGAATGATAGCCTGGCGCACAAACTGCACCATGGGATTGATACCCGCATATCCCTTTCGGGAAAGCCACCAGTCCAGATTAAACGGTCGCAGGAATATCTGCAGCAGGTAGGCCTTCAGGACAAAGCCTCCAGGGAAATCCATTGCGATAAAGACAAGGAGACCTATAATGGCCATGCCTAAAATCAGGACCCCACGAAGATAGCCCAGTGCCACAAAAAGCTTTCGGTCCATCTTCACATCATCGGGATGTTCAATCAACGCCAGTGAGGATAGACCAAAGTCCAAGACGAAATTCAAATAGGCAACAAGCGTCAGGGCAAAGGCAACTTCACCCCAGGAGGCGGCACCAAACTTCACCAATGCAATGCTGGTAATGACAAAACGGACCACCTTGCCCAAACCCTGGGCAAGTCCGTTCATTCCCGCATTGACCAAAAGTGAATTCAGACGCATAGACAATCCTAAACTACCTGCGGCCCCTGATTTTCTTATAAACCTTCTGGCGCAAAAGTTCTCTAGCGTTCCAGCGCAGCCAATCCAGTTTCAAAAGCACAGATGCCTTCTTCCCAGTTTCCACGGGGCACATTTCCTTCAGAAGGGCAACAAACTTTTCACCATTGTACGTCCAGCGGAAATTTGCATCCACATGGGCGAACATCTTTTCACCATCAGCACGCAGCGATTCCCTGGTAGAATTCTTCAGATAATCTCGTATCTCTTCGTAGGTGTTGTATGAAAATAACGTGACTTCTGGATGAGGGCCCTTCTTAAAAGCAAATGCTGGCTTGTGAGCAAAACCAGCCTCTGCTAAAGGCAAGTTGAAAAGTTCCCACTGGGAAAAACTAACCAACGCATCGCAGGAGCGATATAGTTCACCAAGCCTTTCCTCAGAAACCATCCCTATCACTTCAACACCGGCCTGCTGCAGTTTTTCGGTAGACTCCTCATCTCCGCGGCCAACCAGCGTAATGCGAACCATATCTCCGAGGTCCCGTTTCAAGTCACACAAATAACCAATGCCCTTATACAGCCATTCCACCTTTCTAAAACGACTTACTGCTAGCAGAACAATTGGACCAGAACATTCGCTTCTAAAATTTCCGCTGCCAGCATTATAGTGATCGGCGCCATTATAGATAACCTTCGCCCTGGGCCACTGTAGATACTCAACAGCATAACTACTGATAGTCACCAACTGGGTCAGGGCCGGATAAATAGACCCAAGTCTATCGCCAATTTCCGCCAATCGCTGCTGACGCTCTTCAGGCAGACATAGATCCACCGGCGGATAGCCATGTTCATAACCAACAGTCAAAGCGCCAAATTTATTTTCTGCCAAAAACTTATAGAACGGGTCTGTATGTGCAACAATCACATCATAGTGGCCATGAGATAGGGCTGTCTTCAGACCTTTCAAGTGCGTAGGCACACGTACGGCACGAACGCCATCACAAAGAAGCCCCCGATCCAATTCACAGGCATAAAGGTCCACCGCAATTCCTGCAGCCACCAGATGGGGCATCTGGGAAGCAATCACCCTTGCCACACCAAACTCAGGGACAAAAACAGATGTCAGAATCGCAATTCTCATTTTTCAGTTTCCTTCGCCTGCAATGCAGAATTGTGACGCAGGGAAAATAGCACGGACATAAACCAGGCGCCCCATCCAAGAGAAGAGGGAAACAGCGGAAATACGTCAATCATCCCCAAACCTAAAGTAATAATAAGACCACATGCCAAGGCTAACCCAAATCCATCCAAATGGTTACGGATATAACGCACAAGGGTCAATACACAGGTAATGACAACGCCGCCCAGACCGACCAACCCAACCAAGCCCTGATCAGCCCAGGTCATCAGTATCAGATTATGGGCATGCCCCAGACGAGGCAGGGTATCTACATCCGGAATGAAAGTTGCCATCTGCAGAAACTCCCTGTTGCGTTCCAGGAAGTTTCCAGGTCCGATACCCCAAATTGGATCCGTACGAATCACATCCAATGCAGTGAGCCATGCACCAATGCGGCCCATGGAACTGGGATCCAATTTTCCACTAAGAAGGGTGTTCATGCCATGCTTTAGAAAAAGATCGTCTGGAAGGATGGTCCAAACACCAACCATAAGCAGGGCAACTATCAAAAAGGATAAACCAAAACGCACAAGAAGGCGAACCACTTTTGATCGATAGAGAAGAATGTAGCGGCATAGCACCGTCAATACCATGGCGGCCCCCATACCAAGAATGCCCATACGGGTACCACTCAGCAAAATGGAAACAAAGACCATAAAGGACATGACTGCCAAAGTAAAGGGCTTCAACTTCTGCACAAATATTCCGTTAGCAAACCATATGGTCCATGCCACCACGAGAATGACACCAAAGTTTGTTGAACTCATGGTTGGGCCAACTACACGAAGTTCACTGGAAACAATCCGTTCAACACAGGCCCACGCAACCATGAACACCAAATGGGCACTCAAAAAAATGTGCACCCTTTTTGAATCCCATTTCATCAGGGAGGATGTCAGGAACAAAAAGAAGGAAACCAGATTGATGAAGAAATAGGCAGACTGAATGGGATAGGGCTTCTTCACAAAGACAAGTCCCATGTAGCCTAGAGTCCATATAATCAGCAGAACCCATTTCCTGTCAATGGGCACCTCGTACTTCTGGGAAACGTAAAGGAAAAGAAAAAAAATAAATACCGGAATCAGGAAAAATGAGGCAGACATCCCCGTCACCTGAAACCAGTGCATTGCGATTACGGTAAACAGAAATCCCCAATGGGGCTTTGATGCAAAGTAGGTCAAAAATAGACCGCAAAGCATAATGGACAGCGCATACACGCCAACAAAGTTATCGTCGCTTTCAAGCAAATAAACACCCGTTATCAAAATGGGCAGTAATATGAGCACGACGAACTTTTGGATCATTTACGCAGAGCTGCTTTAATCTGGTCAATCTTTTTCTGAACTTCCACATCGCAAGGAATCGAGTTAGAACTGAATCCCTGAACGATTACGAACATAAAAGTCAGCACAAAGGAAATGCCAAAGCCGGCGATAGCCCACATGGCTCGTTTGGGACGAACCTTCCAGTCAGCCAGGTATGCATCCTGGATAATCTGAATCACAGGCTGGTTCTTCATGCTCTGGGATTCCGTGGACATAATTTCCGTTGCAACAAGTTCCCACAGCGTCATGAACCTCTTCAGGTCATTCTCTCTACGTTCCTGGTAGAGAAGCTTTTCTGCAGCCCAGTCCGAATTTATGTACAGGGACTTGTCCGAAGGAACATAGTCTTCCTTATACTTACCCCTGAGTTCACGGAACTTCTGTTCCAGCAACAAGCGTTTCTTACGCATTTCACTGGCATCTGCGTTATCCTTACTCTGCAACTGTTCCGTAAGCTTGTAGTTGTTAATCTGCGATTCATATCCAGACAAGGTCTTCACTGTAATTTCCATCTGGCTTTCAAGATCCACAATGTGGTTATCCCTATAGAACTTCAGGAGCTCATCACCAATAGCCTGTACACTATCACGCAGCTCTGTTTCCTGCTTACGCAAGTATTCCAGTGAATACCCCAGACGTTCACGCTGCAGTTTAATGTAGCGTTCATTGGAAATATTCACCATATAGCGAACCAAAGCCTGCCCCATCAGTTTATCCTTCGCTTCAAAAGCACAGGAAATGATACCGCTTTCATCTTCCTCGATGGCAACATCCTTGGCAAACTTTTTCAATAAGAGTTCATCAGCATCCTTCTTATACAGCGTATCAAGACGGAACTTGTGAATAGCGCTAAGAGCAACTTCTCGTCCAGAAAGAATCTCCAGGTACAAATCGGATGCCTTAATGGTTCCCTGGGATGTCAACATGGAGGAAAGAGGTCCACCTCCAAACTTGGAAAGAGAACTGGACTTGAACATGGAGGAAACATTTCCGGACGACAATGTCTCATTGTTGGAAGCATCAATCTGGAGTCTAATTTCCGTTTTGAACTCCTGAGGAACAATCCATGCAATGCCAAAACACAGTAATGAAACTATCACCGGAATAAGAAACATCTTCTTCCGAGACAGGCAATAACAAAATATATCAAAGTATGACATAAAATTACTTTTGCGATTGATAGATAATTATCGCCGTTGCAGCAACACTCAACAAGGATGCAAGGAACAAAGTCACATCCTTCACCGTTTCGTACACGCTTCTGGGAATCTCGATATAGTCACCAGCCTGAATGTCGTCTTCAAAGGCATTGATGCTAGTTCTCTCCCCATCACGGATTCGGGTCACGCGGCTAAATGAACCTGTGGTGATATTGACGCCGGATGCTCCAATGTAATCAATAGCATGGAAGCCTTCCGAAAAGTCAATTTTGCCCACGCGAGACAGCGCACCACCCACATACACGTACGGCTCCTTGGACCACAATTCTACCTCAGCCTTAGGCAAAACCTTCACATCTCTGGCAGAGGACAATTCGTAAACACCGGAGGTTCCGTCAGAATTTTTCACCCTGACCCACTTTGCCTTTGTTTCTACAACACCACCAATCTTGTCCAGGTACTCACCAAGAGTCATGCCCTCAACATAAGCCACACTATAAGAGGAAATTGGTGTAGTAATAGTAATGGATCCCTGAGAAGTAGAATATGGAACATAAACTACATCGCCATTCTGCATCATGATATTCGCACTATCTACACCATTCACTTCGTACTGAGTAAAGTCAACAAAAAGAGTATCCTTGCCACGAATCACCTTGATATTCTTCTTGTCTGCCATAGGAAGCAAGCCGCCATAGGGAGACATTGATGCCGCCAAACGAGTCTGCGGTTCAAGTACGCGACGGCCGGGAGATGCAACAGCACCGAGGACAGATACCATCACCTTCCGCATACGAACAATCTGCACCTGCACGAATTTTTCTTCGTACTTGGTAAGCAGCAGTTTTGTTAATGCAGCCTTTGCTTCACCAAGGGGTAAATCTTTCAGAGTAACCATTCCACAGCCGGGAACAGAAATGTTTCCTTCAGGGGAAACCTGAACTACATCAAATCCCTTAGGAGAAAGAATTTCAAAAAAGTCACCTGGTCCAACAATATAAGTGGAATCAATGGATTCCTCCAAAACATAGGGCTCCTGAGAAATGGAACTTCTCTGGAACTTGGATTCTTGATTCTGGAACTGAGGTGCACCAGGAGAAAAGTCGTCCATAGCAGCAAAACTCAGCGAAACAAGAAATAGCAACAAAAACCTAATCATAGTAGGTATAATATAAAAAATTGGATGGTCAAAAAAAAAACCCGGCTAAAAGCCGGGCCTTTTCAAAGCCAAATCAGATTATTCTGCAGACTTGCTTTCGCCTTCAACCATGCTTACGGTTTCGGACTTTGCAGATTCAGCAGCCTTCTTGGTCTTAGCAACGATTTCGTCTTCGACGAGACCGATCAGAGCCATTTCAGCAGCGTCACCGGCGCGGTTCGGGCCGAGCTTGATGATGCGAGTGTAACCACCGTTACGTGCTGCATAGCGCGGACCGATAGTTGCGAACAAATCCTGGAGAACCTTCGGATCGGTAACGAAGCGAGCAGCTTCGCGACGAGCAGAGAGGTCACCCTTCTTTGCATAAGTGATCAGACGTTCCACATTGCTACGAACGAGCTTTGCCTTGTGGAGAGTAGTGCGCACGTAGCGAGCATTCTGTTCAGCTTCCATGCCCTTGCCGAGAATGGAAGTAGCCAGGAGGCGGAGGATGGCACGCTTGTGCTGGGCGTTAACACCGAGCTTCTTGTTTTTTACACCGTGTCTCATTTTTAATCCTTCAAGTAGTCATCGACGTCCATGCCAAAGCTAAGGCCCATGGAGGTCAATACTTCGTTAAGTTCAACCAAGGACTTGCGACCGAAGTTCTTGTATTTGAGCATATCGTTTTCCTTGTTGCGCACAAGTTCGCCAACGGTATGGATGTTTGCCATACGGAGGCAGTTGCTGGAACGAACAGAAAGTTCAAGTTCGTCCACACGAGTGCGGAGCAGGTTTGCAATACGCTGACGTTCTTCATCCATTTCAAGTTCTTCAGGAGATTCGAGATCGCCTTCGAAGTTGATGAAGATTTCCAAGTGATCAACGAGGAGCTTTGCAGCATATGCCAAAGCGTCTTCCGGATCAATGGAACCGTCGGTCGTAATTTCAAGTTCCAAACGGTTGAAATCGGTACGCTGTCCAACGCGGGTATCGCTGATGTGCATAGCGACCTTCTGCACCGGATTGAAGTTGGCGTCCATGGCGATAACACCGATAGGAGCATCCTTGTCCTTCAATTCGTCGGCAGTGACATAGCCACGACCGGAGGAGATCTTAACGTCCAACGACAGAGAAGCGTTTCCGTTCAATGTCGCAATATGAACATCCGGAGTCAGGATAGCGACGTTCGGATTGTCCATAAAGTCCTTCGCCGTGACTTCACCGTCACCGGACATGTCCAGGTGAAGGGTTTCATCGTGGTCGGAAAGGAGCTTAACGCGGATGCTCTTGAGATTCAGGATAATGTCGGTGACATCTTCCTTAACACCCGGAATAGTAGAAAATTCCTTTTCCACGCCGTCGATTTTCACGGAGACAATAGCCGCACCCTGCAGAGAGGAGAGGAGTGTACGACGGAGAGCGTTGCCCAGGGTAATGCCCCAGCCACGTTCCAAGGCCTCTACGACAAACTTAGCATAGCGACCATCTTCGCCGGTTTCCACTTTCTGGAAGCTGCGCGGCATCTGAAGTGATTTCCACATCATTGGCGATACCTCTTTGTATTAGATTCTTCTCTTCTTTTTAGGACGGCAACCATTGTGCGGTACGCCCGTCACGTCTCGAATAGAGAGAACTTCGAGGCCCGCATTCTTGAGAGCACGGACAGCGGATTCACGACCGCCACCTGCGCCCTTCACGCGGACGTCCACCTTGCGCATGCCGAGGTCGAATGCCTTGTGAGCAGCGACTTCTGCAGCGAGCTGGGCAGCAAACGGAGTGCTCTTGCGAGAGCCCTTGAAACCGGAGTTACCGGGAGAGCCCCAAGCCACGACGTTACCGCGAGCATCGGTGATAGAAACGATAGTATTATTGAAGGAAGCGAACACGCAGGCAATACCCTGGATGTCAATACGCTTCTTGCCCTTCTTGACCTTGACTTCTTCAGCAGCAGCAACCGGAGCTTCGGCAGCGGCGGCAGTTTCCTTGATTTCTTCTTCAGCCACTTTTAGACTCCTTACTTCTTCTTGTTAGCCACAGTTTTCTTCGGGCCCTTACGTGTACGGGCATTGGTGCGGGAACGCTGACCGCGGACCGGGAGGCCCTTGCGGTGGCGGATACCACGATAGCAGCCAATATCCTGCAAACGCTTAATGTTCAAGGTGATTTCTGCGCGGAGCTGACCTTCCACAGAATATTCGTCTTCGAGGAGATGACGAATCTTACCTTGTTCTTCTTCAGTCAGGTCGTCACACTTCTTGTTCTTGTCAATGCCCAGCTGAGCACAGACCTTATTAGCGGTGAACAGACCGACACCATAAATTGCCGTCAGACCGTATTCAACAGTCTTGTTTCTCGGTAAATCGACACCAGCGATACGTGCCATACGATCTCCTTATCCCTGCTTCTGCTTGTGACGGGGGTTCTTCGAACAGATGATGCGCAATACACCCTTACGACGGATGATCTTGCAGTTTTCACATCTGGGTTTGATGGAGGCTTTGATTTTCATAGGTTTGACCTTTTTTTGAATACCTATTACTTGTAACGGTAAGTGATTCTTCCACGATTGAGGTCGTAGGGAGAGATTTCTACCAACACTTTGTCGTCAGGCAAAATTCTAATGAAATGCCGACGCATCTTTCCTGAAACATGAGCGAGGATCTCGTGACCATTGCCGAGCTGAACACGGAAGAAAGCGTTGGGAAGGGCTTCCAACACAACGCCTTCTACTTGAATTCCTTCTTCTTTAGCCACTAAGATGCCATCCTTCCGCGAATGCGGCCATTTTTCAAGAAACCTTCATAATTCTTAGTATGTAACTGGGCTTCGAGTTGACGAAGAGTATCCAGTGCCACACCGACCACGATCAAGACCGAGGTGCCCCCAATATAGAAAGTCATATTGAGTTCGTCTTTCAGATGCAGGGGAACAACGCTAATAAAAGCGAGGTATAAAGAACCCGGCAGAGAAATTCTGGTCAAAACATGGTCAATATATTCTGCAGTCTGCTTACCAGGACGGATTCCCGGAATAAATCCTCCAGACCTCTTCAGATTTTCAGCAATGTCGTTCGGGTTGTACTGGATTGCTGTATAGAAGAATGTAAAGAAGATGATGAGAAGTGCATCAACTACGCTGTAGGAGATGTGACCTGGGATGAAAGCAGTAGCAAAAGCCTGCATCGCGCTAACATTCGGGAACCAGGATGCGATCATGGCCGGAATGAACATGATGCAGCTTGCGAAGATCACGGGGATCACGTTTGCAGTATTCACCTTGAAGGGCAAATAGCTGGACTGACCACCCATAACCTTGGTCCCAACTGTCCGACGAGGACTTTGGAGTGGAATGCGACGGGTCGCCTGCTCAACGAAAACGATGAAGCCTACAATCAGTACCACGATAGCCAGAATGAGAATCTCAAAGGCCAGGGCATGAATGCCTTCCATTAGCATTTCCGTTTCAGCCATAACGGCCCTCGGGAGGCCGCCGACGATACCGGCGAAAATGATAAGAGAAATACCGTTACCCACACCATGAGAGGTAATCTGTTCACCGAGGTACATCACAAAGATCGTACCGGCAGTGAAGGTCAGGGTAGCGAGTAAGCGGAAGCCGATGTTACCGGCGCCAGAGGAGAAATCGTCCGCAAGGACAGATACGGCGCCAGTAGCAGTCGTCACCTTAAGTGAAGAAAGCCAGACAGAAATGCCCCATCCCTGCAAAGCGGCCAGAGCCACAGTGAAGTAACGGGTATACTGGTTCAGCTTTGCACGCCCTTCCTGGCCTTCCTTCTGCAAGGACTGAATGGCAGGAATAACGGAGCCCATCAACTGAATGATGATGCTTGCGCTAATGTAGGGCATGATACCCAAGGCGAAGATTGTTGCTTTCGCAAAAGCACCGCCGGTGAAGGAATCATACAAACCGAACAAGTTGTTGGAGTTACGGAAGAACTCCGCCAGAACGGCAGAATTCACTCCGGGGATGGTGATGTGAGCGCCAACGCGATAGACGATCAAGATAGCGAGCGTAAAAAGCAACTTCTTACGCAGATCTTCGATCTTGAACGCATTGACGAACGCATCGATAGCTTTCTTGAGAGCTTCCATTAGATGATCTCGACTTTGCCGCCAGCAGCTTCGATTGCAGCCTTAGCCTTTTCGCTGATGGCGTTTACCTTTACGTTGATAGCCTTGTCAATCGCACCGAAGGCCAGGACCTTAACCGGCAGTTCGACGTTCTTGATGAAGCCCTGATCGAACATGGACTGTGCATCAAAATCAACGACGCTGCAGGCAGCGAGCTTCTTCAGGTTCACGATCTGGAATTCGATACCAGCGTGCTTGAAGCCGCGCTTCGGGATACGACGATGAATCGGCATCTGGCCGCCTTCAAAAGCGACACGACCAGCCTGAGCACTCTTACGAGCGCCAGCACCCTTCTGACCACGGCCAGCAGTAGTGCCCCAACCAGAACCCGGGCCGCGGCCAATACGCTTGCGGCTCTTGCCCTTGGCAGCCTTGCCAGGATTGAGAGTATTGAGTTCCATCTTAGATCTCCTCGACCTTGACCATGTCAGCCACGGCATTGATCATGCCCTGGATGGAGGGGGTCAGATTGTGTTCAACAGATTGTCCGATCTTGCGGAGGCCCAGAGCTGCAACGTTTGCACGATGCATCGGGAGGCGACGGACAGTACCCTTGATCAAAGTAATACGAACTTTCTTCATTGTGTATTACTCCTTAGGCGTTTGTACCGCGCAGAGCTGCGCAGTCCTGTTTATTCTTCTGAGAAAGCAGGCCTTCCACGCAAGCACGTACTACAGTGCTCGGGTTGGAGGAACCGTGAATCTTCGTGAGGATGTTGCGCACACCGGCGAGTTCGAGAACAGCACGGGCAGCAGCACCAGCGATAACACCGGTACCCGGAGCAGCCGGCATCAGGAGGATGCGAGTTGCACCGCTCTTGACTTCGATGTCATGAGGAATAGTGCCATCCAGGAGCTGGACTTCAACGATATTGCGCTGTGCAGCTTCGGTACCCTTACGGATAGCTTCGGAAACTTCCTTAGCCTTACCGAGACCAACACCGACCTTACCATTCTTGTTGCCTACGACAACGAGAGCGGAGAAGGACATACGGCGACCGCCCTTGACGGTCGTGGCGCAACGGTTGATGTGTACAACCTTGTCTTCAAATTCAGAAACTTGAGCTTCGCGTTCCAAAGTGTACCTCACTAGAATTTCAAGCCGCCTTCACGAGCACCTTCTGCAAGGGCCTGAACGCGACCATGATAGATGTAACCGCCGCGGTCAAAGACCACGGATTCAATGCCCTTGGACTTAGCGACTTCAGCAATCTGAAGACCGAGCTGCTTGCTCTGTTCAGACTTAGTCATTTCGCCGAACTTACCCTGGAATTCCTTGGAAGTAGTGGAAAGCTGGACGAGAGACTTGTTGTTTGCGTCATCGATAATCTGGGCGACCATGTGAGACAAGGAACGGCGAACAGCCAAACGCGGGCATTCTGCAGTTCCGACAACAGACTTACGTACGCGAGCATGGCGTGCGATTCTGGACTGGATTCTTTTCTTAGCAATTGCAGTCATAGTTTACCCTTATTTACCTGTCTTCTTACCTTGCTTGCGGCGTACGATTTCGCCTTCGTACTTGATGCCCTTGCCCTTATACGGTTCAGGACGACGGTACTTGCGAATTTCTGCTGCAGCCTGGCCAACCTTCTGCTTATCGATGCCGGAGATTGTGATCTTCAGCGGATCGACAGCCTTCAGTTCAACGCCTTCCGGTGCCTTGTAGATAACCGGATGAGAGAAACCGAGAACGAGGTTGAGGTCCTTGCCCTTCTGTTCAACGCGGTAGCCCACGCCAACGATTTCGAGAGTCTTCTGGAAACCCTTGGTTACGCCTTCGACCATGTTGGCAACGATTGCGCGAGTGGTACCGTGGATTGCACGGGAGAACTTCTGATCGTCAGGACGAGTGAAGGAAAGCTGGTTGTTTTCGAACTTGATGGTGATCAGTTCGTGAACATCGCATTCCAGCTTGCCCTTGGGGCCTTCAACCTTAATGTTCTGACCATTGATGGCGACTTTAACGCCAGCCGGGATATTGATAATAGCTTTTCCGATACGGGACATCTTTACCATACCTTTGCGATGACTTCGCCACCCACCTTCTGTTCGCGGGCTTCGTGGTCGGTCATGACACCTTTAGATGTGGAGATGATTGCATAGCCAAGGCCATTGCGTACACGCGGGAGCTTTGCAACGTCAACATAGTGACGAAGACCCGGTGTGGACACGCGCTGGATGCCCTGGATTGCAGAAACGCCCTTCGTGTAACGGAGCAAGACCTTGAGAACACCCTGCTTACCGTCATCAACGATGACGAACTTTTTAATGAAACCTTTTTCCTGCAGAACGCGAGCAATTTCACGCTTCAGGTTGCTGGCAGGAATGTCAACCACAGGCAGCTGTGCCTTAGAGGCATTGCGGATGCGGGTGAGCATATCGGCGATAGTATCTGTCATTGCCATTTGTACTCTCCTTACCAGGAAGACTTAGTGATACCGGGGATTTCGCCGGCCAGAGCCATTTCGCGGAAGCAAATACGGCAAAGGCCAAAGCGGCGCATAAAGGCGTGCGGCCTACCGCAACGCTTGCAACGATTGTACCCACGAACGGTATACTTCGGAGTACGCTTGCATTTTTCAATCATTCTTCTGCTTGCCATGGTATTACCTTACTTACGGAAGGGGAGTCCAAGTTCTTCGAGCAGGGCACGGCCTTCGTCGTCAGTCTTTGCAGAGGTAACGAAAGAGATGTCCATACCGAAAGTGTGGGAGACCTTGTCGATATCGATTTCGACAAAGATGGTCTGTTCCTTGATGCCGAGGGTGAAGTTGCCCATACCATCAAAACCACGACGTGCGAGACCACGGAAGTCACGGACACGCGGAAGGTTGATATTGATAAAGCGGAAGAGGAAGTCCCACATGTTATCACCATGGAGGGTCACCTTAGCGCCGATACCAACACCTTCACGGAGGTGGAAGTTAGCAACAGCCTTCTTAGCATTAGTAACGATAGCCTTCTGACCAGTGATGGCAGTCAGAGTGTCGACAGCTTCGTCAAGAATCTTGCGGTTCTGGGAAGCAGCGCCAACGCCCATGTTGATCACGATCTTCTGAAGACGAGGAATTTCCATTACGTTCTTGTAGGCAAACTTAGCTTGCAAGGCAGGAACGACTTTTTCGAGATAAAATTGCTTCATCTGGTTCATTTCTATACCTTACACAGCCTTTCCAGTCTTAACACTGGTACGAACGCCCTTCTTACCTGCTTCGCGAACGATGCGGGTACGAACCGGGGTGTTGCCTTCGAGGAGCATCACATTGGAAATGTCAATGGGCAGTTCCTTTTCAATGATGCCACCTGTTTGATTGGTCTGGCTCGGCTTTTCATGACGCTTGCAGACGTTCACGCCGCTAACGGTCACCTTGCCGGCCTTGACACTGATCACGGTGCCGGTCTTGCCCTTGGAGGCACCGGAAATCACCTTGACGTTATCATTCTTCTTGATGTTAGCCATTAGAGAACCTCAGGTGCGAGGGAGATGATCTTCATGTAATTCTTTTCGCGGAGCTCACGAGCCACCGGTCCAAAAATACGGGTACCGCGAGGTTCACCTTCTTTATTGATGAGAACCACAGCGTTGTCGGAGAAACGAATGAACGTTCCATCCGGACGAGAGATTTCTTTACGAGTGCGCACGACGACGGCGTCGGCCACGGAACCCTTCTTCACCTTGCTCTGGGGGATAGCGTCCTTAACGGCTACCTTAATGACATCACCGATGCTAGCATAGCGACGGTTGGTGCCACCCAAAACACGGATGCAGGCGACTTCCTTGGCTCCACTGTTGTCAGCCACGACGAGTCTGGTTTCTTCTTGAATCATATTCGCCTTACTCCAGGAGTTTACTTCTTCTTTTCCACAATGCGGACCAAGCGCCAGCGCTTAGTTGCAGAGAGGGGACGAGTTTCCATGATTTCAACCAAGTCACCTTCTTCGGCTTCATTCTTTTCATCGTGAGCCTTGAGCTTCTTGGTAGTAGTCATGATTTTGTTGTACATAGGGTGACGCTTGCGGTTTTCAACCACAACCGTGATAGTCTTGTCCATCTTGTCAGATGAAACAATTCCCTGTCTGACCTTACGAAGGTTTCTATCCATTTCCTGCTCCTGCCCGGCTTATGCCTTGGCCTTTTCGCTGAGGATGGTCTTGATACGGGCAATATCCTTACGGGTTGCCTGAATCACAGAGGGTTTTTCCAAATTACCGAGCTTCGCAGTCATACGGTAATTGAACAGATCGAGATTCAACTGGGCCAGCTTTTCCTTGAGCTGGTCAACGCCCAGTTCCTTTAATTCACGTGCCTTCATTAGATCTCCGATTCTTCGATGATTTTGCACTTGAGGGGGAGCTTCTGTGCGGCAACATGGAGAGCTTCCAGTGCCAGTTCACGTTCTACACCACCCATTTCGAAAATAATGCGACCCGGGAGAATCACGGCTGCCCAGAATTCCACGGCGCCCTTACCCTTACCCATACGAGCTTCTGCCGGATGGCGAGTAATCGGCTTATCGGGGAAAACGCGGATCCAGACGCGACCACCACGCTTGATCTTACGAGTCATAGCGATACGAGCAGCTTCAATTTGGCGAGCAGTCAGCCAGCACTTTTCAAGAGCCTGAATGCCGAATTCGCCGAAGGCGATGGAGTTACCGCGGGTGGCGACACCCTTCATGCGGCGCTTCATCTGCTTACGATGTAATGTTCTTTTAGGACTCAGCATAATTACTTCTCTCTCTTGTTGTCGGACATGACGTCCTTACCAATCTTTTCACCGTGCATGACCCACACCTTGATACCGATGGCGCCATAAACGGTCTTAGCGATAGCAGTTGCATAATCGATGTCAGCACGGAGAGTGTGCAGAGGTACGCGACCTTCAGCATACTTTTCAACGCGGGCAATTTCGGCACCACCGAGGCGGCCACCGCACTGCACCTTAATACCTTCCACACCGAGGCGCATAGCGCTCTGGATTGCACGCTTCATAGCGCGGCGGAAAGAAATACGCTTTTCGAGCTGGCGAGCGATATTTTCTGCGACCAACTTGGCATCCGTTTCCGGACGCTTGATTTCGTGGACGCTAATATAGATTTCTTTACCGGTGAGGAACTGGAGTTCGCCCTTAACGCGTTCCAATTCTTCGCCCTTTTTGCCGATAATGATACCCGGACGGGCGGTAAAGAGGTTAACATTAACCTTCTTGACGGTACGTTCGATGCCAACCTTGGACAGGGAAGCATGTTCGAAGCGCTTCATCAAGTAGCGACGGAGCACGATATCTTCGTAGAGAAGATCTGCAAAATTGTCTTCGGCATACCACTTGGATTCCCAACCGCGGATAACGCCAAGACGAAGACCATTAGGATGAGTTTTGTGACCCATTGTTATTTCTCCTTGTCAGCGACAACGACGGTGAGGTGAGACAGCGGCTTTTCGATACGGAAAGCGCGGCCCTGAGAACGCGGATGAATGCGCTTCATGATGGTACCACCGTCAGCGGCGATGGACTTGATCACGAGTTCTTCAGCAGCAACCGGAGCGGCAGACTTCTGCTTGAGGTTGGCGACTGCGGACTTCAGAGCGTTTTCGATGATCGGAGCGCCCTTGGTCTTAGTGCGGAGGATGGAGAGCATTGCGAATGCTTCATCAACGCGCTTGCCACGAACGAGGTCGACAACGCGACGGAGCTTGCGAACACCGTAACGGACGTTCTTAACTTTAGCTACAGCTTGCATTATTTCTTGCCTCCGACAGTTTCAGTCTTACGGTGGCCCTTGAATGTACGGGTCAGAGCGAATTCACCGAGCTTATGACCGACCATGTTTTCGGAAACATAAACCGGGAGGAACTGCTTGCCGTTGTACACGGAGAAGGTAAGTCCGACCATATCCGGAATGATTGTGGAACGACGAGACCAGGTCTTAATCGGCTGCTTCTTGTCGGAGCTAGCCATTGCCTGAGCTTTGACGAGAACGTGGGAATCCACGAACGCACCTTTCTTAAGGGATCTAGACATGAATTAGGCCCTCTTCTGACGACGACGAACGATGAAACGATCGGTACGCTTATTGTTACGAGTTTTTGCACCCTTAGAGTTCTTACCCCAAGGAGAGCAGGGATGACGACCACCAGAGGTACGACCTTCACCACCACCAAGGGGGTGATCGACCGGGTTCATAACGACACCACGGACAGACGGGCGGATGCCGAGCCAACGAGAACGGCCTGCAGAACCCGAGGATTCATTCATGTGATCGATATTGGAAACCTGACCAACAACGGCGAGGCAGTCTTCCGGAATGTAGCGAACTTCGCCACTCGGCATACGTACCTGGCAGAGCTTGCCGTCCTTGGCAACCAGTTCAGCAGCGGCGCCAGCGGAACGAACGAGCTGAGCACCCTTGCCCGGCTTCATTTCGATGTTGTGGATCATCGTGTTCAGCGGAATTTCCTTGAGAGGAAGTGCGTTACCTACGCGGAATTCAGCACCTTCACCGGAATTCAGAACGTCACCGACCTTGATTGCAGCCGGAGCGATGATGTAAGCGCGCTTGCCGTTTTCGTACTTGACGAGAGCAATGCGAGCGGTACGGTTCGGATCGTATTCGATTGTTTCGACAGTGCAGGAGATACCAGCATACTGACGCTTGAAATCGATGAGACGATACAGCTTCTTGTGACCACCACCGCGACGGCGGGAGGTGATTTCACCGGCGTTGTTACGGCCAGAGCTACGCTTGATGCCCTTAGTGAGGGCCTTGAACGGCTTGTCAGCAGTGATTTCCTTACGGTCACCAATCTGCTTGTAACGAAGCGTCGGGGTAAGCGGGCGATAAGACTTCAAACCCATGATTATACTCCTTCGAACTCAGCAATGGACTGACCGGCCTTCAAAGTAATGTAGGCCTTCTTCCAGTTGGACTTCTTGCCAGCGACCATGCGAACGCGCTTGATCTTGCCACGATTGATCAAAGTATTGACGGAATCAACCTTAACGTTGAAACGCTTTTCAATAGCTTCCTTGATTTCGGTCTTGGTAGCAGACTTGGCAACCTTGAATTCATACTTGCGAACGCCAGTGCGCGGATTCACCATGTTCTTCATGGATTCTTCGGTCACGTGCGGAGCAACGAGAATTTCGTGAATTTCACTCATTAGCGGCCTCCTTCGAGTTCTGCGAGAGCAGCCTGAGAGATAACAACAATGTTAGCACGAACGACATCGTAGGTGTTAACGTCAGCAGCGCGAGCGCAGCGGACCCAAGGAATGTTGTTGGAAGAGAGATACAAGTTCTGGTCTGCATCAGCAGTAACCAGGAGGACATTGCGCTGTTCGATGCCAGACTTGGCGAGAACTGCGAGGAGATCCTTAGTCTTCGGAGCTGCGAAGCTGAGAGCTTCGAACACCATCACCTTGCCTTCAGCAGCCTTAGCAGCGAGAGCAGAGTGGAAAGCGATCTTCTTGACCTTCTTGTTCACCTTTTCAAAGTAGTCGTGGGACTTCGGACCGTGAGCCTTAGCACCGCGAACCCACACTGCGGAGGTGTTCTGACCGGAACGAGCACGGCCTGTGCCCTTCTGCTTCCAAGGCTTCTGGCCACCGCCGCTGACTTCAGACTTGGTCTTGGTCTTGGCAGTACCCTGACGGTTGTTGTTGAGGATGGACTTGATGTGCAAGTACATGCAAACCTTGTTCACTTCAACGTCGAACAGAGCCGGGAGTTGGATATCATTCTTGAAATCGCCAGTAGCGGCGAAAAGCTTTGCATTAGCCATTAGTCTTTCCTCACCACGATAATGCTGTTCTTTGCACCCGGGACTGCGCCGCGGACGAAGATCAGGTTGCGGTCGCCATCAACTTTAACGACCTGGAGGTGCTTGACAGTAACCTTCTTGTTACCGAACTGGCCAGCCATACGCTTACCCGGGAAAACACGACCCGGATAGGAGTGAGCAGAGGTACCACCCGGTTCACGCATGTTATGAGTACCATGGGAACGAGGACCACTGTGGAAGTTATGGCGCTTGATAGTACCAGAGAAGCCGTGACCCTTAGAGATGCCAGAGACATTCACCATCTTTGCGTCGGCGAAGTCAGCAGCACCGAATTCCTTGCCAACCGGCCAGGATTCGAGATCAGCAACGTCAAATTCGGCGAGGTGTTCACGAACAGCAACGTCAGCCTTCTTGAAGTGGCCGATTTCTGCCTTGTTGGCACGCTGTTCTTTCTTGAGACCAAAGCCGATCTGGACAGCAGTATAGCCATCCTTTTCTTCTGTCTTGTGAGAAACGACCACGCACGGACCGGCTTCGAGAACCGTGACAGGGACGCATTCGCCCTGTTCCGTGAACACTTGGGTCATTCCCAACTTCTTTGCGAGAATACCGTTCATTGTTATTAGACCTTAATTTCGACTTCGACACCAGCCGGCAAGTCAAGTTTCATGAGGGAATCTACAGTCTGCGGAGTAGCATCAAGAATGTCAATAAGACGCTTGTGCGTACGGGATTCAAACTGTTCACGGGAAGTCTTGTCAATATGCGGAGAGCGGAGCACCGTATATTTCTGGATCTTCGTCGGGAGAGGGATGGGGCCTGCAATGCGGGCACCAGTTTGCTTAGCTGTATTCACGATATCTTGAGCAGAGCGGTCGATCATACGATGATCGAAGCTCTTCAAGCGAATACGGATGCGTTCACCAGCCATGATTATTCCTTACTTGATAATTTCGGTTACGGAGCCAGCGCCAACAGTACGGCCACCTTCGCGGATAGCGAAGCGGAGCTGCTTTTCCATAGCGATCGGGGCAATGAGAGTGGTGTGGATGGTCACGGTGTCACCCGGGGTCACCATTTCAACACCTTCCGGGAGCTGGATGGTACCAGTAACGTCGGTGGTGCGGAAGTAGAACTGGGGACGATAGCCGTTCATGAACGGAGTGTGGCGGCCACCTTCGTCCTTGGTCAGAACGTAGATTTCAGCCTTGAATTCAGTGTGCGGAGTGACAGACTTCGGGGCAGCGAGAACCTGGCCACGAGAGATGTCCTTCTTTTCAGCACCGCGGAGGAGGAGACCAACGTTGTCACCT
>JAZLHK010000003.1:0-11088 GCA_045616805.1 Fibrobacter sp.
GCTTCTTGAATTTCGGCTCGTTTTCCATCAATGGCATATTGCAATTCACTATTGCGAAGCAACAGTAGGGTATCACCCTTTTTAACAGAACTGTTGCTGTTCTTGTAAACCCTGCTGACAAAGCCGCCCTCGGTGGCAATTGTATTTTCATAGCGACGGGCCTCCAATACTCCAGGGGCGGTAAACGTGTCAGGAACAGGCAGGCCAAACAGAATTCCTAGCAACACCGAGAAGAATAAGATTGTTACAAAGACAGCCCTGTTTCGGACTCTTGAAAGGGCTGGCCCCCAAAAAACATACCTGATAAACTTGCCCACAGGAATGACCACCATGGTCAGGCACAGAAGAATTCCCATGATAAAGGAAAGAATCAAGTAATGGGCTGAAATGGCGACGATAAAACCTGCAAACAGGAAGAACCTGTAAATTGCGCTTGCGATTCCATAGAATGTATAAATCAGTTTTTCGCTTACGGTAAAGGCAACTGGCTCCGCATCACGCTTTCTAAAGACATAACGCTCCAGAAGATACTGCAAATGCCTTGCGGAATGCTGTTGCAGATTCGGCATATCCAGCAAGTCTGTCAGAATGTAGTAGCCATCAAAGCGCATGAGCGGGTTTACGTTGAACAGGACTGTAGAAACCGAGCAGATGATAAAGACATTGTAGCACAGTGCCCTTGCCGTACCTCCGCCAAGGTTTGCCCAAAGAATCAGTGCCATCGAAGCTATAAAGAATTCAAATAGCATTCCTGCAGCACCAACAAAGGCTCTATGCCTCTTTTTACGGAAAGACCAGCTTGCCGTTGCATCCACATAGGGCAAGGGGGCTAGCAGCATGAACATTACCCCAAGCGTATGAACTTCGCCTCCATACCGCTTGACAATGCTTGCATGGCCAAATTCATGGAACAGCTTTACAAAAACGGTGCAGACATACACCCAGCCGATATTGGATGGAGACAGGAAGCCTGCACTTTGATTCTTGAGCGCATCGAAGTTTTCAATCCCATACTTAACGGCAACAAAGACTGTCGCGAGCCAAACAAGAAACATGGGCTTGCTGATTAAGATGCGTATAAGCCAACGAAGCCGATTCAGAAGCGGGTCCGGATCAAAAACGGGAATACGAAGGAAAAAGATGTTTAGCAGGGTGGACTTGACTTTTTTGCGATTTCGTTTCTTGTCTCGCTCAAAAAGTTTTGTTCCATCTTCAACACCGTCATAGAGCAGCATGTTCGCCTGGTAAAGCTGGGCAAGCATTTCAATGACTTCACCCTGTCCGGGAATATCTTCTTCACCACTTTCAAGCATGGAGTTCCAAATTTCACCGACAGTCCTTTTCGAAGAAAGGCGTGACACAAAGGAGTAAGCCCCCTGCGGCAAGCGGAAATACTGGTTCGTAAACGGCTCGTAAAGTACATACCAGAGAATGCCTCGGTACATTTGTCGATGTACACGAACGCTGGACCGCAGAGCGATCCTGCTCCCGGCCAAGCGATACCACGATTCATGGAAAATCTTTCGCTGACGATCCTGGATCACGAATCAACGTTTCCATCTGAAATCAAACCAATATCACGGGCTTTAACTTCATTTATCACTTTAATCCAATCCGTTCTCTTTGGACTCCAAATCTTGCGTAATTTTCGAAGCGGAATATAGGCACTAAACTTATCCTGTAATTTGCCAAGGTCTTCCTTGGCAGCACCCTTAACAACCACATAGAGGCAGATTGAAATCTTATCCCACACTCGATTTTTTAACGAATCAAGCTGCGGATCGGATTCTGAAAGAATTTTCATGCTATCGCTAGCCACAAGATGTAGGGAATCGGATAATTTTTCCACTATCGATGGCAAGTATTTCTCATTGAGGTCCTTGCTATTCTGAGGCGAAGAACTTTTTGCTTCCAGGAAAATCGCCTTATCCCCCTGAAACAGTAAAAATTCAACACACCTGCTTAAAGGGCACTTGCTCTGAGTGAACTTTTCTACAGCAAATACCTGAGAAGACTCGAACGGGCCAAAAAGCATCCCTGATTCATCAAAAGTCAACTTACTCACAGATCAATCTCTTCTTCGTAAAGGCGAATGGATTCGGCAATAATCTGGTTATCCTCAGGAATGCCATCCAAAAGGTCTTCCACCCTACATTCTCCGTCAAGAGAAATAATAGGAATCGATTGACGATTCTTCTGGGCAAGCAGATACAATTTTTTCACGACAAAATAGGAATGTGAGGAAATAATGAATTGTACCCCACAGGCAGAAAGTTCATAAACAATATCGAGGAACCTGGATATTGCCGACGGATGAAGAGAGGATTCAAGTTCATCTATAAAAACTACAGAGGACTTTGTCAAAAACCTGTTTCCAAGCAGTGTATCAAGAATACCTATTTTCTTGATACCATCAGACGCTAGTTCTATGGGAAAAACATGCCCATCTTTTTTTAGAAACCACCGGTTTTCTTTGGGGTCAAAAGAGACTACGCCACCAGTAATATCTTTCAACAACTTCCGACTGTTGACGAAGCCACGTGGATTCTTACCCTTTGTCGTCGGAGAATTCAGTGCCATAGCCAAATCATAATAGGTTTCATCAAAACCAAAATCCAAATCCAAATTACGATTTTTGATGACCAGCTTTTGAAGTGAAAGAATTTCTTTGGCTGGGAGAAAAACAGAATTGACAGAAGTCGGTCTTACTGCATTGAAGAACGGTGAACACACCAAACCTTTTTTCTTGTCAATATCAAAAAACACATTGGCCTTATCCGCTTTCAACTGCACGCAAGCTGATAAAGAAGCATCTCTCTTTATTAACAACTGAAGAGTATCAACCTGAAAAGTCCAACGAAGTTTTTGATACAACAATCGTTGGTAGCTTTCGTCATTCTTTCCTCGTTGGAATAGTTCGGCAGAACGTTTGGCTGCGTACAGGGTCTTAAGTAAGGTCGACTTCCCGCAGGAGTTTGGTCCGACGACCAAATTAATGCCTTTCAAGTTTTCCGCTTTGACAGAGTCAATGCAACCAAAGTTTTTGATAACGAATTCTTTTATCATTTGGAACCTTTTTCCCTTTGTCAAAATTAACAAAAACTAACCCATAGTAACAATGATCCAACCGTCCGTATCAGCTACAACACGGATTACCGAAAATTCTTGGTCACTGGGTTTATCCGGTATTGCGAAACTATATTGGTTATTTTCCGGTTGAATGATTTCTCCAGGAGTTCCGTCTTCGGCAAGATAGCGGAGCTGCGGCAATGTGGAACCAGTTGGCGAAACAATGGCGTAAGGACGCCACCATTGATTCGGGAAAATCCCTCGGCATTCAATTTGAAGAATATCTCCTGCATGAATCTCAGTAGGCTCATAGAATTGAACATGAGTTATCGAATCACCGGATGCGGAATCATCCTCCGTCCCTGAATCTGTTGTTGAGCCCCCCGTTCCCGAATCGGTTGTTGAGTCACCCGTCCCCGATTCAGTTGTTGACGAAGTTTCCTGTTGCAGGGTCCAGTCCTTGCCTGTCGCATCGGTGAACGTGTCCGTACCGCCGTTTGTCGATGCTTCGAGGGTCACGCCCGGAACACCGCCATTCTCGAACTTGGACTGAATCTGGCTTGCCTGGGTGTTGTCATTACCAAGGAACACCTCGCCGTTGGAAGTATTGACGGAGTGCTGCTCCAGCATGATTTCCACGCTGGGAGCGAACACGCCGATCGGATTGTTGTGCTCAAGGATTATCGACGCATTGTCGCCAATCGCAACATCGTCCCCGTCACCCATGGTAATCGTATCGCCGAAGTCACCGCCCACAATCACGTCGCGGTCCCTGCCGGTCAGGATCGTGTCTCCCATTTCGACAGGCTTCCCGTCGCCATCAAGCGGGATTTCCACGGCGTTGCCGTCGATATGGATGCTCTGCGCCTCGACGGCTCGGTTGGCGTAATCGGCCTGGTTCTCGTTGCGGGCGAACGGGAGGTCAATATCGAAAGTTACGCGGGCGTCGTCACCGAAGACAAGATCCTTGTCGTGGTCACCACCAATGGCAATATCATCTTTACGGTCTGCCACGGCAACGACCTGTACGGCAGTTATCACGGGCAGGTTCAGCGGCCACTGGTTCGTGTCGGTGAACAGGTTGCGGATTCGGACCTCGAAGGTCGCAGAAGTCACGTTACGGAACACCACGTAGTTTCCGATCAGGCTCATGTCGGGAGCGACCTGCGAAAGCAGATCTTCCTTAGTAGGCGATACGGAGCATGTAACCTGGCGATAGTCGCCGTCGAAATGATTGCCAGTCCAGTCGTTCAGGTAGTAATGCTGGTCGAGCGCGTTGCCACCGGGCTGGCGACCACAAACATCGAACAGGTAGTTGTACGAGTCAACCCCTTGCTGGTCGCCACCAAGGTAAACATACACATCGCAAGCCGCACTCGCACCGAGTTCACTCCCCGTACGGAACGTGTCAAGGCCCGTAAGCGTGAGCTTGATTTCCTGTTGCTGCTGGGCGGCATAGTAGGCATTGAACAGCCTGGAATTTGACGTGTCGCCGTCCAGCTGGGCGTCATCCTTCAGCATAAGGCTTGAATTTTGCGTCCCGTTGCCCACGGCTGTATCATAGGCAACAAGCGAAATCCCGACGCCATCGTGCTTTACCGGGGTGTCGGAGTTATTTTCGTTTTCGCCAACGATATGCAGACGGTTGTTCTTTATGTAAAGGTTTGTCCAGTCGTTGTCTGCCACGACGCCAGCAGTCTCGTGCGGGATAAAGTTGAACTTCTGTTCGCCATTCTCATAAACGGGGTGATTGTTATCATCCAGCACTGGGATATACTCGCCTGGAGCGACCATCTCGACTGCGGTCGCGTTCTCGCGGGTAAAGTTGAAGGAAACGACCTTGATTCCATCCAGCATGGAGTCGGCATCGGCAGTCGCACCGGAATCGATGTAGTCGGCACCCAGGCCACCTACCACGACATCGTTACCGTTGCCCGTGATTATGCGGTCTGTGTAATTGCCTTCGATATCGCGGGAATCCAGGGACTCGGCCATGGAAAGCATGGAGGCCGTAGCCCCGGAGTTGTCACGGTCTGTAAAGACCATCTTGGCATTGTCGCCAAACACAACGTCGTTGTCGTAAATGCCGTAGCGTTCGTCGCCATAAGTGGTGATCTTGTCGCCACCCGTGCCGCCAACGACGATATCGTCACCGCCGCCTGTGGAGATTGTGTCGTCGCCACCGTGGGCGATGTCGGAAGATGCAGCCACATCCTGGGCGTGGAGCGAACCATTCACCTGGATGGCTGCGATGCCCGGCAGGTTCTTGCCGTTGGGCGACTGTCCCGGGAAGGCCTCCTCGATTACCACACGGAAGCGGTCGGAGGAGTAGCCACTAGGAATCTCAAACACTACGTAATTGCCCGTGGTGTCTATCAGCACGGCATCTTCACCAGTCAGTTCATCCGAAAGTACAGCCGCATTGTGCGCCAAGTCCGCAAGCATGTTGTCGATGCTTGTGTACTCGGAGCGTCTGTAGGTGCCATTGAAGTTGGAATTGGCGGAATCGTTCACGAAGTAGCTCGCGACAGATTCCGTAGATCCCTCAAGGAAGAGGCTGACTTTGCGGATGCTGCTTGTGTCCGCAGAGTGGGAGTCTGGCAAGTCCAGATACACAATCACGCTGTAGTGCGTGAAGTACTGCGCAAGGCCGTCAACGGAAACTTCCAGCTTGTTCTCGTTCTGGGAGTTCGGAGCCGTGGTCATGAGGCCGCTGTTCATCAGAGCCGCATTTGCGTCAGTGGAGGAGTTGGCGAAGTTGTGGCTGTAGCCCTGCAGGTTGATGCGGTTGTCGGTACCTGTGGTGCGGTGCCTTTCGATACCGCCGTAGCTCACGCTCACGGCGCTTGCGCGAGTGCCGTCGTCAAAACGCACGATTTCGCGGTCGTCGTTGCCGTAGGTGCCGGAAAGGGTTCCGCCGATGTTGTTCCAGTTCTTGGCGGCGAAACCATCCGCTCCAAAAGCCTCGGTTTCCGAATCCGACGGGACACCCGTCTGCGAGTTACCCACGAAATTGAACGAAAGGGTAGCCTCGTTGCGGATTTCAGAAGCATTCTCTTGCCCAAGGTTTTTTGCTATAGCGGCGTGTCCGCCAAAGGTGGCATAGCCCTCGTCGCCAAAGACAAGGTCGTCGCCATTGCCGGTAGATATTGTTTCCTTTTCGTTTTCGAGCTTGCTTGCATCCGCAGAGTCGGTACGGGTTGCATTTACGCCGCCAAAGACGACATTCCTGCCGTTAGCGAGGTTTATTACGTCATTCCCGCCCTGGCTTTCTGTTACCGTGCGGGCGATGCTTGGGCCGCGGCGCACACCGTCGGTCTGCTTGTAGGCTTCGGAATCCTTGTTCTTGCCTGTAGCATAGTCGGAACCGCCAGCATTCCATTCTTCATCTTCCTCATCAACGCCGGGTGTACCGGTCCTGTCGTCGCCAAGGCGGGTCACCACGTTGTCATCCTCGTCGTGGTACAGCACCTGGCCTCGGTCGCCAAAGACCAGGGAACTGTCGCTGCCAATGTCAATCCTGTCGTCTCCGAGACCGCCGAACACAATGAGACCTTCCCTGGTCACATTCTCGTCTGTGGCGGTCACGGTGTCATTCCCCTCGCCAGCGTTGATTACAAGCTGGTCATCGGAGCCGTCCTTGTAGCTGTGCACCGTAACGGCATCGTTGCCTTTGCCGCTATTTACCACGGTGAAGGTCTGGAAACCGTCTTCGCGATAGATTGACTTGTGTATATCCACCGTGTCCGCACCTGTACCCAGGTTGAACTCGCCATACTCCATGTTGCCTATGCCGATGCGATTTTCAACAGACGATCCGCTGTCCTTGTGGGTAAATCGGATAGATTGGGAATCAGATTCAATCCATTCGGCATCGGCCTCTGTCGAGCCTGTCAACGATTCAAGGTCGTTCTTTTCGCCCGCCTTGGCATTCTTCATGTTGTTGGTGAAGACTCGGTCAACACTCTGGCTCTCATCATAATCAGCGGCAGTCTGGGCTGCGTCTGCCCATTTTAAACTATCTGCAGTAGAGACGACATTCTTTTCAGCATTATCGTCATCCGGTTCCATGCTGTAATGAAGCATGGCCGGTCCGACATTTTCCAGGCTGAATTCCTTGCCCATGCCGTCTTCATACAAAGCGCCCTTGATGTTTTCAATGGTATCATCCTGCATATGGGAGACTATTTCTTCCTTGGAAACATTCTGGAACGAATTTGCCTCGTCAAAAATCGTCACATGCGGATGGTTGATGGAATAGTCTGTTTTCGTGAGAGCGATTTTTCCACGAAGCGATACAGGCTTTCGAGATACCCTGTCAAGGATGATTATCTGAGTACCTGCAGTCCTGTAAACATACCGGACATCATCGGCGGCACTTCCCAAAGATTCAAGCAGGCTCTCTGCATAAATAGTGATCTTACTGTCTTCATCAGGAACTTCTTTTCCACCGTCAGCATCATACTTCATGGGTGCAAATTCGAGCACATCCGTCATGTCCTCGGTGCTGTAGGCCATCTGGACTATGCTTTCGTCATCCAGCAGGACTTCCTCATGCTGATAGTTGAAATAAATCCTAGTCCCAGCAGCTAATTTCTGGTCAGAAACATCTATGGTCAACACACCTTCATTGACGCTCAATTTTTCTGCATTTATGGACTCTGGAGAACCGTTCTGTATATACCAGGCATTTATTCCGTTTGCACTGGAAGGCAGTAGGAGGGAATCCACCACAACCTTCACTACAACCTTTTCTACACCATTCTCTACAACCTTCTCTACATCCGAGCCGGTCACGATAACTTCCTGTGTCACCGAGAACTTGTTATCGACGTCCGTTTTATTATCGATCTCGTCAAGGAATACAAGGGCGTTCTTGCAGGCATTCACCTTCGAAGCCTCTGTACTTGAACCTGGCGTCAGCACAACGTTGTGCAGCAGCGAGAAATAGTCGTCGCCTTCACGAACGGAGTCGCCAATAGCATTCACCTTTACCGTCTGCAAGGCATTCCATGCAACCGTACCTTTAGCCAAGTCCGCCGTGGCGGCAAACTTGAACGTAATCGACTTGCAGAGTTTATCTTCCCCATCTACAAGCCAAACTTCACGGTCACCGCGGCCATGGGCTTCCGTTGTCGCTACAGGGGCGAATACAGTGACAGAAACAATCTCGTCAGCCTTTGGAGCCCTGTCAAGTTTAAGTGCATAGGCGTTGATTGTGTTACCATTCTCCGGCAGAGTCGCATACGGGGTGTCAAGTACCACAGAGTTGTCATCTGCAGAGACAAACACGACATTTATAGCTTCGGAATCCGTCGCCGTAGCGTTCAGGAACGCAGGCATATCGGCGGAACCCACGCCTCCATTGTGGAAACTGTCGTTGCCCTTGTTGCCATAGAGCTTTGTCACTTCATTCTCTTCTGTATCCAGCACATAGAAGGAATCGTCGCCATCGCCACCGTACACATTCTTGTCTTCGATGCTGACAGACTGCACGTCAATCCCCTCGCCGAACACTCGTCCATGCGATATGACAAAAGAATCATCACCTTCGCTACCCGCAATGCACATCTTGTCTGTACCGGCACCACCAATCAAAGTGACAGGACCATTCTCGACAATCGACTTTTTACCTTCGCCATCATCCTTCTGGAACATGGCGACATTGAACGTATCGTCTCCAAGTCCACCAGAAAGAGATACGGCAGCCTTGTTATGCAGTACGTTGAAAGTATCGTCACCTTCGCCACCAATTATAGATGTAGCATGTTCAACACCATTGCTCAGGTAGCCCTGCGTTGTCCGAGTAGTATCAAAAATATCTTTGAGCTGTACATTGCTCAGCCCCGTATCGGTGGTTCTTTCGGAATTGAACATCTGGCCGACCGTTACAGTATCGTTACCGGCACCGGCGTCAATGGAGATCGTAGAAAGGGTCCCATCAATGGAAATCCTGTCGTCACCTGCCCCGGCATTAACGGCGAGATTTTCGATACCGGTCTTTTGACCGCCGACATTCCAGAAGTTCACGCGCTCAATCTGGCTATTGACGTTTGTGTCGTTAGCGTTTCCTCCCAATTCAGGAAGCATGGCGACCATACCTAAACCGCTATTCGATGCGCGAACAAGGAACTGATCGTTGTTGATTGTTCCATTTATTGTCAGGGAATCCGCAGCGTCAATTTCGCCAGAATCCATGACATTGGTGTAAGCGCGGTTGCCGCCACCCATCATGTTCACAATGTAGGAATCGTCGCCGCTCTGGCCGTCCACGATGTCGCTGCCGTTCCCGGCAATAATCGTGTCGGCTCCACCACTTGTACTCGACTTTGCATCCGCACGTATTCCGAAATTCTTTACAAAAGAATTGATGGTGTCTCCAAATATGAGTCCCTGATTCTTTCTCGCTTCGCGGTCTTCCAGATTGGCAAATAATTTCGAAGTTCCCTTCTGGTCTGTTGCAAATCCATTAATTCCGTCATCACCGAAAACAATATCATTCCCGGCACCACCATCGAGAATGTCGTTGCCCTGGCCACCGTAAATGACATCCTCGCCGGAGCCGCCTGTTATGCGGTCGTCACCGGCATCGCCGTCAATAAAATCGTTATCAGCACCGCCCTCGATGACATCATTACCACCCGAAGCAGTAGCGCCATCGGCGCCGTCATCGCCGAAAATGATGTCGGAACCGTTCCCGCCGTAAATGTAATCAGTAGAATTAGACGAATCCTTTTCTTCCTGGACTTTGGAGAGTTTACTTAAAATTGCTGATTCTATTTTGGCTAAATCATAGACACCTTCAGTCTTTAACTCGTCATCAACCAATCCAAACAACCGAGAGATAACAGCAAACTTTGCAGAATCTAGATCATCCCCAGTTTTTATATAATTGAATATTCTTTCTTTATAGTATGCTTGAGGCGTTGTTAGCACCAATCCTGCACTGGAAAACAACGGATGTGAAGATTTGTCATTCTTGTAATCCGATGATAGATAGGCATAAGGCAGAGCTCCTACTGTATTACCAGTACCAGCAATCACCATGTTCCGTTCTGCAGGCGTATCGCCAAAAATGACATCGGCACCATCATCCCCGTGAATTTCGTCGGTTCCGTTTCCGCCGATTAAGATGTCGTTTCCCTGCCCACCATGGATTTCGTCATCACCTTCAAGACCTTCAATCCAATCTGTTCCGGCACCGCCATACAGTTTATCATCATTAGCGCTCCCATATAGCAAATCGTCGCCACCTTCATCAAACAAATCGTAACGGCTAGCAATAGCATTTTCCTGACCATCAATTTCGATTCTACCACCATCGCCAAATAGGTAGTTTTCCGTTTCGATAAAATCTCCAGCATAGAGTATATCACTACCTGCCCCACCAAAGATGAAGTTTTTCCCAGCTCCACCAAACAAAACATTTGTTTCCGCAGAAGCTACATCGGGATAAGCCTCGGCTAGTTTTACCTTTTCTTCATCCCTTACAAATCGTGCCGTCTCTCCAAATATGAAGTTGTTTCCTACACCACCAGCACCTTTAATAACATCAAGGCCACTGTTTCCAATCAATATGGCGTTCCCATTTGCAGCCAAAGTCAATCCTGAAGCATCAATTAAATCTTCATCATCTCCACCATAAACTATAACATCTGCAGATACATTTACACCTTCCGATGACGTTATGGTGATTACGTCTCTGCCATTTCCTGCATAAACGCAGACACCCTTCTTTTGATCACTTGAATCTTTTACAAGATCAAATTCTTCGGAGGAAAATTTTCCCCAAGAAACTTTAAACTTTTTTGCACCCGTAAATTCAATCGTCACGACATCATCGCCGTCACTCAAATCACCTGTATTTCGGCCGGCAGCAAATTCACCGACATTTACAACAAAGTAGTCTCCATTGTCCGAAACAAGCGTTGGCGACACAGGTTGTTTTGAGGCCGTTTCAAACAAATCAAAAGCGTCGCTACTCCACAAGGTCCACTTCTTTCGTCCAAAGAAATAATC
>JAZLHK010000004.1:0-9590 GCA_045616805.1 Fibrobacter sp.
ATATTTAGGGTATGGCTTCTGTAATTAACACTGTTTTAGGTTTTAGTTTCAAGAATGGTGTTCTTGGGACTGTTGTTGGAAATTTAAAAGACATAAAAACTGCTGCCGTATCTGTTTCTGCAGGTTTGTCGGATATCAACAAAAAATTGAAAAACATGGCTTCTGTTCAAAGTATTGCCGCTTTGGGTATTGTCATGAAGAATACGGCTGGAAGCATTAAAAGCGCAGCTCTTGGAATAAGCAAATCCTATGATAAGGTTGTCGGTTTTGCTGAACGTGGCGACAAAATTGCAAAAACATCGAGATTGCTTGGGCTTGGTGTAAAAGAATACCAGGCATTTGCTTCTGCGGCTCAGCATTCCGGAATGTCTGTTGAAGAAATGGATGTCGCCTTAAAAAAGTTGAGCGTGAATCTTGGTAAGGCCCGTTCTGGAGATGAGCAATCCCTAAAAATGTTCAACTCGATTCTTCCGAAAGGTACAAAACTTTCTGATTATAAAAGCACATCGTCTGTTATTGAAGCTATATCGGATAGCTATCTTAAACTTGAAAGTGCAGAGCAAAAGGCGTTTGTTGCTCAGGGGCTTTTCGGGGAAAGCGGAACAAAAATGTCTGAACTCTTTAAAGATGGGTCTGCTGGAATAAAGCGGATGCTTAAAGATTTTGCTGACAATGGCGGTGGATTTGACGAAAAAGGTGCTGAAAATGCAGAATTGTTTGCTGATGAACTGCAAAAAACGAAAGAATCAATTAACGCTATAAGCGTTTCCGTGATGCAGGATTTGTTCCCGACTTTTATAGAAATGTTCAAGGAAATAAGATCTTTCGCTAAAACGGATGGTCCTGAAATAAAATCCGTTTTGAAGGATTACGGAAATTACATAGCTGCTTTCGTACATAATTCATTGCCTAAAATAGCAGGATGGTTGCGTGATTTTTTGGATATTGTGAAAAGTATAGGCCCCAAATGGATTGCGATTTCTTCTGTCGTAATAACCGTTGCGCCTATTATTGTAAATATGCTTGGCATTTTTTCTGCTTTGTATAAATTCATTTCAACTATTCTAGGAATAGTTTTCAAAATTGTTCCGTTGATTGTTAAGGCGAAAGATGTCGTGTGGGCTATCGTATCAGGCTTTAAATTGGCTTCTGCTGTGGTTGGTGGCGCTTTTTACGCTACTGTTGGTGGAGTGCTTATCCTTTTTATTGAGATTGTTTCGATTGTCAAACAGTTCTACGACAATTGGGATATGTGGTGCAGCTTTGTGAATCACGAATTAACTGATGCTGTCACCGATTGGGTAAACATGTTTGTCGAAGATGTCAAGTGGCTTTGGAACGGTTTCAAGTCCATTTTCATTGATCCGTTTGTAGTTTTCTTCACGTCGCTTCCGGACATGATGTCTGATTTGTGGCAGGGCTTCAAAGATGGGGTTTCGCAAATTGGCTCCTTCATTTACAATACGTTCTTTGGTTCTATTGCCGGTGCTATCAATGGAGCAAAAGATTTGCTTAAGAGCTTGCCTCTTGTTGGTGGTTTGTTTGCTGATAGCGGCGCCGGTGCAAATGTTGGCGCCCAGTCTCAGATTGCTACTGCCGTGCAGCAGTCTTATTCAACGACTACCAATCGTTTCGCGGTCGATTTCCAGAATATGCCTCAGGGCGTACGCGTGACGCCGCCTGACCAGGGAGACTTTGACTGGTCGCGTTCCTATACTCTTGCGGGGGCTGTGTAATGGGTACGTTCCGATACGAATACGCTGATTCCCTGGAGAAGGTTAAAATCAACACGGCCGCTGGCGAGATTGAGTGCGTCGGTGCTTCGTACAATGGCGTGCCGTTCTTTGTCGAGGAAGTGAGTTCCAACGGTGGCCGCAACATCGTTACTTCGGCGCTTCCGTTTACCGATAAGCATGTCAACGAGGATACGGGAAAGATTCTGAGGCAGTTCCCAATCAAGTTCTACCTGGTCGGTTCCGATGTGTCCTCTAAGCTTGCGGACCTGGAAGAAGCCTTCAACAAAGAGGGCGCTTATGAACTTGTGCATCCGTTCTATGGCAGGTTCAAGGTGCGCTGCGGTCCGTATTCCGTCAATTTCTCGATGGCGGTGCAGGAATACGTTACCGGCGAGGTGACTTTTACCCCGGAAGAGGACCCGAAAAAGTCCGTCCGTTCCGTCGTCGATTTGAAGGGTCAAAGCGCGATGAAGGCGCTGGAGTCCGTAAACAATGTCGCGGGCCAGTTCAAGCAGAATTTCAACATCCTGCAAAAGGCTAAATCCATCGTCGATAGCGTTTCTTCGACAGTAAGTTCATTGATGGACGCTGTTGAAACGGCTCGCCAATCCATGCGCGATGTTTCCGCTTTTATAAGCGAAATCTCCCGCATCCGTTCGAATATCGGATTGCTGTTGCAGACGCCTGCCGACTTTGCCGCGCGTTTCCAGGATTTATTCTTGATGACCAAGGAAACGTTCGGTGTTTCCGGTGGATTTACCGATTACGTCAATGAATCGCTTACGCTTATGGATTCCATAGAATTTAGCGATGGATCGATGGTGGCGGATTCCTTGTCGAACATGGTCAATAGAATGGCATTGATGTCTGCTGCGTCGATGGCGGTAAAGAGCATTGTCAATTGTGAATTTTCGAATTCCGAAGAACTCGACGAACTTTGCGTCCGTTTTTCAGATGCTTTCTCCAGTGCCCGCGAGAAAGTGACTTCGATTGACGACTACATGACTCTTGCAGATCTTGAAGCGACTGCGCTCAAATATTTACGCGATGAAGTGGCGAAGTTGCCTGTAATTGTCGATTTGCAGCTTCGTTCGAGCCGTGATGCCATTACCGTGTGTTACGACTGTTACGGAAACCTGGACAAACTTAACGAAATAATTGAACGTAACGGCCTTTTTGACCCGATGGTGATTAGCCGCGAATCGTTGAAGGTGCTTTCCAAATGATTGAAGTCTTTGCGAACGGTCGGAAGTTTTCCTATTGGACAAGTGCGCGCATCTCGCGTTCGCTGGACCATATTGCAGCAGGATTTTCATTGAACATTGTTGCCAAGGACCCGCTTGGCAATTTGGTGAAACTTTTCCCTGGTGACAGTGTAGAAATTGCCGTCGATGGCGTTACCGTTGTAAAGGGCTACGTCGAAAAGTTTTCCACGTCTTTTTCTCCTGGTTCGCATTCTTTCTCTGTTTCGGGCAGCGAAATTAGTTGCGATATTGCCGATTGCTGCGTCGAAAACCCGATGGAATGGCAGAACAGGAACCTGGAACAGATTATTTCCGATATCTGCGGCCGTTTCGGGTTGTTCTTCCAGAACGTGATGGGCGTTGATGTCGGCAAGGTCCTTGTGAAGTTTTCAGTGGATCCCGGAGTAAAGGCGCTTGAAACAATGTCGAAACTTTGCAAGGAACGCGGCGTTATTCCGTGCTCGAATGGCCTTGGGCAAATATACCTGCTGGACCCTGCAAAGTGCCCCAGGGGGCCTGAATTGAAGCAGGGAGTAAACCTGACTAGCGCTTCTGTGGATTTCTCCATTAACGACCGTTATTCCGCGTATTACGTTTACGGGTCGGGCAAGGCCAAAAGCAAAGTGAAGTCCGTCAAAAATGATTCTGATGTAGGCCGCTACAGGCCTCTTTTGGTCGTAGATTCGAACGCTACACAAAAGGAAAGCGTCGAAGCCCGCGCCGATTGGGAATATTCCATCCGCAAAGCGAAATCGATGGGCTTTAGGTGTTCTGTACGTGGTTGGTCGCACGAAGGCGGCATTTGGAAGCCGGGTGTAATGTGCTCGTTCTGCGCCCCGGATTTGTGCGTCGATGAGCCTTTGGACTTGCTTGTTTCCGCGGTTGATTTTGAATGGGGTGACGGTGGCGAGGTGACAAACATTACGCTTGTTTCTCCGGATGTTTATTTGCCGCAACCTTCTACTAAAAAGAGCAAGGCCAAGAAGGTTTCCAGCAGCCCGTGGGATGCTATCAAGAAGGCGGTTCGAGGATGAATATCGAAAATCTTTTAGAACCTGTGTTCTCCAGGATTCGCCTGATGATTGGGCGGTGCGTTGTTCTTGCCACCAAGTACAACTCTTCGGATTTGGAAGCGGATATCGAGCTTGTCGCCGGCGAAAAGCGCCGTGATGTTGAATTTGTGCAGCAGTATGGATTCAGCTCAAGACCGAAGGGCGATGTTTCCGGGATAGCGCTTTTTGTTGGCGGCTCCCGAGACAATGGAGTTGTCGTCGCGACTCATGGCGATGGTTCCGATATGTCAGCCGCCAAAGACTTGAAGCCGGGCGAGGTGATGGTTCATGCGCCGTTCGGGCAAACGATACTGTTGAAAGAAGACGGAAACATCGAATTGAAGTGCGGAGGCCCCTTGAATAAAGTTATTTGCCATAATGATTTTGAGTGTAAGGGAAATGTTCGTTCTGAAAAAGAAGTTTCCGCTCTTTATAATGGGACTACTGCGGTTAATCTTTCCATGCATCCGCATCCATCGGCTGTTGGACCTACGGGAACGCCTACTCTGAATCCAGTAACGCCTTAAAAAAAAGATGGTCACAAAAACTATGAAAATTTTCGCTCATGTTGTACATTTACAATGTGAGCGATTTACTTTTAAAAAGACTTGAAAACGGTGCTTTCGATTTGGATTTCGATGACGAATCCTGTGACTTGCGGACTGCCGAAAGTCTTGAAAATGCTGTTGTTCTTTCTTTGGGAACGTTTGCCCGCGAACGTGGCTTGGATAATGTGAAATCTAATTTGAATCCGAGCATTGGCGGTTGGTGGGCCGATTCTTTGTCCGATGTTGGCATGGGATCCAATGTGTACGAATCGATACCTGGTAAAAACGTCGATGCCGCAGTAAAATCTGTTGAAAAAGAAGCCAAGGAAGCTCTCCAGTGGATGATCGACGATGGTGTCGCGGGTTCCGTTTCGTGCTCTGCTAAAGTGAATGGCGAAATTGTCGTTATTGCCGTGAAAATTGTCAAGCCTGACGGAGGCGAGGTTAATTACGCCTACGAAATGAATTGGGAGGCTACCCGTGGAATTTAAAAGTTTGCCCGAAATGATTCGGTTCATGGAACAGCAACTGGTCACGAATTTTTACAACGGCCGTTCAGCCGTTATCCGTAAAGGTGTTTTGAAAGTTCTCGCTTCTGTTTTGGGCGCGGCCCTTTATATGCTTCATCTTGTCGCAAAAAGAATGTGGAAAAACCGCTTTGTGCATTCTTGCGATATTGACGCTTTGGACGGTTTCGGCGCCGAATATGCCATTCCGCATAAACCGCCTGTTTATGCGACCGGTTACGTTTCGGTTGAATTGTCAAATGGAACGGCGTCGCTCCCTTCCGGAACGTTGCTTTTGGACGAAGTGACGAAAAAGGAGTATAAGACCGTCAATGATGTTGCTTTGTCCGTCGGCTCGAATAATGTCCGCGTGATGGCTTCAGAACCAGGTGCCGAAAGCAATGTGTCTTCTGGAACAGAACTTGTCTTTATCGATTCCGTTCCGTCCAATGTCGGATATTCTGCCGAAGTCGTTGGCGACGGAATTGTGGGTGGAAAGTCGGTCGATGTTGTCATTGGTGGAAATACTGAACAGTGGGGCGAAAGCGCTGAGGATTACCGAGCAAGGCTTTTGAACCGCATTCAGAATCCGCCTCACGGTGGTTCTGCAAACGATTACAAGCTGTGGGCGGAACGGTTCAATTTCGTGTCGAAGGCGTTTGTTTTTGCGAATTATCCGAACTCTAATTCTGTCGTTGTCGCTTGTGCTAATTTTGTAGAAGGCGAGACGCCCGTCGTTGATGACGCACATATAAATGAAGTTAATGCGTATGTCAATGCGGATGATCGTAGGCCGGTGACTGCTGATATTCGCGTCATGTCTGTGACGCCTGTGAAATACGTTATAAATGCGACGTGTTCGCCGTTTAACGATGATGTCAAGCGTTCTGTCACAAACTCGTTGAAAACCTTGCTGCAAAATGCAGGACCAAAAACGTCCATCGACTTTAATCAAGTTGAGGTATACGTCTTGTCCAACTCAAGCGCAAAATCGTTCTCTATAAACTCTGTTCAGAAGTACAGCGGTAGTGTCCCTGTTTCAGTACAGTCTTTCGATTTTGTTCTAAGCGTCCCTCAATCCAAAGAAAGTTTAGAAACTCCAGTTGCCGAAGTTGTAGACTTTAGCCAGGGAATGTCTAGCGTAAACTTGATTTCCGGTGAATGATGATTGTAACTGATTTGAAATTAGTGGCGTTTTATGGATGCGAAGCGACGTTACATGGAGTCGGTTTTTCATCCGATTGCGTCGTTGAATTTGGTAATGGCCAATCGGTAACTCTTATAGACGCTGATGATGCGAAGATTGTTTTTTTACCTCCTTCCGAAGGGATTTACAATGCGATTGTAAAAAACAATTGCGGTGAAGAGTCCAATGTATTTTCGATAGTTGTGTTGAATCGTAGTCTGGTTCCTGTCAACAGGTTGCCTAAAAGAAATGCCGAAGATTTCGCACTGATGCTCAAGGGGCTGTTGCCTCGTGGGTTTGCCTGGAACTTCAAGTGGAGTAAAGTCAATTCCGAAAAGACGAATTGGCAAAAGCTGCTGGAGTCGATTGCATTCGGTATAGAAAACGTATGGGACGTGCTTGAATCTTTGGCGGTAAACGCTTCGCCGGTTGTGACTGATTCTATTGACGAATGGAATGCGGAACTTGGAATTCCTGTCAAGGGAATTGTCGATTATTCCGAAACATGGAATGTTGATGAAATATACCGCGTAGCAATAAAGCGTGGCGGTTGCACCGTTCCTTATCTTAAGGGTATTGCCGCACTATTCGGAAAGAGTGTCGAAATTTTTGAATATTGGAAAAATCCTGAAAAATTCGCTGATGAACATTTTGACGACGACCCTAATTTTTATTTGATGGTCGAAATAGAAGCCGACGAAAACGACGAACGTGTATGCACATGCGAAGATACCTGTGAGGATTTTCTGCGAAGATGGTGGAATGTGCCTGTCGAGGATTTTTTTGAAATGGTAAAACCAGCGCACGTAAAAGTACTGTATTCGTACGTGGGTTACGACATGCAGACTTTCGCGTGGGCGACCGTAAACACGGAGGAAACATGAAAATCAACGTAATGGCCGGAATGATGGAGTCCATGGCGGAGCACGCCGTCGATATAGTCCATAGCGCTGTCGCCAAGGTTGGCGGCACTGACGTGCAGCTTACAGGGATATCCGCAGACGCCGATGGCGCCGTCGTTAAATTTTCCGGGATAGTCGAGACTGCCGGGACGATGACGGAACTGCACGTCTACGATGAAGACGACAGGGAGCTTTTCGGCGGTGACGTGAACATGGCCGTCTCTGCCGGACAGACGGTTTCATTTTCTGTTTCGTTCGGGAACCTCGAACAGAGCCAAATCCAGTACACGCAGCAGGATGTCATCGACGGGCAGGTCAACGTCAACACGGTGAACTGGGCGCTTGTCGCGCAGTTCGACGCCACGTTCTTCAACACCATCGAAATCGAGGCGTCCGGGATAAGCCTCAAGATATGGGACTACGACGACCACACTACGGCGCACTTCGATAAGAACTTCGCGTCGATGGAAAAGGTCGTCGTCCCGGTGACTGACGCCATGCGCGGAATCCTCGAGTTCCACGTCAAGGGAAGCGGCGTCATCAATTCAGCAATCGCATACAAGGGAGAGAAAGTATGAGCGTGAGATCGAGCGTAGTACTGAGCTACAGGAGAAGAAAGATGCCGTATGACACGGCGAACGGCTTTGGAAAACACTACTGCAAGGGACTGAACTACTCGGAGACCGACAACACGTCCGATCTGTCCAACGAACCGAAGTACGGAGCTTGCGCATGGGCTTGGGAAATCAAGGAATCGATGATTGAAGCAGGCTGGGAAGTGTACCGCTCTTGCGACGGCGCGCAGATAAGCACGTCAGACCTTTGGACTACTCGCGCTTTCCAGAAGCACATGATCCTCAGCATGTGGGAGGCGGCCAACTACGGCATGTCCAGCATGCAGTCCACTTTCGGCCCGGAGATGATCGAGAACAACATCTGGTGCTGTCTCCGTCGAACTGACGCTGACGGACATACGCTCCATGTGTGCATCGTTCCAAAGCTCGCATGGAGCGGAAACGCGAGAGTGGAGAACTACAGAAACACTAAGATCACGAACAACGGCAGCGGAGATTACGGTCAGCATTACGACTGGCCTTCTCATGGACAAGCAATATCTGACTGGGGCGTCTTCAACACGAACAGTAACGCCTGCTTCGGTACATATAACTACTCAGGAGCTTTCAGACCGGCAATCATGCTCGGTATCAGCTCGACCGAGATGACCGGAGGTGTTCTTGCCAGGGCTGTCCCTCCGGCAGTGGACGGCGCTATCATCGGGCAGCCGAGAGTAATCGGAGACATCAACGCGAGCATTTCCAGAGGCTACTACATGAAGGGAGGGCTTCCGGATAGCGAGAGCGGAGTCATGTGGGTGCGCCCCCTGGTATTGATGGTGCCAGGATACTCTGCCGGAAATGTTAATCACTACATTAACACATTCGTATGTCCGTACCTGGATGTGATATGCTACGAGGGTAACCAGATATTCATCGACTGCCGTAGAAACAACGATTCCTACACGTGGAGAAACTGGATTGCCATCACGAAGTTCGACGACGGAAAGGGGGCGCACGGCTGGGCGGCCACCGGGCCTAAGGGCGTAAGCCCTATACTTAATAGTAATAGTGATGCTTACGAAAACGATGCGTGGATGACTTCTTCCTCTGTTTGGAGCAATACCGAATCCCGTCCGTCGAGAATAAGAACGTCTAATTATTTTTATAACGGCGATGATTTAATCTCCGGTAACTACTCGTCGCGAATGTCCGGCTTCGCGAACTCCTCTCAACAGTCGAGTTCCTCTTTCGCCGGTGACATGAGCTATTTCCCGGAGATACGTACTCATGACCAAGAATGGACTCGCTCGTCCGTGAATGCTAATGGTGTCACGCAATGGTACTGCGACTGCACTGTTCCTCTCTCTGAGATGGAGCATGGCAAGGGCAGCGACTTCGTCATGATAGACAAGGATGGCAATCATCGCTGCGGATATACGGCAGGCCCTGATTTGCGGGCTCCTCGCTCCCTCAATGGCGACAACGCAAAGGGCGAAATCATCCGCTCCGTGCCGTTCTCATTGTCCGCAGCATGGTTCTGCGACGGAACTCACTTGGACGTGTACAACGACACTCTCGACGGCGGCAAGTACCCCGACGACGGCCTGATGTGGCTAGGCTACTATGATGACGCCCTGCTGATAACGTCATCGCAGCTTGTGAACAACTTCTCGGAAGTCGACGGCTCCAGGTATCACGCCTATCGCTCCGGCTACGGTTCGCTGCTCATTAGGAAGCCGTCCCCGTTTGAAGTGTCCGGCGACCTCGGGATCAACCTGTTGACCGACGGCACGAGCAACGTGGACTGGAATCCGCAGGACGGGACTATCAAGTGGGACGAGGGCGGAACCGGCTCCGTC
>JAZLHK010000005.1:0-21736 GCA_045616805.1 Fibrobacter sp.
TGCCTTGATCTTGTTTCAGCGGTTCTTGAGCGAGGGTCACACCCGTTCCCATTCCGAACACGGAAGTTAAGCCTCGCTTCGCCGATGGTACCTGGCCCCCGGGCCCGGGAGAGTAGGGCGCCGCTGGATTCTCGGGGCCCCCGAGCTAGCGCTCGGGGGCCCCTTCTTTTTTTTGTCCCGCCAGGGCGCGGCCCCCGCCCCCGCCTGCGGACCACGCCCCCCCCCACGGGGACTCTACCTCATGGGGCTTTTTTTGTTCCGCATCTTTCCAAAGCCTGCGTTTGAGTAATCGGGCTCTGGGGTGGTGAGGCGTCTACAACATTTTGCAACACTTTCTGCATCTTCCTTATTACAATTTGGATTAAGGAGTATATCTTACCTTTGAGTGTTTGTGAAAAAAGGAGTTTCGGTTATGAAACGCTTGTTTGGGTGTATTCTGTGCGTTTTGTTTGCGACCGTTTTTGCCAATGCCACATTGACGATTCATTTGCAGTCTCCCTACCGCAATGATGCTGTTAAGGGTGTTGAGTCTATCTATACGTACCATATTACTGGTGAAGTAACAGATTGGAATGCTGATTTTAATCAGACTTCGCGTACGCGTATGACTCCCGAGGGAGACCATTGGTATTCCTACACATGGAATAAGACTGTTGCCGATTACCCTAATGGCGGTGGTCTAAAGATCAATATTTGCACTGATACTGCTGATGTTAGTCACTCATATCAGAACAAGTGTGATCTCTGGAATTTGTCTGATGGAATGATGTTTAAAACGCTGTTTCAGGACGAAGTTGAGGTTTGGCTTTATACGGATGGGAGCACCTATACAAAATCATTTGTTCCGCCTGGATCCAAGTTAATCTGGTTTAAAAGTCCCTGGGGTAACAGGGCCTTGCCGCAAATGATTTTTGGGGCAGATACAGTTGTAATGAGATTTGCCAATAACGATTCTGCTTATTGCGGATGGTTTTACGGTGCTATTACTCCATCGTCTTATAAGAGTAATGCTGCTGGATCGGTTTATTTCCAGCGTTATATGACGCCTTACATGTCCTATCCTGAGAATGGAGTTCTAGAGCTTGGCTCTGCTCTTGCTGCCAATGACACCATTTTTATTGACGGCATTGCGGGTGATGGTTCTGCACTTGCTTCCATGAGTTCTGTAGGTGAGTGCTTTGACTCTTCTAGAACGCTGCACGTTTACAGTCCCTGGCGACACAATTCTACATTTCGTGATAGTGCAGTCTACCTTTATGCAGGCAATGTCGCAAACAACAGGGCAATGACGAATGAAGGCGAGTACAAATATTGGTGGCACTATAATTTCCCGGATAGCGTAGTCAAGGGCAATGAATGGAAATCTGCTCGTGTAAATTTCTCATCTGCACAGAATGCAGGTGAAAGTTTTTGGGCTGCGAAGAGTTGGGAAGCGGATACTATTCGTCCGTATATTTCAACATTCTTCCCAAAGGGAATCTATGAAACATGGATCTTTACGAATACCAACGGAACAATCGAACAGGTCTATTCTCCTCTTGAAGAAAAGGTTATTCGACTTCTGAGTCCTTGGACAAATATGTCGCCAATGATGATGGTTGAGGGCGATACTGTTAAGATGGGACCGTTTTCAAAGGATACCTGTGGCTGGTATCAGGGTGTTTCCTACAAGCATATCGATTCGTGGGAATTGAGATTTAGACAGACTTTTGGTTTTGAATATTTTGGTGCTTTAGGAACTTCCGAAACATATCCGGATCCTTTTATTCTTGATTCTATTTTCGCAGTACAGGATACGGTCTGGATTCAGTCCATTCCGCTTAAGATTAGTGAATCCTATACGGGGCATTTAGGTGACTGTCCTACCATGAAAATTTCTGCAATGGTCGTTGACTGGGCCGGAGAATCCTTCCCGGATAGCATTGATGTTGACTTTGGTGCCATTTATGATGGCAATCCCTATACTACGGTTCTGTACACCGATTCATTGGGGAACGTGGATTCCACAAAGGTTTGTCATGGCCTGGTGCAGGGAATGGTTCAGGACACGCTTGTGAACGGTTTGCCCGCTCGTGTTGATTCTGCTATTTATCCTTGGGAAAAGTGTTCCGCTGCCCATGAGATTGAAAAGTGGTTTGTTCCTACTGTCCTTGCGACGGACGCCCAGGGAAATGAATATACCAATGCCGTTTGCCGTGATGTCGAATTGACATTGGATGAAGAAGGATTCTGGCTAGCCGACATTACCAATGAAAATGGATGTAACGATACGCTGAATCCGGGTTTCTATCCAGTGGATGATTTTGAATACCTGGATTCTGCACATACGATAAAGAATCCTAAAAATGATAAGTATGTAGAACACCAGGGCTGTAGGCATAATTACAGTTATGCCATGAAGGTTACGGCTCAGTTCCAGTATGTGAAAGGCCAGTATTTTGAATTCCGTGGTGATGACGACGTTTGGGTTTACATCAACAACCGACTTGTAGTGGATATTGGTGGCTGTCATAATCCTGAAAAGGGAGCTGTCAATTTGGACACGCTGGGTCTTGTAGAAGGTGAAACTTATCCGTTCCATATCTTCTATTCTGAACGTAACGCCACTGGTGCAAACTTCAAAATGCGAACCTCCATCAATCTGCAGACGCAGAAGACCTTCTATAAGGAAGCTGTCACAACTGCTGATGGCACCATACAGTATAACTTGAAACAGATGCTGGTCGATGAGTCCCTCAGTTGTGATGTGTCAAGTATTGCTCATGTGGAAGTAAAGGATGCGGCTTCTTCATTCCTCTTGACTGGAGGCAATTTACCTGAAGGTGGCGTGACTTTGGATGCTGGCGTAAATTATGGGGGCATTTCAATTAACGAGTATATGTCCGGCTTTACCATTGACACTGCTGCTATCGTTGCTTCTAGATCTCTTTATCCGGGTACGTATGTTCTCTTTTTCTTCCTTGCATCTGATTTGACCCAGTACGACAGGATTTCCTTTACGGTTCCCGAATTTCCCTTGCCGGACATTGCCTTTGCTGATTCTCTGGGGAATCCGATTGATCCGGATACGGTTCAGTTGGGTACTTTTGCATTTGTATTGAATCCTGTATATGTGCGTATTACGGAGTCTACTAACTGTTCTGGCAATGACGATTATTGTAAAGTTGTCCTTCGATTGGCTACACAGGACAGCTTGTATTTCTACGATGAGGATTCAAACATCATCGATTCTGTTGAAACAGATGTGTTCGGCTTCGCAAAGTTCTACGTCATGAGCGACATGACTGTTGATGGAGCTTCATTTAAGGTGTCTGGCATTGCTGTCAGCAACGAGATTGTCTGGAAAAATATTCACCTGGAGAAACCGCCTGTTCCAAATGCAATCAATGGCTATATGTTCGATAGAAATGGCGATGGCATGGCTGATAGTTTGCACGTTGCCTTTAGCGAATCCTTTGCCAAGGATATTCCCGATACCCTTGACTGGGTGTTTGGTGATAATGCTAGCCATATGATTGCCTCAGAAGAAGCCATTCGTGGTCTTGTGCAGAATGATTCCATTATTGTTATTGACAATTATGCGATGACAAAGGATGTCTTTACGGGAAACCGCGATGATATTTATAAGGGTGTTTTCAAGTACCATTACACTCATATTGATGACTCTACTGGAATGCCGGTGCCCTTCTCCATGACGTCTATTATTCAGGACAAGATTGGGCCCGTTATTGAAAAGGCTGTAATCATTCCACAGTCGGATAGCTACAGCATCTTGACGGTCACCTTCAGTGAAGGTGTTGAGTATAGTGATTAGGCAATTATATCCATGCTCCAGTTCAAGCGTGGTACAGATGAATATTCAGATGTAACCGTTTCCAAGGTGAATGCGAAAAAGAAGACCAAGTCGCAGATTGATATTTATTTCTTTGCTGCCGAAGATGGAAATATTCCGACTGTCGGCGACAGTATTCGTTTGACTCCTGGAATTCTGCCTGACTTGAACGGGAATCTCCCTCATGAAAAAAATCCCTGGGTTCGTATGAGTGGCGAATCCCGAATGGACATAAGGTCCCCTGGGTTTGTTCATATCGGTAATGAGAAGGTAGATTGGAGTTCCAAGGATGGAGTTCGTGTCGTTACGGTGACTACAGAAAAATCCCATGTGGAGGACGTTGTCGAAGAACGTGGATTGCCGGGCCAGCTTCTGCTTTATGACATTGGTGAACTGGCTACATCTCTGGTACTTGCCGCTCCAAGTGGAGCAAACATTGACTCGCTGCTTTCTACAATACGTATGGATTGGGAAGTGGATTACTTCACAAATCTTGGACAGTATATAAGCGGAGGTTCAGGAAAGGTAAATTGTACGGATTCCACTGTATTCAATGCTATTCCAGGACGTCCGAAAAATTGCTATGAGAATCCGGGATATATGTTCTTTGAATGGAATACCCGGAGTGGAAATGGTCGATTGGTTGGTACCGGCGCATATATTGTGAAGATGAAGGTTAAAATCCGTTCTGACAAGGAAGTTGTCGGCAAGAAGGAAGAAACCTACACCATGGGCATCAAGCGAAAGAAATAAAAAACGCGGCGAAAAGGCCGCGTCTTTTGTTATGGGAAAGTTTAGGAAAAAGCCCATTCCCCACTATATCGGATATTTATCCTTGGCGGCATCCAGTTCGGCATTCTTCATCTCATACTGAGTATAAAGATCGTCGATTTTCTTCTTGTTGTCGTCCATGTCCTTGGCGATGGCGGTAATGGCTGTACCATCGCCGGACTCAGATGCTGTTACAAGTTTCGCTTCCAGTTCACCAGAAAGTTCTTCAGCCTTGGCAATGTCCTCTTCAATCTTTGCGATAGCCTTTTCCAGGGGCTTGATGACCTTGGAGCGTTCGGCGATGTAGTCAGCGCGAGCCTTGCGGTCCATTTTTGGATCGGGGGCTGAGTTGCTGTTGGATTTTGAGGATGTGGAATCCTTTGTAACATCAATGTTGGAAAGCTTTGCGTTTTCGCTGTCCATTCCACCGGGTTTCTTTTCGGCGGCCCAGCCAACCTTCTCGAGGAAGTCGGCGTAGGAACCTTCGAAAATGCGGCACTTGCCTCCGTCAAAAACTACCAGGCGATTGGCGAAGGCATGGAGCAGTTCTTCGTCATGGGTAACCACCATGGCCGAGCCTTCGTATTCTTCGAGTGCGTCGATGAGGCTTTCGATGGATTCCATGTCCAGGTGGTTGGTGGGTTCGTCCAGAAGAAGCATGTTGCATTCCTCTGCGAGAATCTTGCCGAGAAGCACGCGGCTGCGTTCACCACCGGAAAGGACCTTGATTTTCTTGAGGGCATTGTCGCCGCTGAACATCATTACCCCGGCAAGTCCGCGGGCGCGTCCCTTCTGGGAAACTTCCTTGATGGCGGTGGCGATTTCTTCTTCAACGGTGTTGTCAAGATTTAGGCGGTTGATGTTTGTCTGGCCGAAGTAGTTGATCTGCAGATTTGGATTGTGGCAGATTTCCCCATCAGTAGGCTGCAGTTCCTTGGCGATCAGGTTCAGCAAGGTTGTTTTGCCACGACCGTTAGGACCGATGATGGCAATGCGGTCGCCTTTGAAAACTTCGAATTCGAGATCGGAAATGAGTTCTGGTCCATTGTCATATTTGAAATGGAGTCCGTGAACTTGCAGCATGCGCTTGCCGGGGAAGGGCGCTTCGGTAAAGCTGAATTCCAGGTTGCGTTCGTGGGAGAGTCGTTCTCCGTTAGCAAGTTTTGCCGCGGCCTTGATCTTGGACTGCACCATGGCAGCCTTTGCTGCCTTGTAGCGGAAGCGTTCGATGAGCTGGTCCAGCTGGGCCTTTTTCTTGGCCTCGTTTTCCTGGGTGCGCATCGCCACTTCTTCTTCTTCGGCGATGGTCTCGCGGAGTTTCTCTACGGAGCCCTTGACCTTGCGGATCTTATGGCGGTGAATGCCAATGGTGTGGGTACAGACTTCATCCATGAAGTGGTGGTCATGGGTAATGAGCAGCACTTCGCCCTTCCAGTTGCGAAGGAAGCGGCTAAGCCAACGCATGGACACGATATCCAGATAGTTGGTGGGTTCATCCAGCAAAAGCATATCCGGTTCGGAGGCCAGTACCTTGGCAAGATTCAGGCGGATCTGGAAACCGCCGGAGAGCAGTGATGGGCTCTTGTGCATGGATTCTTCATCGAATCCAAGACCGAAAAGAATGGCCTCTACCTTGTGTTCTTCCAGCCAGCCATCTTCATTGGGCTTCAGCACGCTACAGGCTTCCTCGTGAACTGTTGCCTTTGTAAAGTTGATGTGCTGCTGTAAATAGCCGATGGTGTATTTTTTAGGAATGTCAATGACTCCTCCATCCAGGCATTCCTGGCCGAGGATCATCTTGAAGAGGGTGGACTTGCCGCAACCGTTGCGACCCACAAGACCTACGCGTTCGCGGGGGCCTACCAAAAAACTGGCCTGGTCCAGAAGGACCTGCATGCCAAAGGACTTGGAAACATTCTGTACTTGAATCACGGACCACAAGATAGAATAATTTGGCTTATTTCCCAACAATGGGTGTTGCTATCCCGTACAACGGAAGGTTGTGTCACGGTGTTCCAATCCGGATGAAATGTGAGTAGATTTATGTGCTATAAGGAAAGGGTGTGTTAAAATGAAAAAAAATAAGTTTTCTAGGACTTTTACGGTAACATTTGCAATGGCTGCCGCCTGTTACATGAATGTTTGGGCAGGCCCTATTTCTACCGTGCCTTGGAATGGGCACGATGGTGCCGTTTCCTTTACCTTTGATGATGGCTATAACCAGCTGGATGCGCTGAGCAGCTATCTCAATTCCAATTCCGATGTGAAGGTCACTTTCTTCATTACCGGTGCCATGGGTGCCGGCAATGGAGACATGAGCGGGTATCTGAACATGGCCAAGAACGGCCACGAAATCGGTAACCACTCCAAGAGTCATAAGGATATGACCGGCGGTGTGAATCTTTCTGATGAAACTAGCGGCTGGAAATCCAGCTTGCTGCAGAAAGGCGCTTCCGAGGTCTACTCTTTTGCAACGCCTTTCTGCGCAAGTAATGCTAATGTGGCAAATGCTATCAATAATGACCACATTGCGAACCGCAACTGTGCCGGAGCCAAGTATTACGGCTGGAATTCCGAACCCGACTGGATGGACATTAGTTCTAACTGCTATACGCAGGGGGGGGGCAGCACTGGCAACGCCAAGAATAACATGGGTTCCGCCAAGAGCCAGAAAGCTTGGACTGTACAGCTGAATCATGGTGTGGGCGTCAGCGATACCTACGGCATTGCTACCAACGACATGACGTCCATTATGGATGAGGCAAAAACACAAGGTCTTTGGATTGCACCTTTCGGCGTTGTGGCTGCCTACTATCGTGCACATTTCACCTTGGACAAGGCTATGGCTACTGTAACGGCTACAGGTTCCAAGTACAGCTGGACATCTCCCCATTCCGCCATGCCTAAGAGTGTGATGATGAAGGTGAAAATTGATGGTGCCGCCGGTAAGGCTGTCAGCCAGAAGGGCAAGGTGATTTCTCCTAATGCCGATGGCACTTTTACTATTGACTTTATGGCTTTGGAGCTGGAAGTTTCCGGTGAACCCCCTGAGGTTAAACCATTTAAGGGTGCTATTGAAATTCCAGGTACCATCGAAGCAGAGAACTACGATACTTACGCCTATAGCCGTAGCAGCACTGAAAGCGGTACTACCGGTTACCGCTCCGATGACGCTGGCATTGTGGCTGCCGATGTAGGAAACGCTTTGGGCTACACTACTGCTGGAGATTACTTCGAATATACCCTGGACGTCAAGCAGTCTACCAAGTACAAGGTCACCGTCCGTGGTGCAACAGGTAATGCTGCCGATGGTTCTGTCACAATTGAAGTAGGCTCCAAGACCGCCAAGGTTCCTGTGGTGTCCAAGGGCGATTGGGACGTATACTCTGAATCTGAGGGTGACGAGATTGAAATTGCTGCTGGCAAGCAGACGATTCGCCTCACCATCAACGACAACTATTTGAATGTGGACAACATCAAACTTGAGATAGTAAGCACTGCTGGTCCAGCAATCTTGCCCGGTTCTAGTTCCTCTGGGCTGCTTCCTGCGTCTTCCAACTCTGGCGAACAGGTTATTCCAGGTTCTAGCGGTGCTGTTTCTGTAGATCCTGTACCGGGTACTAATCCGGGCACCATTCAGAATCCTGGCGATATTACTGCAATCGCGGGAGTTCGCCTCAATGTGGCTACGGGAATGGTCAAGTGCCAGATCTTTGATATGAATGGCCTGTTGGTGAAGTCTGCGGATGTTTCTGCAGGTTCTGCTCGCGATGTCTGGAATCTTGTCAATACAAGTCTTTCCAGAGGCCAATACATCATGCGTTTCGGTGTCACAGACAAGTCTATGCAGGCGGTTCGCGTTCGAAAATAGGTTAGGAGGAGAACACACTTAAACCGTCGAATGCTTCCAGGTTAACTCAACCTGGAAGCATTTTTATAGGATGAAGAATTATATTTGATCCATTGATGTTTTGTTTTCAAAGAAATATTTGTATTTGTGTTGCTGTCTTTGCCTGTGCGAGTTACGCACAACTAATGCAGAACGCAAAAATTGGAAATACGGATAGCGTGAAGGTAGTTGTTCCTCTTCCATCCGTACTTGCAGAAAAAGTCCGGACAACTGCGTTAGATGGCGCCTTGGACAATGTGGGAGGACCAGTAAATAACGATTCTCTTACAGGGACATTGATTGGAATTGGGGCTGAGTTTGTTGGGGAAGTTGTCCGTGAAATGCTTTCGCCGGAATCTCCCGAGGCCCATGCCCGCGAACTGGAACGAATCCGCCAGCAATAAAATCAATTGTGTAGGACGAAAAAAAACTCGACGCTTTGAGGCGCCGAGTATAAGCAAGCTTATTTCTGCTACTCTTGGCTTATCCCAAAATATACTTTTCACCGCTTTCTACGCTCTGGTAGATGAGGGTGTTGATGGTCATGGGGCCAACGCCGCCCGGAACCGGGGTGTATGCGCTGGAAACTTCTTCCATGCCCTTTTCGCAGTCGCCGACGCCACCCGGATGGTAACCGGCGTCAACCACAACAGCGCCCTGCTTGATCCATTCCTTCTTGATGAATTCCGGCTTGCCTACAGCGCCAACGACGATGTCTGCCTGCTTCACCAGTTCCGGAACGTTGGGTGTCTTGGAGTGGCAAATGGTAACGGTGCAGTTTGCGTTCAACAGCATCATGGCCATGGGCTTGCCGAGAATTGCGGAACGGCCAACAACAACAGCGTGCTTGCCGGAGAGTTCCACATTGTAAGCCTTCAAAAGACGCATAATGCCCTGGGGGGTGGCGCAGCCATAGGCCTTTTCGCCCATGGACATACGGCCGAAGCCCAGGCAGGTCACGCCGTCAACGTCCTTGCGGGCGTCGATAGCTTCGAAAGCGGCGCGTTCGTCGATCTGGCGCGGAACCGGGTGCTGCAAGAGAATGCCGTGAACGTCCGGATTGTTGTTCAGTTCCTGAATCTTGGAGAGCAGCTGTTCGGTGGTGGTGTCCTGGGGCATGATCACCTTGATGCTTTCCATGCCCACGCGAGCGCAGGCGTTGCCCTTCATCTTCACGTAGGTTGCGGAAGCGGGATCGTCGCCAACGAGGATGGTTGCAAGAATCGGGGTCTTGCCGGTCTTTTCCTTAAGCTTTGCGACGCGTGCGCTGAGTTCTTCTTCGGTAGTCTTGGCAAGTGCCTTGCCATCCAAAACGAGAGCTGCCATATTCATCTCCAGGTTAATTTTTTATAACTCAAAGATAAAAATAAGGATTGCGGTTTTAAATATGCGGGGGAAAAAAAATGGAGCCAGTGCAATTGGGACTGCGGGCATTTAGAGTTTGCCCATAAAAAAACACCGCTGTTTTACACAGACGGTGCTTTTTCCAAAAAATGGAATTGTTATGAAATCCTAGAAGATTTCCTTGATTGCCGGAGCGATGCTGCAGACAAGAACCCAGGGGTAGGAAAGGCTGCCCTTGAGCCAGCCGGTCTTGGGAGCGGCGGGGCTTGCCACACTGATAGGAGATTCAACGGACTCCTGGAGGGAAACCTTGAGATCTTCCATGGAATTGTCGAACTGTTCTTTATTTGCCGCTGCAGATGCAACTAAGCTCATAAAACGTTGGTTCATAACAAGTTACCTCATTTCTTCTTCTTGTTCCCAAATTTAGCAAGTTTTTTATAAAATCAAACCCCATTGTTTCTGGACGTTTACAATGGTGTTTACATCTTTTCAACACCATGTTTCCCCTAAAAACAGCGAAATTTGATAAAAAAACGACTTTTTTTGCCGGGAAAGTGGTCGGATTGTGGTGCAAATCACTAATTTTGGGGTGAAGAAACGCACTAAAAAGTGTTCTCCGTGTGTTCCCTTTTTTAAAAAAACTATTTTGAGTGTGTTCTCTGTCACAAGTTTCCAAAAGGAAAAAAAATGAATTTTATTCGATATTCTTCCGTTTTAGTCCTTTCTGGGGTCCTTTTTGCGTGCGGCGGATCTCAGAAACCCACTGTTGAGGCAACCCCTGTTGATGCACCGAATTGCACTGCGCCGACTGTTGCAGAACAGAAGATTTCAGTGGATGATGTTGCTTCCCGTTATAGTTATGCCCTTGGCATGGATTTGGGTAAGGCCATTGCAAATATCAATGTCCCCATAAACATGGTCGTTCTTATGGAGGCCATTAAGGACCAGGTGGATTCCACACGTCCGGTTTTGCTGAGCGATACTGCTGCAGAAAAGGCCCTGCAGGATTTGCTGCTCCAGATGCAGCAGAAGAAGGAGGCGGATGAAGCTGCTGCCGCAAAGAAGTCCTTGGACGACCAGGCTGCATTCCTTGCCAAGAACGTTTTGGATTCTACTGTAAAGGTTACCCCCAAGGGTGTACAGTACAAGATTTTGAAGGATGCTGAAGGTATTTCTCCCAAGGCAACTGAAAAGGTTCAGGTTCACTATATCGGAAGTCTTCTCGATGGCACTGAATTTGATAACAGCGTAAAGCGCGGAGAACCGTTGGAATTCCCTGTGGCTGCCGTTATTGAAGGATGGCAGGACCTGCTTCAGGTTATGAAGGAAGGTATGAAGGTGAAGGCATGGATTCCTAGTGCACTTGCTTACGGCGAAGATGGTGTACCTCCGCTGATTCCTGCAAATTCCCTGCTGGTGTTTGAGGTGGAACTGCTGAAGGTTTATGCTGAAGTTCCGCCTGCCGAGGGCGCCGCTGAAGCCGCTGCCGCAGCAACTGACGCCGCACAGCCTACTGCCCCTGCTGCAGAAGCAAAGCCTGCAGAACCGGCAAAGACTGATTCAAAGGCTGCGGCAGAGCCTGCTGCAAAACCGGCTAAGAAATAATTTGTCCTAAATCCCGGGTTGCCTTTCCGAAGTCGGATCTTCAGATTCTACAGCGTTTGAAGATGAAGTGTTCGGGAAGTCTGCCTGAATGCTATCGGACATTAATGGCTTCATGGATGGGCTTAGAAGCGGAGCAGTGATGACTGCTCCGTTTTCGTTTTCCAATGCAGCGCTGTCAATGACCAAGGCGCGATCTAGGGTGATTGCGCTTTCGTAGCTTGTGTCGATTTGAGTAGAAGGCATATCCCCGTTGTAGGTCTGGGGCTTTTCTGCATCAATGACTGGCATTTTTGTTTGTTGATAGGTCTCGGAACGTCCCCCTTCCTTTTTGACATTGTCTCCAGTTAAATTGAATCCGAAGTTTTCCACTAGAGCTTTAGGGGAGGAGTTCTTTCCGTCCAGGGCGCAGGAACTGGCCAGTATGCACGCAGCGCAAACTGAAATTATGCCACTTTTTGCCATAATTTGACCCATAGATTCAAATTTAATTAAATCAAGGTCTCCTTCAAAGCCTGCTTGGTGAATGCAAAAAAAATGTTTCTAACTTTTTCATCATGAACCCAAATGATTTTACATCCCAGCATTTTGAAGTAGCAGGTTTCATTCGTGAAGTGTTCGGCTATATGGAACGCTTCAAGGGTCAGCTGTTTGTCTTGAAGATCGAAGACGACCTTATGAGCCATCCGCTGTTTCCTGTGCTCATGCGAGATATCGGGCTTTTGCACAAGTCCGGGATTAAGATCATTATCGTGCCCGGCACCCGCAATTCCATCGACGCCCAGCTGAAGGCCTGGGGTGTGGAATCCAAGTTCCATAATGGCGTGCGTCTCACTTGCGAAGAGGCCCTGCCCCATGTGGAACAGGCGTCCCTGGGTGCCGCCCAGCATATCATGAGCCACTTGACTGCAAGCGGCCTCCGTGGTATTCAGGGCAACTGGATTTTGGCCCGCAGCATGGGGGTAGTGAACGGTGTGGACTACATGCGCACCGGTCGCATCGAACGTGTCCAGAAGGATATCCTGGAACAGTTGCTTGACGAGAATTTCGTGCCTATCATTCCGCCCATTGGCTGGAACAAGATTGGCCACGCCTACAATATCAGCTCTACGGAACTGGCCACCGAACTGTGCAAGTACATGAAGGTGGGCAAGCTGTTCTTCATCGGTAACCAGGACGGTATCAAGCTTGAAGGCCTGGTGACGGGTAAGATTACCAAGTATCTGGAGCCTACCGATAACGGCCTGATTTCTGCTATGGATGTGGACCAGGCCCAGGAACTTCTGGAACTGAATTCCGACACGCTGAACTTTGCCCAGATGGACTACCTGATGAACGCTATTCACGCCTGCAAGGCTGGCGCCAACCGTGTGCATTTGCTTAGCGGTGAATTCCAGGGTAGCTTGCTTCAGGAAGTGTTCTCCGCCCGCGGTGACGGTACCATGGTGTACGCCAACCAGTACTCCAGTATCAGGCCCGCCAACATGGAAGATATCCCCGATATCTTGCGCATCATGCAGGACTACATCGACAAGGGCTTCCTTGTGCCCCGTACCCAGGAAAGCATTTCCGAAAAGCTCAAGGACTACGTGGTCTATAACATCGATAACAGCATTCACGGCTGCGGCGCTCTTCACGAGTTCGAGGACGGCATGGCTGAAATCGCAGGTATCGCTGTGGGCGCCAACTACCGCAAGTCTGGCATCGGCGACGCCATCGTTCGCCACTTGATCGAAATGGGCCGCATGAAGGGCTACAAGAAGCTGTTCCTGTTGACTACCCAGGCGCTGGACTGGTTCTATCACTTCGGCTTTGTGGACGGCACCATCGAGCAGCTGCCTAAGACCAAGCGTGAACATTACAACTACAGCAGAAAGTCCCGCATCCTGATGCTTCCGCTGGAGAAATGACGAACTTTGAGTTGTGAGTGATGAGCCGTGAGTTGCGTACACTCCTAACGAGTCATCCTGAGCGAAGCCCGTAAGGGCGAAGTCGATAAAGAATTGTTAGCAACTTGTTGCTCTACAATTCTTAGGTTCGAAGGAGCAGGATCTAGAAAAGACAGGAATGTGCGCAGGAAAGTCCCTCAAAAAATTTGACTGAAGAGTAATTTTTATGAATTTAAAGATGATGGAAGATGGCTTCAAGATGATTCTTGAAGGAATGGGTGAGGACGTGAACCGCGAAGGTTTGCTGGAAACTCCCAAGCGTGTTGCCAAGATGTATGCCGAGGTCATGAGCAGCCTTTCTGGAGAACAGAGGGCGGAAGACATTCTCAAGACCCGCTTCCACGAGAAGTACGACGAGATGATCGTTGTGCCCAACATTCCTTTTGCCAGCATGTGCGAGCATCATTTTCTGCCGTTCACCGGCAAGGCCCACGTGGCCTACATTCCCGGTGACTGCGTGGTGGGCCTTTCCAAGATTCCCCGCGTGGTGGAATTCTATGCCCGCTTCCCCCAGATCCAGGAACGCATGACCCGTCAGATTGCGGAACTGATCCAGAAGGAGCTGAAACCCAAGGGTGTCGCTGTACTGCTGGAAGCTAGCCACATGTGCATGACCATGCGCGGCATCAAGAAGCCGGGCGCAACTATGGTCACGACCCAGTTGCTGGGCTGTTTCAAGACCGACGAAAAGACTCGCGCCGAATTCCTTGCAAGTATTAATGACCGTTTGAGATAAAAAACTTGCATTTGTGAAGTTTCGGGAAAAAGAAAGTTATTTTATAGAAAACACTGAGGTTTTTTTATGAACGCTGCTATCCTTACTAATGAATTTCCGCCGGAAATCTACGGTGGTGCCGGTATCCACGTTAAGTTCCTGACCCAGGAATTGGCAAAGCTTTGCCATGTGGAAGCCCGTTGCTTTGGCGCTCAGAATGATGATGCTAATAACATTCGCGCCGTCGGTTTCAGCCGTAAGCTGGGCCTGAACCCTAAGGATGACCGCTTCCAGAAGATTTTCAAGCCCCTGGATATAAACCTGCAGTGGGCTGCTACCATGGATGACATCGACGTTATTCATTGCCATACCTGGTACAGCCACTTTGGCGGCGTTCTCGCTTCCCGCCTGCTGCAGTGTCCGCTGATTCTCACCACCCACTCTCTGGAACCCCACCGCCCGTGGAAGGCTGAACAGCTGGGCGACGGCGGCTATGCCATGAGCTGCTGGATTGAACGTACCGCTTACGAAGCCGCCGACGGCGTCATCGCAGTGAGCGAAGGCATGAAGCGCGACGTGATGAAGCTTTACGGCGTTCCCGAAGACCGCGTGAAGGTGATCTACAATGGTATCGATCCTGATTTCTACAAGCCCACTTTCAGCAATGGCATTCTGGAAAAGTGGGGTGTGGATCCCAACAAGCCCTTTGTTCTGTTTGTTGGCCGTATTACCCGCCAGAAGGGCATCAGCCAGCTGATCCAGGCAATTCCCCAGATCGACAAGAACGCTCAGGTGGTTCTCTGCGCCGGCGCTCCCGACACTCAGGAACTTGCCGACGAATGCAAGGCCCTTATCGAAGAAGTCCAGAAGACCCGCGAAGGCGTTATCTGGATTCAGGAACCGGTTCCTCACGAGGAACTCCGCGTGCTCTACAGCCACGCTACCGTGTTTGCAACTCCGTCTCTCTACGAACCTTTCGGCATCATCAACCTGGAAGCCATGAGCTGCGGTACTCCTGTGGTGGGTAGCGCCGTGGGCGGCATTCCCGAAATCATCGTGGATGGCGAAACCGGCTTCCTGGTTCCCCTGAAGGCTGTTTCCGAGACCAACTTCGAACCTGCCGACCCCAAGGCATTCCAGACCGATTTCGCAAACAAGCTGAACACCATTCTGGCTAATCCCGAAATGGCAAAGAAGATGGGCGAAGTGAGCCGCAAACGCGCTATCGACGTCTTCAGCTGGAAGGCTATCGCCCAGCAGACCTACGAATTCTACCAGGAATGCATTGAGCGTTACAAGAAGGAAGGAAAGAGATAATCTCATTTCCAACTGGTTTTTAGAAAAGACGCTCCTTTAGGAGCGTTTTTTTATTAGTTTAGATACAAGGAATGGCGAGTATGCCATAAAGGAGTTCTTATGTCTATTGCAGTTGTTGCACTGGTTATCATTGTCATCGCGATTGTATATGTAATTTCCATGTACAATGGCCTGGTGAAGCTTCGCAATAATCGCGAAAATGCATTTGCCAATATCGATGTTCAGTTGAAGCAGCGCTTTGATCTGGTGCCGCAGATTGTCTCCTGTGTAAAGGGCTATGCTGCGCACGAAAAGGAAACCCTTGAAAAGGTTATCGCTGCACGTAATTCTGGCATGGGTGCTGCTACCGTTGATGAGAAGGTGGCGGCGGATAAGGCTCTGTCTGGTGCTTTGGCTGGCCTTCGCGTGACCTTGGAAGCTTATCCAGAACTGAAGGCCAATGAAAACTTCCTGCAGTTGCAGAATGAACTTTCCGATATTGAGAATAAGCTGAGTGCAGCCCGTCGCTTCTTCAATTCTACTACCAAGGAATTCAACAACGCCTGTGAAGTTTTCCCCAGCAATATTATTGCAGGCATGTTCAATTTCAAGCGCGCTGCTATGTATGAAGCTGCTGAAAGCCGTGAATCCCTGAATAAGGCTCCCGAAGTCAAGTTTTAGCCATCAGCTTTGAGTATTGAGCTATGAGAATGAAACTCTCGTAGCTCCAATAATCATGGCTCACTGCTCATAACTCATAGCTCTATGAAATACGTCGGAATGCAGACCCAGATCTGGCGGAATAACAGGAACACTGTTATTCTGCTTTGTCTGTACCCTATCATTATTTTTGCCATGGTGTGGGCCTTCGTATTCGTTCTCGATTACTTTAGCGTGTTCTGCGTTTATACGCCGAATTCACTTGTCAGCCTGACAAGAGCGGTGACGGTCGGTGACGCCTGTCGCGAGGCGGGTTCGTCGTATGGCACGCATTGGCCTGTGGTGTGGGCCATTTTTCTTAAGGTTCTGCCTGCTGTTGCTGTTATTGTAGGAACATGGTTTACCCTTGCCTACTGCAGCAACGTGGCCATCATCCGACGAGTGACCCATGCAAGGCCACTTGAACGTAAGGAGAATCTTCGTGTCTACAATATTGTAGAGAACCTGTGCATTGCAGGGGGCATTGAGATGCCTCAAATCAATATTGTAGAAGATGCGAACATGAATGCTTTCGCAAGCGGCATTGATGTAAAATCTTTTACCATTACCCTGACAACGGGAATCATCAACAACCTGGATGATTCCGAGTTGGCTGCTGTGGTGGGACACGAATTGACTCACATCAAGAATCGTGATACCCGACTGATGGTTGTGTGCATTGTCTTTGTGGGACTAGTCTCTATCATTCAGAAGATATTTATTGAAATCATTAAGGGCATGCTCCGGGGTTCGCGTTCCAGTGGTAGACGAAAGGGAAAGAATGGTGGTGGAGGTATCATCATAGTCCTGTTTTTTGCTGTCATTGGGGTCGTCATTTCCACCGTTGCCTATTTCTTCAGTTTTGTCAATCGCCTGGCCATTTCCCGCAAGCGCGAGTACGTGGCGGATGCTGGTGCTGCAGAACTCTGCGGAGACCCTCTAGCGCTGGCGAGTGCGCTCACAAAGATTTCCCTGTCTCCGGGGCTGTCCCAGGTTCAGCGCAAAGATGTGGCCCAGCTCTACATTATCAATCCTGATGAAGAAGATGACAATCTGATTGGCATGAGCCTGACGAAAAAGGTTGATTCCATTTTCTGGACACATCCTGATACGCCTGAACGCATCAAGCTTTTGCGGCAGTTCTAGCCTGCAATTTTACGAAGGACTTTAAGTAGAAAAAGCCACGGTTTTATGCCGCGGCTTTTAATGTTTTTTGAATTGGCCTTGTTACTTGGTTTCGTCCTGGGACATTTCCGATATGGAAGTTTCTGCTGGCTTATCTGCAGAGGTATCCGGTTTCCCGTTTCTTTGTCTCTTGATGGCCTTCAGCTGTTCCAGACGTTCGGCGAAAAGTTTTTCCCTGCCGATCTGCTTGGGCTTGTAAAGTTCCAGACCTTCAAGTTCCTTGGGCAGATGTTCCTGTGCGGAATAGCCGCCGGGGGAGTCGTGGTCGTACATGTAGCCGTTGCCGTAGCCAAGCTGCTTACCCACGCGGGTCACGGAATTGCGGAAGGCGCGGGGTACAGGGAGCGTTCCTGTCTGGCGAATCACATCATCTGCGGCAAATCCCGCAACTTCAAGGCTGTTGCTCTTGGGGGCGAGAGCCAGGTACACGGCCAGCTCGTCCAGCGCGATAAGGCCCTCGGGATTCCCCAGAAAATCAAAAGCTTCGCGTGCGGAAGTTGCCAGCAACAATGCGTTAGGGTCTGCAAGGCCTACGTCTTCCATGCTCATGCGGATCATGCGACGCAATAGGTAACGCGGGTCCTCGCCGCCTTGAAGCATACGGTGCAGCCAGTACACGGCTGCGTCCGGGTCGGAACCGCGCACAGACTTGTGCAATGCAGAAATCAGGTTGTAATGTTCCTCGCCGCTCTTGTCGTAACGCAGGGGCTTCTTGTACTGGAATTCTTCCAGAAGCTTTTCGTCAATGACCTTGCGGCCGCCCAGGTTACCGCCGATCCATTCCAGTTGATTCAGCAGGAATCGCGCGTCTCCTTCGGACTGTGCAATCAGCTTGTCGACTACGGCTTCTTCAACTTCAACATCTTTCAGCTGAAGACCGCGGGGGTGTTCCTTCAGGGCGCTGAAAATCAAAGTGCGTAAGTCTTCCTTGCTTAGGGGCGCAAACAGAATCAGCTGGCAGCGGCTAAGCAAAGCGCCGTTCACCTCGAAGCCCGGATTTTCGGTAGTGGCGCCGATAAGCGTTACGGTACCGTCTTCCACGGCGCCCAGCAATGCGTCCTGCTGGCCCTTGTTAAAACGGTGAATTTCGTCAATGAAGAGAATCGTGTCCTGGAACATGGTCTTCATCTTGCGGGCGTCTGCCAGAACTTCCTTCACTTCCTTGACGCCGCTGGAAACCGCAGACAACGCCACAAATGCCTTGCGGGTATTCTGCTTGATCACGTGGGCGAGACTAGTCTTTCCGCAGCCCGGAGGGCCCCAGAAAATCATGCTGGGGACAGTGTCGTTCTCGAGGCTTTTGCGCAACAGGCTCTGGGCACCGAGAATCTTGTTCTGTCCAAGAAACTCATCCAGGTTCTGGGGGCGTAAACGTTCTGCTAAGGGCTGGTCCATAAGAGTTGTGAGCTGCGAGCAATGAGTGATGAGCGTGGGGTGCGACATTCGGCTCTCGTGTCATTGCGAGCCGAAGGCGTGGCAATCGAAGATGAAAAATTCCGAGGTTTAAACAGTTTCGTTGGTGGGGAAGAATACGGCAATCTTTGCAGGCAGTTCCCTGGTGGGGCGCCCGGCCTTGGTAAAGCAGTGCAGGGTGGTGCCCACGGTGCAAAGCTTGCCATCTACGGAAAGCTCGTACTTGAAGCGGTAACGGAGCTTGTCTTCCTTGACCAAGGTGGTCTTGATATCCACGAATTCGCCGTAGTGGGTGGGAGCCTTGTACTGCACGCCCAGTTCCAGGACGGGGCAGGCAAAACCTTCGGCTTCCATATCGGCGTAGCTTGCGCCAGCGGTGCGGAAAAATTCAGTGCGGGCCTGTTCAAACCATACGGCATAAACGGAATGATGGACAATGCCCATTTGGTCGGTTTCGGCATAACGCACTTCGATTCGTGCTGTGTATTCGTAGCTACAAGTTTCCATGGATTATCCTTTGGCCAGTTAGGTCACCGCGATGTTTTTACTGCACAAAATGTAACTACAAAGGCAGGCTGTGTCAAGCCGAAACATACCTTTTCAATCGGCTAGCAAAAGGTTTCAATTCCGTAAAACCCGTTCTAAATTGTTTATTTACTGCACAATTACACTAAGTCCGCTATGGCGCCAAAAGCCTGAAAATACAGCAAAATCGCAGCTTTGGTACCACGCAAACGCTTATCCAGCAGAGCTATAATTGCCTTGACCTTGCAAGCAAGCGTCTAATAGAGGTCGTCCCACTGAGACCAAGAGTAGTAGTAGGAGTCGTCCTTAGCGCGCATCACGGTGAAGTCGCCGCCGTAGATACGGACGATGTCTTCTTCACCGGTGAATTCCCAGTAGGTACCCAGGGAGTCGGAATCGAAGCCAACGAGAGTGAAGTTTTCTTCGATGATGCCCTTGTCGTCTTCGTCGCCGAAGTATGCACCAACAGTGTAAATGTCGCCTTCGACGTTGGTCAGGGTGACGGTAGGAGCGTCAACCTTCTTGACGGGAATTTGTTCGCAGTCATAGAAAGTATTGTCGTCTGCAGTTGCGCCTTCGTAGATTTCGCAGTAGGTCAGGTACTTATATGCGTAGGTTGCATCATCCGGTCTGGTTTCGAATCCTTCGAAGGTTGCGCAAAGTTCGTCCAGAACCTTGGTCATGGCGGTGTTGTTCATGATGTGGTCGAACTTTTCGTTGGTGATGGAGACGATGGTCTTGCCTTCCAGATCGCACTTGGAGAAAGCATCTTCTTCGTTGATCATTTCATCGCAGACGCTCTGGACAAATTCTTCGCTGCGGCCGAAGGGGAGCTTGATTTCGAGGATTGTTTCGGTAATCTGCTTTTCCTTGAGCTGGTTAATGGTCACTGCGATGGTACCGAAACCGCTGATGCTTGCGTCCAGGTAGCCGTTGAGACCTGAATTTTCTAACACAGCGTCGCAGTAGGTCTTTGTGGTACTCTTCACCTGGTCGATACGGCTGGTGTAGGCGTAGCTGTCGGAACTTTCAACAGGACCGCGGTCAATGTTGGAGTTTTCTTCGTCATCGGCATCAACGGAACATGCAGTCACGGCGAACGTGACCGCAGCGGCAAGAAGTAAAATGTTCTTAATCTTCATAGGGCTCCCCTTCAAAAAAGTCTTGCGTATTACGATGCAATAATATAATTAAAGCTCTGCTAGGCGTAAACGTGCGCTTAGCACGTAAAATGCTATTCGCGTAATGCGCCTTCGCTGTATTATTACTGCACAAATGAGACTTGTAACCTGCGGCTGTGTCAAACCAAAACATACCTTTTCACTCGGCTAGCAAAAGGTTTCAATTCCGTAAACCCATTCTAAATTGTTTATTTGCTGCGCAATTACACTAAGTTCACTGTGGCGCCAAAGCCTAAAAATACAGCAAAATCGCAGCTATACAATCATACTTGACAGAGCAACGGCGCCTTCGCGGTAGAAATACAACCTAAAAAATGTGATTTAACAGCTTTGACTCCGTGTTCGAATTGACTTGACGCAGCCAAAATGTGGGCTGTGTCAAGTCAAGTTGTATTGCTGAATGATGATTGTTTAGTTGCTATTAGAAAGCTGCGGGGCCTAACGCAAAAGCAGGGCGGAACTGCTCTTGACGCAAATGCGAGACTGTGCCTCTTTTACAGTGCCTTGATTTCTTCGGGAGTAAGGCCAGTTCGCTTAGAAATGATTTCCAGCGGAATTCCATCATCGCGGAAACCCTTGGCGAGTTCCTTGTTCTTGGCATCAGCACCTTCTTCCTTTCCCTGCAGGTAGGAGCCCTGCTTTTCGTAAAGCATGTCAGTCATGTTATCTATCTCCAGGAGTAAAAGTTCATCGGTGTACCCCACAAAAGATACATCTTTTGCAAAGTCTTCGTCAAGGAGATTTCCCGCTTTTTCCTCGTCGATGGTCTTGTCTTCCAGCACATCGCGAAAGAGCCGCAGCATTTCTGCGCGGGGCGACACATCACGGGCTTCCCGGCAATTTTCTTCTTGCAGGCGGTCGTCCATGCGGAAAAGCTTCGACATTTCCACAAGAAATACATCAATCTTCCTGAATGGATATTTACGGTTCCGCATTACCTGGCACTGATGGAAATAGGTGTCAGGCTCCAGCGGGAACTGGTCATCCACAAGCAGCGAAAGCACATAGATATGCGGCAGCTCGTAACTCTTGTTTTTCTTCACCTGGTTATTCACGATGCGAGATGTGTAATAAACCAGACGGTCCATGAACAGCGTGTTGAAATTCTGCTGCACTTCGATGACCACGGGTTCATTTGACTGATTGTATCCGTAGATGTCAAAAATGTTGGTCTTGTTGTCCAGTACGCCGGGCTGTTCCTGAACGCCCAGGGTGAACTTCGTAATCGCCTTGTTCCCAGTGAGCCCGAGCATGGCGTTCAAAAACTTGATCGTTCGCTCCGGCTTGCCTTCGCTCGCCATCAGCATCTTAAAAATGCCATCGCTGAACGGA
>JAZLHK010000006.1:0-20010 GCA_045616805.1 Fibrobacter sp.
TTGCGAAGTCAAGTCGTTGCGAGACAAAACCCTTCAAAGTACCATTGGCCTTGAAGTATTCTGCCCGCTGTTTCTTTTCGGCAAGAATATCCTTCAAAAGCTTCTTTGCTTCGGATGTAGTAAACTGCTTCATAGCGTTATTCTCATCCGTAATATAGGATTTTGATTACGGTTTTGTCAACAGCCCTAACGCAAAACATCAAACCTAAAGCGCTCTTTGTAAAACAAGTCGTGCAGAAACCATAACTGCACGACCATAAAATCTATAGGAATTCGACCATCTTTTTAATCGGAAGGCGGAGAGTAGCTAGACCATTTCGAAGGATCTCTCGATTCAACACTAAATATCACACACACTATAAATATAAAAGACGGAACCACATTTATGGCAAGTACGATACCAGACGTTTCCAAAAAAGGAATTATTCCTTGATATCCCAAAAAAGAAAACAAAGGAGCTAGCAAAATAGAAATGAAAAGAATCATTCTTGAAAGAAAAATGGTTGTTTCATCGTATTTACTTTCATTCCAGAGCATATACCCATAAAATGGGGCAAAACATAAAGCAATCAACAAAAATTCATCCGTAATAACCGGCACCAGAACGCCAAAGAAAAACAAAAGCAACGGTTTGACAATTCCGATACCATTTTTATCGGCGATTTTGATTTTACCTGATGTTCGTTTTCCATTTCTCATACCCACAATATACATTCCTCAAGCGTCAAAATTTATCTCTCCAATAAAATTTCAAAAAAGCATGCAAATTCCTCTCCACCAAAGCGTTTTCAAACAAACTTTTTCCCTCCTTGACTAACACAATTTTATTTTATACATTAAATCTCGTTAATCGCGAGGCAAATATGCTGCTTGAATTTTTGAAAAAGAACTTTGGCCCCGGAAAGCCGATTTTTACTGCTGACGCAGAATGTCTGGGTTTGTCCCCCGTAAATCTTCGCCAGCAGTTTAAAAAACTGTGCGACAGCCATCAGCTGCTCCGTTTTGAAGCAGGCGTATTCTTTTTGCCCGATCCTAATGGCGAATATTATCCAAAGCCTTCGGCCAACATGGTGGCAGAATACAAGTACATCCGCAACGAACAAGACGTGTACGGATACTATTCTGGCTATACCTTTGCAAATCAGCTTGGCCTAACCTTGCAAGTGCCCTACAAGGCTGAAATTGTATCAAACAACGCCACAGCAGTTGTGCGCGAAGTGAAAGTCGGACAAACTCCATTTTTTATCCGTCGTTCGCGAATTGCCGTAACTCGAGAAAACGTGAGCACGCTGCAACTCTTAGATTTGCTAAAGGATGTCGAGGAATACACGGACTACGAATGCGAAGAAGAGGCTCCCGACCGCATCAAGGGATTTATTCAAAGAGCAAAAATTACCCGCGCAGACATAGACAAATACATCGGCGAATTTCCGTTGAAAACCTACAAGAGCATTTACGATTTGAGGTTGGAAAGTGTATTTGCATAATGAACATGACAAAGGGCCCCTATAATAACCCTCCTTCAACTTGAATAAACCAAAATACTTTAAAATTCGTATTGACAAAGTATATACATTTTGTTATATAAGAATATGAATGTAAGAATCAGTGATCATGCAAAAGAACATATGGAAAAATGCTCTATTTCAGAGCAGGATGTCCGTGATTTGTTTGATGAGAAAATTTCTGTCGTTAAGGCCATTCAGTCTAGCCAATATGCAGATTGCATCGAAATCATGGCTATCTTATCTGGTCAATTTTGCAAGATTATTTATTCCTACGAAACAAATACGGTTACAACGGCATTCAAGTTAAGGGAGGCACAATGGCTCAAGTTGACAAAATAGAACAGGATGCAGCCCACAAGGCCACCTATTTTGAAAATCGCTCTGAAGAAGAAGAACTCAGGGATGACGAGTGGGCTGAAAAAAACGGACTTTCGTTTCGCGGTCCAGGAGCGTTACAAAAAGTCATTGCAGCATCTAAAGCCCATGCAAACAAAAAAGTCATGGTGTCAATGCGCATGGACCCAGAAGAAATCGAAGGATTTAAGCGAATGGCGGATTCCGAAGGAATGCCGTACCAGACACTGATGAAATCCGTTCTTCACAAATATTTGAACGGCGAACTTGTCCGCAAGACTGCAATCTAACTTTGAAATGCAAAGGAGCCTTAAGGGCTCTTGAGTTTCCTAAAGCTTTTCGATTAAGTGTTCAAATACTTGATCACAGCGCCGTATCCAGCACCATCATCAGGGAAAATCCCAGAGCGAAAAGCAGAGTTACACCGTCAAAGTGAACGCCTTCATTGGCTTCGGGCAAAAGTTCCTCCACCACCACGTAGATCATGGCACCGGCGGCAAGGCTCAACAAATAGGGCATGGCAGGGAGAACGGAACTTGCCAAAAGCAACGTAACCACAGCGGCTCCCGCTTCTGCTACTGCAGAAACAAAACCAAGTCCAAAGGATTTTAAGCGAGTTTCGCCTTCAGCACGCAGAGGCAGCGAAACAATTGCACCTTCTGGAAAATTCTGCAGAGCCATACCGATGGAAACAGCGACAGCTGACGCCAACGAAATTCCGCCTGCCGCACCCACGCTTGCAACATCGCCAGCAGTTCCCGCAACGGTCCCAGCACCAGCAAGCCATCCGGCAAACACCACGCCAATGGCCATTCCCTCAGGAATGTTATGGATGGTTACGGCAAGGGCAAGCATCGTCGTGCGTTTCATTTTCACGCGGGGGCCTTCGGGATCGTTACTGCCCAAATGCAAATGGGGCGTAATCTTGTCAATCAGGAACAGCAAAAGAATGCCCGCCCAGAATCCAGCAACGGGAGGGACAAAAGCAAGCTTACCGTAATCCACAGCCGATTCGATGGAGGGCAACAGCAAACTCCATACGGACGCCGCCACCATCACGCCAGCAGCAAAAGCCATCATGGCCCGCTGCACCTTGGGTCGCAAACCACCCTTCATGAAAAAGACGCAGGCCGCCCCGAGAACCGTTCCCAAGAACGGAATCCCGATTCCATAAATCACAGGCAAGTAATGAGCAAAATCCATAGAAACCACCTTTGATTTTCAATGTACAAAACAGAGGAATCAAACGGCTGTTATAAATAAAGGCTATGTTCTACTAATGTGTAGAACTGCCATTTTATGTTGAATTTACTGAAAAAATACTAAAAAATGGTCTAACCCAACAAAAATTAGGTTAGACCAAGTATCTAAGATACAGTTTTTAGGTAGGTAAATCTCAGTTTATAATAGGGTGCGATTTTTAGATAGTTATATTACATCTACACTTTGAAAGAACATAGCCTAAATGAAAATGCAGAAGTTCGAAGACCTCTTATTTTCTATACATCACCACAAAGCTTTTGCCTTTCACGATTTCCTTGACTGTCACTTCGGCAAAGCCAGCATCCTTCCCAAGCGAAATCAGTTCTTTCGGTTCAAACTTCTTGAAGCCTTTTTTCGTGTAGCTCAGCTTATCCAGCCAATCCTTGGTGTAGACCACATTGTAGAAGGTGACTCCAGGTTTCAGCACACGGCAAATTTCAGCCAAGCCCTTTGCTGTATCATTCCAGAAATAGATGGTATTGATGGACGTCACCGCAGAAAATGCATTTTCTTCAAAGGTCAAATTGCAGCAGTCGCCAATCTGTAAATGAAGTTTTCCATCGCGGGAAGCGCGCGCATTTCGTGAAGTCGCCGCAGCCACCATATCTTCGGAAATATCAATGCCGTAAATATCACACTTGCACTTGTCATAAAGAAGTTGCAACAAGTAGCCGTTTCCAAAGCCAATGTCCAGCACCTTGTCATCAGGCGAAACGTCCACCAGGGCAACCGCATTCTTGTACATGGCCCTGTTGATGACGTTCATTATCACACAGCAAATTGCACCAACAAAACCGCGGGGGTTCCCAAACTGACTGCCGATATATTCAGAAAACTTTGACATGACAAAAGTTTAGAAATTTTCAGAGGTCCTTTCTCGCAAACTCTTCTTCACAAAAGACTGAATCACTCTACACAACGGCAGCAGATACAAGAAACATGCACAGAGCACAGCGCTGTTGGGCACGTTGACTGCCGTCAAGACAATGGCCGTTGCTACAGACCACGGAACAAGCGCAATCACGGTTACAGCAGAGTCGTAAATATTCAAGGCTTGTTGATCGCGATTCGATCCGTCCAAATTTTCTGTCATTTGATTTGTCAAAATGATAGTCAAGGTCTGGTTGCAAACCACACAAGATGTTACAATAGCCGCAGTCAAAGTAGCCACAAAGGGATTGGTCCTTTTTGACAGTTTCGCCACCAGGGATTGCAAAGGCAAAAGCATTTGTGTTCCCTTAAAAATCCCGCCAAAGCACCCAGCAATCACCACAATGGCAAAAACATTCACCATAGAAACGAGGCCACCACCATTGATCATTTTCGCCATTTCGGGAACTGTAGTTTCATAGCCAAAAATGATTGATTTTAACAAATTGATAACGGACTGATTTTCAATCATAATCGCCACGACAAACGCGACAACGGAACTCCACAAAAGAACAAGACTTGTCCGCACACGAGCCACCGACAAAACAATAATTACAAGCGCAGGAATCAGGCTCCACAAGGAAAGGGAAAATTCTTTGGAGAAAAGTTCCGTTATGTTTTGCGACGCCGAAATCTCTGAACTTACGGCAACGCCATCGCCACCAATTCCAGCCACAAAATAAATTCCGCAACTGAGTAAAAACGGAAGCCATGTCGTGCGCAACATTCCGCGAACATTCTGGTAAATATCCGTCTTCGTTACATTGGCCGCAAGTAGCGCCATGGAAGAAATGGGAGAAATGCGGTTACCAAAATAAACGCCTGCAAGAATGGCGCCGCCCATCCAGGCATCATCAACACCAAGAGTGCGACCAACCGTAGCACAAATCACGCCCATGGTTCCTGCAGTCCCAAGAGCAGTTCCCGTCAAAAGTGACATGGCAGAATTCAGCAGAAACGTCAGCAGAATAAAGCTTGTGGGGTGAATCAGTTCCACGGCGTAGCTCACAATCGTCGGAATGGTTCCGCTGGCCCGCCACAAGGAAGTCAAAAGCCCCAGCAGAACAAACAACAGCAAGATGCCGCGAGTCGTCTTTACACCACCCCAGCACATTTCCGCAGTTTTCCGCAGGCCGCATCGACGAACGCCATAACCGCCAAAAAGTAGCAGTCCAAAGCCCAGCGCATACAGCAAAGGCACGCCAACCACAAGTGACGTCAAAAGCGCTACACAAAAAATTGCAAGGATTAAGATTTCTGTCATCGGCAGGAGTCTTAGTTTTCTAAATTCAAGAGTGTTAAAGTTAGAAAAAATATCAAGATGTCTGTTTTAAATAATTTTACCGACGATTTTTTGCAAGCGGCAAAAGAGGCGCACACATACCGCTCCATGCGTCACATTTGCACTCCCGAAGCAAGCCATGTTGAAATTGTAGGCCCCGCGCAGACCGCAACAATAATCGGCGCGACATCCGACACCAAGTCCGCCCGCGACGTTCTTCTTCTCGCCTCCAACAGCTACCTGGATTTGTGCAACGAACCGGAATTGAAGCAGGCTGCGGCCGAAGCCGTATTGAAATGGGGCACAGGCAGTGGCGGGGCACGCCTTACCACAGGCAACAAGACTCCTCACGAAGATTTGGAAACAGCCCTCGCCCGCTTCAAAGGCGAAGAGGCGGCCATCACATTTGCCACTGGCTACATGGCAAACGTGGGGACTATTTCTGCGTTGGCAAGCAAACAAATCCGCACAGTTCCTGGCGACGGAACCCAACCTGCAACCACCTGCGTTAGCGAATGCATCGTCTTTAGCGATGAACTGAATCACGCCAGCATCATTGACGGCATTAGACTTTCAAAAGCCAAGTGCTATGTTTACAAGCATAACGACATGGCTGATTTGCAGCGAATCATTGAGGTCGCCCGCGCAGAACATTCCACAAAAAACGAATCCAACGAACAACCTGCAGCTACCCGTTACTTGATTGTTACCGACGCTGTTTTCAGCATGGACGGTGATCTGGCAAACCTACCGGAACTGCAGAAAATCGCCAAGGCAAACAACTGTCTTTTGATGATTGACGAAGCCCACTCCACAGGAGTCCTTGGAAAAACTGGCCGCGGCCTTGCAGAACATTTCAACGACAAGGGCATTCCTTGCGAATATGCAGACGTAACCGTTGGAACCTTGAGCAAATCCGTGGGATGCGAGGGTGGATTTGTCGTCGGCCCCCGCCCACTTATAGAATTTCTAAAGAATAAAGCCCGCAGCTTTATTTTCTCCACATCCATGTCACCTGCCATGGCGCAGGCCGCATGCAACAATCTGAAGTTCATTGAACAACACCCAGAGCGAGTTCAGCAGCTTCAGGAAAACGTAAAGTTCTTCTGCGAAGCTCTTGTTAAAGCCGGCGCTGTTCCCGCAAACAAAACTTCCAGCAGCGACCAACCCAACGTCGTCAGTAGCCAGCCCAATGCCTGCGAATCCGCCATCGTCCCCATCATCATCGGTGACGAGGCAAAAGCACTCGCAGCATCCGCCGCCTTGCAGGAACAAGGAATTCTGATTCCCGCCATCCGCTACCCTACCGTAGCCAAGGGGCAGGCAAGACTCCGCGCAAGCATCATGGCCACGCATACACAAGAAGAATTGCAAATGGCCGCAGATGCAATTTCTGAGATTTTGAAATGCTAGATTCTTCAGCAACAAACCTGACGGTTCTCCGCTCAGAATGACAACCCAGAAACATTTTCAATCACCAACCATCAATTTTCAATCATCAATTATGTCCAAGGGTTATTTCGTTACAGCAACAGGCACCGACGTAGGCAAGACTTTTGTGACCGCCCTTCTGGTAAAGAAATGGCGAGACTCCGGCATTGACGCCGGTTACTACAAGGCAGCCCTCAGCGGTGCAGAATTCAAAGACGGCAAGTGGATCGCCGGCGATGCCGACTACGTCAAGCACATAGCAAACCTCCCCGACACTCAGGAAGAATTGGTCAGCTACGTCTACAAGGAAGCAGTTTCCCCGCACCTGGCCGCCCGCAAGGAAGGCAACCCGGTGGAACTCACGCAAGTCAAGGCCGATTTTACCGCAGCAACCCAACGCCATGAATTTGTATTTGTGGAAGGCTCCGGCGGCATCATCTGTCCCATCCGTTACGACGACAAAAAAATATTCCTCGCCGACATCATGAAAGAGCTTGGCCTTCCGCTTCTGATCGTCACCACGGCAGCCCTCGGCAGCATCAACGCCTGCGTCCTCACCGTAGAATACGCCCGGGCTCGCGGCCTCAACATCAAAGGCATCATCGTGAACCGCTACGGCATCAGCGGCCACATGCAAATGGAAGATGACAACATCTACATGATGCAGGAATTGACAGGTCTCCCCATCCTTGCAAAAATCAAGGAAGGCGACAACGATCTCGGCACAGCGCCATTCTAGCATCAACCAACAAAAAAACATCTTTTCTTTTACGCAAATTATTTACATTTCGAGCAATGGCTAAAATCAGGAAGAAATTTAAGCTTGCGAAGGACTCGCAAACTTTGTTGGGGCATTTGCCGTTCCCGACGTTCTCCCTTTTCTGCGCCATTTCTCTTTTCATAAGTATAGCCCTGCTAACCTCCTGCTCTTTCCCTGTCCGCACAGGCTATGACCGAAAAATCGGTGGATACAAGCCAGCAGCAACCTCCCAGGAAAGCCAGCAAGCGGAACAGACTTCAGCACAAGCATCAACAACACAAAGCAAGGCTGCCCAGGCAAGAACTCCACAGGCTCAGCCCAAACGCACCACAGCGAGCAACACCAAGGCTGCAGCAGCCAATAAAATTGCCAATCCGCCACCACCTCGTTCCAAGGGTTCCCTGGAAAAATACGCCAGCGAATGGCTTGGGGCAAAATACGTTTATGGAGCAGCTTCCAAATCTAAAACAGACTGTTCTGGTTTTGTCATGCAGGTTTTCAAAGGGTACTATAATCTCGCCCTGGACCATAATGCCGGCAAGATGTACAAGGATTCCAGAGGTAGTTCCGTTAGCCGCGGCAGCCTAAAGGAAGGGGACCTCGTATTTTTCGGCAGTTTCTGGAAAATTGACCATGTAGGCATTTACCTGTCCGGAGAGCGATTCATTCACGCCAGCACCAGCAAGGGCGTAATGATCAGTCCCATGAACGACAAGTACTGGAGTCCCAAATACCAAGGCGCACGAAGATTTAAGTAAAACAGGCAAAAGATAAAGGACGAGAAGCAAGAGACTTTGTAAATTGTAGTAAGCAAGATTAAGGTTTCAACTTCCAATAGAATTATGAAGAAAATTGCATTCCAGGGCCGTAAGGGCGCATACAGTGATTGCGCAGCACACTATCTCTTTGGTGATGATATTGAAACACTTCCCAAGGACACTTTTGAAGAAATCTACCAGGCCATTGAAACTGGCGAGGCTGATGGCGGTGCAATACCTATCGAGAATTCCACGGCAGGCTCCATTGAAGCCAACTACGATTTGCTGTACAAGTGGCGTCACCGTATCGTGGGCGAAGTCATGCTCCGTATCGAGCATACCCTGTGCGTTATGCCCGGCGTCAAGTTAGAAGACCTGAAGCGAGTTTACAGTCACCCTCAGGCACTCGCCCAATGCTCCAAGTTCTTTGGAGAAAACCCGAAGATCAAAGCCGTTCCCGCATTCGATACTGCAGGCAGTGCAGAAGAACTTGCAGCCCGCGGCGCTCGCGACGAAGGCGCCATCGCCAGCGCATACGCCGCCAAGATCTATAATCTGGACATTTTGAAGGCGGGCCTTGAAAATCTCCGCGGCACCAACTTCACCCGCTTTTACGGCATCCAGAAAACCCCCGCAGACTTTACCGAAAGCGAAAACGCCAAGACCACCATCCTATTTGAATTAGCCGAGGCTCAGGAAGTCGGTTCTCTCTATCACGCCTTGGGATGTTTCGCCAAGCGCGGACTGAACCTGACCCGTTGCGAAAGCCGCCCCCACCCGGATAAGCCCTGGGGCTACATCTTCCACGTTTCCTTCGAAGCCAACATGAAGGATGAAAACGCACAGGCCGCTCTTGCTGAGTTGAAGAACTACACCAACTTCATCTACATTCTCGGAACCTTCAAGAAAGGCGTGGTAGAAACTTTAAAATATTGAGCCATGAGCAATGAGCGACGAGCCTTTATAATAGGCGCCTACGGCGCGATTATTAAAGCTCATTACTCAGAACTCACAACTAGGAAGGAACTTCTTATGTCATACGAACGTACAGACAGAGCTTTTAACGAATACAGAAACTTAAAGATGACCACCGGTTTTATCTCAAGCGCCGACGGTTCCGTCCTCATTGAAATGGGACGTACCCGTGTCATCTGCAACGCCACCCTTCTCCCGAAGGTTCCCGACTGGCTGGCTGGCCGCGGTACCGGCTGGATTACCGCAGAATACAGCCTTCTCCCGCAGAGCACGGGCAAGCGTGTGGAGCGTGAACGCAAAGGTGCCAGCGGCCGCACCCAGGAAATCCAGCGTCTGGTTGGCCGCTCCCTCCGCGGTGCCGCCAATCTCGCCGCTCTCGGCGAGAACGCAATCGTTATCGATTGCGACGTCATCGAAGCTGACGGCGGCACCCGTACCGCAAGCATCATCGGCGGATTCGTCGCCCTCGCCATCGCCCTCAAGAAAATCAAGGCACGCCTGGGCCTCACCGAACAGATTCTCCAGCACGGCATTACCGCCATCTCCGTAGGCGTGGTTGACGGCAAGCCCCTCTGCGACCTCTGCTATGTAGAAGACTCCGCAGCCGACGTGGACATGAACGTGGTCATGCAGGACGCCAAGAACTTCATCGAAGTCCAGGGCACCGGCGAACACGCAAGCTTTGACCGCAACATGCTGAATACTCTTCTTGACCTGGGCGAAAACGCCTGCAAGGACATCTACAAGAAGCAGATGGAACTGATCGGCGGCGAACTGCCGTAGCAATATCCGCTCAACGAGCACTACTCAATCTTATCAAAAATTTTGCATTAAAAAAAGACTGCGTCCAGCGCAGTCTTTTTCCATAATGAAAACATTTAAGGTCACGAGAGATCACAACTCACGACTCACAGCTATTACACCTTCCATTCACAGAAGTTCTTCAGCATGGCAAGGCCCACATCTCCACTCTTTTCCTGATGGAACTGGGAAGCAATGAGATTGTCCTTGCCAATAAGGCCCTGGAAAGTCTGGGTTCCGTAGGTGGTTTCGGCAAAACTGTATTCTGCGGGTACCACCGGATGGTAGGAGTGCACGTAATAGAAATCGCAACCGCTCTTGATGCCCTTCATGATGGGATGTTCCTTGGTGAAGTTCACCTGGTTCCAGCCCATGTGGGGAATCTTCAGGCCCGGTTCGTCCTTGAAGCGGACAGCCTTACCGGGAATCAGGCCCAAGGTCTTTACACCACCATCTTCCTCGCTTTCTTCGAGAATGATCTGGCAGCCAATGCAGATACCGAGAACAGGATTTCCGGCCTTTACCACAGTCTTGATAGCTTCGCCGATTCCCGTCTTCGTCAAGGTTTCCATGGCAGATGCAGCAGCTCCCACGCCCGGGAAAATCAGGCGGCTAGCCTTGGCAATCACTTCGGGATCACGACTGGATACGGCGTCAGCGCCCACATGTTCCAGAGCATTCATCACGGACGTCAAATTGCCAGCATTGTAGTCAACGACAATAATAGACATAGAAACCTCTTCCTTACAGCAATAAAGATAGAAAACCTATTCTCTAGTCTTCACACCAGGGATAAGTGTAATTCAGTTGCGGCCTAATGGTATCAGCCCTTACAGGGAAATCCTTAGCGGCATCCATTTGAACAACGCCAACAACGCCATCTGCCATACGAGCCAAAATATTAACGGGAGAGTCCCACGCGCGAATATGTCCAGTACCCTGTCCGCCAACATCATAACCTGCATCAGCAAGGATCGGCTTACCCGTAATTTCATGAATCTGACGCCATGTCATCTTATTTCCGGATCGAATTTTGACCGTAGCAGCCATGGTTCCACCGCCTGAAGTTCCAGCATAATCAATCTTGCTCATATCAAAATTGCTATACCAGGTTGAAACTCGCATCGTATCAATGTCGCCAATCCAGGGAGAAATATCCACCACGATCTTAGCAGCAGGCAGATATGCACGAATCGTATCGACAATCTGTCCAAAATACACGCCCATCATGGAGTCTGGAATTCCGCCACCATTCTGAGCATTGCCGTCAAGTCGGTCCTTCTGCTTCGATGCTGTCTCTGAATACTGGTAGTAGTCCGGTTCAATCAGCCAAATAGATTCAAAGGTATCAGGATCTTCATCCAGATAAAACTCCAGCTGTTCTCGCATACCAGAAGCATACTCACGATAACGGTACAAAATAGAATCTGCAAAGTATTCACGAATAATATTTGCACCATCCGTACAATGGGTTTTAGGATGGACATCGCTCTTTTGGTTACAGTCCACCAGACCATGCTCCTTACCATATTCAGCAATGACGTAGGCATAAATCATGGGGGTGGCATGCACCTTCGTACACATGGTCACCAGGCGCTTTTCAAAATCGTTATAGTAATCATTGTCCCCAAGCCAAACAACGATGTAATCAAGTCCGGCGTAAATTGTAGAATCGCGCTCCCAGTTGGCCTGCCATGACGTGCCAAAATTAAACTGACAGGGATCGAAGCCACGCTTATGGGGAGCTACCTTATAGGGAGCCCAGACACCATTTTCACAGCGGTAAAAACTTTCACCTACATTGATCCAGGCAAATGCACCATTTTCTTCCGCAGAGCACGGCTTTGGATTTTCAGCGTCAGCAGCAATGAGGGAATCAGAATTTATCTGGGGGACCTCAACTACATTAGAGCCAGAATCAGTCGAGGGACTGGACTCTACAGGAATTTCACCCGTACCATTGGCGTTAGTTGAGCTTTCCGATTCACCACAGGCAACAAACAGGCAAAGAGCCGCACCCATAATGGACAACAAAGGCAAGGAACCTAATCTACACTTCATCAAATCTCCTTTTTCCTGCCACACCAAACACCAAACAGATTTAAGGATTCAAAATCTAGAAATTTAACGCCATGGCTCCACCCACAGCACCGTTCAAGGGGTTAAATATGGGCACAGCACTCATCGTTACGGAGTTTCGAATACGATAACTGTTTAATTTGTCTTCGTAGCGTTCTCCCTTACGGAGCCTCGAACTACCGACAATCTTCAACACTAGACCCGTTGCGAAAACTTCAGGTGCAGCAAGAACCATAATGTAGCCCATCAAAAAAGCGGAGGCATCAGCCGCATTGTCAAGATCATCATCAGCCAAGGCGGCAACCATAAGTATGGCACCAGCCCCCAAGCCGATTCCGCCACCAAGCATCAAACCTTTTCCCACTTTACGCAATTTATTTCCAGAAGCTGTATAATGGTCAACGAGTCCCTGATAGTAGGCAGTGCTATCGTCTTCCAGCAGAGGCTGGTTCAAGGGAATTGTTTCTGCAGCAGGACCAGAAGAATAAACACTTCGCTTTGTAGGCTGTGGTGCTGCCACAGGTGCAGCAGATTCCTCTGCCGATTCAACAGCAGGAGCCACCGGCGCAGTAGCAGGAGCAGCAACGAAAGGATTCGTCCCCTTCGCGTGGATAATGCCAATGGTTTCACCCTTTTCATTTAATACATAGGTGGTATCCATTTCCTGGGCAAACACCGTAAGAGCAAAAAAGAAGCACAAGGCAAAAAACAATCTATTCATAGGATAAAATATACAACAATGGGCCTAATTTGAGGCTTAGACTCCCTACAATTCAGTCACATTCCCGCCGTTGTCTTAGGACTACACTTAGACAACGACCCCTGAGCTATAGAAAACCAAACAGCCTATATTAAGAACAGCCCCGAAGAACGGGGCCGAATATTCAGCCGGAGGTCAAAATGAGCATTCTTCTTCCGATTATCGTTGCAGGAGCATTAGTCGCCAATACCTTGGGCCGCACAGGCCGGTGACTTTATTATATTCTATGCATGCCTAACGAAAATCAGAATAACGAAGAAATTGACCTGGACGCCATCATCAACAACATGAGCTCCATCAATAGCGAAGACTACTGGTTCAAGAAAGTGAGCCAGTTTGAAGAGCACGACGAAACCGTCCCCGGCGCAGACCAGAACTGCCCCCAGGGGAAATAACGGGTTATACACCCAAAATTTTTAAATAATCCATCAGTCGGTGAAGTATTCGGACTACAAAAACATCACCAGATTCCACACGATAGAAAACCACATAGTTATCTACAACAAGATGCCCATAACATTTAAAAAAGGCATTTGTAGTTTCAATTTCAGCACCAAGTTCCGGAAACTCCGCTAGCTTTTCATAGCCGTCAACAACTTTCTTAACGACAATTTTAGCAGCCTGCGGGCTTTTCAATTCGATTTCAACATAATCCTTGATACCGTCTAAATCTTCAACGGCTTTCGGGGAGACTTATACGGAGGCCATTTAGACATCATACTTTGTTCGCACGTCTGCTGCCGACACCCTGCCGGATTCCTTCGCAGATTGTTCTCCCATTTTCTTACATACTACATCACAAAATTTCAATTCATTAGTATGTAAACCTTTTCAGCAAAGTCTTTTTTTTACATACCGTACCAACTATTTTCTTTCTTCTAGTATGTAATAGCGAGGATATGACTAAAGAAAGATCTTTCACCAACATAATCCAAGACCGCCAGAGGGCTTTTACGGATCCGACAGCCTTGCTGGTGGTTTTCTTTATACAAAAAAAACCCCGACTTTGTCGAGGTCTTTTTCAATTTCAGCAATTTACTGAATCAGGAATTCACTTAGAACAGATAGGGCAAGGTCCTCTCCAAAAAAAAGAATCCCGACTTTCATCGGGATCCTTCAAATTTCAATTTTGTTTCAGAGGCTAGAAACAAAAATAGCAGGACCCATAAGGATTCCTGCTATCTTAAAACTTTCCCTTAATCAGGAATTTACTGAATCAGGGATTACTTATCGCTCAAGAAAGCGACGCCCGGCAGCTCCTTACCTTCGAGGAGTTCCAGAGAAGCGCCACCACCGGTAGAGGTGTGGGTGACCTTCTTGTCTGCGCCGTACTTCTTAGCGGCCGTTGCGGTATCGCCACCACCGATCACGGTGATTGCGCCAGCTGCGGTAGCTTCGACGATTGCGTCAGCCATAGCCTTGGTTGCCTTTTCGAAAGCTTCGAATTCGAACACGCCTGCAGGACCGTTCCAAACGATGGTCTTGGAGGACTTGATAGCGTCAACAAAGAGCTTGGTGGATTCTGCACCAACGTCCAGACCCATCCAGCCAGCGGGGATACCTTCAGCGTCGGAAACGCACTTGGTAGCAGCGTCGGCAGCGAACTTGTCAGCAGCAACGTAGTCAACCGGGAGGATGATTTCCTTGCCAGCAGCCTTAGCCTTTGCAACCAGTTCCGGAACCAGCTTTGCACCTTCTTCGTCGAACAGAGAAGAACCGATTTCGATGTTGTTCATGACCTTCTTGAAAGTAAATGCCATGCCACCGCCGATGATGATCTTGTCGGCCTTGTCCAGGAGGTTGTTGATGAGCTGGATCTTGTCAGCCACCTTAGCACCACCGAGGATAGCGAGGAAGGGACGCGGGGGGTTGTTGAGAACCTGGTCGAATGCCTTCAGTTCCTTGTTCATGAGGAAACCGGCAGCGCGCTGCGGCAGTTCAACACCAGCCATGGAGGAATGAGCGCGGTGTGCGGTACCGAAAGCGTCGTTAACATAAACGTCGGCGAGCTTGGTGAGAGAAGCGCGGAATGCCTTGACAGCTTCCTTGTCGGCCTTGATCTTTTCTTCGGTGCCGTCAGCGTTCTTGACCTTGCGCTTGCCTTCTTCTTCGATGTGGAAGCGGAGGTTTTCGAGGAGGATGATGTCACCCGGCTTAGCAGCGGCGCAAGCAGCTTCAACTTCTGCACCAACGCAGTCAGAGAGGAACTTAACCGGCTTGCCGATGAGTTCTTCGAGCTTCTTTGCAACCGGAGCGAGAGTGAACTTGGGGTTCACTTCACCGTTCGGGCGGCCGAGGTGAGAAGCGAGAACAACGGAAGCACCCTTATCAAGAGCGTACTTGATGGTGGGGAGAGCAGCTTCGATACGCTTGGTGTTGGTGATTTCACCAGTGACCTTGTCCTGCGGAACGTTGAAGTCGACACGGATGAACACGCGCTTGCCAGCGAGTTCGAGATCTTCAATAGAAAGCTTTGCCATGATTAGCACCTTCTGGTTAGAGTTAAAATTTACGGGCTAAATATAGTAAAAGAGAAGAGGAAGAGCAAAGCAAAAACGCCAATCCGGCCTAGTTCGTAAACTTTTATTATCATTTTCGCAATTGGCAACTCTTCTCTGCCACAACACCCCCACACTTTTCCGCAAAAAACAATAAAAAATGAAACTTGTTGATTTTTTTTTATATATTTCCGTTGAATTTAGTCCATTTGGAGATCAAATGAAGCGTTCCTTTTTGATGGCAATTTGCCTTTCTGTGGCTGCAGCATTTGCAGGTCCCTACGATATTGAAGAATTTACTGCCAAGGATGCAGGTTCCCCCGACGATTACATCACCGCGGAATTTGGTGGTGAACTGAAGACTGCCCCGGCAGATGAAGTTTCTAGCCTCCAGGATGGCCGCCTCGTGGTCCGTCAGAAGTTCGAGGATCCGTTTGGCGAATCCGAAACAACATACCAGCTTTACCAGGGTAGCGCAGGCGATCTCAGCTCCATGACCGCCCTCTCTGCTGAAGGTGTTGACTATTCCCAGCTGGTTAACGCCAAGATTTACGAACGCCGCGGCATGGACGCAAACAAGGACGTTGAAAAGGTCTACTTCGACGGCAAGTCCGTCTTTGTTCCGGGCCTCACCACCGCCATCGTTTTCATTGACGGTTCTCCGGTAGTCCTGAAGGGCGACGCTCCTGAAGAAGAAGCCGCACCGGTTGCAGCTGCAGCCCCGGCATCTGAAGAAGAATGTGACGAATATGATCCGGATTGCGAAGAAGAAGACGACACCAGCTACGATGTCGCAGGCAATCTTGACCAGAGTAACGAAGACGAAGACAGCCGTTACAATTCCGCAAACGACGCTGCATACGACGCTAGCGGCGAAAACGCAACTGACCGTTTCGGTATTGCTGACGAAGTCCGCTTCTGGAGCGCAGTCGGTCTTTCCGCAATCGCAGCTGCAAGTGCTGTTATCGGCGTTCTCAAGCACAGAGAAGCCAACAAGGCTCAGGATGCCTACGATGACCTGGAAGAAGTCCATGGTTCCATCTACAGAAGCATCTCCAACGTCTGCTCCGAAAAGGCACCCAACGCACAGAAGTCCTGCGTAGCGGCATTGAGCAACTACGACCTTACTGGCAGCGGCTATACCCTGAACACCCTCAAGGCCCGCATGAAGACCAACCAGGACACCCACGATTCCTATGCTACCGCACGTAACATCTGGTTCGGTATCACTGGCGTGACCCTGACTGCAGCAATCGTCCTCTTCGTATGGTAATTGAACCGGGTAAAATCACCCTCAAGGACCTGCAGTTCGACTGCATCATCGGCACCCTGCCTTTCGAAAGAGAAACAGAACAGCCCATTGTGTTGAACGTCAGTCTCTGGTTGGATTTTACCCAGGCCGCCCGCAACGAGGATCTGGCCCATTCCATTGATTATGCACAATTGGCGGAAGAACTCCAAAGGTTCATCCGCCTTTCTTGTTTCCAGCTGGAAGAAACCCTAGTCGTGGAAACTGCAAAATATGTCCTGGACCACTATCCCAAGGCGGACGCGGTAGAGGTAAGCGTCAGCAAGCCAAACGCCATACCCAACTGCGCCGGTCCGCAATCTTCAGTGAAGATCATTCGATAGAGGCTACTCGCAACCTGCATTTAAAGCCCTCGACTGCAGTCGCGGGCTTTCTTATAGGCTGATTTCACCTGAAAGTTCTATATCGCAACGCCTCAGACAGGTCCTGCATCTGAACATGCTCCACCCCACGCAAGTCGGCTATGGTGCGCGCCACCTTCAGCAAGCGGTAATAGGCGCGGGCGCTAAGGTTCATTTTATCTGCAGCGGAGACAGCGAAACGTTCGGTCTCCGAATCCATCTGGGCGGCTGTCCGGGCAAATTCCGAGGTCATTTCGGCGTTGCTCTTGAAGTTTGTCCCCTGAAACCGCTTCCGCTGAACAGCCCTGGCGGCGCAAACCCGCTGGCGAATACAGGCGGAAGACTCACTCTTCTCCACCCGCATAAAGTTTGACGTTTCCACAGGAGGAACACTGACCTGAATGTCTATACGATCAAGCAGCGGCCCCGAAATCTTCTCCCGATAGCGCTTGCGGGCATCAGGTAGACAGGTACAGGCCCGTTTTGTGTCCATGGCATACCCGCAGGGGCAGGGATTCATGGCGGCCCCCATCATGAAGCGGGCTGGCCACACCACGGTGCCGCTGGCCCTGCTGACAGAAATGCTCCCATCCTCCATAGGTTCGCGAAGGGCCTCCAGAACGCAACGGTTAAATTCAGGAAGTTCGTCCAGAAACAGGACGCCGTTATGCGCAAGGCTTGCCTCCCCAGGGGCAAGGCGCGCCCCACCACCCACCAGAGATACCATGGAAGCGGAATGGTGGGGCGTGCGGAAGGGCCGGGTAAGAACTGGTCTAAACTCATCGGAGTCCCCGGCCCTCCTTGCGCAGGAATGAATTCTCGTGGTCTCCAGGATTTCAAGTTCTGTCATTTCGGGCAAGATTCCCGGAAGACAGCGGGCACAGAGCGTCTTGCCGGCGCCCGGAGAGCCAACGAGTAAAAAGTTATGGGCGCCGGCAGCCGCCACTTCCAAAGCCCGCTTTACGCCTTCCATCCCAACGACATCGGCATAATCGGGAATATCATGAAGTTCCGTCAGGTAGGCAGACTTCAGCCCCGAGGCAACACGCACCCGGTCTCCGCCACCCGCCTCTAAAATTTCAACACATTCTTTTAAGGACTCAGCACTTATAAAGGAAAGACCTTCCACCAGGTTCGCCTCCTGCTCGTTTCCGGCAGGAACCACCAGCGTACTCCCCGTTTTTGCAAGACTCATGGCGATGGACAAAATCCCTCTAACTGGCTTCAACAAGCCGTCCAACGACAATTCACCTACAAACACATAGGAGTCCAACCGAGGAACTTCAATTTCCCCGGTTGCCACCAGCATACCAATCGCCAGTGGAAGGTCAAGGGCACTCCCCTCCTTTCGCAAATCCGCAGGAGACAGGTTCACCGTGGTCCTAAATCCTGTCACCACTTTTCCAATGGAGCGAATGGCGGAAACCACGCGCTCCCTGGATTCCCTTACTGCATTGTCCGGCAGACCCACCAGAGTAAAACCTGGCAGCCCCTGAGACGCGTCCACCTCCACGTTGACGCTCACAGCCTTTATACCCAACAGGCAGCAAGAACGGATTCGCCTAAACAAGAAGGACCTCTCTAGGCAGCAACCTGGGACTGGTACTTTTCAAGGACACAATTTTCAATATGTTCGCGAAGCTGACGGGTAACGGGATTGCAGATGGTTCGGAAATCCTCGCCCTTGTAGAAGGGATCATTGGGATAGCCAACAAACATGCCGTTTTCGCCATCCATGATTCGAAGGCCACGGATTACCATCTGGTCATTCAGCACAATCTGAGCAAGGCCCTTCATATGCCCAAGGTTAGCGCCATCCTTGAAGGGCCATACGGACACCTGGGTCACGGCAAGACAATCAAATGCGGTGGATACCTTTTCAACAACTTTTTCTTTTTCATTTTCAGCCATTTCGGCCTCCTATTTTTAGTGAGTTTGGTACACCCCAATTGCAAAGCCCATGCCAAAAGTGCATTATCCATTTCTAGGCAGATTTCGCCAATTCTTCGCCAAAAAACTGTCCGAAAAATGACCGCACCATGTCCAGAGAAGACATTTTCAGCTATATTGAAGGCATGCTTCTGCAACCGAATATGAACTGGGCTCCAAACCAGGGAATCGCCCTCCCTACCGTCATGGCCTCCGTCGCCATTTCAGATAAATTTATCCAAGTGGATTTCAGCGTGGAAGAACCCGCCGCCTGTTTCCGCTCCGAAGTCACAGCAGACAACGACCATAGCTGGGAAGATTCCTGCGTAGAGATCTTTCTGCAAAATCCGGCAAATCCTTCGGAATACTACAACTTTGAAACAACCAGCCGCGGGTTCGTCCTGGCAGCCCACGGCCCCGACCGTCATAAACGAACTCTTCTTGGCCCGTCGGAACTTCAATCCATTCAGCGCACCAAACAGCTGGCAAGCGTCATTGGAGATTTTATCAGCTGGGGAATGAGCATCCACATTCCCGCAAGCATCTTCGGCCTGGACACCTTTGCCGGAAAGGCAATTCGCGGAAACCTCTACAAGTGCGCAGACAAGGCAGAAACGCCCCACTATCTCAGCGCCTTCCCCATAGAAACAGAAAAGCCGGATTTTCACCGGCCAGAATTCTTCCAGGAACTTTAAAAAAGAACGCGGACCTTCGGGCCCGCGATTTTTTAGATTGCATGCAATAGCGACTTTACATCATTCGCATCTTCATTTGGAACACCTTGCGTTCACCTTCCATGATTTTCATGTAGGTTGCGCCGTTGTATTCTGCACGATAGATGCGGAGTGTCTGTCCTTCCAGAGATTCCCCGAGGAAATGCACCTCCAATTTAGAAGGCATACACTGTTCCAGGTCATCAATGCTAAAAACATTTAGAGCCAACTTCACATATTCAATATTGTTCATGTGGTGCGACATGTCAATATGCTGGGGCAGAACTGTCTGCTGGTAAACTTCCTTGTAGTCTAGAAC
>JAZLHK010000007.1:0-16673 GCA_045616805.1 Fibrobacter sp.
TCGAAGGTCTGAACCGCGAATACTTCATCACCCTGCCGAAGAACTACGACAACACCAAGCCCTACAAGTTGCTTTTCGCTATGCACTGCATGGGCTCCAACGCAGAAGACTTCGTCCACCACTTTGCAGACCAGGACCATCTGACTCCGTACTATGGCCAGCAGGTTCTGGACACCGAAGGCAACTACATCTTCGTAGCTCCCCGCGGCGATACCGGTGGTGGCGAAAGTTGGATGCCAAACCCTCCTTGGCGCAAAGTTGACGACAAGGACCACAAGTTCTTCGACAAGCTCCTCACCACCATGGAAGAAAACTACTGCGTCGATACCACTCGAGTGTTTGTCACAGGCTTTAGCTTTGGCTCCATGCACACCTACTCCCTGGCAGAAGCATTCCAGGACAGGATTCGTGCAGTTATAACCTACGCCGTAGCAGACTACAACATTTATGAACCTCATGACAATGGCACAGAAAAGCAACTACCCATCGCATGGATGAACGTTCATGGCAAGACCGATGGTACCTGCCCCTACGACAAGGCTTTTTCCAGCGCACTTCCCCGTGTACTCAAGAAGAACGGCAAGGCATCCGACGAAGACAGCCAGTTCACCGATGCAAGTTCTGAAAAGCCCCAAGAAGTGGGCGGTTTCGGTCATGTTTGCTACGACTTCAAGAACGTAGACGAACGCTTCCCCGTGAAGTGGTGTAGCTGGAATGGTGGCCACCAGTGGACGGCTTACGACAATGGCAACTGGGAACAGACCTGGGTTCCTGAAGAAGTTCACAAATTCTTTGAACAGTTCTAAACTCAGTTATGTTTAGATAAAGAGGCTCCCAAATAGGGAGTCTCTTTTTTATGTTTTTCATCCTGGCACATATTACAAAAATACTACATTTGCTTTATATTTTATTTAAGGACCATAACATGAAGAAATCCTTGTCATCTTTACTCACATGCCTTTTGGGCCTTTTTAGTGCAGCCGAAGTAAGCGCAAATTCATGGAACCATTCGTATGAAACTGCGCAAGGGTACCTTGTAACTTACGACAAAACTACAAGTGGCAGCAGCAGACCTTACGCCAACTATCCCCTATCCATGAATAGTAACTACGAAGGCCTGCGATATGGAAACGGAGACTTTATCATAGTCGACAATAACGAAACTTCTAATACATCACAAAGAACAGCATCCCTGGTCTTCTACGATTTCGCCGCAAGAAACCGCAGTAGTACGACTGGCGGCTACTACAAGGAAGACGAAAATTCAACAGGATGGACCCACTGCAAGGAATCGCCCTGCACCTTCGACAATCACTATGCCGAAATTAAGTTTGGTACAAACGGTTACTATACAAACGCCAACCTTACGCAGCGCCTCAGTTTAGCATCCCTGAAAAGCACCTTGGAAACAGGCTTCAGGAACAGCAACATTGTACACGTTGCCGTGGACAACATGACCATCATGAAAAACGGGACTAAGACCGAAGTCAAAGGATTGGCCAGCCCCTTCAATAGACCTCATAGCACACGAGGCATGTATTTCGCAGACGTTTTCAAACCGGCACAACCCAAACTAACCATTTCAAATGCCGGTTCTAAAACACTACCCGCAAATACAACACGAGCAGAAGCCACATCAAGCACAGAAGTGACAGTGGTGTTTGATGCTGTCGCTGGCAATGATGGAAAGTTTATAGACACCCTTACTTACTTCGTAAAGACCGAATCTGTCAATTCCAATGGATCAAAATCGGAAACCAGTTACAGTACCTACGCTTCAACATTAGGAGCATGGAATGACACACTTCATTTTAACTATAAGCCAAGATTGTCCAGTCTAGTAAAAAACAACACAAGCAAGGTTATCATCAACACTAAATTAGTCCAGCCATTCATTAGATTACATTCTGGAAGAATCGTCAAAGACACAACCATTTACTCCAACGAAATCGTCATAGATATCAAGCACAGAATAACGCTAAACACTCCCGTTACAACCGTTAGCAATCCTGTTTCAGGGGTTACCTATGTAGGAGGCACCTCGAGTTTGAAAATAGGAACCATTTTTTCCGAATACAGTAAAAATGCCGCCGTTGCCATGGACACCCTTTTGGAAACACCCTATACCTTGGTTGCCACCGAAAACAGTGGATATGAATTTGTAGGTTGGTACGAGGGTTCCACCTTGTTATCCACAAGCAAAACGTACAACGCCACATTGCGAAAAGACATTACAATCACTCCAAAATTTAGGGAGAAAGCAATGTCTGCCGAATTGTACGTCGTTTCTAGTAACGCAAGCGCAGTGTCTAGCGACAAAAGAACAGTTGAATTATTGGTGGGATCCGAATATATCGTCTTGGCAGGAGACATAAACGCCTACAATTTAAGCAAGTCGACAAAACAAAACCAATACTGCGAATCAAACTGTTCTATAGAGTCCAACTGGAAAAATTTTGGTTCTGAAACGACTTTCAAACAAAGTTCATACGCGGTAAACGAAAGCGCTTTGACTTTGGGATCCGTCGACAAAGATGGATCAGGCTTTGACACGAAAAAAGAAAGCGTTAAAATCCGTTCCATTATAAGACGTTATAGAAAAGAAGACGGAGTTTTAGCGGAGACCGCTACCACCAACCCCATCACGATCAACTGGTTTTATAATGTCGTCTTCGAAAGCAGGGATGGATCCGTCTGTAAGAGAGAAAGAAAACCATACAACAGTTTAATTACAGTTCCGTCCAAAAATGAAGCTGGCGTTCCTGAGCCGCCCCAAGGGCGTATTTACGAATATTCATGGACTGGTTCCGACGGTTCCACACTGGAAAGCAGCGTAACCAGCATAAGACTCACACAAAATATTACATACACAGTAAGTATAATCGGTTACTTTATCGTCAACTTCTATGATTGGGACGGCACTCTACTTTCAACAAGCCGCTACAAACAAAATACCGACCAAAAATTCATGACAATTCCCCCAGATCCCACAAGGGGAGAAACATACCGTTTTGAAGGATGGGCAAACCGCAATTATCCAAATACAGTACTTTCAAACATAAGTGTTGATGGTCCCATTGACTACAAGGCCGTTTATTCCAATCGAGTACGATTCCACTACGGAAAGATGTTAAGCAACGGCTCTTATGAAAAGACAATGGACAAATATGTAATGACCGGCAAGGAAATCGTTCCGCAAGGAAAACCAATAACGGAAGCAGGTGTTCCGATGAATCAAGACGCTGATATCGTCGATGGTTACCATTTCCTTGGTTGGTACAAGGATGAAGGTGAAATCAAGAGAGACGTAGACATATACGGCATCATAATCAACGAGCCTACTGACATCTATACAAAGTACATCAAGATTCCAGAATTCACTATTTCCTTCAACAACTTAAAGGGATACATCGATCCCAGTTCTGTTGTTGTCGAAACGAACAACGAATGTTTGACGGTTTTGATTTCTTCATTAGGCACAACCCCCCTTGGTCAACGGGAAACAATATTCGACTAAAATTACTGTCGAAGCATATCTTTCCGGGAATTGTGCAGAAGACGCCCTAATAAAGGACATTTTACTTTCATACACATACAATAAAATTGTCACGGCACAAGTCAATGTTTCCAGTGAAGTAACAGTCAAGAACAGCAGCAAACTGACAAGTTCATCACTTTCAAAGAACGCTGATGTAATCAAAATTTACTTCACGGATCTGTTCTCTTTTATCCCGGAAAAGCGCTTCCACGTAGTCTTCCTTGATGACAACCGCAACGTGATTACAGATGACTACTATGATGCCGACAGTAAATTCAAATTAGTAGCGCCGACTGCAGAGCAGACAAAAAGCATCGTACCTGTAGACAACAGTCAATGGCATTACGAATTTCTGGGGTGGAAACAAAGAGGCTCTGAAAGTGACGAAATTTCAGATTTAAGTTCCTTCATTGTATCTGAAGACCTTACATTTGATCCCGTCATTAAGCAAACATTGCAAAAGTACAGCGTCATGTTCTTCGACGGAGACAAAAAGATCTGCGATGATCAAATTGTTGAATACGGAAACAAGGCCGAAAAGCCCTTAGATCCGACTCGTGACGCATACAAGTTCATAGCATGGAATAATGGAATTAACGGAAGTGCTTACAACTTTGAATCAACAGTAAAATCCGATTTAAATCTTTATGCATCTTGGGAAAAGATCCACACAGTTGTATTCGCCGACGATGAGGGAAGCATCCTTTCTAAGCAAAGCGTACTGGATGGAGATATGCCAGAAGTTCCTACTCCCGACATGCCTGAATCAGATAAGGTCAAGTACTACTATAGCACAGACAAGGATGTGGTGGCTGCAGCCGCCGATGTCACATACACACTTTCCTTGGACAGCACTCTGAAAGAAAATATTCTTATTGTAAACGGAACAGGATTTAAAGCCGGTCAGCGCATCAGGTTAGAATCTACCTCTGAATGCATTGACGTTGAAGGCACCTTCTATCCGGAATCAGGATCAAGTACTGCAGGCGTTTTCAACAAGGAACTGTTTGACAGCGACTACTTGCGCAAAACATACAATATGGCAGCATACTCCTTGCAATTGGAAATGCATCCTGATTACACAAGCGAAAAATGCAAAAACGACATCTACATCAAATCCCTCGATTATTATAAGAAGTCATTCTTCATCAAACTTATTACAGAAAACACCCCCTCTGGATATATGATGGAAACAACTCCTGAAAGATATGCTGGAAAGGATATTTCATCTAACGGAAGTTATTTATTTAACCCAGGGAACTACGAATACATAGACATCACATTCAATGATAAAAAGGGGAACCTTATTGAGGTTCAGTCAGTGATAAAAGAACACATGCCCATGCCACCAAAAACAGGTAAGATTAACAAGGATTACATCTACATTTACAAACTTCCCGAAAGTGTTGTTCCTGCAACAGAAGCCGTAACATACACTCTCGTTGAAGAAGACAGCATCTTGAGGGATTACTCCTATACGATAAACATCAATGGCCTTTCCATTGGTGAAAAGATCCAGTGGGAAAATCCTTCTGACTGTATATCCTTTGACACTTGGCTTGTCGCAACAGACGTCGGATCTATCAATGATATTGCAAATTACACCATTGAAAAAGACAATGAATATGTATTCGGATTAGGAAATATAAATGTTGATTGGACCAGTGACAAATGCAAGGACAACATATACATCAAGTCCATGCTTTATCACTCCGCTGAATATGTTGAGATAAACTTTAAATATGGTGATAAAATAAGAAATGCGGGATACATTAATGCCGTAAGTAGACAAGCATTTAGCAATTCCCCTTGGATATTCAACACCCACATACAGTATACCATTTCTTTCTACACAAAAGATGGCAAACTTGTAGAGACCCAAGAAGTACCGGAAGATCGCTATCCGGAACTCCCTACAGGTACAAATGATGACAGACATCACTTCACGTACATTCTGGAAGGTGAACTCGTCATCGCCAATAAAGATACTAGCTACACTGTTTTGGTAGACACCTCGTACACAAACGCCAACATACTTATTGAAGTTGAGGATTGGAAAGCAGGCGACCGCGTAGAACTTAAATCTCCATCGGAATGCGTAACGTTAGACAACGTCACTTTGTTCCCGAGAAGTTCCTCAAGCAACGTTTATGGACAAGAATTGTCCGAGAACTGGTCCTACAACTTGTCATTTGACGTAACCATCGATCTTGAAAGCGAAAATTGTCAGAATGACGATTACATTAAGGCAATCAAATCTCTGAACGAGCCTTTTTACGTCACCATTAATGCCCCCAGACGCGGTATGTACAACGAGTCCCCTCGTTGGATAGCCGGAACAACGCTCCAACAGCCCATAATCATACTCCCGAATTTCAATTACTACTTTGAAACCGGGGATTATGAAAAGTATGTAGTTAGAATCCTTGATGCAGATGAAAACGTGATAGAAACCCTATCTGTTAAGAACGGGGCTTATCCACGCCTGCCTAAAATGGAAGAAACGGATGAGTATCTGTACTTGTATGATGTAGCAGAAGAACTTGTCGAAGTTCACAAAGATATGGACTATCATGTAACCGAGAACACTAAGCGCATTAGGAGGGATATCGACACCTACATAAAGATTTCAAATGTTGGTGCCGGTAGAGTGATAAAGTTGGAATCGCCATCAGAATGTATTGAACTAAACCAACAACTTTTCATTATTGATGAAGATGAAAACTATGAAAAAACTTCCAGTAGCGAGCCTCTGGCGGAAAACACCTCATACGCTTTGTACATTTATGGCGAGACCGTGACCAACGACAAAAAATGTGATAGCGATGAATTAATTCAGGCAAAGAAATATTTTGCAGAAGAAGGAACATTTGGCAACGTATTCTTAACTGATGGAAATGAAAACATCCTTGCTGGTGAACATTATGGTTTCCAATTCTGGTTCTCGGATGGCTACGTATTCACGACAGGGGAAACGCTGTACAACATATCGTTTATCGGTATCGATGGTAAGCAAATTGGAGAAGATCAGATACTCAGGCCAAACGAAACTCCTTCCGTTCCTAAAATTATCCTGCCGAAAAATGATGCACAGAACACATACGGATTCCACTGGGATGCAGAAATCGTACCAGCAACAGAAGATGTTACATACACGGCTGTCCTAGACAAGACCGTCAACAAGTACACCATCTCAGTTCTGGTCAATGACGCCACAATGGGTAAGGTGAATGGTGCAGGAACCTACGAATACGGTTCTGAAGTTACACTTGAAGCTACTGCATTGAAGGGCTACGAATTCTCTAACTGGGAAGACGACGTCAAGGCAGCAGCAACGCGCAAGGTAAAGGTAACTGCCGATGCCTCCTACAAGGCTGAATTCAAGAAGACTGTAGAATCTAGCAGCAGTGTAGTTGTCGCAAGCAGTTCCAGCGGCAAGCTGGCAAGTTCCAGCAGCGCAAAGGTTTCTAGTTCTAGCAGTAAGCCGGCAAGTTCCAGCAGCGCAAAGGTTTCTAGTTCCAGCGGCAAGCCGACAAGTTCCAGCACTGGCAAGGAATCCATAGTCTCTGCAACTAAGGTTCCCATGTTCAGCGTTAGCGTTCTGGGACGCCAAGTACAGATTGCCGGCGCAAAAACAGGATCCAAGGTGGCAGTATTCGATATGCAGGGTTCCTTAATCAGTATCACAAATACTGATGCGGCAAACTTCTCCATCGAAGTTCCTCGCGCAGGATCCTACATGGTCCGCATTGGCAACCAGGCAACACGAGTAATCGTGAAGTAGCATGGCACAAAGGGCAACACAGTTCTTCAAAGCCGTCTGACAAATGCTCGTGGCCACAAGCCACGAGCATTTTCATTAAACACGGACAATCAACTGCACAAAATATCACTACCTTGAAAAATTTTTATTATATTTAGTGAAAATTGATACGGAAGCCCCCTTTTGTGCCGTATTCTGACACAGAAATTTCCTAAACTTGCCCACGAAGCACGTTTTTGTAGATTACAAGCGCAAAAAATATGGGTGTTATCAGCGATTTAAAGGTGTTATTGATTTTATGGCAGTAAAATACGACGAAAGCAACATTAAGACACTAGATTGGTACGAACATATCCGCATGCGTCCGGGTATGTACATCGGTAAGCTTGGCGATGGTCAGAGCCCCGATGACGGCATTTACGTTCTCGCCAAGGAAGTTATCGACAACTCCATCGACGAATTCGCCATGGGCGCCGGCAAGAAGATTGAAATCACCATGGAAGACCACGCCTGCCGCGTCCGCGACTATGGCCGTGGCATCCCTCTGGAAAAGGTGATCGACTGCGTCAGCAAGATGAACACCGGTGGTAAGTACGATTCCGAAGCCTTCCAGAAATCCGTGGGTATGAACGGCGTGGGTACCAAGGCCGTAAACGCCCTCTCCACCACCTTCATCGTCCGCAGTATCCGTGACGGCAAGGAAAAGAAGGCCGAATTCAGCAAGGGTATCCTGGTCAAGGACTACAAGATTTCTCCCACCAACGAAAAGAACGGTACCGAAATCTACTTCGTGCCCGACAACGACCTTTTCAAGAACTTCAGGTTCCTTCCGGCCTACATGGAAGAAAAGATCTGGAACTACGCTTACCTGAACACAGGCCTGTCCCTCATCATGAACGACAAGACCTACGTAAGCCCCAACGGTCTTCTGGACCTCTTGCACAGCCGTACCGACGATACCATCCGCTACGACGTTATCCACTGCAAGAGCAAGGATATCGAGTTCGCCATCACCCATTCCAACCAGGAAGGTGAACATTACTTTAGCTTCGTGAACGGCCAGCACACCACCCAGGGTGGTACTCATCAGGCAGCCTTCCGCGAAGGCGTGGTCAAGGGCGTCCGCGACCATTTCAAAAAAGAATTCGACGCCAGCGACGTGCGCAACTGCATTATCGGCGCCATTTCCGTACGTATCCAGGAACCGGTTTTCGAATCCCAGACCAAGACTAAGCTGGGCAGCACCACTACCGCTCCCGACGGTCCCGCACTCCGCTCCTGGATCGTCGATTACGTTTCCAAGGAACTGGACAACTACCTTCACAAGAACGAAGCCGTTGCCAAGGCAATGCTTGACCGCATCAACCAGAACGAAAAGCTCCGCAAGGACCTTGCTGGTGTAAAGAAGCTGGCCAACGAACGCGCCAAGAAGGCAAATCTTAACAACAAGAAGCTTCGTGACTGCTCCGTACATCTTACCGATGCAAAGAACCCGCTGAAGAACGAAACCATGATCTTCATTACCGAAGGTAACTCTGCATCCGGTACCATCACTACGGCACGTAACCCCAAGACCCAGGCAGTGTTCAGCCTCCGCGGTAAGCCCCTGAACAGTTTCGGGCTTACCAAGAAGATTGTTTACGAGAACGAAGAATGGAACCTGCTGCAGGCAGCCCTGAACATTGAAAACGGCCTGGAAGACCTGCGTTACGACAAGGTGATTATCGCAACCGATGCTGACGTGGACGGTATGCACATCCGCCTGTTGCTAATGACCTTCTTCTTGCATTTCTTCCCGGAACTGGTGGCAGAAAAGCACCTGTACATTCTGCAGGCTCCCCTGTTCCGCGTCCGCCACAAGAAGGACAAGTCCAAGACCTTCTACTGCTACGACGAAGAGGAACGCGACCGTGCCGCCAAGGAAATCACCAAGAAGGACCTGGAAATCACCCGATTCAAAGGTCTTGGCGAAATGGACTCCGAAGACTTTAAGCTTCTGATCGGCGAAAACATGCACCTGGAAACAGTGACCATGCCTACCGACGCTTCCCTGGGTAAAATGCTTGAATACTACATGGGCAAGAACACCCAGAGCCGTCAGGACTTTATTGTTGAAAACCTTAGAACTGAAGCCGTTGAGGAACTTTAACAGGAGCGAGCCATGAGCAATGAGTAATGAGATTTTAGGTTATAAAAAGGTGCCTTTGGCACGATTATATAACTCATAGGCGCAAAGCGCCGTGCTCAAAACTCAAAGCGAAGCGACCTCAAAGCTATATATTATGGATGACAATCAGACATTAGGACTTTCAAACGTAAATCATCTGGAAAAGCTGTATAACGGCTGGTTCCTGGACTACGCCAGCTACACCATCCTTGACCGTGCCGTGCCCTACTTTGAAGACGGCCTCAAGCCGGTGCAGCGCCGCATTCTACATACCCTTTTCGAAATGCACGACGGCAGTTTCCATAAGGTGGCTGGTATCGTAGGTGATACCATGCATTACCACCCCCATGGCGACGCTTCCATCTACAGTGCCCTGGTAAACATGGGCCAGAAGAACCTGCTCATCGAGCCTCAGGGTAACTGGGGCAACCCTCTCACCGGTAACGAAGCTGCTGCTCCCCGTTACATCGAAGGTAAGCTTTCCGACTTCGCCGTCGAGGTGATGTTCAACCCGGAAACCACGGAATGGATCCCCAACTACGACGGTCGTTCCAAGGAACCGGTTTCCTTGCCCGCCAAGTTCCCCATTGTGCTTGCACAGGGCGTCGATGGTATTGCCGTGGGTCTTTCCACCACCATCCTCCCCCACAACTTCAAGGAACTTTGCCAAGCCAGCATCGACTACCTGCGCGGCCGTAAGTTCCAGCTTTTCCCGGACTTCTTTACCGGCGGCATCATCGACGTCAGCGAATACGACGACGGTCGTCGCGGCGGCCGCCTCAAGGTCCGCGCCCGCATCGAAAAGGTGGACAACAAGACTCTCGCCATCCGTGAAATTCCCTTCGGAACCACTACGGACAGCCTGATTGACTCCATCGTCAAGGCCAATGACAAGGGCAAGATCAAGGTGAAGCAGATTGTGGACCACACCACCGAAAACGTGGAAATCCTGGTTCACTTGCAGCCCGGCACCGACCCCCAGATGGCCATCGACGCCCTCTATGCATTTACCGACTGCCAGACTACCTTGGCAGCCAACTCCTGCGTCATTATCGACAAGAAGCCCAAGTTCAGCAGCACAACTGAACTGCTGAAGCTTTCTACGGACCACACCGTTCACCTGCTGGACTGGGAACTGAGCAATCAGCTGAAGCACCTGCAGGACCAGTGGCACATGACCAGCCTCGAAAAGATCTTCATTGAACACGAAGTCTATGAAGTCATCAAGCAGGCCAAGACCCACGAAGAAATGGTGCAGTTGATCGACGAAGGCCTTAAGCCTTACGTGCGCAAGCTCCGTCGCGAAGTGACCCGCGAAGAAATTCTCAAGTTGGCAGAAATCCCCGTCCGCAGAATCAGCCGTTTTGACCGTAAGAAGGCCGACGAACTGCTGAAGGAACTGGACGCTAAGATCGAAGAAGTCAACTACAACAAGGAACACCTGACCGACTACGCCGTCAACTACTTCAAGAACATTCTCAAGAAGTACGGCGAAGGTCGTGACCGCAAGACTGAAATCGGCGAATTCGGCACCGTCAGCGCCGTCCATGTGGCTCTTGCCAACCAGAAGCTTTACGTAAACCGCAAAGAAGGCTTCCTGGGCACCGGCATGAAGAAGGAAGAATACCTCTTCGACGTGTCCGAATACGACGATCTTATCGTGTTCAAGGCCGATGGCAGCTTCAAGGTGGTCAAGGTCAGCGACAAGGACTTCGTAGGCAAGGACATCATCCTTGTTGAAAAGTTCAAGAAGGACGACGACCGCCATATCTATAACGTCATCCACCAGGATGGCAAGGAAGGCGCCGCCTACATCAAGCGCTTCAACGTGGGTGGCGTTACCCGCGACAAGGATTACTTCATGGGCAAGGGCAAGCCGGGCAGCAAGATTCTTTACCTGTCCAGCAACCTGAACGGCGAAGCCGAAGTGGTGGAAGTCACCCTGAAGCCCCGCCCCCGCACCAAGCTGAACTTCGAAGTGGATTTCAGCTCTGTAGAAGTGAAGGGTCGTGGCGCCATCGGTAATATCGTCACCAAGTACCCCATCAAGAGCATCAAGCGTACCAAGAAGGGCGTCAGCACCCTGGGCGCACGCGTGCTGTACTTCGACGCCCCCAGCGGCATCATCAGCACCCAGAAGAAGGGCGACCGCATCGGTGAATTCGGCGAAAAGGACAAGATCCTTATCGTGAAGGAAAACGGAACTGCACGAGTCCACGACATGGCAGACCCGATCCTGATCGGTACCGGCATCAAGTACATCCACAAATTCGACCCCGCACAGGTCTTTACCGTTCTGTACTTCGAAGGCGGAAACTTCAACTACATGGTCAAGCGTTTCAACCTGGAAGGCTGCCCCATGACTACGGAATTCAGCCTTGTATCCGACCATAAGGATACACAGATGATCGAGCTCTTCGCTACAGACGACGCCCGCGAACTGATGGAATATCAGGTTGGCCGCGAAGTCCAGAAGGAAGAACTGGATCTGACAGAAGTTGCCGACGTGAAGGGCTACAAGGCTCTGGGCAGCAAGTTCACCGCCAAGAAGGTGAAGCGCTGCAGCAGAATCTCCCCCGCTGACCCGTTCGACGATGGCAACATCGACGAAGAATCTGTTGACGAAAACGGCGAACCGAGCCTATTCTAAGGCTAGAATTCGCGCGGTCCCAAGCCGCGACATCAAACTGCACAGACACCGCGCAGGCAGTAAAACAATTAAAGAAGCCGAGCATATCGCTCGGCTTCTTTTGTACAAGGTTCAGTGGTTCAAATCACCCACTACTCATAGTCCTTTACGCAGCCTTTTGCTGAGAACTTGACATAGGCATCATAGCCGTAGCCGATAGACACGTTCCAATCATCAGAAGTCGGCAAATGCCAACCGTTGGGACAAGCTCGCCTTGTTTCATTTACATATTTTTCCTTATTATAAATCACAATTTTTTCACTTTTTAAGCAAAATTAACATCTTTTGTATCATCATCTATTGCTTTTGTTCAAAAAAAGACCTATATTATTCTTGAAAAGGAATAAAAATGAAACCGATTATCGAATATCAGGATTACCGCCGCTACATGCAGGACTTCTACGAAGAACGCAAGAAGAAGTCCGCCTTTACCTGGCGCGAGTTTTCGAAGATCGCCGGCTTTTCATCCCCATCCTACCTCAAGCTGGTTTGCGATGGTAAAAGTTCCTTGAGTCGCGTTGGCCTCCCCCGCGTCGTAAACGCCTTGGGATTAACCGGGTTCGAGTACGATTATTTTGAACTGCTGGTGGAATTCGGTAACGTTAAGGACGATGAAAAGAAAAAGGCAATCTTTGCAGAAATGAACCGCATTGCCAAAGAGCATAAAGTCCGCATCATGGATGCAGACACATTCGCCTACTACGAATCCTCCGTAAATTCAATCGTACGTGAATTGGCCCCTCTTATGCCCGGCGCATTGCCAAACGAGATTGCAAAAAAGATCAAGCACGACTACTCGGCCCAACAGGTTAGAGACGCATTGTCGTTGTTGACCAAGTTAGGTTTACTGCAGGAATCTGGAGAAAACGCCTATCAGCAAACAGACAAGGCCCTCACCAGTTCCAGCGAAGCGATTCCTTTAGCCGTTAGGAGCATGCATCGTGAGATGGCCGACCTGGCAAAGGAATCCCTAGACAAGGTCGATGCAAGTGAGCGAAACATTTCCGGCGTTACCATGGGGGTTGACGCCGAAACGCTTGCACGCATTATGGAGGAAGTCAATGCATGTCGCAAACGCGTCATCGACATGGCAAACAAATGCGAGCACATCGACCAAGTCTACCGTTTAAATCTACAGTTGTTCCCGCTGACAGAAAGGGTTTAGGAGAGAAACATGAAGAATTCCTTTTTCACGAACAAGACCGCAGTAAATTTCGCGGCATCGGTTGTCCTAACGATTTCCGCTACGACAATGTTCCCGGCCTGTTCCAACGACAGTGTTGCCGGTACCGACGAACAAGCCAACAGCATCGCCGACAAGCCCAGCAGTTCTTCAGACGGCACCACGTCCACGCCGTTCAGCAGTTCCTCTACGGAACAATCAACGCCACCCATCAATTTTGGTGAACAAGGCGATATCATTTACGTTCCAGATTCAACCAAATACATTTATACAAATGAAGAAACGACTTTGGAAAACCTAGAAGAAGCAAGGATCCTGATTTCGGGAAACGACTCCTTGCTCCCACGCGTCGGCTCAGGAGACACAATGGCCGTATACCGCAACTACATTCACACGGACTCCATCGGGCCTCTTTATTACGGATTGAATGACCAGAACAACAAATTTATCTATTGCGGTAGGTCTTTCTACGACTATGGCAAGGAATATTCCTTCAATGAATACTCCACAATGCATTATGGCAATTCCGTCGTCAAAACCATCGAAACTACCGATGCGACAATTCTGGAATCTTTCGAAAAGGAATGCCGCGCAGAATCCGGAACGTACGAACTAAAACATAACATCGATTGCAAATATCAAAATAAAGAATATCAAGACTGCGAAGTCGACGGCGCCACCTGTACCATTTCAAATGTAGACTCCGTTTACTTTGACCCTACTTGGGGAAAATTCAGCTTAATGCTTTTGGATATGTGCAGCGGGCCCACTCTTGATTCCATACAGAGGCGAAACCTTGTGGAGGTTCTATCCGGTTACACCCTGAAAAATTACAATTACGATTCCCTAGATTCTTACCATAGTTCCCATACTCTTTTCACCAAGAATCACCTTACCTATTCATACCAGTTATACCGCCAATCTGCCTCCTGCAGCGATAATGATTACGATGATATTTTGTCATACGATGTTTTTATACAGGACCGAGTATTTCCGGGATATATCCAGAAGCACATTGTAAATGGAAACAAAGCCTTATTGAATGAATTCAAGGAAGATTGCGAAAAGGAGAATGGAACGTACAATGTAGATATCTTCCCCTCATGCATAGTTCCGCTAGATCCTATCGAGATGAAGGACAGTACCGCACTCTACCAGTACACTGATCCCAACTGGGAAAAGTATGCTCAGATAGTCATTGACCGCTGCAAGGAATAATTCAACTTCTAAAATCAATCCAAGAATTCTCTTTAGGATTTCCCCTTAAAACGAAAGAACCCCGCACCATTCAGTGCGAGGTCCTTTTTTATTATGGCTTTAAAGTCTTGCGGACTAGGCCGCATTTTTTATCAGCATCAGATCATTACATGTTGCTGAAAATCTGGAAGCCACCGTAGGATTCTTGACCGTGTTCGGCAAGGTCGAGACCGCGGAGTTCTTCCTTTTCGCTAACACGCAGGCCCATAGTCTTCTTGATGACGATGAAGATGAGGCAAGCGGCCAGGAAGCAGGGGATTGCGTAGGCAACCACACCGAGAGCCTGAGTTGCAACGTTGAAGCGGCCGGTGTAGTCGAAGATACCTACAGCGATTGTACCCCAGATACCGTTTACAAGGTGAACGGAGAGAGCACCAACCGGGTCGTCCAAGCGGAGCTTTTCGAACATGTACACAGCGAGCACTACGATCACACCACCGATTGCACCAATGATCCATGCGCTAAGGGGGCTAACGGTATCTGCCGGAGCAGTGATAGCTACGAGACCAGCCAAGCATCCGTTGAGAGCCATGGTAGCATCGGGCTTCTTTGCGATGATCCAGGAAGTTGCGGTTGCAGTGATGATACCGGCGACAGCAGCGAGGTTAGTGGTCACGAGGATGAGAGAAGTATCGAACGGGTTGCCAGAGAGAGCGGAACCGCCGTTGAATCCCCACCAGCCGAACCAGAGGATGAACACACCGATGGTTGCAAGCGGAACGTTGTGAGCGGGAATAGCGTGAGCCTTGCCGTTTACGTACTTGCCGATACGGGGTCCGAGAATCAGCACGCCAGCGAGTGCGCCCCAGCCACCCACGGAGTGAACCAGTTCAGAGCCAGCCAGGTCGTGGAAGCCTTCTGCACCGAAAGCGGAGAAGTTGGAGAGCCAGCCACCGCCCCATACCCAGGAGCCAACGATGGGATATACGAAGGCTACGTAGAACAGGGTGAATACCAGGAAGGAGGAAAGCTTGATACGTTCAGCAACGGCACCGGAGACGATGGTTGCAGCGGTAGCAGCAAACATAGCCTGGAACAGCCAGTCGGTGAACAGGGAGAAGTGACCGTTGTAGGCGGCAGTGAAGTTTGCGGGGTTCATCCAGTCGCCAATGCCGAAGCCAGCGAAACCGAGCCAACCGTTGAATTCACCCGGGTACATCAAGCCGAAGCCCAGGAGAGCGTACACGGAAATACCGATAGCGGGAACAGCCACGTTCTTAAAGCAGATGTTGGATGCGCTCTTTGCGCGGCAAAGACCAGATTCAACGCAGGCAAAACCAAGGCCCATGATGAACACCAGCATTGCAGAAATCATGATCCAGATATTTTCGGTCATGAAGATTGCTTCGCCTACGGTGGGAGCGGCTTCAGCAGCGGCAGCAGGAGCAGCCTCGACAGCGGCAACAACCGGTGCAGCAGCTTCAGCAACAGTTTCAGTAACAGCGGCGGCGGCAGCGGAAACGGTGTCAGCTACGGCAGCGGCGGTATCGACGATAGTAGAAAGTGTATCAGCCATTTTTATACCTCCTTATTAGCCAATAGCTTCCGGGCCAGTTTCACCGGTACGGATACGGATACATTCTTCAAGGTTAGTCACGAAAATCTTGCCATCACCGATATTACCGGAGCGGGCGCCAGCAATGATTGCATCGATGCAGGGCTTTACGAATTCATCGTTCACAGCGATACGGATGCAAATCTTCTTCAACAGGTTCACTTCAGTTTCCACACCACGATAGACCTGGGTGTGTCCCTTCTGCTGACCGCAGCCGAGAACGTTGGTCACAGACATTTTGAAGATTTCGGCTTCGTAAAGCGACTGCTTTACGCTATTGAGCCTTTCGGGTTGAATGTAAGCTGTAATGAGCTTCATGATTTTGTCCTTGTTAGGGTTTATTTTTGTTTCTGCCTCCCCTATGCAAAGACCATGCCAAAACCAAATTTCATGCATTCACGAAATGTGTAAGAATCGTTCAAACCCTTATAAACAAAGGGATTGAGACGAATTAATAAAAATTAAACGAGTTCATTTTTACATGATATGGTCTGTTTTTTTCGCGCCCTCCAAATTTACAG
>JAZLHK010000008.1:0-25339 GCA_045616805.1 Fibrobacter sp.
ACACACCTCCTTGGCCCACAGAACGACATGGCTACGATCCGACTTAGCCAGCGGATGTCCTGCTGGATGGAATCGACATATTCGGTGTCCTCCTTCACGGGGTTGGTGTCGTCGAAGCGGAGGTTGGTGAAACCGCCAAACTTCTGGGCGGTACCGAAGTTCAGGCAAATGGACTTGGCATGGCCGATGTGGATATAACCGTTAGGTTCCGGAGGGAAACGGGTCAGCACCTTGTTGCGCTTGCCGGTCTGCAAGTCGTTGACGATAATGTCTTGAATAAAATTCGAAGATTCTGGAATATCCATACGATTTCCTTTATGTTTTACGCCCTAAATATAGCCAAATGAGGAAAGTTTCTGTACCACTGCCACGTCCGCAGGGCACCACTCTAGAGAATTCAGCGACTCAAAAGGCAGCCACTTTGCGGCCTGATGTTCCTTAAGAACCGGCACGCCCTGCAGAATGCGGCAAAAGAAGCAGTGCATGATGATATGTCGGCCAGGATAATCATGCTCAACTGTGCAGAGAAACTGGTCAACAGACACATCTATATCCAGTTCTTCCTTCAGTTCACGAACCAAGGCCTGCTCCCTGGACTCCCCAGATTCAGTCTTTCCACCAGGAAACTCCCAGAGACCCTTCAGTTCTCCGTAACCGCGCTGTGTAGCAAAATATTCTCGGCACAATCCACCGTTCTCAACAGCAGTTTCCCGGGTCATGATACCAGCAACAACTTCAATTGTCTTCATGAGTCTAAACCATAAAAACTAAACAGACATCTAACCAGCATCAACCTTCTTACGCCTCCTCTGCTTATTAGGCAACAGGAAAATAAACACAAGAACACTAATCAGCAAAAAGAACGGATAAGCCATATGTTCAATAATGTCCAGTACACATACATGGTGCTTAACGCCAGCAGCAGAAATAGCCGAAATTGTCACCAGCATTTGGGCTCCATAAGGTAGAATTCCCTGAACGATACTTCCAAAGACATCTAACAACGACGCAATCTTCTTAGGAATGATTCCGTATTCCTTGCCCATCTGTTTCGCAATGGGAGCCGCCATGACAATAGCCACCGTATTGTTTGCAGTAGCAACATCCATCACACCAACAAGGAGACCCACACCCAATTGTCCGCCCCTGTATCCTTTAAAAATTTTGCAAATCATATCCAGTAATGCCGTAAACCCTCCGCGTTCACGGATAAGTCCGCACAAAGAGCTGACAAGGACAGCAACCATTATGGTTTCATACATATTCGAAATGCCCGAGCCAAGACGTCCCATAAGATCCATAATGCCAAGTTCACCAGAAGCAAGCATCACAACCGAAGCAGAGGCAATACCCACCAGCAAGACTACAAATACATTTAACCCCACAATTGCAAGAATAAGAACCAAAACATAGGGTAACAACTGTACCAGGCTATAATCAACTCTTGCAATCTTTTCAACATTGGTGTTAAGGGACGAAACCAGTATAAATGCAATTGTAAACAAAACTGCAGGAAGTGCTATGGCAAAATTCATTCGGAACTTGTCTTTCATGGCGCACCCCTGGGTTGTAGTTGCAGCAATGGTCGTATCCGATATAAAGCTCAGATTGTCGCCAAACATGGATCCGCCAATAACAGACGCCACACAGAATGGCAAACCAAAGCCAGCCACATTGGAAACCTCAATGGCGATTGGCGTTACCACAGCAATGGTTCCTACAGACGTTCCCATGGCCATGGACACAAAGGCCGACACGCCAAAAAGAACAACAACCGCGTACTGGGCGGGAATATAGTCAAACAGGAGATAAGCAACGGCAGCAGCACTGGTCCGACCAAGAATTCCAGAAAAAATTCCCGCACACAGAAACACAAGTATCATGAGCAGAATGTTCTTGTCCCCAAGAGATTTTGCCATGACAACCATCTTTTTGTCAAAGGGCACCTGAGGATTCTGCAGGCAAGCCACAAGAATGGCAACTAGAAAAGCAGCAACAATGGGAACATTGTAAAAACCCATAGCCAAACCCAGTCCATATTCAAACAGCAGGCCAAGACCGAGGTAGAGTACGAGAAAAACAGCAATTGGCAAAAGTGCCATGGGATTTCCCAGCTTCTTGGAATCGTTTTGATCTGTAGAACTTATCATATGGCAAGAAATATATAATTTACGACCTTTTTAATCCCATTCTCCAACTTTTATATATCTTTGTTAATGTGAATATTTAGAGTTCAGCCCCAGGTGGGCGGACAAAAGAGGTCAACTTGACTAAGATTAACGGCAAGACCGAAACGCTCTGTATTTTTGGGCATCCTGTTGGGCATAGCAAATCGCCCCTGATGCACAATGCCCTCTTTGAGGCGCTGAGCATCAACGCAGCCTATCTCCCCTATGCCCCGGAACCAGAAAATTTTGAAGCTGCAGTTGCCGGCTTCAAGGCATTGAAGTTCCACGGAGCAAATGTCACCATTCCCTACAAGACTGAATTTCAGAATGAAGACGGATCCCCCCGCCTGGTAGATGAACTAAGCGAAATCAGCAAGTTCACCGGAAGTGTCAACACTCTCTACTGGAAAGACGGAATCGTAGGCAGCAAACTTTGTGGAACTACCACCGATCCCTACGGCTGCATCCGCAACCTGGAAGAACATGGTGTAGACACCCACAACAAAAAGGTGGCTCTCCTGGGAAATGGCGGCGCAGCAAAGGCCATTGCATACACCCTGGTAGAACAGGGCAATAAGTTGACTATCGTCTGCAGAACCATGGAAAAGGGCAAGGCGCTTGCCGATAGCCTCAACAAGATTTTCGCAAACTCCACTGACGTGGTGACCTTTGCAGAATTTAGCCCCGTATCCAAGGATATGGACATTATCATCAATGCCACCTCCGTAGGCATGACTCCCAACGAGAACGAAAGTCCCCTCACTGCAGACTGTCTGCACCAGGGGCAGGCGGTCTGTGACATCGTGTACACTCCGCCCCGCACAAAACTTCTGCAGATGGCGGAAACCGCCGGCTGCAAGATTGTCACCGGAGAAGGAATGCTGGTCCACCAGGGGCTGGAAAGTTTTAAGAAATGGTTCCCTGCAGAAACCGCAGGCAAGTCTAACGATGAACTCACTGCGATCATGCGCAAAGGTATGGAGGGTTAAATGAAACAGCATATTTTCTTCACAGGATTCATGGCCAGCGGCAAGTCCCGCACCGGTCGCGCCATGGCAGAACGCCTGGGACGCCCCCTTATCGATACTGACGCCGTCATCGTAGAACGCGCAGGCAAGTCCATCAGCGAAATTTTCGAGCAGGATGGCGAGGCCAAATTCCGCGAAATGGAAAGCAGCCTCATTGCAGAAATCGCGCAGAACTCCACACCCCAGATTGTTTCCCTGGGCGGCGGCGCACTGAACAACCCGGCAAACATCAAGACCATTCGTGAAAGTGGCGTACTGATTCGCCTTTGGGCAAAGCCCGAAGTTCTAAGCGAACGCATTGGCCGCAAGAACACACGTCCACTGCTGGCCAATCTCAACGACGACGAACGTCTCGCCAAGATCAAGCAGATGCTCAAGGACCGTGAGGCCAGCTATGCTCAGGCAGACTTCAGCATCGAAAGTACAAACGACAGCACTGAGACCCACATGACAGAACGCATCCTTCAGATGCTGAAGTTCTGGGATGCCCACGCCCTCGACGTACTTCCCAGCAGTGGTGGTCGCTACCCCATCTTCATCGGAAAGAACATCACTCCTTCTGCCGCATGCCTGCTGGAAGGTCTCCGTCTTTCCCCCACACATGATTTCCTGGTCTGCACCGACACAACCATCGCCAAGGCTCAGAGTTCCATGATCAACGAACTCCGCAACCAGGCCGGTCGCTGTCCTGTATTCAAGTTCCAGGCTGGCGAACGCAACAAGACCCTGCACAATCTAAATCAGCTGTACAGTTTCATGTTGCACCGCGGTTACACCCGCAAGAGCTGCCTCCTGCAATTTAGCGGCGGAGTAGTTGGCGACATGGCTGGCTTCGGCGCTGCTACTTACCAACGCGGCATACCCTTCATCCAGTTCCCCACAACCCTCCTGTCCATGGTGGACAGTTCCGTCGGCGGCAAGGTGGCGGTGAACCATGCAGAAGGCAAGAACATGATTGGAGCCTTCTACCAGCCCGAAGCAGTAGTCTGCGACCTGAGCGTCCTCAGCACTCTACCCAAAAATGAGTATCTGGCAGGCCTCGCCGAAATTGTGAAGTATGGCGTCATTTACGACGAAGATTTCTTCCGCTATATGGAACTGAATGTGGAAGCAATCAAGAAACACAACTACGATGTACTTCGTCACCTGATTTTCCGCAGCTGCCAGATCAAAGCCGAAGTCGTTGGCATTGACGAAAAGGAAGCCGGTCTCCGCGCCATCCTGAATTATGGTCACACCTTCGGCCATGCCATTGAAAATCTGACCCATTACGAAGTTTATAGTCACGGCATTGCCGTATCTCTTGGCATGCGCGTCGCCGCTCGAGCAGCCGTCCTGCTGGGCATTCTTGACGAAGCAGCAGAAAAGAGACAGAACGCATTGCTGGACGCTCTTGGATTCCCCAAGACCTACAACATCGACAAGGAAGGCGCATGGAACGCCATGGCAGTCGACAAGAAGGCAGAAAAGGGAACCCGCGTATACATTTTGCCGACGAAGATTGGGGCAGTCAAGAAGGTCACCAACATCGACAAGGAAATCGTCAACAAATCCTGGCTTGCAATACAGGGAAGCGAGGCATAAATGAGTGTCTTAGTTACTGGCGGTACTGGTACTCTTGGATTCTACATCCTCTCGAATCTTAGCAGTACCAGCCATGACCTTTACAGTTTTAGTGACGAACAGCCCCAGCCCTGGCAAAAGGTTGAAGGAGCCACTTACCTGAACGGAAATTTGCTGAATTTCAAGGAAGTGTACGATATGCTGCAGCGCGTGCAGCCCACGTACATTTACCATCTGGCTAGCCAGTCTTCTGTGGGCCTAAGTTACCAGAAGCCCTACGAAACATTGAATATCAACTTGCTAGGCACCCAGACTCTCCTGGAAGCCGCACGACAGGTCTGCCCCAAGGCAAAGATTCTTCTGTTGAGCAGCAGCGAAATTTACGGCCGTACAGAACGACACCTGACGTATCTCCACAAGGAAACGGACTTGCCCAACCCGCTGACGCCCTATGCAACTTCCAAGGCCTGCATGGAACTTCTCGGCAACCAGTTCAGAAACGCTCACGGCCTTCACATTGTGTTCGCCCGTCCCTTCCATTTCACGGGACCTCATCACAGCCGTCGATTCGTTCTTCCCTCTATCACCTACCAACTGGTGAAAATCAAGTACTATGGAGCAGAACCCGTAGTCTACTCCGGCAGCCTAGACGTAAGCCGCGATGTGGTTGACGTTCGTGACGTTGCCCGAGGCATGATTCAGATACTGAACACTGCTGAATCTGGTGAGGCCTTCAACATTTGCAGTGGCAAATCTTACACATTCCGCGAACTTGTGGAAATGCTGGTGGACATTGCAGGAGTCTCCGTAGACTTCCGAGTGGATCCTGCATTTGAACGCAGTAACGACATTCCCCTTTTGATTGGCGATCCCACCAAGATTACGAATCTCGGCTGGAAGCCCATGGTCTGCATGGACGACTGTCTCACCGACTTGTTTAACGAAATGGTGGTTCGCCGCCGCGTGGAATTGAAATCCGGTATGGGTAAGGATCTCCGTCTGTGAGCATTTTCAAGAAAATCGTCTTTGGCGTTTCCCTTTGCGGATTTTTCGCAATGGGTTTTGCCGCAGAAATCAAGGGCCCCACAGGTTCGGCCCGTTCTACCACCGTAGACGATTTCATGCCTCACCAGAACACTACCAAGGAATTTAACGAAACCTGGAGTTACCAGTTTGTCTTTGACAATGGAACCCGCGCCTTCGTAAATTACTCTACCCTCTACATACCTGGTTCTGGAAAGAAAATTGGATGCGATCTGACATTCTGGAACTTTAAGGGAAAGACCTACACTGTCGGCAGACAGTATCCTCCAGAAAGACTGAAGGCAGACAAGTCCGCGGCCACCCTGGATATCAAGGGCGAGTACCTTATGGAACATATGCCGGGAAAGGGACATCGCGTTATGTACAGCGCCAACAAAAACGGGAAGTTCCTGTTGGACGTGACCTTTGAAAGTGCAGAAGGCGGAAAGGTTCTTGGCAACGGCATCTGGAATATCGGTAGCGAAAAGTTCGCACAGTACGTACACATTCCCTATGGACGTGTCAGCGGGAAAATCGCCTACAACGAGGACACCCTCACCGTAAAAGGCTATGCCTACATGGACCAGACCTGGCAAACCGATCAGGCAACGGACATTGCAGAGCGCACCATCAATTTCAGCACTAACGCAAGGTCTCCCCTGTACGCCGGACGTCTCAGTCTTGTAAAGGGAGGCGACGTCATCGGCTACGTAATCTACAATGGTCCAGAGGGAACAAAGGTTCTAACTCCAAAGGCCATCACAGACAACGGGACAACGTACAACGGGAAAAAATTTGCAAAGGGTGACGTGGAAATCATCTGGAACGAAGGTTCCGTGCCCGCCCTTAAATTCAACGCATCCAAGCCATTCCAGAAAGCCAGTATCCTGGACAAGGTTGATGGCTGGATCGCAAAGAAAGCATTTAAAATTGCCGCCGGCGGAGAAATCCTCTTCTACAGAGGCCGTAGCGACAGCAACAATGGCAAAAAACTAGATTGGGCCATTACAGGAGCCAAGGACTGATGACAAAGTTTCGCCCTTGCATAGATCTTCACGACGGCAAAGTCAAGCAAATCGTGGGCAGTTCCCTTAACGATTCTGGTGCCGGACTGAAAACGAATTTTGAGACGGACCGTTCTCCCGCCTGGTTTGCAGAACTATACAAAAAGGACGGCATCAAAGGCGGGCATGTCATCATGCTAGGCAAAGGCAATGCGGAAGCGGCAAAGACCGCACTCGCCGCCTACCCCGGCGGTCTACAGGTCGGCGGCGGCATCAGCGCAGAAAATGCCAAGGAATATATGGATGCAGGCGCTAGCCACGTTATCGTCACCAGTTGGATTTTCCCCGAAGGAAAACTGGATCGAGAACGCCTTGAAGCCCTAGTGAAAATTGTCGGAAAGGAGCATCTGGTGCTGGATCTCAGCTGCAAGCGCACCAATTCCGCAGGGGAATCCCCCCGCTGGAATATCGCCACCAACCGCTGGCAAACCCTGATCGACATCCAGATCACAAAGGAAACTTTGAACGACCTTGCAAACTATTGCGATGAATTTTTAATCCATGCTGCAGACGTGGAAGGAAAGCAGCAGGGAATGGACGATGACCTGATCCGTTTCCTTGCAGAAAACAGCCCCATCCCCGTTACTTACGCAGGCGGTGCCAAGAGTCTTTCTGACCTGGAACACTGCAGGGATATTTCCAGCGGAAGGATTGACCTTACCATTGGAAGTGCACTTGATCTTTTCGGGGGAAAAGGAGTTAAGTATGACGAATGCGTCAAATTCAACCAAACTTAAGCCTACGGATCAGCTGGACACCCGTCCGACAATTTTCGGAAGAACCGTAACCAGCACTTTTCGCAAGGAATATGGTCTCAAGCACAAGCCTCCTGGAAACGTAAGGACCTGCTGGATTCCGCCCATTGTTTTCGGATCCGCAATTCTAAACATTCCCAAGCTTTTGAAACTACGTTCCTATCTAAAAAAGGAACGTGCGGAACGTTTGAAAAAAAATCCTGACGATGTAAGCGTCCTCTACTACTCGGACAACCTGGATGAAACCAACGGTATCGCCAACAACCTGCGCAACGTAATTCCCTACATGCGTGCACACGGTCTCAAGGCGTTCCTTGCAGGAAGCGCCTTTAATACCCGTCCCTGCGGCGTCGTGGAAAACAGTTACTGCATGCTGCTTCCCCGTATGTTCAGCATGGAACAACTAGGTTACGCCAACAGCGAACTTGCCATTCCCCGTATAGGACACGTGCTTCGCCTATTAAAGCGCTACCCCGTAGACATTATTGAACTGGAAACACCGAGCCCTGGCGCATGGCTTATCGCCATCTGCGGATGCATCGCCGGTGTAAAGGTCATGAGCCACTACCGTACGGACGTGCCCCAGTACACCCGCACTCTCGTAAAGGCCAAGTGGATGCATTTCTATGTGCTGAAACTCATGCAGATTTTCTACTGGATGGCCCGCCCGGTGGTAAGCCCCTGCGATGACTATTCCGACGCTTTGGTTAACGAACTGAAGGTTCCCAGAAACCAGGTGAAGCTAATGCCCCGCGGACTCCCTCTGGAACGATTCCAGCCAGACATGCGCGGCAAGGGAACCTGGGAAAAATTCGGTTGCACTAGAGAACAGCGCAAAGTCCGTTTTGCGTTCATTGGCAGAATTTCCAAGGAAAAAAATCTGGAATTTCTGAACAACGTCTGGAAAAAGTTTGCCGCCAAATATGATGACGTAGAATTGATGTACGTTGGCTACGGCTGGTATCTTGAAGAAATCAAGAAACTCTTTGCCGAAAGCGACGTGAAAGCCAGCGTCAGCTTCGCAGGCGAACAAGGCGGAGAAACCCTGTCCGGTCTGTACGCCGACGCAGACTTTTTCCTGTTCCCCAGTACTACAGATACTTTCGGAAACGTGGTGGTGGAAGCTATGTCCACAGGAACCCCTGCAGTCGTCAGTAACTATGGCGGCCCCCGAAACATCGTAGATAACGAAAAGTATGGCTGGATCCTGCCCATCGACGAAGAAAAATGGCTGAAGGCACTCGAAGACTGTCGTCAGTTGAAACTGGAACAAGAAAACGACTACGAGCAGATGCGCAAGGACTGTCATGAACGCAGCAAGCGCTATACTCTGGAAAATTCCAGCAGGTCCCAGTTTGAATTTTTCCGCCAGGTGGCCCGGGACTACTACAAAATCGGCTAATGTCTCCCAACGCATTAAAGCAACTGCGAGATTGGTTCATCAAGAACGCTGCGGAACTGCCGTGGCGTCCTTTTGATGTAAACGCTCCGCGCGATCCTTATGCAGTGTGGATTAGCGAAACCATGCTGCAGCAGACACAGGTTTCCACCGTCCGAGATTATTTCACCCGCTGGATGAATCGGTTTCCTGATGTAACCACACTAGCGGCAGCCAGCGAAGAAGATGTCTTCAAGTACTGGCAGGGGCTAGGCTACTACAGCCGGGCCCGAAACATTCACAGGACCGCAAAGATAGTCGCCGCCGCAGGTGGAACATTTCCCACCAACCGCAAGGACCTGGAATCTCTTCCCGGAATAGGAGCCTATACGGCAGGAGCTATTCTGAGCCTTGCCTACCATAAGAAAGAGGCTATCCTTGACGGGAACCTGGTCCGTATTTTTTCAAGATTCCATACACTGGATTTCCTGCCCACAGACAAATCGAAGGTTCGCTCCACTGAAGGCAGCGAACTTCGCCCAGGTGAAATCTACTGGAACTACGCCAGGGAAATTGCCAATTCACCCAAGGCCTATCTGCACAACGAAGCCTTGATGGAGCTCGGCAGAACCGTATGCAAAATAAAGAATCCCGAATGTAGCAAGTGTCCTCTTCGCAGGGAATGCAAGGCATTTGCAGGCAACACCGCAACACAGTACCCCCCAAAGAAAGAACGTGTCCAAAGGGACTGGCATGGCACCGTTTTAATCATCGAATCTTGCGACGGCAAAATTCTCGCAGTCCGCGGTGGCCAGAAATTTTTCAGTAACCAACTAGCCCTCCCGCACTTTGAAACCGCAAAGGGCGATACCATCGGCCTCCCTGCCTATGCGGAAAATTTCATCAGCGCAGACGATGTAAAAAGCATTCGCATCGCAGGAAACTTCCGTCACAACATCACCGTACATAAAATGACCTGCGACGTGTTGCATATCAGTCTGAAGGGCAAGGCTTCCACAACAGCCGCTGGAGTCTGGATACAGAAAGCGAAGGTCCAGGAGACCCTCGCCAATACATTCAGCCTAAAAGCATTCGCCCTACTGGGAAATTCCTAACGTTACGCTCTAAAAAGTCTTGCGAACAGAACAGACAAATCTGACACGACCATAATCGCCATTGGGAACTTCCACACGTTCATCTCCCAAGGTGTGCAAAATAGATCCCGTCAGGAACAGTCCCTGTTCAACAAAACGCTGTTCAAAGGTTGCATCCCAGTACCAGTCACCCTTCACCACCAGCGGATTCGGAGAACGCAAATTCCAACGGGCATCCGTCCTGTAATGCAGCGCATGAGATATCATGAAAGACTTACGGAAAAGCCAATCTGCCGTAAATGACGCATAATATTCGGCTGGATTTACTTCAAAACTACGATCGGGACCTTCAATATGTTCAAAGCCGCCAAGGGCCTTAAAGGAAAACATGTCCTTATACCATGTGCTCAGCCACAGCTCCCCTGTAATTCCATATATCCAGGAATTTATGCGAGAGACATCACCATGACGGTATATAAGCATCTTATCTTTCTGTGTAAAACGTTCTGTTGAGTTCGTATCAAAAGTTTCCGCACCATATTCAGCCCAATAACTAGCGCGGCCACCAAAGCCAACATTCGCAATGGTATCTGCAAGACTTCCATAGCCTTGAATCAGAGACATCTGGCCTTTCGGAGCAAGATCAATGGTATCCCCATCAAAATACTCCACATCATCTGCCACAGGATTTAGACGAGTTCCAGAAATATTTTTCACACCTAAAACAGCGCCCACCATCTGTGGAGTTGGCACACGAAATTCCATACTATCCTGAACAAGCCAATCGCGGTCATTTACGCCAAACATAACGTCAGCAGTAAATCGAGATTGAGGCTTCAGGCGTAACTCCATAAAGGGGAAAGCCATAAAATCTTTGTCAAGGCCTGTATAGACAAATCCAGAATCATCTACTGCGCGGAAATAGAATCCTGCAGAAAGTTGCATAATTCCTTGCCTGCAAGTTTCTCCACACTGATAGTAAACAGAGCCATTCAATTCCTTTCTAGAGCCCTGTTCCCCCATCAATTTGTTCTGATATTCAGCATCCTCATACACTGCCGTCACAGCAAAGTTTCCAACGTCTGCACGGGCCTCTACACGGGGTTTATAATGAACAGGAATCCAGCGAGAACTTTCTCCGTAGAGCCAAAGGTATTCTTCACCAACCAAGACAGATGCATTCACAGATGAGTTAGTAAATCCAAGTCCTCCATATGCAGAACTGAACATAGGGTAGTTTTCCCCGAACAGAGCAAACTCATCTGACACAATTTTCTTTCTAAAAGTTCGGGTATATTCAGAATAGTGATCATCCTGAAAAGCTCTTGCCGTGGCCCAGAAGCCATTAAAGCTCGGCGTACGGAAACCACCTTCCAAAATAGGAGTTCGATTTACAGGACGATTGTCATCAACAATCAAATCATTATAAATAAGATCACCTAATTCATTGCCTGTTTTAACCCAAATAGAGGGGGAAAGAGGATCCCAGCTAGGATCTATCGCCATACGATTAAGCAGCAAACGCTGACGCAATTTCGCAGGAGACCACAATTCGCTTTCTGAATGCAATCCACCAGCCCCAAGAATTCGGTCAAAATAGTAAGTGGGAGAAGCAACGAGGAAAGTGCCATCTCCACGAGCGACCACATCCATGCCTTCCATTTCGGGTTCTACCGCAGCAAACGAGGAGAGCGCCCCAAAACCAAGAAAGTATGCACTAACCAGTATTACAAAAACATTCTTAAAGAGGGACATTACCAAATCCTCCGTTCAACATACAATCCCATCGACATCATGTCAGAACGCTTCGGCAATGTCCAAAGTTCTTCCCAAATCACACTGAAGCCAACCTTAAATTTTTCAGGAGCCCACAAGGGCAAATTTAATCGCGCAAACCAGCCAAATTCCGTTTCGTTGTCAACTAAAGTTCCGCCGGGATCGTCTTTAAAACTGTCCTTGTCAACATGTTCATCATCATAGTCTGCACGACTCCAATTACAAAGGAATCCGCCCCCCATTTCCAGAGGTCGAATTTTATCCCAACTCCACGACAGACCCAATTTCCCGCTCACTTGATGGACTCCGTAAACAATTTCATTTTCTACACGGGGCGTAAAGTAAGAATAATCCATCATGACAAAGCCATCAAAATCTTCCCAATAACTGTAGCGAAAGCCAAAACCACCAAAATAGGTGTTGTCAACAGCATCCGCAATACGTCCCCAAGGATAGATTTCACCACCCTGCATAGAGATATACATCTTTGAAAATGCTGATTCCGTCTGAGCAAATAACAACGTTGTCACACCAAGTAGAAACACCAGCAACAATTTCATTTTTCTCATACAAACAATAGTCTCCCGGGAAAAATCATTTCTTTAGAACAAGTGCCTGTGCAAAGAATCCATCGAATCTAGAATCTTTGCTACCGGGAAGCACCGGTTCACCAACAGATTCAAATTCCGAATGTTCCTTCAGAAACTTTGCAACAACCTTGGTCGTCTCAATGGAATCTGGGCTGCAGGTGGCGTAAACGAGACGACCACCAGGAGCAAGAACCGCAGAGGCTTTTTCAAGAATGCTATACTGCAATTCTGACAGCTCTTTCAGGGAATTTTGGGACAGTCGGTAAACTACTTCCGGACGACGAGCAATAACGCCAAGGTTACTACAGGGCACATCCAGAAGAATACGATCGAAGAAGGTTCCAGGCTCCAGGTTCGAGGAGCGAGGGACGAGGTTCAGCACGTCGATGCAAGCAGTGCGAATATTCTTCAGGCCAAGTCGATTTGCCAAGTCCTTCATCTTGGCAAGGCGATTGGAAGAAACATCACTGGCAAGAATTTCTAGGCTAGAATCCATTTCCGCCATGAGGGCAGACTTGCCTCCAGGAGCAGCACAGGCGTCCCAAACTTTAAGGCCAGGTTGCAAATCCAGCATTCGGACAACTTCGTATGCAGAAGGATTCTGCAGGCTGAACTCGCCCTTTGCAAAGAATTCAGATTCAAGAATCTGCTTCAGTTTCGCTCCTGCGGGAACCTGAATGTAGCGATCATAGAGAATGGATGCATTTTCAAAGCCCAGCTTTTGAGCCAACTTCGGCGCAGAAGTTTTCTGTAGATTAACTCGAAGCCACTCCACCGGTCGTTCCAGAGAACGCTTTGCCATGGCTTCGGCCGCATCACCACCGTAAACATCAAACCAGCGACGAACAATCCATTCCGGTACGGAATTTTCGATGGAAACACGACGCACCCGCTGAGGCGGCATCTGAGGAACACCAGACTTCTTAGCGGCATTCAACACACCATTTACCAGACGGGCAGCACCATCGCCAAAGCCCACCAGCTTAGCAAGATTTGCACTGGTGCTGATGGCGGCATAGTCCGGAACATTCATAAAGAACATCTGGAACAAACCCATCTCTATAATCATCTGAAGTTCCAGAAGGGGCATCTTTTTTGTCAAAGTCTTGACGAAGTATTCCAGATAAAGATGACGGCGACAAACGCCCAATGCAACTTCCATGGCAAAGGGAGAAAGCCCGCTATCCTTGATGAAAGCACCTTCGTCAGCCCACTGCATCAAAACGCGATAGGCATCGCGACGTTCCTTAAGCTGATCCTTGACTTCGTTTTGCATCAAACAACCAATTACAAGTTATGAGTTTTGAGTTTTGAGCCATGAATTGCGAGTCTTGAACCATGAGCGGCGCATCCTTCACTCTTCACTATTCATTCTTCACTATTTATCGCCAAAGGCGAGATTATCGTGATTCTGGATGCCACGCATAAAGTCAGCAACGGGCATAGGCTTTTTGCCTTCGGCCTGAATTTCAATTACTTCCAGAAGGCCTTCACCTGTTCCCACAAAGAAACGTTTGTCCTTGAAGGCGACTGCACCAACAGCAAGAGTGCCAACGCCTGCGGGAGCCTTGCATTCCCCAACGCCCACCACATCGGTAACGCGGAGGTAAACCATGCGGCCACCCAGTTTGCCATATCCACCGGGCCACGGATTGAAGGCGCGAATGCGGTTGTGGATGGTAAGAGCAGGCAGGCTAAAGTCGATAAGACCTTCTTCCTTCTTCAGCTTGGGTGCGCCAGATGCCTGGGCGTGATCCTGAGTCAAATCCTTTTCGGTGCCGGTAATCAGCTGGTTGATGGCATCGTCCAGAGCGTCGCAGCCGGGAGCCACCATCTTTTCAAGAAGGCTTGCGGTAGTATCCTGATGGTCAATGGGAATCACACGCTGGGCAAGAATAGGACCGTGGTCCATCTTTTCATCTAGGCGGAAAACGGTAACACCAGTTGCAGGCAGGCCATCGGCAATGGCACGCTGCACGGGAGCGGCACCGCGGTACTTGGGAAGCATACTGCCGTGAACGTTCACGGCTCCAAACTTGGCGACACCCAGAATGTTCTTGGGCAAGATAGAGTAAGCCACCACCACAAAGAGGTCTGCGCCAAAGGCACGGAGTTCTTCCTCAAATTCGGGAGCCTTCAAATCCACAGGCTGCAGCACCGGCATGCCATATTCCAGAGCCAGGCTCTTTACCGGCGGAGGAGTCAGCACGCGGCCACGACCAGCGGGGCGATCCGGCTGAGTTACTACACCAACAACTTCTGCAAAGTCACTTTCTTTCAAGTGCTTCAAAAAACATGCCGCAAATTCCGGCGTACCCATAAATACGATTTTCATGTGAAGCAATATAGAAATTAACACAAGGCTATCAGCCATGAGCCTTGACCCTTAAGCTTATATAGACACGCCGAAGGCGCCTGACCTAGCAGTGAGTTTTCAGTTATGAGTTTTGAGATTTAATAATCGCGCCAAAGGCGCCTAACTTTAGCTCATTACTCATAACTCATTGCTCACCGCTCGCACCTCATTGCTATATTTGCCCTCGCTATGAGAATTCCTTTACAGATAGCAGTGATTTTCGCCATTTGCCTCGTCGGCGAATTTCTGAACCGAGTGGTGGGCATCCCCATTCCCGGTAACATTCTCGGCATGGTTCTGCTTCTTATATTACTTTGTACTAAGATCCTCAAGCCGGAGCAGATTTCCGGTGTTTCCAGTTTCTTTTTGAACCATCTGGCACTTTTCTTCTTGCCGCCCAGCATTGCCATTATGACTGTTGGCGACGACATTCTCAGCCAGTGGCCTCTGCTTTTAATTCTTTGCATCGTGCTGACCCTCATTACCTTGGCAGCCACCGGCCTTACCACACAGTTTCTCATTGGCCGTCAGGAAAAACGACAGAACATCGAACAACTTGAAGATGACGAAATGAAACAAGCCACCAGGGGGAAGAAATGAACACAATCATTAACTCGCCCCTGTTTGGAATTTTCCTGACCCTGGCCGCCTTCGAAGCGGGCGTGGCCCTAAACAAGAAATTCAAGTACTCCATCTTGAACCCGCTGCTCATCGGCCTCATTCTCATTGTGGGATTCCTGATGATTACGGGAATCAGCTACGACAGCTACAAGGTTGGCGGTGACTACGTTTCCGTAATGCTAGGCCCAGCCACTGTGGTTTTGGCTGTTCCCTTGTACAGGCAACTGGGTAATCTGAAAAAACATTGGCTACCTATTTTGGCAGGTATTGCCGTAGGTAGCCTAACCTCAATTATTTGCGTAGTGGCAACATCGAAACTGGTAGGCCTCAGCGAAACCTTGATGCTTTCCTTGGTTCCAAAGTCCATTACCATCCCCATGGGTTCCGTTGTTTCCGCACAAATCGGCGGCATTCCCAGCATTACCATTATTTCCATCGTGATTACGGGAATTACCGGCGCCGTCACCGCTTCCGTAGTTTGCAAATTCTTCCGCATTAAGCACAAGGTGGCCCAAGGTATTGCCATCGGTACTGCAAGTCACGCCCTAGGCACCACCCGTGCCATGGAAATCGGAGAAACTCAAGGCGCCATGAGTTCCTTGGCCATCGGCATCGCAGGCATCTTTACTGCAGTGGTCGCTCCCCTGCTGCTCCCATTCCTACTTTAGATGGAGTTGCTAGCGGGCACCTTGCTGCCAACCAGTACAGCAGCAAGCAGGCTCTCTGTTTCAGGAATACCACAGAGCTTTTTCAGCTCGCTCTGGATGAAATAATGTTCATCGCGAGCGACCTTACGAACCAGCCTTGCGGAGATATCCAGAGACTGAGCAAGAACACCCGCATTCATATTTAGATAGCGGTAAGCACGTTCTCCAAGTACACCGCAGGCTTCATTCAGGTTCGCCGTCATAAGAACGGCAAAGGATGCATTCTGTGCATAGTCCGGAACCACAAAACCCTTGGCAAACTTTTTCCCGTTTACTTCCCCAGACTGCATGTAGATGGATTTCCGCACCGGAATGTACCGATAGACTCCCGGATAGACAAACATCACATCAAATGACACAATCCATATTTTTAGCAGGCCCGCGCCAAAGGCATTGATGGAAGCGATTTCCAGCCAACGCAGCATGGACGAAAAATCATCCAGATCCATCGTTCGGCGCGTCATTGACTGTGGAGAAACAGAATGCGAATCCAGGAACCACATTTCGTGCAGGTAATAGTCAGCAGGAAACTTCGACGGAGTCAGAGGGAATTCATCTCCAGGCAGGGCGCTCGTCACAACGCGGCGAACCTTCACGCACTTGTCCAATTCACTAATGCACTCGCTTCTGTTCTGCGCTAAAAATCGAGCTGGATAGTCTCCGGCCACCATCATTTCAGAACGATTGGAATAGGAAAATTCCCCTAGCCCATCGTCAGCGGAATTAAATGCCACTTCACTGTTTTCCGGAAACACAGCTACTGCAGCCAGGGGAATTTCCGTCACTGGCAAATGAAGGGCGACCGCCACAGAGTCATCCACAAATCCGCCCAAGGCAAAGACCTTCTTTCCTCTGGACTTTGCGCAAAGCATGGTATTTGCGACCGCAGCGCCAACGTCTTTTTGAACCTGACGGTATGCAGCTTCTCGAAAACGCCACACAGCCTGTTCCAGGACTCCAGTGTACAAATACAGAATGGGTGCCTCGCGAATAAACTCCTCATCCGGGAAGGCCTCCGCAACCGCATTCATCATACTTTTTTCGCCAATCAAAACGTATTCACGGCAGGACTGATCGAAATAATATACTCCGCAGGGGACCTCTCCCTGACGAATCACGGCGTAAACGCCCACGGTATTCAAGCCATCAATAAAAAGGGGATCATGCAAAGGCAGGTGGGATTCGGGCACCTGAATTCTTTTGGCCTCTTTGTAGCTTTTGTCAGACGGTTTCATACCTTCCCAATGCAAAGCAATGGGATCCGGGCAGCCCTTGTACTGGTACTGCGTCGATTCATGGTATGTTTCCGAGAAGAAATTCACCGTACAAAAATACAAAAAGATTTCGTTACTGTTAAAACCAGAACCAGCAAGAAACACCTAGCACAATTTTTATTAAAAAAATCTTTTTTTAAACCATTCCATATTCATGAATGCATATATTTGGAACTAGATATACATAAAAGGGGTATTATGAACATTAAAAAAGCTATTTCATTCGTTTCCGCTATGATTTTCGGCCTTATGGTCGCAGCCTGTAGCGATTCCGACGATTCCGGCAAGAACACCACTGGCCCAGGAATTGACGATGACATTCCTTCGGATACCATTCCTGCCGTTGACAATCCGGACGACTCCATCCCTGAAATAACCTCTTCCGCCACTGAACCCACAGACTCTGTCGAACAGAGCTCTTCCAGCGTAGAACTTGGACTACCTGAAATCACAGCCAAGGCTCCGAAGATCCCCGAAGTAACTATCGGAGATATTACCATTACCAACCCCCTGCAGGCAAAGGCCATGAAGTACCTTGACAAGGGCATGAACTTCACTAACTGGCTTGAAGATGTCCGTTTCATGGATGACTTTATGTTTGACGAATCCGACATCAAGCTCATTGCCGAAAACGGAGTCAAATCCCTCCGATTCCCTATTGATCTTGACCTCTACGTCAACAACAAGAACACCTACGCCAAAGGCAACGTCGACACCCTCGATTTCTACAGTGCACGCCTCTTTGCTGTCTTGGATTCCTTCGTTGAATGGACTTCAAAGCACAATGTTTCCTTCGTAATTGACTATCACGAATACGACAACAGCTATGATGCAACAAGCGCAGAAAACCCAAGATATGTGACAATGATGGCATCCGTCTGGAAACATGTGGCAGAACACTACGCTACCAACGAACGTGAAGATCTGTTCTACGAACTCCTGAACGAGCCCGACATGTCAAAGGGAGCCGTTTCCAGTGAGTTGTGGCACAAAGCCGCACAGGAAATCATAGATTCTATTCGTACCGTGGATACAGTTCACACCATTATCTTCGGTGACGCCCAGTGGTACGGCATTAAGGCCTTGTCAGAAAGCACTCCCTTCAGCGACAACAACATCATATACGCAATTCACACCTATGAACCGTTTGTATTCACTCACCAGGGGGCAAGCTGGACTGCGCACAAAGATTTGAAAAATGTCATTTTCCCTTACGACCAGGAAAAATGGCCCCTGTACTGGGCTGATTTCGGATTAAGCAACAAGCCTTCCGAATCAAGAAGTCTGCTCTTAAAATACAACACTGTCGGCAGCAAGGAGGCAATCCTTGAAAACGTTGTCAAAGCCAAGAACTGGGCTGTTGAGCACAACGTTCCGGTAATTATCAATGAATTTGGCGCATACAATGTGGCATCTGACAAGCAGTCCGTTCTAAATTACATGATCGCCATGCGAGAAATCAGTGAAGAACTTGAGATCCCTCTGACTCACTGGGGCTACACCGGAGGCTTCGCCCTGTTTGAATCTGAACCGGGCAGTCCCAAGGGCACCAAACTGATTGAAGGCATGAAGGAAGCCTACGGCCTTTAACCTTTAAAACATTCATAAAACCCTAAAACAGGAGCCGCCCGACTAAATGTTGAGCGGCTTCTGCTTTATTCCCCTATAGATTTTTGTAGATTGTGTCAGAATACATTACTGGATCCTATCGTGCCCCTATGATTTCTATGAAAAAAGTCATTTTCCCATTTGTCGCATCTGTTGCATTCCTTTCCACGGCAGCCACAGCCTCGGATGTGCAGTTCTATGGAAACCAGAGCGACATCCGCTGGAAAACAGCAGGCACCGAACATTTCCAGTTCATGTACCCTGCAGAATATACGGATCACGCCTCCAGGGCATCCGCTTACGCAGAAGCCGTATACGATAGCGTCGTCAGCCGCTACCAGAGGGATTTGCCCGGACGGGTAAACGTAAGCCTCAGCAACGCCCTTTACAGTAATGGCAGTGCTGTTCCCAGCGAAAACGCGCTAAACCTGTGGCTCACAAACTGGGACTTCAAGATTCGAAGCAGCCACGGCTGGCTTTCCGATGTAGTCACCCACGAATTCAGCCATCTAGTCAGCATCGAAAGCGGAAGCAAGTTCAATCCCCACCTCTATGGATTCCAGGTCAGTTATACAGACTACTATAACGAAAGGACTACCTCCGATTTCATTTCCATGTTGCCCTTTACCCTGCAGCCCCTCTGGCTTGCGGAAGGTACCGCCCAGTACGAATCTAGTCGCATGGGCTTTGATGGATGGGATACCCATAGAGACATGTTGCTCCGTGTCGCAGCCCTGAACGACAGCCTATTACCCCTTGCCTACATGCAGGACTTCTCGGACAACTCCCTTTTTGCAGAACTTGGGCCCTATACTCAGGGCTTCGCTCTTGTCCGTTATATCGATAAGCACTACGGAGACGACGCTGTTCCCAAGATCTGGGCAAACCTTTCCAAGTATCACCGCATGACGTTGGATGGAGCATTAAGGGCTACCATAGGAATCGGCGAACAGGAACTTTATGACGCCTGGAAAAAAGAAATTACAGAGCAATACAAGACCCAGCGAGATAGTCTCGGCACGCTTGTTGAAGGTACAAAACTTACCACAGACGCCTTCTGGCAAGATTTCCCTGTAGTGGCAGGCAAGCATCTTTATGGCGTATCCAATTTCGGAGGTCCCTGGTTTGATGGAGGCGTGTTCAAGATGCCCCTGGAAGACAGTACTGCTGTTGTGGATAGTGTGACCAAGGACAGCACAACAAAGACCTCGGCAGATAGTTCTGTAGGTAAAGTTGCCATCGAGGAGGCTGACGTTGAAATTGATGGAGCCGACAGCACCATTGACATTACCGAATACGCAAAGAATGGTTTCAAGGTAAAAAAAGCCTGGTTTGACAAGGGCATCGACGTCTATGAGGATTCACTGAATGGGCCCAAGCTGGCCTATATTACCTACCAGAAACGAGACAAGGACGGACATGCCCACTTTGATATCGCAGTGGCAGACACCAACAAGAATGAAGTTCTCGTAACTTACCTGGCCGATGCAGTCTACCCAGCAATCGACAAGCAGGGAACCGCCATCATCTTTGCCCGTCGAGAACTTGCGAGTACCAGATTCGTATTGAGCAAGGTGAACTTTCCCAAGGATTTCAGCGATTATACTTCAGAAGATCCTGTAGATATTTTCGTTCCCGATGCAAAGTTCAACTACTACAATATCTATAGTCCTAAATTCAGTCCCGACGGAAAGCGCATTGCCTTTGGTTTCTTTGACAACGAACATCGCGGCATCGCAGTCATCGACAATGATGGAAAGAATTTCAAGATTGTCAGCACGGAAGGCTTCGATGAACGCGACGTCAACTGGCTTGACAACGATAAGATTGTATTTTCCAGTAACCGCAACGGCATTTTCAACCTAATTGAAAAGAGTCTCAGCACAGGCACCGAACACCCTCTGACTAATGTGGTAGGTGGCGCATTCACCCCCGTACTTGCGGGAGACACCCTTTACTACACCAACTACGACAAGGACGGATTCTCCCTGTACAAGTTGGCCTACAGCATCTTTATACCCGCCACCTCTGATACGACTATCAACGTTGTAGAGCGCGACAGCGTCATTCAAATCGCAGACACCACCTGGCTAGATTGCCAGGCCGAAGTACCCGATGACTCCATACACACAGGCAAGGCAACCTTGCTTATGGATTCTACGAAAACGGATTCGGCAAAAGTGGACACGTCTGCTATCGACAGCGCTCTTCTGGTTCAAAAGGATTGCATCAACGTTCCCACCATAACACTTCGCGACAGTACCATCAAAATCCAGGACACTACCCGCACCATCACCACAAAGGAGGGATCCAAGGAAATTGTCCTGCACGGGAAACTTCCGGAAAAGGTTGTGAAACAAATCGAACTTACCGACCGAGAATTTAACGGCATCGAAAGGGACTATCATGCAATTCCCACAGTTCCTCTCTTCGTTCCCATGCTGGCATTTAACGAAAGCTCACCCGACTTCACTGTATTTGGAGACGGAAAACTAAAAACGAAAATTGGTCTAGCCCTCATCTTAAGCGACCCTCTCAAAAAGAATATCATCCAGGCAGGATTCCTGTTAGAATTAGGAGCAGGCTTTGACTACATCAACGCAGACGGGCTAAATCCCAAGCAAGAAAAGGAATTCTTCGTTTCATGGACAAACCGCAGCACACCTATCGATTTGGGACTTGCCTACACTTACGCAAACTACACCAGTAAGGACACTGTCCGTTACGAAGATGTGCGAGCCCACAACGGTGACAGTCTAGGCATCAGCAACTACGCCACACCGATGCAGTCCATTGTGGGTTCTGCAGGCTATAGCATATTCAAGTCCATTGACACTTTGCAAGTTGCTGTAGGGTATGACTGGGCCAACTTCAACCTTTACGAAGACAACTTTGACTGGACATACCAGAAGCGTCTCAGTGCCATGGCCGCCCTAGGGCTTTATGGAGAGCAGGAAGACGAAGAAGGCTCAGGCATTAGCGGCCAGGGCAACGGTCTAATGCTCTACTACCAATACGCCAACAGCGACCTTTACCGTCCAGGAACCTTCGCTGAAAGTTTCACCGTCACCTCAAGCGGCTCCATCAAACCCAAGTACAGGAACTTCAACATTCATGAACTGGGCATAAACCTCTACGGAAGCGTGCAAAGCCCGCTGACCGGTGCCCGTGTTGCCGCAGGCGGCAAGATTAGCGGAATTATCAAGTGGAACACCGACGCCTCCCAGGACACCCTGGATTCCTACTACTACAATCCCGTATTCCTGGATGGCTACCCCCTCCTTCGCAGTTCAGAAAACTACACCCTAGCGGGCACCAAGACCGCTGTGGCAGAAATCCACTACCTGTTCCCCATCTACGACGACTGGCGTAAATCTGCATGGATTTTCAGTACCCGCAGTTTCTATTTCGATATTTTTGCGCAGGCCGGTGCAGCATGGAACAGCAAATGGATGGACTCCGACAAGTTCACCGACCATCGTTTCTGGGATCGCGACGTTGGCCTCAGCTTCCGCTGGAGCAACAAGTTGTTCTACAGCATTCCGCTGGACGTGTCGCTGACCTTTGCCCGAGCCCTGAGCCGTATCGGCGAAAACGAGGACCTCACCGACGGAAAGAAGGTTAGCCCCATCGACATGCCGATCCTGCCCGACAACGTATCTCCCACGAAAATCAAGTTCTCCGTTGGCATGGGATTCACAAATACCTGGCAGTAACCAGTGCAAACTTTCTGAACAGCATCAATGAAAAAGCCCGCAGATGCGGGCTATTCTTTTAAAACTGGTTTGAATCTATCTGATTCGGATTTTTGCTTTTCACTTCACCAGGAAGCAACTGTCCGGGGCTCGTCCGTTGACCATCCATACCAGTGAAATTTGGATTATACTGTTTGAATTTTGCCTTCTTGGCTTCCCCCTGAACATCAATCAGATGTGTTTCCCATTCCTGCATGGAATTGTCTAAATCAGCTCTTGCGGCAAGCATCAATTCCCGCAGTTGGAGAAGTTCCTGCATCTGCTCGCGCTTCATGATCCAGAGTTCTTCCTCTTCCGGCATTCTTTCAATATTGAAAAGCAAATTCAGATATTTCTTTTCTGCAGCTGCATAGTTCTTATAGTATTCCGTGTACATCATGTAGCGGTCATCAACCATGGTTTGCTGAGGTGACGGATGGGAGGTGCATCCCACCAGAAGCAAGAAAGAAATTAAGAGAAATAGAAGTCGCATGTGGCTTTCCAGGAAAAACGAAATTATTCAGCACTTTCCGGACGCTTTAGGTTGTAAAGGCGTTCGTTAGTAATGTGGCTCGTAAAGGTGACCGTGTCCTTTGTAACAGGATTGACCATGGTATGCTTTCCAACCTTTACTTCTCGTTCCTGACAGGGGACTCCCGTTTCTACATCGATCATGATTTCAAACTGGGTATTGTACTCTGCCTTGAGCCCAGCAGAATAAGCCTTGAACTTATCCGGGACAATATCGCTATTCACATGCTGTTCCCAGATGTAGTAGGGGAAACTTTCAGTTTCCTGCAGGTACACTACATAATCCAGACAATGACGATGATCGCGATTTTCAAAGCCCTTGATAACCACGGAATCAATTGCGATAAGAGCAAAGTTCAGGCGGCCCTGATCCTTCAGCATCTCAGTAACATTTCCCTTGGTAGGAATGGTTCCCGTCAATAGATGGTCCATTTCCCAGCGGTGCTTTTCCAAGCGCTTCAAGTGGGGCTTGTAATCCGGATTCAGCAACTGTTTACGCCAGCGTTCAGGCATAGGCGTGCGTGCCAGCAGAGAATCATAGCCATCATCCAAGCCATCAATGCTGATCACATTGCGGTCCACAGCCTTCATGTCTACATTCTTCACACGCCACGCCAATTCTGTCGGCATGAAGTTCTTCAAGTAGCCTCTGGACTTGTCAAAGGTGTACTCACGCTTCACCACCGTCGTATCTCCAACGGAAGAGTAATTCAGGTTGGCATAGGCAGCTGTAATGGTTCCCATTTTTTCTTCGTCCTTCAGGTCAAGAGTCGCATAGTAACTCTCGGCGTAAAGTTCTACATCTACAGGCTTAGACAACTTGTAGTTAATGGTAACTTCGCTTTCGCCGCAGGCGGCAAGCATCATGGCAGCACACAGCGTGCCCAAAAGCTTCTTTTGCTTCATCAGGATTTCCAGAGTTTACTTGTTCTTCACAAGAGTAAGTTCTTTCGTTGCAAGGACGCGGTCATCGGTACTTACTTCAATCACCACGGAACCAGGCTTTTTCTGACGGGTCAATTCGCGGGCTGTCATAAGACCACCATGCTTGGACTTGCCCTGCAAAGTATAGGCGTTCATCTTTTCGGAAACCTTTACTTCGTGCTTCCAGATTTCAGCACCCTTGCTAGCAGCGGTTCCTTCATAGAAGGCTATCTTCAGGTTGCTGAAGTCAAAACCCTTACCATAGCGGAACTGGACAATGAGCTGATCGGCCAAGTCCAATTCACTAGCCGTATCGGCAACAACCTGGGTTCCAGGGTTCCATTCCTTGCCACAGACAATACTCGGTTCTTCGGTAGAACAGCCAAGAAATGCAGCGCAGGCAGCAACGGCAAACAGCGCAACAGCTTTGAGATTCTTCATGATAGCACCCTTTTCCTAAAGATTTGGTTTAGAACCAGAAACGGAGACCTATACGGAAATAGATATCCGGAAGTTCCCAGTCGGTATCATCCCATTCGTTGTCGTGATTGTCTTCCCACCATACATAGTGGAATTCACCAACGGGGTTCAGTTCAATAAACAGCTGCAGCGGGATAACCGGGAATTCCCATTCATAGCCGCCAACAACACCCATACGCAGAGAGAGACCGTTTTCATCCCAGTCGTCGTGATGGCCAACGTTCCACCAGCCAATACCACCAGCAGGACCTACATAAAAGCCCATGCGACCCACATCATTGGGAACGCCATTCAGGTAGTAGTTCCAGTAATAGCCCAGGTAAGCGCCCAGAGAATTGTCTCCGCTACTGAAATAGAAATGGGCGTAGATGTCCCAGACATTGGCGGCACCATCGCGCATCTGGAAATCAAGACCAGCATGTTCACCAGGATTACCGCCCTGGAGCCAGCCACCGATACCCATCTGCTTGCTTGCACTGGGAGCTTCGGCAAAGGCCATGGCGGTCACCATCAATACAGCAAAAAGAATTTTTCTCATAAATCCTCCGATTCTTACTTTTCTACAAAGTTAGCAAAATGCTATGTAAAAAGCATGTAACAATGCGTTTTCTCCACAGGAGTAGATTCATTGTACTGCAACTAGGAACCGCCTGCGGGGAGGAGGC
>JAZLHK010000009.1:0-71414 GCA_045616805.1 Fibrobacter sp.
TCTAGTCCAGTTTGCCTGGAGATATACGACGGACCAAAATGTTTTTGATGCATCTCAAAAGCATCAATCCATTCCTTTTCTGAATGTTTCTTATACATGAAAACCCCGAAAGTTGAGTCCAACTTTCGGGGTTCACATCATCGCCGGGGTAAATCCTTCAGTTTTCAACAACACTCCATGAGCAAAAAAAAAGCCACTGGCATTAACCAGCGGCTTTTGCGAGAGCGTTCAAATTACTGACCGAGGAACTTACGGCCAATGCCGAATTCATCCTTGTACTGAACGTAGTCGGGGATGAAGTCCTTGTCAAAGGAAAAGCTAACATTCAGGGAGCACTGGAATTCGTTCATCAGCTTGCCCTTGGTGCCGGCCTTGATAGGCTGCTTCTTCTTTTCAATCTTTTCCTGACCCTTCTTGCCTACGAGCACTTCAGCTTCGCACCAGCCACCAGTGGCCTTGGCAACAACTTCCTTGCCATCGGTAGAAACGAGAGTGATCTTGCTCGGATCCAGTTCGGTATTGTTACCGGTGGATGCCCAGAACTGGAGTTCGCCAGAGAGAGAACCTGCGCTCTGCTTGATGGTGGGGAATGCCATGACGTAGCCCCACTTGTCAATACGGCGGTTGACCGGTTCACCGATCTGTTCACCGAAGATCAGGAAGTAACCGCGAGTGCCCTTGCGGCTCTTGTTCAGAGCAGCCTTGACTTCTGCATTTTCCGGAGCCATTTCAGCAAGCTTCATCAGGTGGTATTCGCTAACAACCGGATCGCTTTCAGCCTTTGCGTCGGCCAGGTTCTTGGCAACGTAGGCGTTTTCAGCTTCGGTACGGATTGCCTTCACTGCAGCTTCGGCAACATTGCGGGACTTTGCGTAAACGAGAGCAGTGTCGATCTTTGCGAAAGCGTTGATGATCATGTTGAAGTCAGCGCCTTCCTGGGAAGCCTGCTGCTTACCGAGGGTTGCAAGCTTGGTGACGTATTCTTCAATAGCGGCATCGCTCTTGACTTCGGGCATGTTGATACGAGCCTTGTCGTAGTAGTTGTCGAGAAGTTCGCTATTCAGGTCCTTCTTTGCTTCCATTTCAGCAGCGCGGACGAGAGCGATGGTGAAATTATCATAAAATTCGTCGGAGGTGCCGCCCTTCTTCTTGGCTTCCAAGTAGGAGTTGATGGCATTACGGAAACGGCCTTCCTGGAGGTGTTCGTCACCGCGCTTTTCGTTTGTGCCCTTGCAGCCGACCATGGTGAATGCCACGCCTGCAGCCAGAGCAGCTAAAAACATTTTTTTCATCGTTCTATCCTTTTAGGTTTTTTGCAAAAAGACCTTTTTCCCCGTCAAACCGAGGGTATAGGTTAACCACAACATAATTTAATTAAATAAATTTGTAGTTACTTACATTTTAAGTAAAATTTTACTTGGAGAGTATCAAAACGATGGAATTTCTGGTCGTCAGCCCTGAAGCCGGAAACTGGGAGACGCAAAGTCCCCTGGCTACCGCTGTCAACCGAATGACGAACGCCTTTGCCAAGGCGGGTGCCAAGGCTATTACCTGTTCCCCGTTTTACAAGAACCACCTGCTGGACCTGAACACCTACGAGTGCGTGTTCCAGGGCGTGGAACGACTCCAGAACAAGCCCTACGAAATCTGGCAGTCAAAAATCGATCCTCTCCACACCTACATCTACAACGAAGAATACTTCGGCAGAGAGTTCGTGTACGGGCCTCCCCATAGCGTACCCTATGGCGATAACCACCTGCGATTCGCCTTCCTGGCATCTGCAGCCCTGAGCTACGTTATCGACACCAAGGCAGACATCAAGGCGATACTCGGCCATGAATGGGGCGGTGCCCTGGCAGGTGCACTGACCCACACGGTCTACCAGCAGGAATTTTCAAGTACCCCGTTCTTCTTCACCATCCATAACATCACCTACGACTTCCACGTAGCAGAAAGCGCCATCGAGTCCATTGGTTTCCCCCGCGCCGACTACAATATGGACGGTTACGAATTCTGGGGCAAGGTAAGCCTTCTGAAGGCAGGCATCTGCTACGCCCACAGCGTACTGCTGCCCTCCCCCGGCTACCGCGACGCCATCATCAACACGAACCTGGCCGGTGGCCTCAACGGGTTCCTGAACCACAATCAGGACAAGTTAATCGGCATCCAGTTCGGCGTCAGCTACCAGGTCTGGGACTTCAACAACCAGGCCCAGCTCCCCATCAAGGAAGCCAAGAAGAAGGCCCGAGAGGCCTTGTCCAAAAAACTGGGACAGGATTTCGGCAACAAGATGGTGATGTTCGTACCTCTCAGCGAAGAGACCGGCAACACCTCAGAAACCCTTGCCACAATTCTTTCCGATATCGCCAAGATGGACGTATTCGTCATCATCGGCCTGTCTTCCGAAAATCCGGAATGGAATTACTACCAGGACATTTCCAGGCAGTACGCCGGCATCATGCACTTACTGGAACAGGGCGAGGCAGACAACGTATCCACACTCCGCGATGTGCTGGCCGGGTCCGACATTCTGTTCTCCGCAAACCTGCGTGAACCGTCCTCCTCCATTATCCTGAAGGCTCTGGCTGCAGGCACCTTGCCGCTGACAGGCTACAGCGTAGGTATCGCCACCTCTCTGGACGACTACGCTCCCGATACAGCAGGCTGCGCAAACGCATTCCTCGTAGAAGACGCCAATGCGCCCCACCAGATGCTCCGCCGCCTCCGCGACGCACTCCACGTCTATCAAAGTGAAGTGGCAGACTGGGACAAGGCCGTGGTCAACGCCTACAGCGGATTCCATTACGAATGGGATAGAACCATATCCAAATATTTGCTGATCATGGGCGAACTTGGCCTGTAATCAAAAAATTTTATTATCTTTGAACAACCGCATTGGAGCTTTAGCTCAGTTGGTTAGAGCAGCGGACTCATAACCCGCCGGTCCTCGGTTCAAGCCCGAGAGGCTCCACTAAAAAAGAACCTTCCAAAAGGAAGGTTCTTTTTTGCATCACTGTTTTCCAAGCAAACTGAGATATTCTTCCTCATCTATTTCCTCCACTTGCCAGACTTGCAGATGGCATAACGTAGCGTATAAACAATTTCATTCTCGCGCTCCGATGTACATGCTCCATTTTCAAATGAGACTCGCTGATTAAACGTAAAGTCTTTTTCATCCAAAGCAGTCCATTCGCCGGACTTGCAAATACAATATTCGACCCACTTATTTTCTTCCATAATCACCTGAACAATATCATTTTCTCGCTCGGCCGTGCAGATTCCATTCTTTTCGATACAGTTGTATGTTACCGCGTCTGTCCATACCCACTTGCCGGACTTACAGATGTAATACGCATCAGAATACCCGTACCCGTTTGAAGTTTTCCCAGTCTCATTCTCGCGCTCAGATTGTAAGCTTCCCCATAATTATGGGGAAGCTTACAGAACAAAGATGGAAACAAAAGCAATAATATCCCATACTAACGTGACGATTGCCAAAATCTTAGCCGTTTTAGGATCACCAGACAACGGCAAATCTTCTCCATCCAAGTAAGATTCATTTGCTACCCCAAACATGTTTGCGATAGTCCAAATCATGGATATTGCGGCCCCAATGCCCGTGCAACTGAGGATCAATTTGATTATACCGGGACCAACTTTTCCAGCATAAAAATCCATAATTCCTAAAGGTCCCAGTAGCATTCCCAACACCGCAGCTACAGTTTTTTGCTTGCTAGAATATGTAGTAACACCGTTTTCCTGATTTTTCATTATTCATTCCTTTGTTGATTAATGGTTTTTTATTATTATACCCTTTTCTCACATAGAATATTAACAGAATTTATTCATGCAACAATTTTTTTGCATTTCATAAAACAAGTATTCATAAAAAATCCCTAAAGAAGGTTTTTATAAGATACATTTTAATTGTATCGAAAAAAATCAACAAAGAGGTTGTTATGAATAAACTAACTAAAATTAACGAAGGTAAGATTCTGGCTGGAGTTTGCACAGGATTGGAAAAACAATACGGATTAAATGCTTGGATTTTCCGTCTTTTATTCTTGTTTACAGGCATTGGGGAAATAGTCTACATCATATTAGCACTGACTCTCCCCAAAGAAGGCGAATAACAAAAATTTGAGCCATTTAAGCAAATGGCATTCAATCAAAATTTAGGATGTAAATATGTATTGCTACCATTGCGGACACAAAGTGACCGACAATTCCCTTTTTTGCGGTCAATGCGGGACCAACTTACAAAATATTTCTTCGTCCCTTTCAGAAAAATCCATTAACAAGGAAGAACACAAGGGTGTAATTCTAAATACTCCTAATTACGTCACTACACAAGAAACTGTTTTACAAGAGGTGACTTCAAAAAAAACATCCATTATAGCAGCTGTAACGATGAGTGTCGCCGTTCTATGCGTACTTATAAATATTGGAGGTAAACTGAATGGCTTAGACTTGATAAATGCACTTTTCAAGACTTTAAGTAGTAACGCAATCAAATATCTCGACGCAAACGAATTTTTCATAATGTTTCTTCTTTTAGTCAGTCACGTACTCATCTCTCTATTTGGATCAATCGCAATAATTTCTTTCATAAAGGGTTGCAAAGCCGGCTACTCATGTATAACCATAATCGTTGCAAGCCTTATGGGCATACTAAGTTGCGCATTAGCAGAATGGAATGCTGCTGCAGAAATTACCGCATTGGTATGTGGAATTATTACAGCAATTCTAAATTCTTGCATAGAAGAATCCTCGAATGAATACAATCTAGACTTAAAGGATTACTCTAAAGATCTCTGAAAACCTCACTAAATAAAAAGGCCGCTGCAGTTTTTTCTGCGGCGGCTTTTTGATTGTGCAAGTCGAGCATCACAAATCGTTCCCAACACACCTCACATTGTCTATGTAGAGGTCGGGACCTGTGACCGGGATTTTCTCATCAACAATCCAAAAAATAATGTTTACCTTAGACCAGGAGAAGTCCTGATATTCATCTGAAGAAGTCATCATAACCCATGTAGGTTGATACAAATCAGAAGCTGACACAGTCACGGTAGACCAATCGTCGGCCATCGGGAAACCAGCGTCTTCGGTAGTATGTTCATAGCCCTGACCCGGAGTAATGGTATACATTGCAGCACGGAATCTATGAGCAGATCCCTTATAGTCATAGGTAATGGCAGCGCAGTTAGCAAGGGCGCCATCAACCAGGAGATAAAGCCCTGCAGTAGGATAATAGTAAGAACCATAGGTAACACCGGAAATTCCCTTCAGGAATGCATAACCATTAGTGGGATCAACAACGGTAAAATGCGCCTGCGGAGAGCTTCCCTCTCTTTCGTTGTCTATGGTACAATCTGATTCAAAAGCACGCCAATACGCAAAATCGCTAATGGATTCAGCGACATTATTGCCATCGGAAAAATCGTCAATGACAGTACCAGGGGCAACCGAAGCAACATCTCCACAGGTAACATCGTCAATGTACAGGTAGTTAGGATTCGGAGTAGTTTCAGACTCGATGACGAATGCCATCTTGATTGCCTTTGCCATATCAAGAGTGGTAGCAGTCGGAGATTCCCAACCGGGCTTCATGGCGGCAGCAGAAACAGATGCGGTAGTCCAATCGGTAGCTGCAATCTGAGATGCTCGATGCTGCGGATCACCGTCAGCTTCGCCAGTCATCTGAACCTTCAGGTAATGGGCAGCACCCTTATATCTGTAATTGATTGTAGTGCAGGAAGCCAGTTCGCCGGCAGTAGCTTCAATACCGAGAGCCACCTGCGGTGTGTACTGGTATGCGCCCTTATCAAGGACAATGCCATCAAGACCCATGTAGCCTTCTTCATGGAAAACCTTGTTTCTACCGTATTCAGCATCTACAGGGTTAGTGATCGTTGCAGTACCCATGCCATTCCTTGCATCACCCGGAATAAGGTAAGAATACCAGCAAGATTCCTTCCCCCTGATAGTCAAAGCAGAGCATTCATCATAAGCAAAATCACTGACAATGAAACCTTTAGTAGACGGCGTTACTGGAATGGCGGAGGAACTTGTTGTCGTTTCCGCTGAGGTGCCAGAGGTTGAAGCCGCGGAGGAGCCGGAAGACTCTGCACTGGAATTCGGCTCAGAACAAAGCTCCTTTTTTGTAACGTATGTTCCGTCAGCGCACTTGTACAGTGACGTCGTAACGCTAGAAGAGCTGTCCTCCATTTCGTCACCGGAGGAATTTGAAGACTTTGCAGCAGAGGAACTGCTTTTTGTCGACACCTTTGAAGAACTGGATGACATCGTTATCGAAATCCATTCCCCATCCTCGCACACGTACTTCTTGCCGGTTTCACCAACTTCAGCAGTTGCATTTTCGCGTTTGGAAGTACATTCAGGAAGTTCATCAAGCAAATCTACAGCATATTCCCTTGCGGAACTGGACGAAGATTTTTCCACAGGTCCATCATCATTTTCGTCATCTTTGTTTTCTTCATCTTTATTTTCGTCGCCGTCACCATCGTCTTCATCATCAAAGATTCCTGATCGGCGAGAAGAACTGGACTTGGTCATACTGCTACTAGACCCCTCGGCACTGCTCGGGGTGACACGGGAGGAACTACCCGGAACGACTTCGTCTTTATCCGAGTCATTATCATCATCCAGGCCGTCTTCCGTTTCCTCACCTAGAATTGAGTCGGCTTTTAGGGCTTCCAGCTTTTTGATTTTCACCCATTCGCCATCTTTACACTTGAAATAGCCTGCATCTGCAGTGACCGCGACGGTACCTTCCATTTTCCTGTTACAGACGACCTCCTCGCCATTGGCAAGTTCAATTTCATCAGTAACTGCCACTGGATTCTGGGAATCGCCGGAACCACTATTACTGGCATCTTCACCACAAGCTGTCACAAACGCGGTGGCTGCAACAGCCATCACCGATACTTTTAAACTTTTAATAATTTGGGCATTCATAGGAGTCCTTACCGTTCATTCCATGTAAAAATAATATAACAAAACTCGTCCAGAATGAAAATTGGGCTCATTTTTTAAGGTATATTTACAATATGAGAAACGAAATTCTGACATCTTTGTTTATTTCCCTGACAGCAGCGTCGGCCATTGCGTCCGTAAACACAAGCCTCTGGTTCGATGGTTCTGATCAGCAGGTGAATACCGGTGGCGACTGCATATATGAATGGGATGTATGCGAATCAAAAATGGGATGGTGGTACGAGTACGATGACAGTAAATTGGGCGGAACTTCCTATACATTATTCCCTTACAATCCCGGAGGCAAAAATGATGAACCCTATTACGGATCCGCCTATGCACCCGAAGTTGAGTATTTTGGCTACGTCACAGCAAAGTATGTTCTCAGGGATCCGCTAAAGACAGGGGCGTATAACTACATCGGCCTTGGGTTTAACTTAGTTGACGAAAAACCAAGCCCATTGGACATCTCCGGACTAGACGGTTTATGCGTTTCGTACACTTCCAATCATCCCGTAAGATTTATCATATCAAACGAGACTACGGGAGATTACTCCTACTATGTAACACTCCCCACTTCGACTTCACCTACAACCACAAATTACGTCTGGAATGATTTTAATCAGGACGATTACACCTTCTATGGGGAAGTCATTCCTTCTAAATACAAAATTTCACGAAATGACGCTTTTGCAAATGCCACAGCCATCAAATTCGAAATTGACGGTCTAGGGAGAGAAATTGCCGGACAAGTTCGAATTTTTGCTATTGGTCCAGTCGGCACATGTCCCAGCGCATCCAGAATTTCTATCACTGAAGAGCCTTCCGTATGGGAATGCAAATCAGGAGGTTCCGACACAAAATATGATTGCAATCCAAATGGTTGGGATGAAGGATCTTCCATTATCTCTACTCCCACCAACCCATCATCAAACCCTGTAAATACCAGCCTCTGGTTTGATGGTTCTGATCCGCAGGTGAATACCGGTGCTGACTGCGTTTACGAATATGGTACCTGTAAATCTACCACCATGGGCTACTGGTACGACTTCGACGACCGTCTAAACGATAACGGCGGTTCTTACGCTTCTTACCCGATTGATGCTGGTGATGCAAAGGATGCTCCGTACTACGGCTCTTACATTCAGGCTGAAATCGAAAACTTCGGTTATTCTGCTATTAAGTACTTCTTGGCTGACCCGACCCTTACTGGTCAGAATCCGCCGAATGGTTACAACTACAGCTTCGTTGGTTTCGGTTTCAACGTCAAGAACGGATACCAGGATCCGTTTGATATCTCTGCTACTGGCGGTCTCTGCGTTACCTACACTGCTGACCATAACGTTGTAATGAAAATTACTGAAGCAACTTCTGGCGACTTTGATGCATGCTTCGTCACCCTGAAGAAGTCAGCTACCCCGACGACTGTTGATGCTGCAATTGCAGACTTCGCTCAGCCGACTTGGACTCCCGCAGCTAAAAAGATTGACTGTATGCAGGCATTCCAGGCAGCTAAGGCAGTTCAATTCTGGATTGATGGTGGTACAACTGGTGGTCCTCAGGGTACCCTCCGCGTGTTCGCTATCGGTCCGAAGGGCACTTGCGTTCCTTCCGCTACTGGCGTTTCTGCTGCTGAACCGGTTGTATGGCCCTGCAAGTCTAGAGGGCACGACGGTCTTGCTGATTGCACCACAGCATCATCCAGCTCCACGATCAAATCCTCTTCATCTTCTACAAAGCAATCGTCCACATCGGGAGTTCCCGTTGCAGGGGAATCTTCATCCTCCGCGAAGTCTTCCTCTTCTGCAAGGTCTTCCTCCAGCAAGTTCGAAGTCGCCCTCAATACGGATGTCTGGTTTGACGGCCGCAAGTTCCAGGTGGACACCGGCGCAGATTGCCTTTTCAACTACAAGAACTGCGATGAAACCACCATGGGTTACTGGTTCAACTTCAATGAAGGAAACTCCAAGAACGGTTCCTACGTCAAGTATCCATACGACGGTGAAGACTATGATGACGTGCCCTATTACAGTGCACTCGCCGCTGCCTCCATCGACAACTTGAACTACGTCACCGTCAAGTACTATCTTGAAGAACCTGCAACAGACGATGATGTCAGTTATGCCGGCGTTGGCTTCTACGTCAAGAACGACAAGGACGGCACATTCAACATTTATGACACGGACGGTCTCTGCGCCACCTACACTTCTGACAGAAAGATGCTGATGGAAATTGTCGACGATTCCGACGAAAACAACCCCTGCTTTGTCACCCTGAAGAAAACGACGGAGCCCATTACCATCGATGCGGTCATCAGCGAAATCGAGCGCGAAAATGAAGGTGCAGAATCCACCTGTTCCTATGCTTTCAAACACGCCAGAGCCATCCGCTTCAAGGTCGGAAGCACGGTGGAAACATCTGGTCAGATTCGCATCTTCTCCGTCGGTCCCTACGGAACATGTGCTGATGGCGAAATTGAATCCGAACCCAAGACATTCGGCAACAAGTCCTTCAGCAGCATCAAGACCAGCATTCCGAAGACTTTCGTAGCACCGACATTTGCAACATTTGCCATGGGCCGCACCCTGAATATTTTCAGTGCAACCGTCGGCGCTCCGTTGACAATCTTTGACCTTCAGGGAAGCGTCATCACAGACGTTACCGTAAGCGCAGCAAACATCGCCATTGATGTTCCTCGCGCCGGCAGCTACCTGGTGCGAATCGGAAACCAGATCAAGCAGGTGAACATTCGGTAGTATTCGCGAACAACCCTCGCAAAAAAATTATAGGATTGATTCTATGAGTTCCTTTAAACTGATTTCTCGCCCCCTGGGCACCGTTGAATGTTTTGTTCTGCAGCGCGATGATGGCGCTGAATTTGAAGTCCTTTCGGGATTTGGCGGCGGTCTCAACGCCTGGCGCGTTCCCTGCACAGATTCAAACGCCGCAGACCAGGCAAACGACGGTCTCCTGGATTTGCTGTTTGGCTACCGCGATGGCAGTACCATTCATCAGATTGCCCCCGACACCAATGCAGGCTGCCGCCTGACACCTTTCCCCGGCCGTACCGCATACGCAAAGTTCACCTGGAATGGCGAAACCTACCAGCTGGTGAACAATGTAAGCTGGGCCCCCCACGCCCTCCACGGCTTTTTGCAGAACAGGGAATGGAAATTCCAAAATTTTGAAAGCGACTCCGAAAAGTGCACTGCCACCTTCTCCTGCGACTGGCCTGGCGCATTCACCGGTTTCCCCTTCCCCTATCGCGCCACCAACAAGGTGACCTTTACCGGCGAGACCGTCACTATCGAAGCCACTGTGGAAAACATCGGTCCGAAGCCCATGCCCTATTCCGAAGGCTGGCACCCCTATTTCAGCCTGGGCGAAAAAGTGGACGACCTGGTCATGACCCTTCCGCCTACCAACCTGGCGATTCTCGATTCCGCAGACCTGCCCACAGGCAACTTCAGGGAAGACGCCCGCTTCGTGGGTGGCCGAAAGATTGGTGACGAGTTCATCAATGACTGTTTCTGCCTGGGACCGGATTTTGCAAACGCCCAGGCCGCCGACGAAAAGATTGCCCACGTAACCGTAAGCGGCACTAAGGGCACCCTGGATATCTGGCAGCAGGCCGGCGTGGAGCAGTACAATGCAATCCAGATGTACACTCCCCCCGACCGCATGAGCATCGCCATCGAGCCCATGACAAGCGAGCCCGACGCCCTGAACCATCATCGCGGCCTCATCGTGATTCCCCCTGGCGAAACCAGAACATTCAAGTTCGGATTTTCCTTCAAAAAACTGTAAGTTTTTCAACACCTCACAAAAAAAACGGCGATTTTCGAAAGAATTCGCCATTTTTTATTGTACGTTCACGTTGAGTTTTTTTCAACATTATTACAACTGGGAAGAATTGCAGCCATCCGTTTTTGCCTCCGTAGATATAGTTTTACGAAAAACATTAATTTAGGAGTGTAATATGAACTGGAAGAAAAACCTTCTAGCATTCGGGCTCGCCGCTGCAACTGCAACCATGGCGGCAGATTTCAACATTTGTAAGGCCCCCACAACCCCAGACGCAACGGAATCCGCACAAAAACTTTACAGTTTCCTTGTCAATAATTTTGGAACAAAAACCATTTCCGGTATTATGACAGGAAACATGGCTATCAGCGATGAAGATGGCGCACCAGATATCGACACCACCGCTGCAAACTATAAGACTTCACAAATGGATCTTAAAGCGGTATTCGAGAAAAGCGGAAAATATCCGGCTCTGCTCGGTCTCGACCTTCTAAATGCAACAGGATCCCATGCAAAGGAATCCTGGTTCAAGGGATACACCAAGAAGGTTATGGCACTTGCACACAGAATCTGGGAAGACAACGGTATTCCCGCATTTAGCTGGCACTGGTACGATCCCACAGACACAGATGACGCCTTCTATGTCAAGGGCGCAGACCCTAAGTACACAACATTTGATTTCACTGACGCATTCATGACGGGAACCACTACGTGGGACACCTTGTCTACTAACTATCAGAAAATTGTAAGCGACATTGACGAAGTTTCCCAGATGTTCCTTGAACTTCAGGACGCAGGTGTTGCAGCCATATTCCGTCCCATCCATGAATCCGGTGGAGCCTGGTTCTGGTGGAGCACCCATACCGGCAAGCAGTTCGCAGCCCTCTATCGCTTGATTTACGAACGCATGGTTTTCAAAAATGGCGTCAAGAACCTGGTTTGGGTATTCAATCCGAAAGACGCGAAGCTTACAGGCTGGACTCCTGGCGATACTTATTATGACGTTCTCTCCGTGGACATCTATCCCGGTCCGTTCAACAACGAAAGCCAGGCAGCAGCCTTCAATGGTTTGACCACCAACACCGATTACACCAACACAAAGATTATTGCTCTCAGCGAAAACGGAGCTATTCCGGATGTAGCCAAGATGCATGAAGATAATGCTGTCTGGAGCTGGTGGATGCCCTGGTATCAGTCCTGGGGCGGCGGCTTTGTGGACTCTACCGCTGCAGACGTTTGGAAATCCAACATGGAAGACGAACGCATCATCACCTTGGATAAGATGCCGGGCTGGGCAAACTACGAAGTTACCAACTCCGCAACTAACGAATGTGCGAAGGCCGAGGAAACTTCTGAATACAGCGAAGACAGGGAAAAGGCTGAATCCAACAAAAAGGATTACATGATGCAGGTCACCTATAAAACCTTGACCAAGGACGGGGCCAACATCGCATTCACTAGCGTCCCGGACCTTTCCAAGGCAAAGAAGGTTTCTGTAGAAATCACCAACAACATGACTGGCGTAGACTACATGTGGTTTGGACTCGCTTTCGTGAAGGACGGTTCAGCCGACAACGCCTGGACCTGGGAAATGTCAAATAGCAACGACTGTTCCATTGCAAGCGGAGCAACCAAGACTTGTGAATTTGACATTACAACCTATAAAGATGACGATGGCGTAGAACACAATACCGATCTGGCAAATCTGTTCTCAGTAGCCCTCATGGCCAGCGGCGCTGGAGCATCCGGATCCGTCTTATTCGACAACATGATTGCGGACGATGGCACCATCATCACTTTGTTCAACGCAAAGAACGAACTTTTCATTAAGGATGCGAACGCAAAAGTCGACTATATCGAAAGCATCACCCTCGTTGACCAGGAAGGCAACTCTCTGGAGCCCTCCACTCCGACCGATGCAGGAACAGACTATGTAATGGCCGTTGAATACGGCCTGCTCAAAACAGACGCAGCTCAGCTGATTCTCCCGGGAGTGAAGAGCCTTGAAGGCACAAAGAACATCACCGTTACCGTAAAAAACAATGGCAGTGGAGCAAAGAACAAGGGCATTTGGCTTGACTTCGCTTACTTAGATGGTTCCTACAATTGGATTCAGTCCATCTCTGGCTGCTGGGTTAATGACGGAGAAGAAACAGATTGCGAATTCGCAACCAAGTATGAAGTTAAGGATGCTGCAGACAACGTAACGGACACTTTGGACATGGATCTTTCTTCCATCAACACCTTCATCATCTACGTATCTGCCGAAGGATTCAAGGGACAGGTACTCTACAATAATCTTTATGCCGATGACAAGGTTCTTTCCCTCTTCAATGACAAAAACAGTCTGATGAAGGAAAGTGAAAAAAGTGAGTACTACACACCCGTAATTTCCTCCATCTACCTTGCAAACAAGGATGGCTCTAGTGTTGATCCCAAGACTGACGCGATCAAGTCCATGACAAAGGTTGCGTCCGCCTCCAAGCTCAGCGTTGCTGGCAACCGAGTGATGCTCTCCGCAGCAGTCGCTGGCCAGGTTAGCGTTGACGTGTTCAGCATGAGCGGCAAACGCGTGGCAACCCTGTTCCGCGGCAACCTGAATGCAGGCACCCACTCCTTCGACATGTCCGACCTCTCCAAGGGTCAGTACATCGTCCGTGTGAAGGGCGCAGGCATCGCCGCTACTCAGCCGGTGATGATCAAGTAGCCCCACACTCGCACGTTTAGCAAAAGCCTCGGGAAATCTCCCGGGGTTTTTCCTTTATTTTCCCGTTTTTTTGGGTGTTTTTCACCCTTTTCATCACATTTCACGTAACTTTTTCCTTGCATCTGCAACATCTTTGTCTGATTTGGATATTTTAATACGGCTATTTTAGGAGTGTGTATGAACAAAATTTTAAAAACAACCCTCGCAGCCTCCCTATTCGGGAGCGCAGTTTTCGCAACATCCGCCTTGGCCGCCAACGGCGACGGCTACAAGATGAGCATTTGCGCAAACGACAAGAGCAAGCTCTGCTACAACGGCAGTGAAGTCTTTCTCAACGGTATGAATATCGCCTGGTGGAGTTTTAGCCAGGATGTGGGCAAGACCTCAACCGGCAAGATTCACACCATCGACGAAAACGCCCTGCGCAAGGACCTGAAGGATCTGCGTGCAGCCGGCGGCAACTCCATCCGCTGGTGGCTCTTTACAAACAACGCTTTTGACCCGTCCTTTAACCCAACCACCCACTATGCCACAGGCATTGAAGAACAGACCATCAAGAACGTAGGCTTAGTTCTGGATGTTGCCGAAGAATACGGCATCGTGGTAGACCTCTGCCTTCTCTCCTTCGACATGATGAAGAAGGACTACGAGAGCACCAAGGAATGGGGCGGCCGTTTTGACTTTACCGCAAACGAATTGATTCTTAAGGAAGAAGCTGCCACACAGGCTTTCATCGACAACGCAGTTCTCCCGCTGGTAAAGGCTTACAAGAATCACCCGGCGCTCCTTGCCTGGGAAGTTTTCAATGAACCCGAAGGCATGACCAGCACAGAAAACTTCGGTAGCGGCTGGGGCACCACTCTCGTTGACATCAAGTACATCCAGCGCGTCATCAACATGACCGCCGATGCCATCCACAAGGAAGCCCCCAACAATCTGGTTTCCAATGGCAGCGCCCGCTTTACCATGACCAGCGACAAGTGCGGCAAGAACTACTACACCGACGCCATGCTGTTGGCCGCCGGCGAAAACAAGTACCCCAAGGGGACTCTGGACTTCTACCAGGTTCACTACTATCCTGAATGGAATCCCAATAACGCAAGCCCCTTCCACAACCCATACAGCTACTATATGCTGGATAAGCCAATGGTGGTTGGCGAACTCCCGGGTGCCGACTGGGTCAATGTGAATACCAGTGGCGGCAACCTCAGCAGCGATCCTGCCGGTTCTCGCCAGATGACCATTGCAGACGCCTACAAGTACGCCTTTGAAAACGGCTACTCCGGAGCCATGGGCTGGACCCTTCACGAAGAAGCCGGCAACAGTTTCTACCTGAACGCGATGTGGAGCTTAGCCAATTCCGCAGAAGCACTAACCACCATCTACAAGTTAGATTCCAGCAAGGTTAAGCTCTCTGACTTTGCTGCATCTGCTAGCGGACAAAACGGCTGGATGAAAGTCACCTACGCAGGTGTTGATGCTTCCGAAGGTGCAAACCTGACTTATAACTTTGCAACCAACCTGGGAACAGCAAAGGCAATTACCTTCACCGTAAAGAACAGTTCTACCAGCGACCTTCAGTATACCATGGCATTGAAGACCAACGCCAGCGACACTCATATTGCATGGGGCTGGTACAATGCCAACAGTTACTGCGACGTTGCTGCAGGCGAGACTGCAACTTGCACCTTCCCCATCGATAAGTTCGCCTACTGGGAAGACGATTTCCCCATCACCAGCAATCTGGGCAATCTCAGCCAGGTCATCATCAAGATGACCACGGATGCCTTCAGCGGCGAAGTGATGATTGACAATGTTGTTGTCGATGGCGGTGCAATTGTCATCAATGATTTTGACACCGAATTTGACACGTTCTCTCCGGAACAGACAACCATTTCCAAGGTAGAAACATACTTTGACGGAACCCCGGCAACAGAAATCAAGCCCGATGTCCCCGGTACCACTGAACCTACAGGTATCGTAGCAGCAAAGATTACAGCCTCCAAGTTCAGCGTTGCTGGCAATCGCGTGATGCTCTCCGCAGCAGTCGCTGGCCAGGTTAGCGTTGACGTGTTCAGCATGAGCGGCAAGCGCGTGGCAACTCTGTTCCGCGGCAACCTGAATGCAGGCACCCACGCCTTCGACATGTCCAACCTCTCCAAGGGTCAGTACATCGTCCGCGTGAAGGGCGCTGGCCTCACCGCTACACAGCCGGTGATGATCAAGTAGACTCACTCTCGCATCGACGCCTCGTTAAGACGAGGCGTTTCTTGCTCATTAGTACCTAAAAAGGTCGCGGTTACACCGCGGCCTTCTTTGTTTAGCATTTTTACATACCTCAGCGGGCAAAACATTCGTCGAAGTATGTAACGTCATTTGCATTAAGTCTCGATTACATACTTCGAAAGGAGAAAAGAGGTATCAGGTATGTATAAAACACCGGCGCATCCCATCAAACGTCTAACAGTGAACAAAATTTTCAGAACACCTAACGATTTTTACATACTTAGGGCCTCAAAAAAAGCGCAAAGTATGTAACGCCATTTGCATTAAGTCTCGATTACATACTAACACGCCCCAAAAGCTACAACAAGTATGTAAAAATTCGAATTTTCGCTTAAAACACCCGCCGGTGAGACATAATCAACGATTTAAGAATTTTGAAGCATTCTACCATTTTGAAAAAAGGGGGTGCGAATATAGATTTAGGGAGGTTTTATTAAGGAGTGTTTATGGGATTGCATTCTAATTTCGCCAAAAACATCATTTCCATGATGTCAATTGCGACTCTCGCCAGCGCTGCAAATGCAGCTTCTCCCACTATATACGAAGCGGAAGACGTAAAGGGCGCCGATGTAGTTCAGGTAACCGATGCAAATAAGGTTTACGAACTGAACATGACCGATGTATGGCAGGTCTACGACACCACAAAGACTATTTCCATATCGGGAAACAAGTACGCAAAATCCGAAGGATCCTTCGAGTTTCCCTTTACCATTGAGCAAACGGCTGTTTATGATTTCAGCATCCATATGTGGATTGAAACCATGTATGTCAGCAACAACATGACGGTTTCTGTAGATGGAAAAGAAGTGGCCACCTACGGCACAAAAACAGAAAAGTATACCAATAAGGAATTCACGCTTAACGGTTCCGTCAAGCTTAAGCCTGGCGAACATACAATCAAGATTGCAGTAGGAACGAACTCCGGATTTGACTTCATGTCATTGGAAGTTCATCCCGATCCTGAATTCAACATCAGCGCCTTGCCCGTCACCCCCGGCGCTACCGAAAGCGCCATGAAGGTAAAAACGTTCCTTCGTGATAATTTTATGAAGAAGACCATCAGTGGCATGATGATCAGCGATCAGAATTTTAACTACCACTACGGAGACACCACTGAAACTGGCGCAGCCGTTCCCGAAGAAAACTGGTTAATCCAGCCAGGCAAATGTACGCCAGCCGACTCCTGCAAATTCAGCGATGAAGAAGTTAGCTGGAAGGGTCAGACCGATATCGCCGAATTTTACAAGCGCTCTGGACACTATCCTGCTATTGGCGGCTTCGACATGCTCTTTGCCGCAGGAGGCAATCACGACAAGGGCTGGTTCCTGGGCTATACCGAAAACAACCTCGTTATGACAGAAGAACTGTGGAAGATGGGAGGCATTCCCACTTACACCTGGCACTGGAAAGTGGGACAGGATACAATTTTCTACACCCAGGGAACCCCTGCCGGATTCAACAACTCCGGCTGTACCGAAGGCGTCACGAGCACCGCAGCAAACAACACCTGCTTTAACTACACCAAGGCATTCAAGGGAGAGCAGTGCTCCGAAATTGATGAAACATCTCAAGAGTACAAGGATATCGTGGCCGATGTGGATATCGTTTCAGGCTACTTCAAACAGCTTGAAGAAAAGGACATTGCCGTTCTTTGGCGTCCCCTTCACGAAGCTAGCGGCGGCTGGTTCTGGTGGGGCGTAGGCTCCCCGGAATGTTACGTTCAGCTTTGGCGTCTCGTATTCAACCGCATGGTAAATGTCAACAAGAACAAGAACCTGATTTGGGTGTGGAACATCAACACCGATCCTGAAATTGGATATGATTACACTGCTCTCAACGGAGCCTGGTATCCTGGAGATGAATATGTAGACATTGTAGCAGTGGATATTTACGACCAATTGAACAACCACAATTCTGCAGCCAATTACTGGAACAAGATTATTGAAGAAGTGGGCACCAACAAGATGATTGCGCTCAGCGAAAACGGTGCCATTCCTGACATCGATAGTATCGCAGAAGACAAGTCCTATTGGAGTTACTGGATGACCTGGAGCCAGACCTGGAGCGGAAACTTCCTGGAAAAGACTCCTGCTGACATGTGGAAGCGAAACCTGGAAGACGAACGCATCATTGCCCTCGACAACATGCCGGGATGGGACAAGGTTATTGCAGACAAGTCTACGGAAGGCGCCGTCATCGCCCCCAGCGAAGGAATGGTTGTCACTGCACCGCGCATCTCTGCAGACAACATAACACTATCCATGCAGGGCAAGGCCTTGTCCATGTACATTCCCCAGGCAGGTCGCGGTTCCATTGCAGTATTCGACATGATGGGACACCGCATTGCAACTCTCGCTCAGGGCAACATGACTGCTGGAACCCATCGTTTTGACATGCAGTCTATCGCAAACGGCAGCTACATCGTACGCGCTACTGTGGGCAGCAGTAATGCAACAAAGGTCATCAAACTGAAATAGTCCCGCGCAAGTTCAAGGCGCGTTTCAAAATAGGCATTTCAACAACAAAGGTGCGGGTCATTTCCCGCACCTTTTTCTTGTCCGCAAATCATTTTTCTATTTTTAGGAAAAACTTTTTGAGTGTATTTATGTCTGAAAAGCACCCCCTTTATTTTACCATTCACGGCCATTTCTATCAGCCGCCCCGCGAAAATCCCTGGACTGGAGTTATCGAAAATCAGCCCAGCGCACGCCCTCATCACGACTGGAACGACCGCATTGCAAGCCAGTGCTATAGTCCAAACTCCGCCAGTCGCATCTTGAGCTCCAGCGGACGAATCGCAGACATCGTAAACAACTACGACTTCATGAGTTTCAATATGGGTCCCACCCTCATGGGCTGGATCCGTACCCATACTCCTGATACCTACCGTCGTATCCAGGAAGCAGACAAGCGCAGCATGGAACGCCTGAACGGTCATGGCAACGCCATCGCCCAGGTGTACAACCATATCATCATGCCGCTCGCCTCCAAGGAAGACAAGAAGACCCAGATTCGCTGGGGCATCGAAGACTTCAAGTTCCATTTTGGCCGTATGCCCGAAGCCATGTGGCTGGCAGAAACCGCCATCAACCTGGAAACAGTTGTTGAGCTGATCAAGGCCGGCATCAAGTTCACCATCCTCTCCCCCACCCAGGCAGACTGCTTCCGCGCTCTTGCTGACAACGGTTCCGCAAAGGATGGCGACTGGATTGGCTGTTCCAACACCGACATCGACACCACACGTCCTTACCGCATCTATCCCCGCGATAAGGAAGGCAACCTGGTCTGCGAAGGCTACCTGGACGTATTCTTCTACAACCCGTGGCTTTCTTCTGCAGTTGGCTTCGAGCACCTGCTCCGTGACGCAGGCACCTTCGGCCGACGCATTGCAGACGCCTGGGACGCCAACCGCGAAGACCCGCAGTTGGTCAGCATCGGCACCGATGGCGAATCCTACGGCCACCACGAGCCCTTCGGCGATATGTGCGCCGCCTGGCTCTACAACCATTACGCTCCCGAACACAACATGGTTCCCGTAAACTACGGCTGGTTCCTGGAAAAGTTCCCGCCGAAGCATGAAGTTCTCCTGAAGAACTTCCATAGCGAAGGCTGTGCCTGGAGTTGCGCCCACGGCGTTGGCCGCTGGTACCGCGATTGCGGCTGCTCCACCGGCGGTGGCCCCGATTGGAACCAGAAGTGGCGCGGTCCTCTCCGCGACGCAATGAACCATTTGAAGGCCCTGGCCGACAGCATCTTCACTCTCGAATTCAAGAAGATTGCCGCCATGGACCCGTGGGAAGCCCGTAACGAATACGTACAGGCTCTCGTGAAGCCCGAGGATCCGGAACGTCTCAAGGACTTCCTGAACCGCGTGCTCCTGCACCCGGACAAGCCCGCGGAATGCGCCAAGGCAATCCGCCTGCTGGAAGCACAGAAATTCTGTCTGTTCAGTTTCACCAGCTGTGGCTGGTTCTTCAACGACATCGAAGGTCTGGAACCGGTGCAGAACATGCGCTACGCTCTCCGCGCCATCGAGCTCCTCAAGCCACTTCTGCCCTACGGCCATCCCATCGAGAACGAGCTTCTCAGCATTCTCGCCCGCGCCACCAGTAACGAACACAAGTGGAACGGTGCAGAAGTATTCACCCGCTACGCCCGCGAGGACGTGCCCGTGGTCGTGAAGCTGATGGCCGAGCGGGCCGCAATTTTCCACCTGGGCCTCGAAGATGGGTACGACCAGATGAACGACAAGCTGACATCCACCAAGATCGGCAGCCGTCGTAAGCAGACTCTGGTTCACGCCGCTTACAATGACACTGCTATCGGAGAATCCCGCGAAGCAAACATTCTGGTACTCACCGACAGTCTGAGCCGCATCAACATTGTTGTGGCGCTGGGCAACGAACAGGGTCGCGAGGAACTTTCCTTTGTGGAAAATCCGAACATCACCACAGACGAACTGCGCAGCCTATATCCTACGGCATACGTAGTTCGCATGAAGGACTTGATGAGCGACTCCCTGCAGCGCATCAACCAGCTGGAAACCAAGAAGAATCTTTTGGCTCTTACCCAGCAGTTCACCGACTTCGCCAATGCCAACACCCTTTCCATCGACAGCCTTGCCGACCCGGACCACACTTTGCCGGACACCCTGCGCAACATGCTCTCCCTGGATATCGGCACCCGCATTCACCGCCTGGCCCTTGAATACCTGAAGGAACGCAACCAGGACGCATTCAACGAAGTGAAGGGTCTTCTGGAAGAAGCCAACGCCCTGAACGTACAGTTCAGCTTTGGTGGTACCGGCCGCATGTTCCACAAGAAGCTCATGCAGCTCATCGCCGAGGTTGAAGCAAAGTTCGATGCAGAAAAGGTTCAGTACATTACCGAGCTCATCTCCATCGCCGACTGGATGAACCTCTTCATCGACAAGACCAGTATCGAAAACGAGGTATTCCCCCTGTACAAGGAATTCACCAAGGATGCGAACGGCAAGCTCTCCGGCATGAAGCCCATGTTCAGCTGGCTGAACTTTGAGGTCTAAGATGTACAAGATGTCTGAAAAGCCCTTGGTCACCAAGGAAGAAATCGAAAACCGCATTGCGGAACTGGGAAACCAGATCCGCAGCGAATATGATTTCGATGTAATTCTTTCTGCACTGACGGGTTCCTTCATCTTTACCGCTGACCTCTGCCGCAGCATCAACAAGAACCAACTGGAGATAGCCTTCATCAAGGCTTCCAGTTACGGCAGCTCCACGGAAACCAGTCACAAGCTGACCATTACCGGAATGGATCACCTTGATATTCAAAACAAGCGAATTCTTCTAGTTGACGATATTCTGGATACCGGTCACACGATGAACGCCTTGGTCGAATCATTAAAAAATGCTGGCGCAGCGGAAATCCGCACCTGCGTTCTTCTGAACAAGGAAGCCCGTCGCGAAGTCAATTTTCACGCCGATTACTGTGGTTTCAATATTGAAAACAAATTTGTAGTAGGCTACGGCCTGGACTTTGACGAAAAATATCGCACACTACCCAGCATATGGACTCTAGTTGAGGTATAATGGCTAACAATGATTTAGATGACGTCAGACTGCATGCCACCCAGACCTTTGAAGCGGTGGAACGCAGTTACAACAAGATTGGACGAGGAAAGAGATTCCTTATCCATTTTGGAGTGTGTCTGGTTTTCTTCGTCGGCGGTTTCATTACAAGTAAGGTAATGAACAGCGTTCCAAATCAAGGTGTAATTGAGAAAATCGCCGCACAGCCCGACCTGAAAAACAAATGCAAAGGCCGCTACGACATTCCCATGGAATACGCCATCATGCACGAATGCGTTTTCGCCAAGGGAATCCCCAGTAACGACATCAAGCTGGTTCAGCGTGTCAACTACTGCACCTGTGCCCTGCAAAGCGTGCAATCCAAGAAACCCTACCAGAAAATGTTCGAAAACAATCTCGTAGACTTCACATTCAAGATTCGTGAAGAAGACCTCTGTCAGGAAGACAAGTTGATTCCTACGTTGGACGCAGACAGCATTTCCAAAAAATAAAATTTCGAACCGTCGGTTCGCCGGTGAATCCCTACACAAAAAAGTCCAGAAACCGAAGCTCTGGACTTTTTTGTTTAGTTGGGGAGGTTGGAAAGAAATTTATTTTGCAGTCTGCACATAGCGGCGGAGCATTCTGCCACCATTACGGGTGAATTCAACTACGATTACGCGGCCTGCAGGCATCATGCGGGGCTTTGCTTCACCAGCAAACAGAGGACGTCCCTGCATATCGAAAATGCGATAGTAGCCAGTTTCCGCTTCAGTTGCAGCAGTTACCATACCGCGAAGGGCTGTAGTCTGTTCGCCAGGCTGCACGGGAATAACGCTTGCGGAGGATTCCGGATCGGTGCTGGAGGAAGACCCCTCGACGATACCCGGGATGACACACCCAGCGTCATGGCGGACCTGATCCGCCAACTCACCGCATTGAGATTCCGGGTCGGTGCTGGAGGAGGACCCCTCGGCAATGCCCGGGATGACATTGGAAGAACTGCCCGGAATGGCTTCGGAAGAGCTTTCTGGGGCTACGCTGGAAGAACTTGCAGTGGCATTGGGATCCGTTACCGTAATCTTGCCGGATTTTGTGAATGTAGAATCGTTGCTGGTGGCGTTTACCTTGAAGGAGAATGCACCTGCTTCCGTAGGAATTCCGCTAATGGAAACCTTGCCAGCCACCTTATCAATACTGGTAGTCACACCTGCCGGGAAACCATCCACTACAACAGTTTCAGCACCTGTCCAAGTGTAGCAGAAATCCGTAATGGGCTGGCCCAGTTCAATGGACTGGTTGGAGGAACCTGCACCGCATTTAACGACTTCGGGATAGGTTTCGCCCACCACCTCAAAGGTTACGAATTCGGACATGTGGGTAAGGCCGTTATTGTCGGTGACGACTGCTACTGCGGAATAGACGCCAGCGGAAAGGCCTGAGGCTGTTACCTGGAACGGTGCGGCAGTTGCAGAACCCACCTTGTCGTTACCGATGTAGAAATCAACACTCTTGATGGAGCCATCGCCAGCACTCTTGGCGGCAGAGAGAAAAATTCCTGTACCAGCTTCGTACTTTGCATTAGCGGCAGGAGCGCTCATCTTCACTTCAGCAGCCTTCTTGCTGATGCCGAAAGCCTGGTTGTAAGAGGGCATGGAACCGTAGCGGCCGCCTACACCGGTGAGTTTCGGAAGATCCGTGGGCAGGTTTGCTACAGTGCGCTTTTCCCAGGAGTAAGAGGGATTGAAAGTATCTGCCTGAGGAACACCCTGAATTACAGAGGTTTTGTTGGATTCGTCCGTATAGCGATGTTGCTGTTTCGTATTGTCAAAAGTAACTCCGCTATAGTAGACGTAGCCATTTACACCCCATTCAGCCAGGTAACCATTGCCGTTCTTGATGTAGCTGTTTTCGTAGCGGACATAAGCCTTGGCCGTAGAGCTATGGCCATTGGCGCCAGCGATGAAGAAACGGTTGCCATCCACCAGCTGGTTATAAATGTGAACCTGGGAACCATTAACTTCGCCAGTAACCTTGGGAACGCGACCATAAGAATTGTGCCAGTAATTGTTGGCGTAAGTCAGATGAGCGTCTTCCACAAGGGCCATGTAAGGATCGGTACCCCAGCAGTTGTATTCGTTGGCACCATCCAGGTCGGTGTAGCTGATGGTTGCATTATCCACGAATTCCATGTCCATGCCATCAGATATCCACTTGTAGCTAATATGGTCTGCCCAGAAGTTCTTGATATGATTGTTCTTGTCGCCGCTGGTTTCCAGACCATCGCCAGCTTCGATCAGGTGCGGGTTCACATCATAGATGGCCAGATTGCGGTAGATGTTATTGTGACCGCCTTCATTCCAGCGGTTATTGAGGGATGCGCCGCGAAGGTTTGCGCCACGACCCATACCGATCAGGCTCTTATTGCCTCTGACAGTAATCCAATCGCTCCAGGACTGCAGATTGGCACTTTCTGAAACAGGAACGGAACCATCATTCAAAGATGCACAGGAATTCTTTTCAAAAGCAATGCGATAGAATGTATTTTCCTTGCCTGTTACCACATTTTTTTCACCGCATTTCTTGGTACACCAAGTACGGCCCTGCTTGTTGGCTTCGGTAACCGCATTACGGAACTGGCGGAAGTCATAAGTTCCTTCGGGAACGAGAATGGTCACCGCATCATTGGACTGCAGGTACTTACGGATAGATGCGGAGTCAGTGGCAATAACAATATTACCCTTGTCGCCGCCGGTGGTCACGGCTCCAAAACCTTCGGCCTTCAGATTCAGGGTGAACAATAAAATTGCATTCGGATCAGATTCGCTGCCGGTCCAGATCCACTTGGCCTGAGTATTGGCGGCAAAACCGTTGAGGGCAGCACCGCTAGGCATTTTGGTATTGGCGTAAGTCAAGGTAGTAGCGCTTCCCCACTGGGAAAGGTCGCGGCCCTTGTTTTTCCAAGAGGTATTGCCTACGCTGGGCTTTGCCTTCCAATCGCCGCCACTGTAATAGGAACGGTCCAGGTCATCAATCTGCACCATTACGCCGGGAGCACCTGCGCCATTGACGCCGACTACAGAGAAGGCGTTTTCGCCAGGAAGCAAGGTCATGGGAATGAAGCGGACGCGGCCAGCCTGGTTATCTTCGGCCAGCAAGGAGCCATTGTGGTATAGACGGTACCCGCCGTCAGCCACGATCCAAACACCCGGTCCCTTTCCTGCGTTGTAGGTGGCTGCAATGAGCTGAGAGCCCACCTTGTCGCCACCACCCAAATTTACATCGCTAGGAAGCGTCACCACTTCACTTACAGATACGGCGGCCTGAGACACTCCAAACGTACAAGCCAGCACCATACCTGCAACCATTTTACCCATAACACTCTTGGTCATCTTAATTACCCTTTCAAACCAAACATCCAATTTCCCATTTTCCAGACAACGGTCATATTTCCACCAAATTCCCCGGAACTTCTTAAAATCTATCATAAAGACGAGATGTTTTCCACCTTTTTGTCAGTCAACCCACTTTTATCGTTGTTTGCAGACAACGGCATTATTCTTTTTCCTATACCCACTCTTACGCTTTTTCCTACATTTTGGATATGAGCGAAATGCAAAAGCAGAAGAAGATCTTCGAATACCTTGATTACAGGGAATTCCTGAAGGATTATTACAATCAGAAAAAGGCAGCCAATTCCGCCTTTTCTCTGCGGGTATTCTCCGACAAGATCGGCTTCAAGGCAAAGGACTTCATCAGCCGCGTCATGAACGGCGAAAAGAACCTGAGCCAGCAAAGCATCCCCAAGGTGGCCTCCGGCCTCCGCCTGGGCAAGCACGAGACAGAATTTTTCGTAGCCCTGGTAGAATTCAACCAGGCCGAAACAACCGCCGACCGCGACACCGCTTTCGAAAAGATGCAGGCGGTCCTTAAGGTAGTGCGTTTTGCAGAAAAGCAGCACCTCCTGGGACACGCTCAGTACATGATTTATTCCCATCCCCGCCACCTGTTTATCCGCAGCCTCATCGGCATGTTCGGATTCGACGGGGACTACACCGCATTGGCCAAGCAGGTAAATCCGAAGATTACGCCAGACGAGGCAAGGCAATCCGTCAAACTTTTGGAAGAATGCCAACTCATAAAGAAGGATGAGGACGGCAAGTATATCCTGACGGAAAGCGCCATCACCACCGGCGACCGCACCTCCAAACTGGCACTTCGCGGTTACCACCAGAACTGCCTCAAGATGGGCGCCGACTCCATCGACCGGGACCCGCCGGGCAAGCGTCACATTTCAGGCCTTACCCTCGGTATCAGCCAGGAAGGGTACGAACGCATTGTGGAACGCATCAACGCATTCCGCAAGGAAATCGCCCTCATCGCCGAAGAAGACGAAGGCAGCGACAAGGTTTTCCAGATGGAATTCGCGCTGTTCCAAGTCGGCGGAAAGGCCGATAAGTAAAACAGCTTAATTGTTCTCTCCATAAATAGCATAAAAGAACGCGGGCAGCGATGTCCGCGTTCTTTACATTCATCAGTCGAAAAAAAATTACGCCGACTTCAATTTTGAATTATCGTTTCACTACGAATCGACTTTGTTGAAGAAGTTTACGTCCCTCATTCAAGCGAATAAGCAAAACCTTTCCAACAAAAGAATTCAGATCAAGTTCATAGCGACCACCGACAAATTTTGTGAAATAGATTCTATTGCCAAGCATATCAAAAACGGAAATCGTCATTTGTGATTTTTTAGGAGCATTTACAAGCAGAACACCGTTTTCAACACGCATTGCAGCGCCAGGAAGTGCAGATTCTCGCAGGGCAAGGATATACTGATCCGGGCTGGACACGGAAGAACTGGAATAAACGCTGCTACTAGATCCCTCGACGATGCTCGGGATGACACTGGAGGACGATTCGTTCGGGATGACACTGGAAGAACTGTTCTGGACGACACTGGAGGAAGATTCGTTCGGGATAACGCTTGCGGAGGAACCGGAAGCAACGCTGCTACTAGATCCCTCGGCGATGCTCGGGATGACACTGGAGGACGATTCGTTCGGAATGACACTGGAAGAACTGTTCTGGATGACACTGGAGGACGACTCGCTCGGGATGACACTGGAGGAAGACTGGTCCATACCCCCTATGACGCTTACTGTAATCTTGAAGATTACCTGTTTCCCGTTACAAGTCAACGCCTGCGCCACAGTATAGGTTTCACCAACAGTTACCCCATTGGGATAATTTCCTACGGACGACGTCATTGCATCTAGATTCAGGTTGGAGTAGATGGCGGCACCGGCCCCCCAATTAATCACATTGCCTCTAGCATCAAACCAGTGCCCCGGAGCCTCTGCCGTAGACGGGGTTTCATCCAAAACTCCGGAAGGCGTTACGGCACCATACGTCAGCGAGCCTACGCTGTACAAACCACCGACCTGACCCACTGAAATTCCAAGAGCTTTTGCGACTTGGCTCAAATCAACCGTTACAGGAACATAGTTATCGCTGACAGTCAATTGGGCCGACAAGTTCAAAGTTGTTACAACAGGCTGCACAGAAGAACTAGAGCGAGTACTGCTGCTAGATCCCTCGACGATGCTCGGGATGACACTGGAGGACGATTCGCCTGCAGCAACACTGGAGGATGATTCGCTCGGGATGACACTGGCAGAGGAGCTCGCCATTCCGCTAGAGGAGGAACTTGTCGTTACATTCGAGGAGGACATCGACACGACACTAGAAGAAGAATTCTCCACATTTTCACTACAGTCTCCAACGTTCACACCACTCTGCGTGGCAAAGCAAATCTTACTGTTCTTTTCCGTAATGCTGTAAAGCTGAATTCCCTGATTTTTTCCCGACCAGGAGACAAACGGCCCATAGCTTGTCACATTTTGCGAACCGGGAAACGGATCATCCACAAAATATGCAGATTCAAAGCCCTCATAATAACCCGTCACCCTTATATTGCCAGCTTCCACCACGTCAATTTTCTGGTGAGCCTTGTCATCATTCAGAGCGTCACCATCCCAGGAAGCCTGGTCATAATCGATGTGCCAAATCAACATGCCGTGATTAGGCAACGCCGCGTCCCACTTAGTTTTCTGACGATTTTCCAAGACCCACCATTCATCCTTACTTCCACTAACGGGAATCCTGTAGGCCATGTTGGTGGTATTCAGCGGAGTAATTGTCGTGACGGCGGACGACGATGTCAATGCGGTATAGTTCATCCAGCCCATAAAGGCACGTTCAAAGCCACTATAGCTGGGAGGAGTCTTACCCCCATTGGCATACATACCCGTAGCCATCACATCCCAGAAATGCGCACCGGGAGCCTGATACGTGCTTCCGTTATAATCTGCATAGCAATCGCTGGAACGGACACAGTAGTGATCCTTCAAACCCATGGTGTGGCTAAATTCGTGGATAAATACGGGGAAATAGCCCTGATCGCTGATAACGAAATAGCTATTGAACTTTTTGCCATTACCGGCATCCTGGCGACCAATTGCATTCCACTGAAGTTCGTACTGGAAACCGCCCAGCTCCTGACCATTGCTATTTACCGCTCCAGCATACAAAAATCCCGTAGCATCTACTTCGCCATCACCATCAGAATCATAGTTGGCCGCATTGAAGTTTGCATACTTGGCTCTCATCGCCTTAATGGCGTCAGCAACAAACTGCTGTTCGTTGCCCACGTAACTAGCCAGAGAATTAGTGAGGCTGACATAGAACAAATCAAAACTGGGTTTGAAAACGCCACTGGACTGATCACCGAAATAATCACGAATAGAACCGGTATAGCCATTCGCTGTATAGTTATCCTGATTCAGGACCTTATAAAGAGATACAGAATCTATGCTAGCCTTGCTTCCTGAACCTGATACAAGAATAACCGGGAATTTGATGTTTCCCTTGGAATGAGCTTCCGCACTGGGCAAACGCAACACGGGAGGAACGTCAGCATCGACGGTTTTATCTGAATCAACAACGGGAACCCAGTCAGGGCGCTTCGCCTCTCCGCGGCGTTTGAAACGATCCGGGTGCTTTTTCTGGTGAGCATCCAAAACCTTTCTCTTGTCCAGCGCGCGCAGGAACGCCTTGTCGGAAGCACTGCGATGACCCGCATTTTTCGCCTTCACATTGGAGCGAACCCCTTTAGCGTCAACGTAAAAGTACACCCCACTTTCATCTGTTTCCAGCAGATAGCCATCCACCGTGCGGGTAAAACGGTAATGCTCGTCACCCAGAGTCTGGATTTCAATAGAATCCCCATCATTATCGATTGTTTTCGGCGTCGGATCAGAAGGAGCGGCAAATGCTCCAGCAAGCAAACCAGAGGCAAGAATCGCCCCACACAGCACATGAGATTTTTTCATACAGTCATCCTTTTTTATACCCAGGATGAATCTACCCTTAAAACCGCACCATATTCCACACCGATTCCCATATTCCGTGTTAGAAGTGTGTAAACTACCAAAATAGTGCAACCCACTTCATTTTAACGCAAAAATTGCGTAAATAAAAATTGCGGAGACAAAAAAAATTCTTCAAACAGCCATTTTTTCCTCCGATGAAGCATTCTGCACTCCCATTTCAAGGTCCATAACCCACCATTTCACAAAGCGTTACGACAACACATCCATAAATAAACGCAAGAAACGCGTTAATTAACACACTATTTTCACGATTATCCGTTTCTCACTTGAATATCTCAGAACCTTAATCTACCTTTGGACTCATAAAAAATGGATTGCAGCCGACTGCACATCCTTTAAACTTTAACCTACAACCTATCGGCTAAAATATGTACTACGAAAGCATTAAGGTTCTCGACTGCACCATCCGCGATGGCGGTCTCGTCAACAAGCACGACTTCTCTCTGGAATTCGTCCGTCGTCTTTACACCCTCCTGTCCGCCGCTGGCGTTGACTACATGGAAATGGGTTACAAGAACTCTCCGGAACTGTTCGATCCCAAGGAATACGGTCCGTGGAAGTTCTGTGATGACGATCTGCTCTGGAAGGTGAAGGACGGTATCGATTCCAAGATGAAGATGGCTGTGATGGCCGATGTGGGCCGCGTCAACATGGACGCTGTGAAGCCTGCTTCCGAAAGCCCCTACCAGATGTTCCGCGTTGCTTCTTACGTAAAGAATATCGACAAAGGTATCGAAATGGTGAACGCCTTCAATGAAATGGGCTACGAAACCACTTTGAACATCATGGCTGTGAGCCGTGACCGCGGTCCGGAATTGGACGAAGCATTGCACCAGGTGAACGAAGAATGCAAGGCCAACGTCCTGTATCTCGTAGATAGCTTTGGCGCCTTCTACCAGGAAGACATCGATAAGGAAATGCAGCGCTACAAGGGTATTGTAAAGAATAAGCAGTTCGGTTTCCATGGTCACAACAACCAGCAGCTGGCTTTCTCCAACACCATTCAGGCTATCATCAACCACGTTGACTTCCTGGATGGTTCTGTTTCCGGCATGGGCCGTGGCGCAGGCAACTGCACCACCGAACTTCTCCTTGGCTTCCTGGAGAACCCCAAGTACGATCTGCGTCCGGTTCTCGACGCCTACCAGGAACTGTTCCTCCCGCTCCAGGCCAAGTACGAATGGGGTTATATCATTCCGCAGATGATCACCGGTATGCTCAACCGTCATCCGCAGGATGCCATCGCCGTCCGCAAGACCGAAGACAAGGACAACTACTCCAAGTTCTATAATCATATGATGAATGATTAAATAGGCGAGAGCAGCGGAAAAATGCTTGCATTTTTCCATTGCCGAGCCGTTAATCATGTACTTTTGACCCGAAGGGACAAAAGTACCACGACTAGGAGGCGAATCCTGCGCAGAAATGCTTGCATTTCCGTATAGGTGAGGTGACGAGTCGTGCGCTAGTTATGAAATAACAAGCGCCACGATTAGCTTGTCACAAAAAATCTTCCCGAGTCCGCATTTAGCGGCTCGGGATTTTTTTTCAGGAACAAACGACTTACTTTGTATTTCATTGCTGTATCGTATTTTCGCAAATACAATACACATTGAGTGTACAATACCTTTTTTTTCGTCATATTTCAAATATTTGTATTCTATCCCTTGCACAGACCAAGTGGTTTGTGTATTTTTATTTACGATATACTTTAAGGAGTAACTACATGAACAAGAAAATGATCAAGCTCGGCCTGGGCGCAACAGCCCTGGCAGCATCCATGGCTCTGGTGGCCTGCGGCGACGATTCCAGCTCCGGCTCCAGCAGCAAGCCCAGCGAAAAAGAAGGCTCTTACGAAACCTTCGACGACCTTCCGACTTGCAATAATAAGCACGCCGACGAACAGGCTTTCGTTGAAGAAGACAACATCAACGTTATCTGTAACGCAGACGAAGGCGATTGGGCAACCGTAGTCGCATCCAAGAAAAAGATGGGTGACTGCTCCAGGAAGACTCAGGACGAACTGGTCTATGTGGATGCATCCGAAGAATACTACAAGTGCCAGGACAGCGAATGGAAACTTCTCGGCGAAGAAGATGACGATGAAGATTTCAAGTCCAGCGAATCCAAGGACGACGAAAAGTCCAGCTCTTCCAAGACTGACGACGAAGGCGATGACGATTCTTCCTCTTCCAAGGCTGACGACGAAGGTGACGACGATTCTTCCTCTTCCAAAGCTGACGACGAAGGCAATGACGATGACAAGTCCAGCGACTCCAAGGTCGAAGAAGAAGTGAAGAAGGAAGTCGTTGTCAAGATCGACACCATCGCAGGTACCGTCATTAAGACCGACACCTTGGTCCAGCACCAGACCATCATCATCCAGGACACCGCCTATGTGACCATTGAAGTTCCCAAGAAGGACGAAAACGGCGACGTTGTCAAGGATGAAGAAGGTAACACTGTCGTTGAAATGGAACTGATTCCCACCGCTCCCACCAAGCCCCTGGTTGGTGAACCCGCCTGCAAGAACGCCATGTTCTGCGGCAAGGAAGGCGACATTCAGGTTGAAACAACTGTTGGCAAGAGCAACTATGGTTGGTGGTACACCTATACAGATGATGGCGATGGCGGAACCACAAAGATTACCTGGCCTTTTGGTTTTGATGAAAACGACAGTTTCGTTTGGCCATCCGTTTTAGAAACTGCAGGTCTCAAGGCGAAAGTCACCTTCGGCAAGGGCTACGAATATCCGTACGCCGGTCTCGGCTTTGACCTCGTCGACGCAAAGGACAGCTATGCAGACATTACCGACTGGGACGGCATGTGCGTAATCTACAATACTGCACAGCCTCTCTATCTCCAGGTGAAGCCCACTGCTGAAAAGGCAACCACCGGGTACAACAACCCCATGGCAGTCCTTCCCTCCACCGACTCCAAGAACGCTATCATCGATATCGACTGGAGTCTCTTCCAGCAGGAACCGGGCTGGGGTAAGGAAGTTACTACAGCTTCCGTCCTCAAGAAGGCCTCCAAGATTACCTTCAAGCTTTCTGGCGAAGCTGGCACCAGCAACACGTTCATCATCTACGCTATCGGCAAGAAGGGCTCCTGCGAAGGCGGCTCTGTAGTTCCGACAACCCCTGTTGAAGAAGATCCCGTTGACGTTTTCGGTGGCAAGGGCGACTTCTGGGAAGGCACCGGCGACATCAGCTACTTCAAAACGTTCACTGAAAATCACGACACCGAAAAGGACTATGGTGCAATTGAAGTTACAGAAAGTGACGCTGGTAACGAAGTACTTCAGTTCTACACCAACTACGGCGTGGAAGACGATTATAAGTACTACGTTCAGCTGACCAAGGAATTCACCCTTGAAAAGGGTTATTCCTATCAGGTTCAGGTGTCTGGTTACGACTGGACTGATGATGAAGACGACTACGAAATTCTTCATATCGGCATCCAGAACCCGAGCACTTACGACAACTACATTGATAATGACGGTTCCGTCTGGACAACCAACCACAACTTCTGGGAATCCGGTGTTTATAATCACTGCAGCACCAACAAGACCGCTAAGTTCTACATCAACGGAGCTTCCGACAAGGATGACACTGGCATTCACATCCAGTCCATCAAACTCATCAAGACTCCGATTTCCTGTAAGTAATTCAAAGTCTCTCTCATGAAAGGGGCTCCCTCGAGGGGCCCTTTTCATTTGTAAATTTTCACTACCCATGCGCTCAGTAATCGAATACCAGGATTATCGTAAATTCATGCAGGATTTTTACGACGAGAAAAAGCGGACATCCGCCTTTTCGTGGCGTGAATTTGCCTCCAGAGCAGGGTACACCTCCCCCGTCTTTCTCAAACTCGTATGCGAAGGCAAGAACGGGCTTCCCAAAAAGAAAATTCCTATCGTAGGTGCAGCAATGGACCTTGCGGGCTACGAGCTGGACTATTTCGCCAACCTGGTCGTATTCAATCAGGGACGCCGCGATGCCGATCGCAAAAAAGCATACGAGAACATGAAAGCCATTGCCGCCGACCACAAGGTCACCATTCTCGGCAATGATCTGTACGACTATTTTTCTAACTGGTTCAACCCCATCATCCGCGAACTCGCGCCCACAATGCCTGGTGCAAGTCCATACGAATTAGCCAAGAGCATAATTCCAGATATAACGTCTTCGCAAGTAGAAAACTCCCTAAAATTTTTGGTCAAGGCAGGGTTGCTCCGCCTTAAAAATGATGGCCGCTTCGCCATGGCAGAAAAAAGCATTTCCAGCGGAAATCCAGACATTTCCTCGCTTGCCATTAGAAATTTCCATAAGGAAATGGGAACACTTGCGCTAGATTCCATAGAAAACATTCCTGTTGACCAACGAAACTTTTCATCCCTTACCTTAGGCCTCACTCGCAACGCCTACGAAGAAATATTGAAGGAACTGGCAGAATTTAGACGAAGAGTGGTCGCAATCGCCACAAAGTCAACCGACATGGACCAGGTCTATCAAATGAATTTCCAGTTATTTCCTTTGACCCGCACCAGAAACGACAATGAAGAAGCATAGTTTTATTTTCATTTTTTCACTTTTAATACTTTCAATCCTCGCAGGCTGTTCCAAGGACGACAGGGAAGCTGGCGGATCCACGGAAGCAGGCAATTCCATCGCCATCGTAGACAAGGTTGTTGCGGGAGTCACCCAGAAAGGTCCTCTCATCAACGGATCAAAAGTTCAGGTTTACGAACTGGAAAGCGGGACACTGATCCAAACAGGTAACGTTTTCAAGGGTTCTGTCACTGGCGACAAGGGCAACTTCACCGTATCGCACATCAATCTAAAATCTGAGTTTGCACTGCTGGAAGCAACGGGCGCATACTACAGCGAACTGACCGGAAAAATTTCCAATGCGACAGTTACACTAAACGCACTCTCTGACCTTTCTGACAAGGACAACGTCAACATCAATCTGTTGACGCACATGGAATACGAACGAGCCATTTGGCTTGTGCACAACGACAGCCTTGCCGTTCGAAAAGCAAAGAAAAGAGCGAGCAAGGACGTGCTGGCGGCCTTTGTAGAAGATGGAGGCAGCGAGGAATTTGACGAACTGGACATTTTCGGGAACAGCGAATCCGACGCCAGCCTTCTTGCCATTTCCATCTTAATGCAGTTGGGAAAGAGCGAAACAGAATTTTCAAAAGCCCTGGCTGATTTCGTCACCGACATCCAGAAAGACGGAACCTGGGACGATGAAGAAGCGAAGGCTCTTGTCGCCGACAACGCCTTTGAAACCGATCTGGGAAAAATCCGCAAGAACATCATCTCCTGGGAAATTTCTAAGGATATACCGGAATTCGAACCCGTCATGGAAAGTTTCTGGAACCGCATCTTTGGACTTGGTAAGTGCAGCACAGATAGAGAAGGGGACATCCGTCCCGATGCAAATAAAGATTCCAAATACTTCAAGAAGGATTTCATTTGTAGAGAAAAACACTGGGTTCTTGTCGATGGTGAAGAAAGCAGTTCCAGCACCGCTCTCGATTCAGGCAAGTCCTCCTCAAGTGCCGTTTCGGATTCCTCTGCAAACATCACCCCAGATAGTGTCGCGACACCCTCGTATGCACTTGACACGCTGGACAACGCCGGGGCCCTGGACTGTGCCAATTCCATGTACTGTCCCAAGAACTGCATGAACGTCTGGGACGCCCAAAAGGGAAGAACCTGCAGCCGCGTCAATACAGAACTGGATGACGGCACCGATAGCTTCGGTTTCATCTGGACCGCGAACGACGACGGTTCAAGCATGGAGTGGCCCGCTGGCGACAATGGCTACGGCGTAGAGGCGGCCTCCCGCGACAAGTATGGTTACCTCTACGGAATCGCCACCCTCGGTGAAGAAGATCCCTACGCCATGGTTGGCTTCAACGTTTCCGGAAAGCTGCTGGAGGGCAACGACCTCACTAAATGGGGAGGCCTTTGCGTTGTCTATACCGCCACGGGAGACCTCTACCTGACACTTCGCTACGCCGACGAGGAAACCGAAAACAGACAAGTCAAATTGCAGTCGAGTAAGGCCCTTGTAGTAGCCGACATTTCCTGGGATGCATTTGCTGCTGCAGACGAGTCTATCACAGAAGAGTCTGCCGCAACCGTCGCAAAGAATGTGAGCCAAGTTGATATCCGAGCAAATGAACCAGGCGCAACCATCGCCTTCAAGATTCACGCCATCGGCAAACTTGGAACCTGCAATCAGTAGCTAGATGGATTCCCACTTCTGGGACTTGGCAGATTTTGCTGCCGCTTCCATCATGGCAAGGCCTTCCTGGGAAGTACGGATACCGCAGACATACTTGCTCGTAAAGGAACCCTTTGCAAGGAATTCCTCAAGACAGTCTGCAATGTCATGATAATAGTTGGCAAATGCTTCAATAAATCCTGCAGGGTGGCCTGCCTTGAAACGGTTGTAGCGAGGCTGATTTGCAATTTTCACATTGCCCGTACGGTCTCGTAAACAAACATTACCATACAAGTCGCAGGTTTTCAGCGTTTCTGGCTCAAGCTGGAACCATTCAGCACTGCCCCTGCTTCCAAATACGCGAATGCGTAGGCCGTTACGGTTTCCAAGAGCGGTCTTGCTAAACCAAATCTGCGCACGAACATTATTGGTATACTGCACCAGTGCGCCAACATTGTCCACCACCTGGAACAAACCGAACGTAGCCTGATCCGCCACAATGCGGGTAGGGCGTTCGCCCGTCAGGAAGTAAACCATATTGTGCAAGTGGCTTCCTAAATCCAGGGAGATTTTCGGGATGACAGTATCCTTTAAGCGCCATGTCTGAGGTTTTGGAGGTTCGTCATTTGCACCAAGGCGCATGAAACCTTCCTGAGGCATTTCCACTTGCACTTGCTGAATTTCGCCCAGTTTGCCATCTTCAATAAACTGTTTCAGCTCACGGACCATGGGATAGCCCGTGTAGTTATATGTTGTGCAGAAAAACTGTTTTGTTTCAGCAACGACCTTTGCAATAGCTTCGCCTTCTGCCACGCTCGTGGCCAGGGACTTTTCACAAATGACGGCAAAACCAGCCTTGAGGGCAGCCACCACAATTTCTTCGTGATAATCAGTGGGTGCCAAAACGACAATAGCATCCAGTTTGCCTTTCTCGGACTGCAGCAGTTGGCGGTAATCGTCGTAGACGCGGTCAGCATCAACGCCCCAGGCATCCGCGGTTTGGCGATTAATGTCAGCATGGGTACTGAAAGCGCCCGCCACCAGCTTAAAGCGACCATCCATCTGACTAGCCGCCTTATGGACTTCGCCAATGGCCGAATTGATACCACCACCAATAAACGCGATCTCAAAAGGTTTGTTCTGCATATTTTCAATATACTCTTTTTAATGGCAAAATGTAGCGGGCTATCTAGGCAGCGATGCTATTCGCGGAACCGAACCTTAATGAGTTCCGTCATTTTAGCAGTTTTCTCCGTCATTTCCTGAACTGAATCAAACTGCATAAAAACAATGCCGGCCTTGTAGTAGAGCGGATCGGTAACTTCTTCGCCTTCCTTGTACCAAAGGAATTTTTCAACGACATTGGGCAAAATTTCAGGAGCGAAGTCAACTCCAGTCACAATGCCCATGCGGTCCGACATGACACAGTGGCGGAGGAATGGCTTGACAGAAGATCCTTCGACTTCGCGCTGCGCGCTACGCTCAGGATGACACGGCACCATTCCATGCGACGCACCTTGTGTCGTTCCGAGCAACGTACTTTGTGTCATTCCGAGCAACGTCGAGGAATCTAGGCCGCATTCAGCGGAAATAATCATATTCGGATAATCCACGCCTGTCGCGTACTGAACAAACTTGATGTACAAATCCCCCGGCGGACGACGACAAATTTCGATGATAACGGGAGTGCCATCATCCTTTTCAATGTACTGTATATGCAAAATGCCATCCACCAGATGCAGGTGCTCTGCGATGCGTTCGCTGTACTCCACCAGCAGATTCAGCCCGCGGGCACTTGTGGTACTTGGTGTATTGGCGCCACTGACCATGTACTTATTCAGATAGTACTGTTCGTTATCGGCAAAGTAAAAAGCAATCTTGCCACCAATCAAAAAGGCGCTAAAGCCATGGTTCGTTCCCGTCACGAATTCTTCCACCACCAGGTGATCTTCGCGAGTACGGGAAACAGCATCACTGTAAGCCGCCAAGGCTTCTTCCGCATTATTCACGCGATGAATGCCCTTGCCTCCCGTAAGATCTACAGGCTTCACGATCAGCGGAAACTGCAACGGGCAAACGTTACGTTGTTCAAAGGATGCAGCTGCACAGCCTCCAATCTCGCGATTTACATTATTGCCAACAGGAGAAATCCCGATAACAGACTTAAACTCGTCAAAGCTGCGCACAGTCCTTGCGCGGGGCGTCGGAATTCGGAGACGTTCCGCGAGAGCGCGGTACTTGTCCTTGTGATGAATCTGCAGGCTGGTTTCAAAACTGTCATGACCGGGCAAGCCCAGTTTTTCACAAACATAAACCGTACTCAGCAAGGCGAAATCATTGCAACCCGAGCACACGGCGCTAACACCTTCGGCACGGGCTAGTTCAAGCATGGCGTCCTTGTCACTGAAGTCTGCAAAAACGTTCTTGTCGGCGTAGGGGTGCCCCAGGCCCTCGCGGGCATTGCCCGTGGTAATGACAAAGTAACCCATCTTCTGTGCGGCCTGGATCAGCGGGATTTCCGCATGACCGCCACCTAAAAGCAATAAACGTTTTTTTTCTTGCATATTATATCACTAGATCCTTCGACTCCGTGCTACGCACTTCTACCCAAAGGGCATAACTCAACTTGAGAACTAAAGTTCTTAGTTTCGTATAGCTCAGGATGACACTGGGATTATCATTCCTGGTGCATCCTTCGTGTCATTTCTGGAGCATCCTCCGTGTCATTCCGAGTGCATACTTTTGCGTCATTCCGAGTGCATCCTCCGTGTCATTCCGAGCGAAGCCGAGGAACCTACCTAAAGAATTCCTCTACCTTATCACAAACAAAATCCAGGTCATCCCGATTTAGCCCGTAGAACATAGGCAAACGCAACAGGCGGTTGCTTTCTGCCGTAGTATAACGGTCTTCACCGCGGAACTCTCCAAAGCGCTTGCCCGCGGGGGCATTGTGCAGCGGTACATAATGAAACACCGCCAGAATTTCATTCTTCACCAGGTGCGCAATCATCTTGGTGCGGCCATCCAGATCAGGCATCTTGATGTAGAACATGTGGGCATTGTGCTTGCAATGTTCTGGCACCTGGGGCAAATGAATCAAGCCACGCTTTTCCAAACCAGACAGGCGATCCCGATAAGCATTCCAGCTAGCCATACGGTTATCAAAAATGTCCTGTGCCTTTTCTAGCTCCGCGTAAAGGTAAGCAGCATTCAATTCGCTGGGCAAATAGCTGGATCCCAACTCAACCCAAGTGTACTTATCCACTTCGCCGCGATGGAACTGGCAACGGTTCGTTCCCTTTTCACGAATAATTTCTGCATGGTCCGCAAATTTAGGATCGCGAATGAGAAGGGCTCCGCCCTCCCCCATGCTATAGTTCTTGGTTTCGTGATAACTGTAGCAACCAAAGTCTCCCAGGGCACCCAAGAAACGTCCCTTATACGTAGCCATCATTCCCTGGGCGGCATCTTCCACCACAAACAAATTGTGACGTTTGGCAATTTCGTTGATAACATCCATTTCGCAAGCCACGCCAGCATAGTGTACCGGCACAATGGCACGAGTCCTAGGAGTAATCGCCGCCTCCACCAGTTTCTCATCCAAGTTCATGGTGTCCGGGCGAATATCCACAAACACGCACTTGGCGCCACGCATGGCAAAGGCGTCGGCGGTAGAAACAAAAGTAAAAGACGGCATGATCACTTCGTCGCCAGGCTTAATATCGCATAGCAACGCAGCCATTTCCAAGGCATGAGTACAGCTGGTCGTCAGCAGGGCCTTCGTCGTTCCCGTGTGTTCCTTCAGCCAGGCATGGCACTTCTGGTTAAACTGACCATCACCACAAATACGACCGCTTTCCACAGCTGCGCGAACATAGTCAAATTCAGAACCCACAAAAGGCGGTTTGTTAAAAGGAATACGCATACGCAACTCAATTCAAGACAACAAAAGGAGTCCAGCGTTTATAGAAACGTTCCTGGAACTTCAAAGGAGATAAAATAGGTTCGTGGTCGCCTTGCACAATAAATCGCACATTAGGATAACGACGAGCCAAGTTAGCAACAATCAGCAAAGAACCCATCAAACGTTCCGTATAGGCGGAGTCATTGGCATCAGCAGAGCCTGCATAATTGCCGCCCAGGCCCGGCAACGGGAATTTGGTATCACGGGTAGTCCAGGCTGCAAAGATTTTTGTCGAAGGCCCTTTGACAGAATCGCCTGCAAGTTCCACGCCGACTAAAACGGAATCAAGTTTTGCAGACATTTCCATATCATTGCAAATTTCATTCCACATCACATTCTTAAAACCAATCTGGCGAATGTATTTCTGCCGCCAGTGCTCCGTACTATCTCCACCAAAGAGGAAATAGGTTTCTACGCCTGCAGCACCAAGAACCTGCGGAATAAACATCGTATCCCTGTTACGTGTGGCAGTGTCACGGACAATGGACGAAACCAGATTTTCACGTTCCGCCGTGCGAGTGCGGCTATACATACGGCTGTTGGCACCAGCAGAAACAATCCTGTCACCAAACACGGCCAGTTCCTTCGCAAAACGATTTTCATCCAGCGGGATCCCCCAGCTTTCTATAGTTACCACCACGTTGCTTCGAGTCGAGTCAATAAAATACCTCGTCACCGAAGGTTCATCCAATACCATATACTTTTTTGCAAAGGACTCAGGCAACTGTTTTCGTTCCGTGGATTTTGGTGCCGTACGATTCATGTAATCAATCACCGGGAACTGGGCCAAGGGCTGCTCCGCATAGTTATTGAATGCAGCCAAATGAGCCACCAGCGAAACAAACAAAATCAAGTTGATGGTCGAAAACCTAAAAGGTGGTACCTTCCACATCATGACCACTGCAAGGCCGCAAGTGGCAAACGGCACCACAGCACGCCAACCCATATCCCAGCCCTTAATGGCAAGCAAGTTGGAAAGATCCAAAAAAGCCACGATCAACATGGTCACTGCAACAACAATCAGCGCTACAACGGACGCAATGCGACGACGTGTCATGCCGAGCGTAGTTGAGGCATCTTTTTGACAGTCAAGTTTTCCCTTCACCAAAGCGAACAAAAGCAGCAGGGCAAATATCTCATACCCAAAAATTCCACGCACAATATCTTGCCCTTTCTCGAAAGTCATCAAGAAAGGCACAATTGTAATTAGTGCACTAGCAATTAATGGGTAGAGTAAGCGCATCATACGGAATAAATGTAAATTAAAATCAATCCAAATGTCGTTCTCTTTTTTATATTCCCTGTTATGAGCGAGCAAAAGAAAACCACCCTTATTTCATTCGTGATTCCCTGCTACCGCAGCCAGGGAACCATCGAGACCGTGGTTAACGAAATCCGCGAAACCGTAGCAACCCGCGACACCTTTGATTACGAAATCATTTTGGTCAACGACTGCAGCCCCGATGGCGTATGGAATGTCATCAAGAAACTTGCTGCAGCCGACCCCAAAGTCAAAGGCATTTGTCTCGCCAAAAATTTCGGTCAGCACTGCGCCCTAATGGCTGGTTACGCCCAGGCATCCGGCGACTACGTAGTTAGCCTGGACGACGACGGTCAAACCCCAGCCAGCGAAACCTTCAAGCTCGTGGACAAACTGGAAGAAGGTTTCGACGTGGTGTACGGCTACTACGCCCACAAAAAGGAGCACCTGTTCCGCCGACTCGGCAGCTGGACCAACAAAAAGATGGCGGAATCCATCATTGGTCAGCCCAAAACTCTGCAAACCACCAGTTTCTTCATCATGAGAAAATTCATCGTTGAAGAAATCGTCCGTTACCCCCATCCCTTCGCCTACATTAGTGGCCTGGTTTTCCGCGCCACCAAGAATTTAGGCAATGTACAGGTAGAACACCGTAATCGCCTTGAAGGAGAATCCGGCTATACCATCGCAGGGCTCATCCGCCTTTGGATTAACGGTTTCACAGCCTTTAGCGTCACACCGCTGCGATTCGCCACCATTGCGGGCATCATCTGCGCCATCGTGGGCCTTGCCGCCGGCGGCTTCGTGGTGTACGAAAAACTGATGCGCCCCGAAATTCCCGTAGGTTACACCAGTCTGCTTGCCACCCTGCTTTTTGTAGGCGGCATGATCATGCTGCTTCTTGGAATGATCGGTGAATACGTGGGCCGCATCTACATCAGCATCAACCAGAGTCCCCAATACGTCATTAGGGAAAAAACTTAATGAGTCCGAGCAAACAAGGCTTTGTTGCTGAGCATGTCATCCCGGTCACCGAGCCGGGATCTCCCTTGTTATTCGCAATTCTCATCAACCTTTTCTTTCTGGCACTCTGCCTGATCTTTGGCGACCTTAAATTCGGAGCCATTGACGACTACTTTATGGCTGCGGTTTTAACCGGAGCCCACGGCACAGACTACAACCCGCACCTGCTTTTCGTAAACGCCCTGTACGGCTACGCGCTTCTGCCGCTGTACAAACTATTCCCCACTATCGGCTGGTACTACATCGGTGAAATGTTCAGCGTATTTTTGAGTTTCACCACCATCAGCTACATCATCATAAAAAAAATGGGAAACACGTGGGGAACATTGATCGCAACACTGTTTGTTGCCCTGTTCGCCAGCGACTTCTACCTGGTGATACAATTCACTCAATGCGCAAGCCTTCTCAGTGCCGCCGGCATGCTGGTATTTGCCAATGCGATAGATCCTTCGACTACGAACCTTCGGTCCTCCGCTCAGGATGACACAAGCAATCGTCATTCCGAATCCCATGTCCTCAACGGTTGTCATCCCAGCCCCCGAACCGGGATCTCCCTTTACTCGCCTTTCCTTTACGCACTTTTCCTTCTCCTCTGGGGCAGCGTCATGCGTTGGCAAGCCTTCCTCATGGGCATGCCATTCTTTTGTGTCGGGCTCCTCTTCCTCATCAAAAAATGCTGGGCAAGCAAAATTCCAGTAATCATCACGCTTGCCGCAATGTTCATCACAGCCTTCGGCCTGCAGCACTGGGACCGCAGCCTCTACACCACCCCTGAATATAAACCCTATATGGAAATTCAGGGTCCACGCGCCATGCTTGGCGACGGCAGCAACTACAACCAGAATGCTGTCTATGAAGATCTCGAAGAAATGGGAAAGTCCGGCAAGGACTACCACATGCTCACCAGCTGGATTTTCTATGACACAGAAACATTCGCAAAAGACAGCATGCAGGCCTTCGGAAATTCAATCAATGCATACCGTTATAAAATTGAGAAAAGGACTATTCCGGATAGACTGCTCAATGCGCTATCCCACAGCCTGCGTGCCCCACTTTGCTGGTTTTGGTTTGCCGCATGCATTCTTATCTTAATCACCAACCGAAAGCAATTCCCCTATCTTTGGGCAACCCTGGGCACAACCTTCTTGCTAATGACCATGCTCCTCGCCCAAAACCGTTTGGTGTATCGTGTCGAAAGCGGCTTCTGGCTATACGCCGCCATTCTCGCCATACCTCTCTGGAAACAAATCCAATACCAGATTCCATACAAAGTTATCGTCGCAACGCTGACCATTATCGCCCTGGTAAATACAATTTCCTATGCGATCTCCGGAGATAGCGTTCGCGATCCCAGCAGCGGAAAAACACGCACCCTCGCCATCGAAGACACCACCGATTACAAGCAGGTCTTTGAGTATATCGACAACAACCAGGACAAAATGTTTCTGCTCAGCATGAACGCCTACATGCGTTTTAGCCATCATAAAAAGCCTCCCTACAAGGCAGAGCCCTTTGGCAGTTACCGCAACACTATCAGTTTTGGCTACTGGACTCCCTATCTGCCCGAAATCACCCAGGCTCTTGCAGAATACGGCATCACCAACCCCATGCGGCAAGTTGTCGACAGCAACGTCATTGTTATTAACGAAGACAAGTTGGACGATTTCCTCCTCCGTCATTATTACGGACAAAAAGAAGATGGAACACCAACCGGAGACACAATCATCGTAGACACACTCCGAACCATTGGCGAAATGAACTTTTTCAAGTACAGGCTGGTACACAAATGAGCGAAATGAATTGCGAAAACTGGACCACCGAAATCAAGCCAAAATCCAGCCTGCTAAATATTGATTTTAAGGAACTTTGGCAGTACCGCGATCTTTACCGAATGTTCGTCAAGCGCGACATTGTCACCTGGTACAAGCAGACCATTCTTGGGCCACTCTGGTTCTTTATCCAGCCCATCATGACCACCGTCATGTTCATGGTAGTGTTCGGCGGCATCGCCAAAATCAGCACAGACGGTTTGCCTCAGCCTCTATTTTACCTGGCCGGCATTTGCCTGTGGCAGTACTTTGCGGAATGTCTGAACCAGACCAGCAAAACCTTCATCGACAACGCAAACGTTTTCGGCAAAGTGTATTTCCCGCGACTGGTAGTGCCCATGGCAACTGTCACAAGCAATCTGGTTCGCCTTGCAATTCAGATGGGTTTGTTCCTGGTGGTTTTCGCATACTACATGATTTTCACGGACGCTCCCGTACACCCGAATTTGTATGCACTCCTGACCCCCGCGCTAATTTTGATTCTCGCCGGTCTGGGACTGGGATTCGGCATTCTCTTCAGCAGCCTTACAACAAAGTACCGCGACCTCGTATTTTTGCTCAGCTTTATTGTGCAACTCTGGATGTACGCCACCCCCGTAATCTACCCCCTAAGCACCATTGACAATCCGAGCCTAAAAATGCTGATGCAGGCCAACCCCCTTTCCAGCATCCTTGAGGCATTCAAGTTCGGCTGGCTAGGCGTAGGCGAATTCAGCTGGGCCGCCCTAGGCTACAGCGCAGGCTTCATGGTTGCGCTTTTGGCACTTGGGATTATCGTGTTCAACAGAATCCAAAGAACATTTATGGACACGGTGTAAAGGTTTCAAGACAATTTCGGAAACTTTAGCACCTTCTCGATCAGCTCGTGATAGACTTCAGGGTATTCAATGTCGTCTATCGTTGTCACACGTTTGCCAGCATCCTTGCTCGAAGCGCCACAATGAAACATTTTTTCGTGACTCGTTTTGTAATCCAGTACGATATAACGGTCATGGAATATACCGCCTGCAGGCCTCCGCTCGAAGGAAACGTCAGGACGAGCAGCCTTGAAGTCGTCAATCATCGTTTGAGTCAACGCACAACCATTCCGCTGGTCGCTAAAAATCGTCACATTCACATTCTGAGCAACACCTCGCAATAAATCCAGTGTTTTTACGCCAACAAAATCATCAAACACGAAAATTAACTTCTGAGCCATGCCATAAATCTGCGTATAAGCGACATCTGCCTCCAGCTTTTGACCGTTCAGAATCAAGTGGTGCTTGTAGGTAGATGGATCGTGAAAAAACTCCATGACCTTGCCCAAGGATTCCTGAGTTTTCAGAGACTCCACCTCCAAACGAGCCACATCCGTGCGAATTTCGGCAATTTCATAAGAATGTTGAGCAGTCAAGGTCGCAATTTGAACGCAGTTGGAACAACCCAGTAACTGCTGATTTTCGGCAGCAATGTAGTCCTTCATGTCCTTGAATAGACGGATTATTGCTTTACTTTGCAGCGTTGCAAGACCACCTCTAAGAACCGTCATGAGCATGTAAATACCCTGCTCGGTAAAGACAAAAGGAAGTTTTCTTGTTCCGCCCCGTCCAGTTTTTGATGTCAAATTTTTTGACATCAAACGTTTGAATTCATCATCCGTAAGTTGGAATCTAAAATCATCGTCAAATTTGTCGATGTTTAATTTCACCTGCTGATTAAAAGCTCTCGTCTCATACCCATAAATTTCCGCCAGATCAGCGTCAAGCATCACCTTTACACCGCGGATGGTGTAAACCTTACTCTTCAGCAAATTCTCATCAATGAGGACAATTTCACTCCCCGCGACAGGGGCATCTTTTTTCATAGCAAACCTTCTGCAATACAAGCGAAAAAAAATCACAGAATATAACCACAGCGGCGCATTCTAGGCCGTGACAAGCCAAACCAGCGCAAGGTTCAGCATAAAGATATACAAATGTTCACTACTTGTCAAGTGGTATTTTTATGAACTTCACAGAAACCCCTCCCCAGTCACTCCCGACCTAATCAGACTCCATATTTTTTACTACATTCCCACAATAACAACCCGCACCTCTCTCGTCACTCGTTTGTAGGTGCGAAGCACCGTTCTTTCGTCTATTATGGCTACCGCAATCGAGTTTGAAAACATCAGCAAGCAGTACCGCCTGGGGCTCGTTTCCACCGGTACCCTGAGCCACGACCTCAATCGATTCTGGCAGACCAAGATCCTGCGCCGCGAAGACCCCTACCTCAAAGTGGGCGAAACTAACGACCGCGCAAGCAAGGGCACGAGCGACTACGTGTGGGCCCTGAAGGACATCAACTTCAAGGTGGAACAGGGCGATGTCGTGGGCATCATCGGCCGCAACGGCGCAGGCAAAAGCACGCTCCTCAAGCTGCTCTCCCGCGTGACCGCACCCACCACGGGCATCATCCGCGCCAAGGGCCGCATCGCAAGCCTACTGGAAGTGGGCACCGGCTTCCACCCCGAAATGACCGGCCGCGAGAACATCTACATGAACGGCGCCATTATGGGCATGACACGCGCCGAAATCTCCCGCAAGCTCGACGAGATCGTAGACTTCAGCGGTTGCGAACGCTACCTCGACACCCCTGTGAAGCGCTACTCCAGCGGCATGACCGTCCGCCTGGGCTTCGCCATCGCCGCCCACCTGGAACCCGAAATTCTCGTGGTGGACGAAGTGCTTGCCGTAGGCGACGCCGAATTCCAGAAGAAAGCCATCGGCAAGATGCAGGACGTAAGCAAAGGCGAAGGCCGGACCGTGCTGTTTGTGAGCCATAATATGGGTGCTGTAAAAAGTCTTTGCAAAAGAGGAATTTTACTAGATCAAGGAACTATTCGCAACACAGGAAATGTTGACGATATTGTGAATGAATACTTGACCGCTAATCAGAATTTGACTAACAACGATTTTTCCAATTTCAAAGAACGATCTGGAAATGGAATTATTCAATTGAGTTCCATAGAATATCTTGACTCTGAAGGCAGAACAACAAATACATTTAAAGTTGGCGAAGAAATATATATAAAAATCAAGTTCAACGTCAACAAATCTCTAGACGGAATTACAGAATCATTCATCGACATCGGGATTAACAACGAAAAGAGTGAACGAGTTGCTTGGCTGAGTTCTAAAATTTTCAAAAAACAACTTGATTATTCAAAAGGGGAATTACTTCTCCGTATTCCCCAAATGATGCTCAATCAAGGAAGCTACGACATCAATTTGCATTGCGCGACAAATTTTGGCCTATCCGACTGGCTTAGAAATGTCAGCCACTTTGAAGTAGTTTTTAATGACTATTTCAAAACCGGAGTTTCAATACCAGATTCTCAGGGAAGTTCCATTCTAAATTTTGAGGTTCTATAATGAGTTTATGGCAAAATTTCAAAGATTATATTCTTGACAAAACAGGGATGCAAACTCTTCTCAACAGAACTCAAATTCTTGAAGACAATCGCGATAATCAAGAAATTCTTGCTGCCATTACATTTAACCACGCAATAGCAGAATCCGAGTGGCTAAAGCACAAAGCATTTTTTCCGGGAAGATGGGCTGTAGAATACACATTCCTATTGAGCCTGTATCGCATTTTAAGCCATCACGAATTTAAGAACCTTCTAGAATTCGGTTTGGGTCAAACATCAAGAATGGTACACCAATACGCGACATTCTATAATGTTCCTGCCACAACTGTTGAACACGATGAAGAGTGGATTAGATTTACTCAGAAAGATATAAAAAAAGCATACCCTATAAACACCAAGGTTCTTCCCTTGGAAATGATTGACTATAAAGGATATTCTACACGAACATACCAAGGTGTAAAAGATGCTTTTACCGGTCAGAAATTTGATTTCATTCTTGTTGATGGACCATTTGGGTCAGAGCACTACTCTCGTTCTCAAATCATACATTTGGCTGAAAATAATTTAGCAGAGACTTTCTGCATCATAATTGACGATACAAACAGAATTGGCGAGCAAGAAACTATTGAAGAAATCAAAAATACATTATCTTCAAAGGGATTTAAGTTCTCATTGAACACTTACTCCGGAAAGAGCGACCATACCGTCATTTGTTCAGAGAATTTGAAATTTTTGACAAGTTTATAAATTCAACTTTCATAAAAAAAGGAATATTCAAAAATGGAAAAAATACAACGACTAGCCCTCATCAACCAATACAAAATACTAGCCAAGCTTGACGAGAACAACAGAAAACAATATGAAGAATACATTGAAATTCTTGAATCTGGGTATAAAGTATTTTACGATTCATTAACTGATTGGATTTCTGACGAAATGAGTGAAGACAATGGAAATTTCGTTCTTGACGTTCTTGATTTATACAGCGCAGTTGAATCTTATAAACAACATAAAGGAGAATTAGAAGGTCTCCAAAACACTATATTCCGTGGTTTTGATGGAAATCGAGAATTTAAGGACATGGAATTCACTCGTTTTCTAATTTTCAAACAAAATAAATTCACAGAACTAAAAAAATACGCCTCCGAAACAGACAATTTCAATAGTCATGGGATAATGCGACACATATACGAACCAATTGTAAAACGCTGGAAGGAATCTTTGGGCTCCGCATGGCCAACAGAAAGAAAGGATTTCGAAGCAATCTTTGGATAGCTACTGCGATATGGCCGATATAATATCAATTCTTCTAGGAATTATTTCGTTATTTTTCTCAATAGTAAGTTTTTGTAAAGCAAAATCCGCGAAAAACATCGCAGAGGACGCGATAAAGCAAACAACAAGCCTATTTCAAAATCGCAGGAAAACAGATCTAATACAACAACTCATAGGCGCTTCTGCCAGAATAAGAGATTCACTATGCTCTCCAGGAACAAGGCCAAAAGAAAAAGAACGAACACTACAAGAAATTTCAAAAGAAATCAACATTTTAACCGACAATAAAAAAAGATTAAATGACAAAAACATTGAGTTTAAAATTGATTTTTTATTTTCTTTAAAAGACAAACCTGAAGAATTGAAAAACGAAATAGGGAGTTTCATATCCGATCTTAAGTTGATAAAAGATCAGAATGACTTCAATCATTCTATTTAGCTATTCTTTGCTAATCTGGTTCAAAAAATCTTCACACACTGCAATATCGGTGAAGACTATTTAGACAAGTTATCCCCATTGGAAGAAGAACTCGACAGCAGCAACAACAACCCGCAAAAATGCCTTAATAACATCCAAATTAAAGTTGTGTTTGAAAAATGCAATGTTTGTAAACTGTTACAAACACAAAGCAAAAAAGGAATGTAATGACCGTTTACATACTCGGGGCGGGCTTTTCCAAAGCATATGAGGAATCCCCATCCAAGCAAAAAATGCCCTTAGCAAAAGAAGTTTTCCAAACATTTAACAAACTGTCTATTTCAAAAAATCCTAATGTACTCATTGGGAAAATACTGAATTATCTAAAAATAGAGCGAAATCTGAACTACAACGATTTCTCATCTTTTAGTGAAGATATTGAAAAACTGTATTCCGAAGTTGAAACAAAATTATTGGAATCCTGGAATAAAGAAGACGGTAATAATGGGAAAAAAAATCTTTATTGGAGTACATACAACGAGTTAATCTTTATTTTTTCATCTATTTTAAACGAAATCCAGAACGGTCCAATTTCAAAAGCACACAATCGTTTCGTTTCGCACTTGGCTTCAAACGACACACTCATAACATTCAATTGGGATACTCTGATCGACAGATGTTTATGCGACTCGGGTCTATGGAATTCCGACACTGGATACTATGTACAACCAAGCCATATTTATCGAGACGGATGGGAAAAATCAAGCAAGGAAAAAGGTTCTTCCATAAATCTTTTAAAATTACACGGGTCAACAAATTGGCTAATGTCATATCCCATGTTTGACAAAAAAAATCAATTCAAATTTTCACACGAAGGTTCTCCAGAATCATTTTTCGTTTACGAATCGTCTACTAAGGAATACCCATGTTATGAAGGCCGATATATGGAAAATTACCAACCCTTTTCATATGGCTATTATCCTCCTAATTTACCATCTAAGGGAGTAGAACCTCCTAATGGGCACGTATTCCTAAAAATCACTACCAAAACAATCTACACACCCCCGGCAATTTCATCCAAAGATGGACTTGCATCAATTCCTCTCATTATACCTCCTATCAAAAACAAAACTTACAATCGTTACGGAAATCTATTCAACAAAATATGGTCAAAAGCAGAGGAGAATTTATCTATTACAAACCATATTGCAATTTTAGGATATTCCTTTCCTTCTACAGATACTCCAACCATAAGACTATTAAAAAATGCTTTACAAAAACAAAATAAAATGCCACTCATAACAATTGTAAATCCCAATCCAGAACCAATCATTAATTTACTTAAGTTTGAATGCGGATTAACAAACTATAGGATATTTAAAGAATTCATCAACAAAGATTTTGATTTTTCAAAAGTAACAAACTACTAGTCGTTTCCGAATTCCCCGCCCTATTGCCTACGCCCTTCAATCATTGTATATTTCCATTGAAGAACAGTCATGCCAAAGAAAATATTTTTTGCCACATTCCAAAGGACTGCTTTGTAAAAAATTACGAGCAGACTCGTGAAAATTAGGAATTTTTAAATTATGAGTAATTGTGCTTTATGCCTACAAAACAAACCACTGCGTGAATCTCACATTATACCAAAATTCGCCTATGCTCCCGTTCAAGACAACATAAAACGGTCTTTACCTATCGGAACTTCAAATACACCTTTACGCTTTGTACAAAGTGGAATAAAAACGTATCTCCTCTGCGATGATTGTGAGAAAATTTTTTGTAACTACGAAAAAGAACTTGGAACATTTCTTAAAGAAATTCAAAATGGTAGTGATAGGATTTCAAAAAGCCCTGAAAGCAATTCGTTATTATTTGCATCCAACTTCAACTTTGACAAAATTCATAAAGCCATATTATCTATTATTTGGCGTTTAAGTATTATTCCTCAGTCATCTTTTTTTGATAAATATTATCTAGGCACAAAAAATCAAGAGCGAATAAGAGATCTTTTACTAAACAACAAGCCTTTGCCTTTTTTTTCATATCCAATTACAGCTGACAAAATCACTATAAAAGGAGAACCCAGAGATGATCTTATTTTGTGCTATCAACAAAGTAGAGCTTCCCTAGGAAACGTTATTATTCAAACTATTACTCTATATGGCGTAACATTCAATATTTACATGAAGGAAGATATCACTCCATTTTTCGGAAAAGACAAAGAAATCTTATATCTCGGGGGACCATATAACCCTATTCAGCATCAAGAATTGTCCACCTTAAAAATTGATCCAGAACTCCTTGCAAATATTCGGTCCAAAGAAATTGCAGAAAAAATGAATCTTTTAAAATTGCATTCTCGTAATAGAGATTCCGCTGCAAAATCTCCATAGTACGAAGAATTCCGGCGACGGAGAGCCAAAATAGGAAGAAGGCATCCCTTCATGCTCATTTTTTTTGAAATAGAACAATCAAAGCTGTTCCGAGCCAACAAAAATTAAGATTTTTTGAAAACACGCTCAAAATTTAGTATCTTTTTGAAAGAAATTAAGAATTTTTGAAAATGAACGGCGCTGGTTATCAATTTTTGATTGAAAAGTACGAGCTTGAGGTTCCGCAGCCTCTGGTCCGTTGTTTTTTCACGGAATCCTCGACAAAATCCGAGCGCACGTCTTACGGTCAAACAGAAATCTTCTTTCCAAAGTGGCGCCACGCCTTTGACGATACCTGGCAAAACCACCTGAATTTCGCCCTGAAATACGAAGGCGTCAACCTAGAAATTCTAAAGGCGTTTTTCGCAAAGGTCCCTAAGGCAGAGTTCGTCAAGGAAGTCCAGTCAAAGCCAACCGGAAAGTATTGCCGCAGAATTTGGTTCCTGTACGAATTTCTTACAGGCAAAACATTGCCTCTCGAAGACGTGACCACAGGGGTGTTTGTAGAACTGTTGGATGGCGACATGCAGTTCGCATTGCCAAGCAAGAACTCCGCAAAGGAAAGACGACAGAGAATTCTGAACAACCTTCCCGGCAACAGATATTTTTGCCCCCTGGTGCGACTTACACCATCCGTAAAAGAATTTCGTGCGGAAGTCCTGAAAGAACAATCCGATCAGCTGCTGTCTCAATACTCTCCCGAGCTACTTTACCGAGCCGTCCAATACCTGTACATCAAGGAGACCAAGTCATCCTTCGCCATTGAACGTGAAACGCCAAGCCTAAAGCGAATGGACGATTTCGTCAATCTGTTAAAAGAGGTTGAAAAGGATTGTCTTTCCCAAGAAAGCCTCTGCAAGGTGCAAGAAAAAATTGTCGATCAGCGATATGCTCAAAATACGTGGCGCAACGATCAAGTGTATGTAGGCGAGACACTTTCCCCCACCGAAGAGCGAGTTCACTACATAGCGCCAAGGCCGGAAGACATCTCCGAATTGATGGACGCATATCTTCGATTTGCACAGAGTCTTTGCAGCGCAGATTGTGACGCAGTAGTATCAGCAGCCATCATCGGTTTTGCCTTTGTATTCCTGCATCCATTTGACGATGGAAACGGCAGAACGCACCGCTACCTTTTGCACCATGTGCTTGCCAGGAAAACGTTCACTCCACCCAAGGTCATCTTTCCCGTTTCCGCAGTACTGCTAAAAAATTCCGGAACATACGATTCCATGCTTGAATCTGTGTCTTCGAGAATAATGCCCAAAATCGATTACAGCATCAACGAAACCGGTGAAGTCAAGGTTACAAACGACACTGCTGACTTTTACCGTTTCATGGACTTTACCTTGATTGTCGAGGAATTCCAGAAAGTCGTACAGACCACGATTCAAACAGAATGGAAAGCAGAACTTTCGTACCTGCAGCGATACGATTCCATCAGAAAACAGATGCGCGAAATCGTTGACATGCCAGACAAAAAGGCAAACCAGTTCATCATGTTTGTCCAGCAGAATGGCGGCAAGCTATCTAAAAGCAGACGCGACTTTTTCTCGGAACTGACGGATGACGAAATCGAAAAAATGGAAGAAGTAATTCGCGGATAAAAAAAACGCACCATCATCGGTAATCATAAAGTTTTTGACGATTTTACAACAAACACAAAATTCGTCAAATTTTAGACATTTTTGACAATTCTACAATTAAATTTCACAAAATCTGCAAACAATTCTAATTTCATTATTTTTCAAAAAAAACGCTAATTTCTGCATAAAAACGCACATATTGTGAATTTTAACGATTTCAAAACACAAAAAAATCGTCAAAAATATTGATTTTTTGACAAAATTAGATATATTTGCTAGAAAATATGAATTTACAATCTACAATATTTGAATTTGCTAAAGAAAATAGCAGTTTCCATTTGGGAAAACTGCTTGTCCACTTGTTCAAATCTAAGAGCAAATTCACTTTTTCGGCAATATCCAAAGAAATCAACAAGATGATTTCTGAACAAGTCCTTGACAAATTGGACGATGATCAATTCAAGTTTTTAAAGCGTCCCAAACTAGACTTTGAAGTCGATCAGGCCTTAATCAGCACGCAAATTTGTTCTTTTTTGCATAACGAATTCCCCTTTGCCAAAATATGCGTATGGAATGCTCAGGATTTGATTCAATTCATGCAACACATTCCGAGCATCAATTTTCTCATTGTCGAAGTTGACAAGGATGCAGTCGCCTCAGTAGCAGAAAGGCTACATCGATTCAATTCAAAAATCATATTGAAAAATCCTTCGCAGTCAGAAATCAATAGGTTTATCACATCCAAAGATGTTGTCGTCGTAAAAAATCTCGTCAGTCAAGGCCCTCTTTCAAAACAAAAAAAAATGTTCACACCCAAAATCGAAAAAATCCTAGTCGACATTTTATGCGATGATGTTTTTTACATGCTAAACGGAATGGAGACGGAGCACTTCTATCAAAACGCATTAACCTCTTACATCGTGGACGAAAGAAAGCTTAAACGATACGCGTCCAGACGGAATAAACTGCACGAAGTAGAATCTTTGCTGGAGAGGTGTAGATGATATTGCCAGAAAGCCGCACAAAGGAATGGCTTAACGAGCTTGTCAGCAAGTACAAATTCCGAGATCAAGCCTTAATCGAAAAGACCATTCGAGCATTTTCTTTACTTGAAGCGCTGGCAAGGAGCGGGCTCGACTTCGTATTCAAGGGCGGGTCATGCCTCATGCTGCATTTCAACACAGAAAAGCGCCTTTCTATAGACATTGACATCATTTGCCCACCAGGCACCCGTTTAGAAGATTTTTGGGACAAATACACCGAGGAATATGGTTTTGAAAAGCCCGAGCTAGTCAACCGCCAATCAATGACGGACATTCCCAAGGCACATGCCAAATACAACTACACCGTATCTTATACAGACAATAGACCCGACAAAATTTTGCTAGATGTTCTTCTAGAGGATCATCCATACCAAAACATCATAGAAAAGCCAATCAAAAGTCCTTTTCTAAAAACAGATGGCAACGACATTCTGGTCCGGATCCCCTCAATGACAGACATTCTTGGGGACAAGCTGACGGCATACGCCCCCAACACAACCGGCATCCCTTATTTTAAGAAAAACAAGAAGGGTGAGCCAACGGATTGTTTCCTTGAAATAATCAAGCAAATGTTTGATGTCGCATGCCTAATAGACAACCTAGACAATTTCGAAAACGTTCTTGACGTTTACAAGAAAAATGTTGCGGTGGAATGCGGCTATCGTGGATTGCCAGAAACTACATACGAAGACGTATTAAAAGACACAATAAGAACATCCTTGTGCCTCGCCTTCAGAGGCAAGTACGACAGCGACAAATACAAAATGCTTCAAGAAGGCGTGAAAAGGCTAAAGTCTTTTATTTACGACAAGGCCTCATACGGTTTAGAGAAAGCCATCGCAGACTCCGCAAAAATAGCCCATCTGTGTTCATGCTTTTTACAAGGGCATTCAAATTTCGAAAGATACGACCAAAGTAAAGTAGATTTGCTAAGAGACCTCAACTTCGATAGTTCCGTAGATACAGAAACTACAAAATGGGGAAAACTAAACAAATTAAAGATTTCGAACACAGAAGCCTTCTACCATTGGCATAAGGTTTTCGCTAGTTTGAAAGCAGGATCGTTGGAATTATAGGCCTATATGACGAAGATTAATCTCGAAGATTTCAACAGAATCGCAGTACAAAAAGAAATTTAGGACGAGGAGCCACAGCAAACTTAAACAAAACTTCAGGTTCCACAACGAGGAACATCCTCTCGCAAGCCCCCATAGGCTAACCAACCATATTTCGTATTTTCGCCGTAATCGCAACAATTTTTTCAATGAGGCCAAAAGTTTTCTTTCGGCCTCTGTTTTTAAAGACATCTTTCAAAAAACCGTAACTTTTTGTTTGTTGAAGTTCGATTTCATCTTTACCACATATTTTGTAAGGTTTTTCAATCGCCCCTCTAGGATTTTCTATTATAGATTTGACATAATCATCAATCCCGCATTTTCTTACATATTCCCAAAAAGCTTTTTTTTGGAAGACATGATGATAAGATTCACCATCAAGCAACGTTGTATAATAGTGCATAATCTTTGAAGTAAAGAGATAATCCCAAGTTCTAACAATCTGCGCATTGTATTCGTTTTTGAGAATTCGGAATCCATCAAAAGACAACTCTTCTAAAGCCCGATTCAAAGCAGGCTGATCATAGCAAAAGCCAAGATTCAAGCATTGATTCCATAAAGCATGCCATCGTTCCTGTATAATTCGAGCCTTTGCGGAGTCTTTCCAAAACATCACTCCAGAGTTCACATAATCTTTTCCTATAGGGTTATAACCTATTTTTTTTAATAAAGGCTCCGTCCGCTCGCTACAAAATTTTTCTCCAACTCGGCAATGACCATCAAGGACCGCCATCACATCACCCGTAAAATCAGACTCATTCAAAGAAGATGCCCATAATGTGTCGGAATCAACATATAAGAAATCTCCCTTAACAAGCTTTCTCATACTCGTTTTTAAATACCTTGACCTTTCCTTGTTAGTCTTGACGGAATCCAAAGAAAGACAAACATAATCATCTACAATCTTTTTAATATTTTCTCTATCCCCTATCAAGGAATCATTTGTCAAATCATCAACGAGAAGCGTTACCTTTGCTGCAGGATCAACATGCTTCAATGACAATATTGAAACATATGTTTGTTCATAATAAAAATCGTCAGTAGAACTAACCAATACATATAAAATTTTCATAGACACCTACAAGAATAAATTTAGTCAAATAATGCATACATAAAACAAAACATGTCGTATATTATCCAACAATAATTTACTATTTTCAAAGAAAAACACAAATTCAATATTTCAACAATGCCCCTACTCTTTGACCTTACAGCCTCACAGCCTAGTGCCGCCATCAAACGTCATGGTGGCGGTAAGTATTGCGAAATGTTATTCTTCGCAATGTGTCAAAGAGGACTCAAATTCCAAGCGTTCTGGGATTCAAGTAGGTATATAAATCCAGAAGTTCTACAATCAGCAAAAAAAGCAAATGTGCAGCTTTACGACATCAAAAAAACATCCCTCGGCAACGTCGTCAAAGCGCAAAATATTACGCACATTTACTCAGCTCTTCCTGAGAACATTCAGCCATGGCCAAACTGCAAAATTCTTGGCACCATTCATGGATTACGATCTTTAGAAATGCAATTTGATTTTTACTCTCATTGGCAGTTAGACAATGGACTTATTGGATTAAATACACTATTAGCATGGAAGAACAACAGGAAATACAAAAGTCGTCTAAAAACATATTACAAAGAACTTCTAAACAGAAGAGATTTCGACTTTGTTACCGTATCCAATCACTCCAAAAGCGTAATCCAAGATGTCTGCGGAAAATTGAACATTCCTGTATTTTATCCTCCATCAACTACAATCCAAACATCTTTCCAAGAAAACAAGGAAAAATATTTTCTTTTAGTTTCCGCAGACCGGATTGAAAAAAACTGCACTCGAGCAATCATCGCCCTAGACCAACTAATATCAGCAAAAAAAATATCTAGTGATTTTTTGATTAAAATAACTGGATCTCAAAAAAATAAATCCCGCTATAAAATAAGGAACAGAGATAATTTTAAATTCCTTGGCTATATTGAAGAAGACGAACTCAACAGCCTATACGCAAACGCATTCGCCTTTATATACCCCTCCTTAAACGAAGGTTTCGGCTACCCTCCATTAGAGGCTATGAAATTCGGTGCGCCCGTTCTCACATCCAATGCTGCGTCAATCCCAGAAGTTTGTGGAAACGCAGCATTGTACTTCAACCCAACATCTATCAACGAGTTAAAATTCAAAATTCTTGATTTGCTAAATGAAGACACATATGCCAACTTGAAAAAAACAGGTCTATCTAGATTTAAAGAAATTGAAGCAAAACAGAACGATGATTTGAACAATCTCATAGATTGGATTATTTATAACTCCCCGGCAAACAAATGATTTTAGAAAAACTTCGTAACAACCCAACTTGCATCAAAATCTATTCATACCTAAGATGGCATGAACGTTTTGCACTAATCAAAAATTTCGGGTTCAAATATAAATGCCCTTTTTGCGGATACCATGCAAGAAAATTGCTATCTATTGGGCATAATTTTCCTGTCATTAAAGAAAAGGAAATCATAGGCTGCGGCAAGCGCGATGCAAAATGCACAAAATGCGGTTCAACAGACAAAGAACGACTTGTATTCATGTATTTGAACAAACATATGAATTTTTTCACAGACCCAAACAAGTCTGTCTTACATATGGCCCCAGAACCAAACTTAAGTAAGCGATTCTTCAAGCACCAATTTAAAGAATATATATGTGGTGATTTTTTTGCTCCTGGCTATGAGGATGCCTACCCGGACTATGTAAAAAACATCAACATTCTAAACATTCCATATAGAGACAATTATTTCGATGTTGTAATTTGCAACCACGTTCTAGAACACGTAGAAGAAGACATCAAGGGAATGTCCGAAATTTTCCGTGTACTTAAGAAAGGCGGTTTTGCCATACTACAGGTACCAATTTCGTACAAAATCAAAAAGACATACGAGGATTTTAATATTACCGATTCCAAACTCCGTGAAAATATTTTTGGTCAATGCGATCACGTGAGAATCTATGGCCCTGATTATATTGATAGACTAAAAAGCGTCGGATTCAAAGTAAATATCATTTCAAATGTAGCAGAAGCTTTTCCAAAAGCAGCTCTAAACATCCATGAAAGAATTTTTGTTTGCCGTAAACAATGAAATTATTTACTTTTTCGGCCAAAAGATTTTCGTTGTAATACCAACAAACCAATCCAGCAAATCAAACAACCATCGCCCCCGTTTTGAGTTAAACAAGCAATAAACAAATCCATATAGATTCGTTCGGATTAATCGCCTATATACTATTGACTCATTTTTGCAAAGCAAAACGGAATCTTCCCAATCAAAAGCTTGTTTAACGTCAATTATTTTTTCAATATCTAAGGATGATAATTCACGTTTTTTTATTTCAATATAGAACTCTGGATTTAAAAAGAAAAAGGCAAACTTATCTACATTCTTTTTAGACACGGTTGTGGCAAAGCAGTGAATAATTTTAGCAGTATTAAAATAACGCATTGTCACTGACAACTGACAATTAAAATCACCTGAAAGCATCACCATAACATTATTCATGCGTTTATTTACTTCATTCAACGAAGGCTGATCAACATCAACGCCACACTTAACACATTCCATCCACAACTTTTGCCACATCGCAGAAAAAGCATGGGCTTTTTCGCAATCTTTCATCCATAGCACACCTCCATTCACATAGTGCTCAATGGACTTATCAGAAAAGCCTGATTTTTGTATTTGCTTTTTAAAATGAGACCAACCTGGATGCTCTTGAGGAAGGAAATGACTGTCGTCAACCCCCATCACATCACCTGTAAAGACATTTTCTTCAAATCTATCACAAATTATTGTATCCGAATCTAAATAAAGAAAATCTCCAATCAATAATTCCCTTAATGAAGTTTTCAAAAAACGTGAACGATAATGTTTAGTTTTATCCTTAGGGAATTCTACAACTTTTACTTCATCAACATATTCTCTATGTCGAGTACGTAGTCCAATAAAAGTTGTGGCAGTAACATCATCACACACTAAAGAAACATTGGCATCCGGATTCCAATGTTTAAGAGAAATTAGAGAAACCAACAATTGTTCGTAATAAATATCAGAACTATCACTTGTTAGTACATACACAAATCTCATATAACAACAGTTCCTCTAAAAGAAGCGATTTTATATCTCTTTTTATTCAAAAAATCTCGCAGATTCCTTTTTTGTCTAATTATAAAAAAATTATCTTTTATAACGCCGTATTTTTTCAAACGACTAGTTCAAAACAGAATGATTCCAAAGAAAATCCATTTTTGCTGGTTAAGTAAAGACCCTTACCCACCTAAAATCCAAAAATGTTTGGATTCTTGGAAACAATTACTCCCTGATTATGAAATCATCAAATGGGATTTAACCAGGTTCCCAAAAGAAAAGAGTCCTTGGGTTAAGGAAGCCTTTGAGGCAAAGAAATACGCGTTCGCAGCAGACTACATACGATTCTACGCACTTTACACGGAAGGCGGAATCTATCTAGACAGTGACGTAGAGGTTTTAAAACCCTTTGATGATTTACTAAACTTGCAATACTTTCTTGGTAGAGAAAATGTTTCAGGAAACATTGAGGCGGCAGTAATGGGATGCGAAGCAGAGACTGCATGGGCCAAGGATTGCCTAGATTACTATGAAAACAAGCATTTTCTTACGCATCAAGGTCAACAAGACATAGAGCCGTTACCTTGTATAATGCAAGATATATTCTCTTCTAAATTTGGAATTTTAGACATTGATTGCATTTCAAAATTCAAATCTCATTGTACAAAAATACAAGTCCTTCCATCTTCGTATTTCAGCCCCAAAAACTACTTAACAAACAAAATTCAAATCAAAGATAACACATACAGCATTCATCATTTCACAAGTGCTTGGCGAACCAAAAAAGACATCTTTCTAAATAGAGTGGAAGGTCTTTGGGGAGAAAGGGTTAGAGCCATATTTTGGCTAATTTTAAGGAACCCTATTTCTAATGTTCGAGGACTATTAAGATTGCTCAGGGAGCGTAAAATATGGTGGAATTAGACAACACTCTTGTATCTATAATAATCCCTGTATATAAGGTCGAGCAATACTTAAAGAGATGCGTGGACAGCATCTTAAACCAAACATACCCTACGTTAGAAATCATTTTGGTTGATGATGGTTCGCCAGATAACTGTCCGGCAATATGTGACGAATATGCGAAAAAAGACAAAAGAATAAAGGTCATTCATAAAGAAAATGGCGGACTATCTAGCGCTAGAAATGCAGGTCTAGACATTGCTACGGGAGATTACATTTCCTTTGTAGATAGCGACGATTGGGTCAACATACAATATATTGAAAAATTACTTTCTCTTGCCATGCAGGAAAACGCAGATATCACAATTGCAGAACACCAAAAAACTTTCGGCAACGAGAATGTAAAGCAAAAGTCCATTTTCCACAAAATATATAGCAACAAAACGGCTCTTCAAACTCTATACAAAAACGAACACGTTTCTTTTACAGTATCTTGGGGAAAACTTTACAAAAAAGATATTCTTTCTAAAATTCGTTTTCCATTACAAAAATTTCACGAAGACACGTTCACTACTTATTTGTTTTTTTACACATCAAAAAAAATCGTTTATACCAATCAAATTCTGTATTACTACTTCCAAAGAAATGACAGCATCACGTCTTCAATCCATTCTCAAGACGCATTGGAAAGTATTGAACGCCAGTACGATTTTTTTTCAAACCATAAAGAAAATGAAATCATCCAGCTATTACTTCCTCAACTCTGTTGGCAAATTCTTTATACTATCTGGGAAGAATATAAGAAATCGAAAAAATTCAATTCTACTAAGCATAGTAAACTTTGCACCTATGTAAAAACAATGAATTTTTTTCACACCAATATACTACACTACACATTCCTCCATATTTTCACACTATTACCTAAAGCATACCTCACATATAGAAAGATTAGTCCATTTCACATTAGAAAAGACTCATAACATTTTCATCAAAATATCTTTGTTATATTATTTCCATGCGCCTCTTAATTGACATGTCCAGCATAAACAACAAGAACCGCCTTGCTAGCGTGTCTTCTTATATTGAAAAGTTGGTAGATTCATTTTACAAGGGCAATATCCATAATATTGAGCTCTTTGCGAACAAATCACAAGAAAAGCGTTTAAAAGAAAAATACCCTAAATTTACCATCCACACAATCAAGCGCAATTACATTCTTTATCGTATTCCTTTTATCAGCGACTGGTACAGCAGGTTTTCCTACAAAAAAGCCCTTTCTATAATCAATTGTGATGTTGTTATTATCGCTAGCGACCAGGATCGCGGAACAACCGCCACAATTCAACAAAAGAAAGTTGTTGTAATCCACGATTTAAAAGGCATAAAGACAAGTTGTTCCTGGACTAATCAAAAAAACAAAACTTTCTATCAAAAACTAATTAACCAAGCTTCAGTAGTTGTTACAATTTCCGAGTTTACCAAAAAAGATGTTTTAGCGAATCTTTGCGTTCCTGAATCAAAAATTCAGGTCATCTACAATAGTGTTCAAATTTCAGAAACTGAATCCAAGCCACAAGACTTACCTACAAAGTACATCTTGTATGTGAACACATTACAACCATACAAAAACATCAAGACATTGATTGAAGCCTACGCGAAAACAAAGGCTAGCAACAACCTCAAATTGGTGGTTGTTGGAAAGAGAACCCCTTATTGGACAAACCAAATCAAGCCTTTATTGACCAAATATAAAATTCAAAACAAAGTTTTTAGGTTGCAAGATCTATCTAGGGATGAGCTAAATTTCGTTTATAAGAACGCCTCTTTATTCGTGACAACTTCTCTACATGAGGGTTTTGGTTACACTCCTATTGAGGCTGCCATACACAGGGCTCCTGTCATCAGTTCCACTTGCGAAGCTCTTCCTGACACAACACAAGATTTGCTTAACTATTATGAACCGGCGGAAGATCATATTGCACTGGCAAAAAAAATCGATTCTGTTCTGGACAATCCTCCTAGTGCAGAATCGCTTAATCTAATCGCGAATAAATACAAAAACGACTACTCTCCAGAAAAACAAGCTGAACAATTTTTAGCTTTAATTAAAAATTTGATTTGATGGTATGATTCCCAAGATTATTCATTACTGTTGGCTCAGCAACGACCCTTTACCTAAAGGTGTTTTGAAATGTATTGATAGTTGGGAAAAGAACATGCCTAATTATAAAATCAAGCGATGGTCAGCAGAAAACTTCGACGTTTCTTCGGTGAGAATTGTCAAAGAGGCCGTTGAACAAAAAAAGTGGGCGTTTGCAACAGATTACATCCGACTACACGCCTTATATAATGAAGGTGGAATATACCTTGATTCAGATGTTCTTATTCACAAGAATTTAGAGCCGCTGTTCACCGCAAACTTTATTTCAGCAATAGAGTTTAATCCCGCTGATATTCAAGCGTATTTAAACAATATTGATGAAAACCATCAGCGCTTAATAAATTCCAAATCAGTACCAGGCTGCGGTCTTCAAGCTGCATTTGCAGCAAGTACGCCGAACCATTTATTTATCAAAGAATGTTTGGACAGGTACAATGCGTTATCTCTTAAAGACATTCTTGACAATAATTTGCTCGCTCCAGTAATACAAGCTCAATGTGCAGAAAAATTTGGATTCCGGTACATCAACGAAAAACAAAGTCTAAAAGAAAATATTGTTTTATATCCTACAACTACAATCGGACAAAACGCCTATGAAATCAAAGGTCGTTTTGCAACCCATTGTTGTGCGGGCAGCTGGGAAAATAGTTCTTTGAAGCATAAGGCGATAAATCTACTGAACAACAGATTTCATATACTGCCTTATCTCTATAAATTAAAGCATCTTTTAATCAAGAACGATAAATAAGTTCTAAAAGTTCATAGCACTTTCGAATATCAAAACGGTCGTTATCTACATGACAATTGACGTTTTCAACCCGAGTATTCTTCTTTATAAGTTCAGCCACCCAAGGCTGAACTTCTTTTATAGGGAGCTTTTTCACCCTATCAGAAATCGCAACTTCATTAGGAACGGCATCGCTCACAAAGCATTGCAATCCATTATACTGCGCTTCTACCAAAGTCAGAGGCAGTCCTTCCCACAACGAGGGGAAACAGAATACATCCATTGCGCTATAGAATGATGCAGGATCTTTTTGCAATCCAGCAAAAATGACTTTATTTGATAAGCCCAACGATTCTACTTTTCTCTGGATTTCTGCTTGCAGCGGACCATCACCAAGCATCAGCAGCTTGCAATTAGAGCGAACCTTGCATAATTCTGCAAACACATCTATCAAGAAGGCGTGATTCTTTTGTGGGAAAAATCTTCCCACATGCCCCACCACAAAATCATCTTCTGCAATTCCGTATTGCCCGCGAATTCGCTTACGCGCTACATCGTCAAACTTAAATCGTTCCGGATCAATGGCATTCGGGAGAATCGTCACCTTGCCTTTAGCAACCGCGCGTTTTCCCCATCCGTTTTCTGCAGCAGCCTTGCCACAAGCAAGCCAATGAGTAGCGAACATTTTATTCGGCATTCGAAGCATTGTGCAAAACAGTTTCAGCAACGGATTCGTGGGATGATAAGCCTGGTGATGGTGAGCGATCCTTTTCGGAACCCTCGCCAGCCTAGCCAAGAACATCACATAGGCATTCAGGAACCAGTCCAAATGCGAGTGAACCACGTCGTAGTGACCATCCCTAAAAATACTGAAGATTGACCACAAATGTTTAATAGGGTGATGCACCTTATCCGGAATCTGGATGCAGTTTATTCCACCCTCATTGAAGCGCTCCAAAATCTGCGGATTCGGTTCATACTGATAAAGCAAATCAAAATGTATATCACTCATGCGAGAACAGTAGTTCAGAACCACCTGCTCCGAGCCACCACCCACAATACCGTGGAGAACCTGACATACCTTGATTCGTTTGTTCATAGTCAAAAATCTTTTACGTTCCTTAAATCAGAGACACTCTTACAAACACATGGCCATGTAGGCGGGCAGACAAATTATCCCGTCGTCCTTGACTTCGAGATTCTTTGGGTGTATAATGTACGCCTCGCCGATTCGATTGCGGAACTTTTCGCAGAATCTTGTCAACGATTCGTATTTGTACCGCTTGCCCGACTTGACTTCAATGGGGAAAATCTTGAAGTTCACCTTGTTGTTGTCGGTTATGATAAAGTCGATCTCGATGTCGTTTCGGTGCTTTTCTTCGTTGTAGTGGGTGTAGAAAAATGCCTTGTGTCCGTTTGCGCGCAGCATTTGCGCTATGGCGTTCTCGTACAGCATGCCTTCGTTCAGGTTGAGCTTTCCATTAAGGATTTGCTTGTAAAGTTCGTTTTCGGTTATGGAGTTTTCGCTAAAGGCGTGGCTAACTAGGAGACCAGTGTCGCCCATGTAGCATTTTATGTAGGCTCTTTCTTCGTTAAGTGTCAGTCCAATATTTGGGTCTGTGCAGTTAAAGCATTCGTTGACGATTCTAGAATTGCCGAGCCAGAAGAAGGTGTCTGAGTATTGTGCGAAGTAGGAGCCTGCCTGGATTTCGCTGAAGACGACGCGTTTTTCGTGCTGCGAGAGGAATGCCGGAATCTGGTCGAAAATTGCCAGTACGCGGGATTGGTAACGGTCTTCGATTTTCATGATGTCGTCGCGATACAGCTTCAGGATATCACGTTTTTCTTCGTCGCTCCTTTGGAAGGACCGCTTTTCAAGAAACGCCGCGACGCTCTGGGGCATGCCGCCAACGAGAATGTACTCCCTGAAAATGAGCATAGCTTTTTCGTGAAGACCTCTTTCTAGGGGGATTTTCTTTGCAAAGCAATCCTTGATGTATTTGACCAGCATGGATTCGCCAAGCGCATCGCAAAACTCCTCAAAGTCCATGGGGTGCATGTCCATGGCGCGTTCTTCGGAAGGAATCGTGATGTCCTTTACGTTCTGCTGTATGGAAATTAGCGAGCCCGTTTCGAGGTAGTCGTAGCGCCCGTCCTTTACGAGTTTCTTTATGGATTGCCTAGCCTTTGGAAAGCGCTGCACCTCATCAAAGATGATCAGGGATTCCCTATTGAAAAGTTCTACGCCGTATTCGGTGGCAAGCACCATGAAAAATGTATCCAGGTCACCCAGAAGGTTGTTGAAAGCGTTGATTACAGCATCAGAAACATCGTTGAAGTCGATAAGGATGTAGGATTTGTATTCGTGCTTGGCGAATTCTTCGGCAATGGTGGATTTACCGATACGCCTCGCTCCCTCGATGAGCAGGGCTTTTTTCCCCTGGGTGGTGTTTTTCCACTCAAGCAGCTTGGAATAGATTTTTCTTTTGAAGGCCATAATATTTTAAGGTCCAAGAGTGCGCAAGTATAAATATATCAAAAATAAAGAGAATGCGCAAGTATCTTAGCAAATTTTTCTTAGATAGTGCGCACAGAAATACCCCAGATTACAATCTATTAAACTTTCTCATTTCCTTATCCAAGAATGTATCCACGTATTTGGCGTAGATCAAGGTCGTATCCAAATTTCTATGGCCGAGCAGTTTACTTGTGGCAGGCAACGGAATGCCCAAGGAAATACAGGTCGTAGCAAATGTATGTCGAGCCAAATGACAATGAAGGTACTTGGGAAATCCCAGCTTTTTGGCAGCCTTGCGGAGCCTGCGATTGAAAGTACAGTTTTCTACCACATGGAACACAGGTTCCTCGCCCTTTAACTTCGTAGGAAGCAGCAGCCGCGCCTGAACAGGAATCGGAATATACACCTCCTCCCCCGTCTTACGGGTCTGTTTACGAATTTTCCAGTCGTAGATTTCATTTGCAGAAAGCGAACACAGATCACTATAGCGCAGCCCCGTAAAACAGCTAAACAAAAACACCCGAACACACTCTTGTTCTTTCTCTGTTAATTTGTACTTATTGTCCGTAAAATTCAGGTAAAGCTGCTTCAGTTCTCGCGTTGTCAGAAAGCCACGGCGCGTATAGACTCGGCCGATTTTCACACCCACAAAGGGATCGTTTTCAATTAGTCCCTCCTTACGCAAGCGGTTGACAAAAATCCGAAATACCGACAACGCCTTTGTCACAGTCGCAGGCTTGTTCCCCTTCTCCTGCAGATGAACCTTAAAATCACGAATCATCTTTTCATCTATGGAATTACATTCCATCTCCGGCATAAAGTCACGAATCTTTCGCAAGTTCCATTGATACGTCCTGATTGTCGCCTCAGTCAATTCACCAGGATTATTCTTCAAATCTTCAATTGCAGCATCATAAAAAAGCATATAGCCTCCAGTTTAACCCGGAACATTCCGAGCTGACGCAAACATTAAAAACACAAACAATAAAGTCAACACAACAAATACAAGCCTACGAAAAGTACTTGAGAATACGTGAAGTTGGAGCAGGCTTACATTTCCGAAGCAGGTGTTGTTCTCGGTAACTACAAGATTATCGGCTACTCTACTCCGGGTCAGGCAAACTTGACAACAAACTTTGACTATACTGAAGCAACTAGGACCTGGAACGAAAATACAGTAGCACTGTCTTCTACTGCTATCACCAACGCATGGCAGGCAAAGAGCCGAGTCAAGTTGAATGATTGTGATAATGAATCTGTTTGGTCCATTTCCGTTGCCGCATCCACAACTAACGCTGGCGAAGCTACTTTCACTGCAGTTCTTCCGACCGATACGGACTGCCAGGCTTTGACTCCGTCTTTTGATAAGATCGGCAAGTAACCTAACAGCAAAAAAAATGTAAAAAAGGGCTCCCGTATGGGAGTCCTTTTTGTATAGATTCGTTTGACCAGATTACTGACCGATTTTGCTGAATGTCGGGGTAAGCGGAGTGCAAATAGAGGAGGTGGATGCACTGAAGGTTACAAGAGCGCTAGAAATGGTGCCCTTAATCTGCCATACGTTTGCATCACTCACAGCACAATCGTTAAGAACAACCTTGTTCTTGGCCTGCCACAGAGCGGTTGCGCTTGCGGTGGTGATAGTACCATTAGTGTAAGAGCCCTGCTGAGAGTAGTCAAAGTTGGAACCACTGGTAGAAATAGAGTCAGCTGCACTGGATGCTGCAGGAGCCTTATAACCAATCATGGTCCAACCACCAATGGCGTTACTTTCAGAGAAATAAGCTTCCTGCAACTTCACGTAGGTTGCTGCAATCATTATCCGGTTTGGACAATCCTTTTTGGATTGTCGGTCCCTGCAAAAAATATCACTGCTGAGATTAAATGTAGCTTACCGGCACAGCATCAACATTTTCGGTTAGCGGAAAGTAAGTTGAGGACAGACACACGACCGCGCCCTTTCCTGTATTAAGTGATTCCAGTACAGAAAAATTTTTAGTATCGTCTTTCTTTGGCGATGATGACTTCTTGAACTCTATCGGGTACAGAATTCCGTTTTCATCGATGATTAAATCGATCTCTTTTTTTTGTTGGTCACGATAGAAATAAGCTGAGCAACGCTTGCCGTTGTGCATGTAGCTTTTTAGAATTTCGGCAATGGCGAAGTTCTCGAACAAAGCGCCGTTCTGGGCACCCGCTTCCGCAGCTTCTGGAGATAGCCAGCCGGTAAGGTAGCAAACTAGGCCGGTATCCCAAAAATAAAGCTTGGGGGTCTTCACGATTCGCTTAGTTATATTTTTGGAATAAGGTTCGAGCAAAAATACAAGGCCTGAATTTTTCAAGATGGAAACCCAGGATTTAACGGTAGGCACAGAAACCCCAACATCCTTTGAAATGTCGGTGTAATCTAGCATTTGTCCGCTACGGGCTGCTGCTGCCCGGATGAACTTGTAAAATTGCATCTCGTCGCCAATAGAAACAAGGTCACGCACATCGCGCTCAATGTAGGTTGTTACATACGATTTGTAGAATGTATCCCAATCCATGTCTTCGCGCGTTACCATTTTAGGGTAACAGCCTCGCCAAATCATGTCGTAACATTCAGTAAGGGTGAGTGACTTTTGTTCCTTGAGCGATGTTGTTGAAAACGGGGCTTTTTTAAAATTTCCGGTACGTTCCGCAATGGAAAATCCTTGGAGCTCTACAATTCCTATTCTCCCGGCAAGCGACTCCGTTACACCGCGCATCAATTGGAATTGTTGAGATCCGGTAAGCCAAAACAAACCGTCTTCCTGCTTTTCGTCAGCAATGATTTTGATATAAGGCAAAAGCTCTGGAGCGTATTGGATTTCATCAATCAGTACAGGAGGGGCAAAGCGGTCCAAAAATAGTTCAGGGGACTCCTTTGCCAGCAATCGAAGGTTTACGTCATCCAAAGAAACATATTTCCTGGACTTGTCACATTCCTTTAAAACTGTCGTTTTACCGACTTGCCGTGGCCCAGTAATCAATACCACAGGAAAATTGCGGCTGATTTTCTTGATGCTATTTTCGATTGTCCGGTGTGCGTAAACCATATCTCACCTATTATTTCGACAAATATAAAATCAGACTTTAAATTTGTCAACAAAAAAACATGTAAACTTCGGCATACTTTCAAGGAAATGCAGAAGGCTTCAATTAAAATTCCGAAAACTTCGTTGTTTTAAAGGATTTTTTGAAAGCGGATATGCAAGAATAGACAACTTATTACTACGTGAAGATGCAGCAGGCATACTTCTCTGAAAATAACCAGATTGCTGGTTGGACTCTGATTGGCTATGCCGCTCCGAATAACGGTCAGACCACTAACTTCAACTATGGTGAAGGCGTTGCTCACAATACCACTTCTCAGAACTCTACTGATGTAATTGGTTTTGCAGCAGATAACCGAGTCACTCTCAACAATTGCCAGGCTGGTACTGTTGTGACCACCGCTGCCGCAACCGACGCAACCGCTGCAGCTCACTGGGTTGTTAAGGTTTCTGCAAACACTTCTAACGCAAGTGACGTAACCTTCACCTCTGTTGCAGCAAACACTGCAAATACAGCGGAATGTTTGGCTCTCACTCCGAGCTTTGAGACTATTGGTCACTAGTAGCTAGTCAAGGTTCTTAAAATTAAGAAGGACTCCCCATCGGGGAGTCTTTCTTAATTTAGCCTATATCTAAAAATTGGATTACTGCGCGGTAGTCACTGCAGAAGTGCTAACTGTACAAGTTTCGCCCGGAGTGCTAATTGCGGTAAAGTTTGCGGTCAGCGGAGCCCCGTTTGCGGTAAGGCAAGCAGCGTACTTAATCTGGCCACCAACGGAACCGTTCTTAAGAGCGACATCCCAGTAGCAACTATTTGCGGCACAATCGTTCAAAGCAACCTTGTTTTGAGCCTGCCAACCAACGTTGTTGCTCAGAGAACTCAGCTCAACGGTGTTGCCTTCTGCAAGAGCGCCCCGATAATTAAAGTTGTTGGATGCGGGGATGGAGTAGCCGATTAGTTTCCAACCACCTGCTGCGTTACGTTCTGCAGCAAAAGCGTCCTGCAACTTCACGTAGGTACCAGCAGCGGGGCCAACTTCAGATGCCTTGGACTTTGCGATCATGCCGAACAGCTTAGGTACTGCAACAGCGGCCAGGATGCCCATGATAACGATCACGACCATCAATTCAATAAGGGTAAAACCTTGCTTCTTCATAGTGTACTCCTTGTTGTTTGTTACACATTCTTTTGGGCGGAATTGCCCGGTTACATCAATAATATACACACATTTTTTTCAAAAAGCAATACTTTTGTCAAAGTTTTGTCATTTTTTTGTCATGACGACAGCTAAAATGTGACAAAAGTCTCTTTTTTACTCAAAATGGCCATGTTACTGGTGATTTTGACGTTGTATATATAGATAATTTTTTCCGGTAAAAACGTGTTTACATAGAAAAAAGTTCATTATTTATAGTCCAAGTTGTAGTGAGATGGCGAATCAAGTCCGCCATGACGCTTTTAGAGGGTTCCAAATGGCGCAGGACGGGGCCGCGAACGGCGTCATTTCAGTACCACACGCCTGATGAGGTTCTGAGAGCCATTCGACATGCGGACGATATAGTTTCCATTTGGGATGTTAGCCAGGTTCACTGCGCTGCGGACGTTACGAGCGCTAAATACCGGGCGACCCTGCATATCAAACAAACTAACATCGGCCGTAGCATTCACCACAAGCAGTTTTCCAGCAACGCTAAAGTTTAGCGTTGTGGCTGCAACAGTCTTGATCGCCGAGGGATCAACAGAAGGATCAACAGCGGAAGCGGATCCGTCGCGAGACATGTCATCGGGACAGCCCACGGCTTCAATTTTCAACAAATTAAATCCCTTGCCGTTGCTGTTGAAGGTCAGCTGAGTCGGTTCGGCATCATTGGCGCGCACGGAATCCAGCGGCACCGACACAGCTGCAAACTCGCCCAGCTTGGCAGCATTGCCATACTGCAGGGACTTCCAGGGTTCACTGAAGCCGATGTTCACGTATTCAGTAGAATCAGCGGCGGTCTTCATGGTGACCATGAGATTTTCACAAAGGCTGAGCACCTTCTTGGAAACCACATCGTCGGGCAGAGTGTAGATAGCATGCTGATAGCCGCAGTCGTTCTGGTCGCAGCCAGCCATGGGCAGGCTATAGCCTTCCGTAACACTTACGAATGCAGGCTTGCCAGCTTCCACGTCGCCGTCCCAGCTCCCGCGGGTCGCAGGATCCGTAGCATAGTCAACGATAACATAGGAACCCTTGCCGAAGGTTGTGGTTCCGCCGGCATCGGGATCAAAGGTGATTTCCTGACCATAGCCAGCCGGCTTCACAGATTCGACGCTGTGAGCCTTAAGGCTTGCCATCAGGCTATCATAGGCGGGCTTCTTGTTGAATTCGCGGTCGTAGATAAGGCCATCGAACTTGCCCTGCTGGGTATCCAACCAGCTGTACTTATCAGAAACACCCCAGATCATGAACTCACCCATATTGTCGGCTTCAAGGAACACATCCATGAACTGACGATACAGATGTCCCTGGGCAGCATAATCAGCGGCTGTCAACTGGCCCTTCTTGCCATTAGGAAAGCCGATATCCAGTTCGGTAATATTCAGGCGAAGCCCACGCTTCTTGAGTTCCTTGGCCAGATTCCTGATGTTCTGAGGTGTACTGGTATGAGCGTCCTCGATATGGGTCTGGGTTCCAATGCAAGTGATGGGAATGCCGGCCGCCAGCCACTTGTCCACCTGCTCCAGCAAAAAGCCCGCCTTGGAACCGCTATTGGTACCCCATTCAATGGCGTAGTCGTTGTAGCAGAGTTCTGCATCGGGGTCGGCGGCATGTGCCCACACGAAAGCAGAGTCAATGAATTCCGGGCCAATGGTCTGGTACCAGATGGATCCCTGGGAACGCCAGCCATGGTTATTATCGTCATTAATGGCTTCGTTTACCACGTCCCATTCATGGACATCACCCTTGTAGTGGGTCACCACGCTGTCGATATGGTTCTTGAGAATGCCGAGGAGTTCCTGCTTGCTGAAGTTGCCGTTGCTAACCCAACCCGGAACCTGACTGTGCCAGGCCAGGGCATGACCGCGAACGCGCATGCCGTTCTGTTTAGCATAGGTCACCAGTTTGTCGCCCTTGGTGTAGTTGAACTGGTTGCGGTTAGGTTCAGTTGCGTCGAACTTCATTTCGTTTTCGGCAACGACGGCGTTAAACTGGCCACTATGGATTTGTTCATAGGCGGCAGCATCACCACCAAGTCCATTATTGAACCATTCCGAATTCAGTATGGCGCCAATATAACGGCCACGTTCTTCTGCCAGGCTACGGAGGGTTTCTTCGGCTGCCAGGGCATTACCTGCAGCCAGCCCAAAAACTGCGGTGCCCACAAATGCGGCACGCATCAACTTGGAAAACTTCATACACACATCCTTTTTTTGAGTTTTTCCTAGTCTAATTATATACGAAAAAGGGGAAAAACCAAAGGATTTTCCCTAAAAAACGTTGCGAAGCCTTACAACAAATGGGGGGGAGGATTTTTTTGGG
>JAZLHK010000010.1:0-14841 GCA_045616805.1 Fibrobacter sp.
CTACGCCACCCGCGGCACCTCCACCATGCTCTACAACGAAGGCATCAAGACCCGTGCCGTGTTCCGCATTTCCCGCGGCCGCCCGAACCTGCTGGACCTCATCCACGACAAGGAAGTCCAGTGGATCGTGAACACCAGCGAAACCGGTGCCGAAGCCATGGTCGATGAAATCCAGATGCGCAGCAAGGCAGTGGTCAGCGGCGTGCCTATCACCACCACCATCGCCGCCCTCACCTCCACCGTCGAAGGCCTCATGGACAAGCACGACTACGGTAGATTTGAGGTTTGCAGCCTGCAGGAATATCATAGACATATCGTGAAGTGACACGCTAGCGTGTCATCCTGAGCGAAGCGAAGGATCTGGCTGCAATCCACGTGTCATCCTGAGCGGAGCGAAGGATCCAGGGCGTTGCCCTTACGGGCCGGCCCTCTTGCGCTATAAAAAGACCGAACTGGAAAAATCCAGTTCGGTCTTTTTGTCGTTCAGCCTCGCGCTCTGTGCAACTGCACAAGGCAAGTGCCGCGCGAGTCCGACCCCATACGGGCTGCGGGGCCTAACGCAAAAGCATTGTCAGAACTTCACATCCCTAAGGGAAAGCTTGCGCAAACGAATTCGAACCGAAGTTCTTTTCACGACATTTTCCAAGTAATCAACTTCCGCCCAGAAGGTTTCCGCCAAATCGAAGCGCCAGTAACTTAAGGATTTTTTGCGTTTGCCAAACCACCAGTAGAGCCATTTGAGGCGACCGCCTCCTACATGGCGACCAAAGTTGCCACCCTGCAGGATTTCCCGCAGGAGCCATCGCCCGCGAAATTCATCAGACTTACAGAGCATCAAATTTTCGTCAAGACAGAACACTTCACGAAGCAGCCACATGAGGGCCCCCGCAATTTTCCGCAGTCCAAAGCGGGAGAGGTTCGCCTTCAGTTCGTGGCGATCACTTTCGCTGGAATGCCTAAGCAACACGTAATAATCTACAATCTGCCGAAACCCCACTCCACTGGAAAAAAAATGACGATAGATGTGCGACAGCTGCATGGCCAGCGCAAATTTTATGGAATGGGCGCGGAATCCTTCGGGAACTTCCACCGAGTTCAGGATTTCCCTGTCCAGATATTTCAGCAGCCACCTTTTCGCAAACGGATTGTAATTGCCCGAAGACGTGCGGAAATGAACTTCCACATCAATTCCACGGTCATTTTTCATGTGGGTGTGGTGCGTAGGTTTCGTCACCTGATTCAATAGATCAGTTTCCCGCAGCAAACCCACGACGCTCTTTTTCCCGCCGGAAACCCAGATGTCAATGTCTCCCGGCTGCCGACAAAGCGGATTCGGGTAAAGGCGGGCATTGGCCTGGCCTTTCAAAATGGCACAACTTCTGCCATGCCCCCGGAAAAAGCTTGTAAGCCTCGCCGCTTCCTCATTCAAAATCTTGTTCAAGCCACTAAAGGATTCCGCCTCGCTGGCCCACTGGAACATCAGTTCCATGGGAGGGCGCAGCTCCTGAGGCAACTTCATCACCCCGTCAAAAGCAAGCCCCAGAAGAGTCTGCCGATCCGCCTCGTTGTAAATGCGTTCCCACTCTTCCGCAGACAGTTGCGGAAACACGCCAGCACTTGCCCCCGGACACCCAAGGGCAATACGCAACAGAAGGAAAAAATTATCGTATCGGGAAAAATCCATAGCACTCAGACAAAATACTGTAAGGCCGAATATTTTATTTCGGGAAGATCCTTCAAGTTAGCATCATCTTTTGATGCTATGTAAAACTCATAGTATCTTTTGAACATTTCCACAATTCTAGTGTAATTTGAATTAAGCTCTTGGAACTCCCGTTTATCAATAGACGCAGGAAGACCAACATCTTCATCTACAATTACAACAGCCTTGCAAAAATCTAGTGCAGGAACTTTTTGTTCATTGCTTAATTCGGAACGGCCGGATGATCCGAAAAAATATACGGATTGAGGAACGCCTTTTCGTTTTTTTGGTTTATGAGCATTTGTCCTAAAAGGAACAGCAAACTTTTTTCCAAAGGCCTCTATTATTAACGTTAGGTAGGGGCGCTGCTGCTTGCAAAGAATTTCGGAATCCGATACATGCTTTGCGTAAAATGCGGGCGTCAGTACAACAATGTTAATCACTTTTTCCTCCTTACAAGAAATGCCGGATTTTACTCCGGCACATCTAGTTGGCCTTTCTTTTTTTCTCAGGTGGCGACCTACCACCCTGTTTCATCTAGTCGGCCTTTCTTTTTTTTCTCAGGTGACGACCTACCACCCTGTTGCTCTACTTAATATAGTTTTCCGCAGGACCTTTGTCAAGCACCCACCCTAAAATCCGCAAAAAAACTCCCTCCGATTTTGGTCGGAAGGACTTTTATGCATTTTGTGAAATATACTCGTCCCGAAGGATTTCATAAATGTATAAGGCACTACGAGCACGCAAGCCTGTTTCCGGCTTGTTCAACGAGTCAAAAATCTTCGACTTATAAACAAAGTTAAAGGCCGTCTCCAGGTCAATTGAAAAATCAATTGGTTCCATGATATAGGATCATCCGATTGTACCCCCGTTTCGCTTGCAGATGAAAACCAGGTCGTCAAGGGCCTCGTCCGTTGGGAGAAGATGTTCCACTGCGTAATGTTCGTCAAGAAAACGAATCCCCTTAAACTGGCACAGGTATTCAGCCGCCACCTGCAGGGTAAGCTGAAAACGCTTGGCAAAAAGCCTGATGCACATGTTTATATATGGGATTTTATACTTGTTCAACATACTACGAATATAACAATATTTCCACTAATCCGCAAAAAAACACTCTGCATTCTGCAGGGTTTTGTCTTAATCTTGAGAGCACTGGCTGCCGAAGCAGGGAGTGATAACGTCAGGGTCACCACTTCCCGACAGCAGGCTTGCCCGCTGCTTCAGCTTGATGACCTTGAGTTTGGGCTGTACGTATTCCTTCTTTTTATTCATCTGCATTTTTGTTTCTTTGGTCTTAAACATTTTCATTTTCCTCCTGGAATCCATCCAGGGTAAATTCTCCATGATTCATACTGGCCTGCAAGAGGCTTGTGCGGTGCTTCAGCGTCACCACCTTCATGCAGGGTTTTGCGTAAGATTTTCTGTCGGTTGACTTTTTTTGCATTTTCCTGTCGCCTTATTTGATAATCACTTTCTTGCCGTTGTTGTAGTAGGTCCCCTTGACAGTGGGCTTGCCGTTGAGGCGACGGCCCTTCATGTCAAACCAGCGGTCAGCCTTTTCAAGGGTTATATTGCCGGTGCGGGTGTTCATCTGGCCCACAAAGGTGACTTCGCCATCGGCATTGCCGAACAGGACTGCGATCACTTCGGGCACATCTTCTGCGATAGCTCTGGATACGCCGCGGTATGCCGGAGCACGCAGCATTCCGTTGCCGGAGTTAGACTGATCTGAGGTTCTACTGAGCACAGCGCGCATGGGCTTGACGCTCACGTCAGAACCGCCCTTCACGAAGTCACCGGCCTTGTAGATGCCATCTACATCATCGGCGGCGGCGAAGCCATAGACGCATTCCAGGGCGGTGCAACCGTTTTCCCAATATCTGTTGGCGTAGGAGCCTGAGAATTCCCAATCGCCCACCTTGGGGTTGTTCAATTCAGCGGTCTGCACGGAAACAGGAGAACCCAAGGTCATGTTCAGATTCGTAGCTTCTTCCTTTAGGATGACGGCGTAGGGAACGCCGGCTTCCAGGGCGGCAACCTTGACTTCCGTTCTGAATTCGGCTGTATAGACACCGTCTTCCACAGTTACGCCCGTAAAGGCGTAGAAGTCTGCATTGGCCGTTGTACCTTCGTTGGTGGAGAAGGGCAGCACAATGGTATTGGCGATGTTCAGGCCTTCAGGGCTAGCCACGAAAGTGCGTTCAAATTCAACAGAGTTCACTTCCACCGGATTAGGCACATTTGCTGTTTCCGTGGAATTACCGAGAATCGTCGCCTTGGACTTGTCGGCAGCAATCACGATGGAACCGTAGTTGAATTCAATCTTTCCGCTGAAATCAGGGTAAGAAATTTCATCGGCAAGATTCTGGCCCCAGACAGAACCGTCAATTCCATTGTGGAGAAGGGCTGCAACAGTACCATTAGAAAATTCTTCTCCAGTTTTGAAGCCGGATCCAAAAGAATTCCCAAAGTCTAGGACAATCAGATTTTCTGCAGAACCGGTCTTTGCAAAACTGTTTGTGACAGAACCGTCGTTGAAACCTGTCACGCCACCTACATTGGAGTATTTATCTGTAGTATTCACGGAACCGCTGTTGTAGCAGTTTGTGACGGAACCTTCGTTGGATCCTGTCACGCCGCCGACATCGTATTCACCTGTAGTATTCACGGAACCGCTGTTGTAGCAGTTCGTGATGGAACCTTCGTTGAATCCTGTCACGCCGCCTACATAGGAGTATTCATCTGTAGCATTCACGGAACCGCTGTTGTAGCAGTTCGTGACGGAACCTCCGTTGAATCCTGTCACGCCGCCGACATTGTTTTGTCCTCGGAAGTAGGAATCCTCAACGCCAACATTCTCAACCTTTCCGTCAGAACCTACATACCCAAACAAACCGACATTTTTTTCTGATTCATCATTGAAATACAGTCCCTTGATAGCAAAGCCTTGCCCATCGAAAGTTCCTGTATATCGTTTACTGCTGTTTCCAATGAGAGTCCAGGTCCTAAAGCTAGTTCCGTTGGTCACATTACCATCAGCATCCTTTACCAACTGAGACTGCAATGGATTTGTTGCACTGCCGTTCACATAGATGTTTTTCGTCAGCCTGCCGCAAATACTTACTCCAGAAGGCATGTCGGCTGGAACGCTAACAGTTCCGTTCACAAGGGCGGCAAAGCCGTACAATTGTTCTACATTAGAAATTTCGTAGCACTGATTACCAGCCAGCACAGGAATTTTTTGCCACCTAGCATAGAAAGTCTTTGCTCCGGAGGCGTCGGCTGCGATGGAGGACACTGGTTCTCCAGAGAAGTCAGCACTGTTGTACCAACCAACAAAGCCATAGCCTTCGCGGGTAGGAATAGCAAGTGAAAGTTCTACACCCTCAAGGTAAACCGAAGGATTTGCGGAATTATCCACATCCGAGTTTATAGCATCCTTACCATTCAACTCGTATGTAATGGTATAGGCAAAACTCCACTTGGCGTAATATTTCTTTGTCCAGATGGTGTTTTCGCCAACGGTTTGCGCTGTTGCAGAAATCTGAGCGGCGGCGGCGATGGTTTTGACAGCGTCACCAGAGAAGTCCTCATTTTCATACCAGCCAGCAAAGGCATAACCTTCGCGGGTGGGGATCGGCAGCTCAGTTTCGGTTCCGTAGGAATGTGTACTTGCGGCATTAGCTGCGTTAGAACCTTCGTTCAGAACATATTCAAGATTGAATTTCACTACGCCAGGCTGCAGATTTCCTTCTGCATCATAAGTGTTGGAAAGAACAGGATAAGCGTCCGTGCCAACATTCTGCCCCCAGACGTAGCCATTCGTTCCATTGTGGAGAAGTATTGCGACGGTACCGTCATGGAATTCAGTTTCGTCCCTAAAGGCAACACCTGCTGGACTGACAAGGCCAATCGGTGATCCAGACTTTGCAAAGCAGTTCTTGATGGAACCATCGTTGATTCCGGTAACGCTACCTACAAAAATATTGCCGCCAGTGACAGAACCGCTATTGTAGCTGTTTGCGATGGAACCTACATTGATTCCAGCAACGCCACCGACATAATTATCGCCGCCAGCAACAGAACTGCTATTGTAGCTGTTTGCAATGGAACCTTGATTATATCCAGCTACGCCACCGACAACGTTTAAACCTCGGATGTAGGAATCCTCAACACCTACATTCTCAACCTTTCCGTCAGAACCTACATACCCAAACAAACCTACACTATCTTTTGATCCTTCATTGAAATACAGTCCCTTGATAGCAAAGCCTTGCCCATCGAAAGTTCCTGTATATTGTTTACTGCTGTTTCCAATGGGAGTCCAGGTCCTGAATCCGCCTTCGGTCACCGTATTCAGTTTGCCTTCGTCATCCAGCACATTTTCGTTCACCACAATTTCATTCGCCAGCTTGCCACAGATGTTTGAACCAACCGGATAACCACTGGGGAGTTGTGATGCCGTGATAACTCCATTCACAAGGGCCGCAAAGCTATACAGCTGATTAACGCTGGAGATTTCGAAACATTCACTGACGGTGCCCTTATTCACCAGAGTCGGAAGTTCCTGCCACTTGGCATAGAAGGTCAATGCTCCGGTAGCGTCGTCTGCAATGGAAGCCACGGCTTCGCCAAAGAAGTCAGCACTTTTGTACCAACCCACAAAGGCATACCCCTCGCGAGTAGGAACAAGCAGCGTAGTTGGCGTACCATACTGATAATCGGTTGAACTAATTTCGCTACCATCTTCATCAACATAGGTAACCTTGAACTTAGCCAACTCAACAGTCACATCGACAGACTGTTCCTCCACGCCAAACCAGTTATCGCTTTCCTCGACCTTATAGTAAACCGTATAATTGCCTGCAGCATCAGCGCAAGGAATATCGGATGAGTATCCCTCATCTTCTTTGATGCTATAGAGAATCACCCCAAAGTCTGTAATTCCGGGGTTAACAAGTTCTACGCAATTACCAGCGAACTTCGGATTGGCAGAAGTCGGGGGTTCAACTGTAGGCGTAGCCTTCGTGATATTAAAGGATTTTGAAACAGGCTTGACCCAGTCATATTCGCCAAGGAAAGTAACAGTTACAGTTGCGGTGCCAACATTTTTATTGTTGGTATATGAATACTCATAGTCGGTACCTTCTTTAATATTGATGAGGCTCGGAGTAATTTCTTTGCCAGTATATGTGACATCGGCAACCTCTGCTATCGGCAAAATAAACCGACGGTCACCATTGGCATCTATATGGAAGAATGGATCTGGGTTTGCAGACACATCAGTCTCCGATTCACCATCAATATGCTTGTACACCACACCATCAATAATGCTAGATGCGTCAACAAACTCAGCAGTATCGTAAATGGTTACCATACCAATTTCATTCTTAGAACCATAATATGTATAACCCGTACCAATGCCATCAGCATCCTCACCGCCTATCACCTTTACCACTCCGCCCTTGATCGTGATGTTGCCGACTCGTACATTTTTTCCGCGACCTTCGTCCAATTCGCCCCTGATAACACCCGTTCCGATGCCTGCGCCCCACTCAGAACCACCGATGGCTGTGATTGTTCCGCCCTCGATGACGATATCGCCACCAACAACATCACTTTCAGGATTCCAAGCACGACTTAAACCAATCCCTGCAGATCGATTATCTCCCGATGCGTTCAAAAAACCATTTCCCCTAATAGTTAGGGTTGTTCCTTCGCCACCAACCTGGATACCAGCCATATTCATAGCGCCTCTCACGTTGTTCGTACCGACAAGCGTAATTGTGGCAGAGCCATCACAGATAATTCCGCCATTGATTGTTGCTCCAGAAAGAGTAATATTAGCCTTATCAGCAACCATCACTGTATATTGGGTTGAACCGCTAAATACAAGTCCATCTACAGCAATGAAATTATTAGGAGCTTCAGACAAATCAATTAAACTGTTATGTTCTATAGTTGCTGTAACATTTATATCAGATGTCCCAACAGTCACACTATATATACCATTTGCTGCGACCAACGTATTTGTACCATCAGAAACATCAGTTGTTGTATAAGGAAACATGAGTCTAAACTCAACTATTGTTCCCGAAATATATTTACCGTCACCATCTGCAGGATTGGATGTGCTAACAATTTCCATTTGCTCTGGTATTTTGACAGAATATGTATCTATTGTTCCAGCTGATACTTTAGCATCACCATCAGGCATAACAAAGGTGTATAAGCCATCTTCTGCATTAGTCAACGCAACACTACCACCATTTATAAGAAGTGATGATGCATCAACAGCAACACTAATATTCAAAGAAACTGTTTCCCCAGTAAACGCATACTTAGTACTAGCAGCAACTTCAGTCTTGATATCATCTGAAATTACGACATTGTGATTCATAGCTTTACTACGGATAATACGCTCATCACCTTCGCCAGAATCATAAAAGACAGCATCTTTTTCATCGCCAGTCACTTCATTTTCTGAATTTTTGAAAACAATATTTACAGATCCTGACGCAGACTGTCCTTTTCCTATACACATACCTTTGAATGTCGGAGTAGCAACAATTTTTTTCACCTTATCAGAAATATTAACCGTAATAGGCACATTTTTTCCGCTTTGTCCAGCGCCAATACCTTGGGAATAAATGACGCCCCCATTCAAATTTATTATACCAGCTATTCCGAGCACTCCAGATCCAATACCAGCAGCACGTCCCACATTATCGTTTGCATAAACAATTCCGCCATTAATCGTTATTGTACCTACACTAGCCAATGCACCAGATCCGATACCTGCACTTTGGTTTTTTCCTACAGCTTTTATTTTTCCACCATTAATTGTAACCTCTCCTGCATCAAGCTGCATCACTCCACCAATGCCAGCAGCAGACGTTTCATCTGCTGAGGTAGCTGAAGCAACAAGCTCACCCATTGTTGCTTCAGCCATAGACTGGGCATATACATTAAAGTTAGCGGATGCACTGACTGTGATTCCTTTGCTTGCAGTAAGAGTCGCTCCGTCAGCTAATATCAAATGCACATCACCATTTACCGTGATGCGCTCATCAATTGTTACATTGTCCGATACAACATACCAGCCTGCACTCCAGGTTGTCATAGAGCTAGTAATCGCTGTTGCAGATTCTTCTAGTGTTTTTAGAGAGCCTTTTTCGTCAAGATATGCCGTTTGGGCAAATAAAGCCGTGGGCAAAACTAGCATAGCCAGCACCGACAGAATTTTTGTAAATCCATGGAATTTCATAAGTAACCTTCCCAAAAATTGGACTTATTGCATTTTTATTACAAACTTACGCACAAAAAGTAGAAAATATCATTACTACATAAAGTTTTTTTTTTTACTTACATTCCTTTTATCTCGGGCTTTTCATTAATAAATTTGGTTCTTTACCCAAGAGAAAACTCCTATGGCAACAATCTGCACAAGAATCGACGAAGACACAAAGAAACAGTTTCAAGAATTCTGCAAATCGGCTGGGATTTCCGCCTCGGCAGCAATCACCATATTCATCAAGTCGGTGGTCCGAGAAAACAAACTGCCCTTCGAAGTAAAAGGCGATATCTAAACAAGCAAGAGTCTTTTGAACGAGCTTGCTTTGTTTAACATTTTTTACAAAGAATTTTCTGTATTACAGTGTTTATACAACAGCATCTACGATGGGCATATGATGGGCAACATCTGACCCCAAAGGTTGCCCAAAATGAGGGCATTTGTCAATTTTGACGCCTCCCATCCTTGTTTTTAGAATATAGGGTACGCTTTTACGAATAAACGCAAAAGTGAATCAATCCAATAACAAGGAGTACAATATGGCTGTAGATTCTACACCGGCCACTACCGTAAAAAACATGCTGAACGGCATCGATTATAGCGCCCTGATCGGTGGTCCGCTTCAGGCCGCAATTTCAGCTCAGGCCATGGCAGCAAAGTCTTCCTGGGAATTTATCCAGCAGGTGGGTCTCAACACCAACAAAGATGGCCAGAAGAGTGCAGTGAACGTTACCTTCATTTATCAGAAGGACGGTTCCTATGTCAAGCTCATCGTACCCATTCTCACCATCGTTCCGATTCCCATGATCGTTATCGACAATATCTGCATTCAGTTCAAAGCATCGCTTAACGCCTCCTCCTCGGAATGTTCCGAAAATTCCTCGTCCGAATCTATTGACGCTGGCGGCGATGCCGAAGGCAAGGTGGGTTGGGGTCCTTTTAGTCTGAGCGTAAAGGCCAAGGCAAACTATTCCAGCAAGAAGGACTCCAAGGCAACTTCCGAATCCAAGTACTCTGTGGAATACACCCAGGATGTGTCTGTCCATGCAAAGCAGGCTGACATGCCGGCCGGTCTTGCAACAGTCCTGAACATTTTGTCCAGTTCCGTTACTCCTAACGCAGGCGTAGATGGCAAGATTGAGCTGGACAAGGACTTTATTGCACCCACAGACAAGGCTCCCGAAACAGTCACCGTAACTGTGAAGAACTCCAACGGCATGCTGGTGAAGAATGTACCTGTAAAGGCGGAAATTAAGTACAAGAATGAAGAAAACCCAAAGGGACATATTAACGTTACACAGGGATATCTTGGTATCGCAGTCAACGTTGATGAAAAAGACAACGATAAAGACAACGATAAAGCTAATGTCACTCTGGCAGATGGCACCGATACATTGACCTTCCAAGCCAAAGAGTCATTCGAGGCTGCAATCGTGACACTTTCTGCAACGATTGATTCCAAGGAAATCACAAAGACCATCAAGGTGGCTCCCTTTACATCGGACAAAGATGATTCGGAAAAAAATGATTCGTCTGAAGACAATTCTAAGCGAACTAAAAAATAACGACACACAAGAAAAAATCCAGGTCCGGCAAATGCCTGACTCTGGGTTTTCCAGGATTCTATGCCTAAGTTAAACGAAGTCATTTCCGCAATTCTTTCGTCGCTGAACAATGCGCAGCACCAGAGCAACAAGAGTTCTCGTGCTCTTGCCGATAGTTACAAAAACGACGATATCATGAAATATTTTTCGCTACCGAACGCCTCGCTATCGGAAGTGGACATTACCTTGAAATACGCTATCAAGGACGTAGGAAAAAGCACGGTTCCGCAGGATACGGACCTTGGAAATTCGCCGGCAGAATCACTTTATTCCATCCGGCAAAAAGTGACAAGATCCATAGACCAGGTAATGCAAAACGAAACTGTACAGGGAAAAATCAGTTCAAGTAACGCCAGTGTCAAGGAGATAGAAAGCCGACTTGTGGAGGACATAAGCTGGCATATATACCAAGAGCAACAGAAGAAAAAATCAAGCACAGATATCCTCGATAGCGTGACGAAAAAATTCCAGTCAATTCTCGGAACTGACGTGAACCAGGAATCAATCCTTAGGCAAGGTGCGGCTAGCATAATGGAAAATGTTGCGGTGGAAGATGGAGAGAAAACAGAAACTTCCATCGACGATATGGAGGTTATCGTGGACAACGATATTCTTATGGGGCTACCAGAATCCGTCATTCAGACGATGCAACTGAAAGCCCGTATGAAAAACTATAACTGGATCGTGGGCAAAGATTCCGAAACGGGTGAATTTGTACTAAGTGACTAGCAGGAGGCGATTTTGTCTCAAATAACGACTTTAAAAAACATTTTCAGTCTCCCAATCCAAGCGATAATCGACGCCGACTTTATGGCTGCGAGAAAATCCCTAGAGTACATCAGGGAGTTTGGGTTTGAACCTGGTCCGGGAAAGAACGGCGAAGAAGCTTGTTTTGGGAAATTGAAAGAGACAAGCTTCAGTTATACCACCACCGGGGAATCCGGTGAAACTGAACGCAGAGTCGTGAAGATTCCAACGCTTTCGCTGGTTCCGTTACCATTGCTGCATGTGGATCACGCAGATTTTGACTTTTCGGTTAAAGTCATCGATTCGAATCAACAGCAGGATAAAAACACACTGAATGCCACACTGACGCCAGTGTCGGGAGATTCCAAAAACAATAAGAACACTCCACACCTTGACGCAAACATCAACGTAAAGATGAAGGTGGTACAATCAGACATTCCAGCAGGACTAAGCAACTTGTTAGCACTCATGGGTTCTAACACTCAGAATTACGCAATAGGAAAATTTTCGCATCAAGATCACTTGATAAAGCTGAAGAAAGACAAGTATGTGGAAACCGAATTCACCCTACTAGATTTCAATGGACAACCCGTGAAGAACGCCCTTGTCAAAGTGGAATTTGAAGAGAACTGCGGAGTGCTGATTGCATGCAACAGAAAACGTTGGTGTAGTGGGAACGCCATGTTGACCAACGACGAAGGCAAAATCCGTTACATTGTGGCCTACAGCGGAAATGAAAACGATAAGCCGGGAACCGTACGCACACTAAAGTTCTCCACCGAGGACGAGGTTACGGTAATACAGAAACTTTATGTGGAATAGAAATGGAACAACAGAAAAACTATAACGAACCTACGGGAATCCTTTGCCCCGTATGCCAGAAAATCAGAATCAAGATGACCCTGGGAGACTTCCTTTACGGGGATGGCTTTACCTGCCCCTGCTGTAAAACAAAATTCAGTATGGACAAGAGCCAGTGCGCAGGAACTCTAGAGAAACTGCAGGAGCTTTACTCCGCCACTAAGGAAGTCGAACGACTAAAAAAACAATCACTCTAACAAGGAGATAAAAATGGATAAAATAAAAGAACTCATAAAGAATGGCGAAGACATCGACTGCGAATTCACCACCCATAGAGGTGACAACAGAACAAACATGGACGAAAAAGGTTTCTCCGTTGGTGACGAAGAACACAGTAAGGAAAACTCAGCTCTTATGTGCAGCATCTTGGAAGATCTTTCCGACGATGGTTTCAACCTTTTTTGCCTGCATTGGAAATTCAAGAGAAAGATGGACGTAAGCGACATATTCAAGTTTACCATGGGCAACTTTCGGGCAAACTCTATAATGATGAACCAGAGCTTGATTGTTTCAAGCGGATACATGCTGGGAATTTCCACAAATCTTGATGGCAGTCAATATGGTTCAGAATCCTATGAAATCACCATACCCAAACCAGACAGTGTTTTTGAATGCGTAAAAGGAAAAAGAAACGATCCTTTTCACCTTTATAAAGGAACCGTTAACGGAAACCCTGTTTGCTTTACCGTAATTAATTTTGGTTCGGATTACGAAGTTGATTTCTTTACAGAAATCCCCGCTGATTGGGTCTCTAAGAAAAAATAAAAATATACATGAGCTCCCGATTATATCGGGAGCTTTATATTTCGCCTCATAATTCCTACGATTTTTCAATCCATATCCAGCGGACGGAAGAACCCCTTAATGCACTTGGGATTTCGTATGCAAATTTGAATGTGGTTCTTGTCCTGAAATGTGGACCCTGGGTAAGACGGGTTACCTTCAAAGAAAGCCGACCTAACCGTATCAAAGGGTTTCACAACTGTTCCGTTGTTAATCCACGGTTCAAACTGCTTTTCCTTGTTAGGATTATCCATTATATAGTGCAGCCGTTCCAAGACAGCAAAATCCAAAAGCCGCTTGCCTCTGATACCAGACTTATGATTGTTAAATTCCTCATTTCGAGGAAGCGACAGACCTGCTATTTCTAGAGATTCTTTCAAATTAGTATGAGCCTGGGAAACTAAATCCAAATACTTGGAATCGGTCAAGTCAAGGCATTCATCTAGGGAGTATATAACACCGACAACAAAAGGCTTTTCGGTAGTCTTGTACTCTTTGGCACGCCATTCGTAGGCCCTGGTAAAATTATTTTTCCCAGATATAAAATCCTTTGCCAAGCCATTCATAATCGGCCTCGCTCATGTGGATTTTCTTGCGAGTTCCTAACCGCAGAAATTCTTCACCATGTTTTTCGCTACAGCCATGATAGCCGATGTAAAGGTTCGGTCTAGACTCAAGCATGCAGGAAATTTAGCGAGCTACCTTAACCAGCTCACCCTTACGGTTCAAGATACCAATCTGCTTCAACTGCTTAATAGCCTCCGCCTTGTTAGCCGGAGTTTGCTTCAACATATCAAGCAAAGTTTTAAAATAGGCCTTATCCATGATGATATCCTCTACCTCTAATATACATATCTGCTGCAGCCAAGTCAACTGTCTTCGCAGAGGAATCGGCGTTTGGGACTACATTTTAGAATTTTAACATTTATTCAACGCGTTCGCGTTAGGGATAGTTACCCGTATGGGCCGAGACACGCATAGCGCGGCTCGGTGAGCGAAGCGAGTATAGCCCGACCCCGGCGGCGGTTCTGTTGCGCGTTTTCCGGGAGCCGGGGGAACGCCCTAAAGTCGAGAGCAACACGAACACTTGTGTTCGTACTGCCGAGACGCATGGGAGTGCGCTTGCGCCACGCCCAAAAGTTGAGAGCAACCCGGATAGCCACGCAGCGAGCCAAGCGAACATAAACTTGTTTATTTTCATTTGGCGAGCCTGGGGATAGAAGCGAAGCCTCCAACCGTTTCTACGGACTATGACACTTCCGACAAGCTTTACTTTGAACCGCTGACCCTCGAAGATGTCATGGGCATCTACGAACGCGAAAACTGCTACGGCGTTATCGTTCAGTTCGGTGGACAGACTCCGCTGAACCTTGCAATGCGCCTGAAGAAGGCCGGCGCCAATGTGGTGGGTACAAGCCCCGAGGATATCGACCTTGCCGAAGACCGCGACTTCTTTAAGCAGCTGGTTGACAAGGTGGGCATCAAGCAGGCCGCTTCCGGCATCGCCCACAATGTGGAAGAAGCCCTCGCCATCGTCGAAGAAATCGGCTACCCCGTTCTCGTGCGCCCCAGCTTCGTGCTGGGCGGCCGCGGCATGGTGATCGTCTATAAGGAAAAGTACCTCCGCAAGTTCGTGGAAGAGGCTGCAGCCATCGGCGAAGGCAAGCCCATCCTTATCGACCGCTTCCTGGAAGACGCAACCGAACTTGACGTGGACTGCATCAGCGACGGCAAGCACACCGTGGTGGGCGCCACCATGGAACGCGTGGAACCCGCAGGTATCCACTCCGGGGACTCCGCAAGCGTCATGCCGCCCATGACCCTCAGCAAGGACCTGCAGGAAAAGGTCC
>JAZLHK010000011.1:0-5309 GCA_045616805.1 Fibrobacter sp.
GCTCTGAGCTAAAGAACCGCGCCGAAGGCGCCAAGTGTTAAACCTCAACGTGAGCGAAGCGAACGAGCTCACTACTCAAAGGGCGAAGCCCGACCTCAATACTAATTATGAATAATTCAATCATCAACCCGTACTACGATCGTCTTCCTGGCAGCTACCTTTTCTCTACCATCGCCAAGAAGATCAAGGAATACCAGGGCTCCCACGCCAATGCCGACATTATCCGTCTGGGTATCGGCGACGTGACCACTCCCATTATCCCTGCCGCTATTGAAGCTATGCACAAGGCTGTTGACGAAATGGCCTGCAAGGGCACCTTCCGCGGTTACGGTCCGGAACAGGGTTACGACTTCCTGCGCGAAGCCATTATCCGTGGCGAATACACTCCCCGCGGCGTTGAAATGGATCCGGACGACGTGTTCGTCAGTGACGGTTCCAAGTGCGACGTGGCCAACATCCAGGAACTTTTTGCTGCCGACGTAAAGATCGCCATTCCCGACCCGGTTTATCCTGTCTATCTGGATTCCAACGTGATGGCTGGCCGTACCGGCTTTATGCAGGACGATGGCCACTTCTCTGAAGTCACCTACCTGGCTTCTACCGCCGAAAACAATTTCCAGCCGGACCTTCCCAAGAATCCGGTGCAGCTGATTTACCTGTGCAGCCCCAACAATCCGACGGGTACCGTGCTTAGCCGCGAAACTCTCCAGAAGTTTGTGGACTACGCCAACGAAACTGGCGCTGTGATTCTCTTCGATGGTGCTTACAACTGCTACATCCAGGATGAATCCCTGCCTCATTCCATTTACGAAATCCCTGGCGCCCGCACATGCGCTATCGAGTTCCGCAGCTTCAGTAAGACTGCTGGCTTTACCGGCGTCCGTTGCGCTTACACCATCGTTCCTCACGAACTGGGCAAGCTCCGCGCCATGTGGAATCGCCGTCAGTGCACCAAGTTTAACGGCGTGAACTACGTGGTTCAGCGCGCCGCCGAATCCATCTACACTCCCGTAGGCTGGGAACAGACCAAGGCTGTGATCAAGGGCTACATGGACACCGCGGCCATGATCCGCACCGAACTCACCGCCGCCGGCTACACCGTGTTTGGTGGCGAACACGCTCCCTACATCTGGTGGAAGTTGCCCGAAGGCGAAAAGTCCTTCGACTTCTTCGATCGCCTCCTTGGCACATGCGAAGTGGTGGGGACCCCGGGTAGTGGCTTTGGCCCCTGCGGTGAAGGCTATTTCCGCCTGACCGCTTTCGGCGACCACGAACAGACCAAGGTTGCCCTGAAGCGCATCAAGGAAAAACTGTAAAAATTGGCACGAAAATTGCATAAGTACTTGTAGATTAATGCAAATGTTTTACATTTTATGTAAAACATTTGTGTCGTTTAAAAAGAAACCTAACCTCAAAGCGCGAAAGCGCGACCTGACACCTCTATGAAACAGCCCATCGGTCCAGAAATTTCGGTCATTCAGAAGATCAGTGCCGCCATTATTCACGAACGTGATGCAGAAAAACTGCTGAGCAACGTTCTTGCCATTCTGGATACAGAACTTGGTATGTTGCGTGGTACCTTCACGCTACGTTTTGGGGATACCTTGAAAATCGAGGCCTCCCATGGCATGACGGAGGCTGAAAAGCAGCTGGGCCAGTACCACATTGGTGAAGGTATTACTGGGCATGTGGCGGAAACTCGCCGTAGTCATGTCATTCCCGACCTGCGCAAGGATTCCAGGTTCCTGAACCGTACAGGTTCTCGAAACTATGACAGCCAGGTGGCTTTTATTTGCGTGCCTCTGATTCACGATGAGGAACTTATTGGAACTCTTTCCGTGGACCGTCCTGTGGACGTGACTACGGATCTGGACCATGATGTGGCTCTGCTTGAAATTATCGCAAACATTACCGGTGATGCCGCCAACGAATGTCAGGAAGTTCATTCTGAACACGCCGCCTTGCTGGAAGAAAACCAGAAGCTACGTGACATGCTTTCTGGCAATCCCACGGAGCTGGTGGGCAACTGCCGCGAAATGCAGATTGTGTACGAACAGGTCCGCCAGGTGGCCCCGTCCGACGCTACGGTTTTGATCCGCGGTGGAAGCGGTACCGGTAAGGAAATGATTGCCCGTGCCATCGTGAATCTGTCTGCCCGCAAGGACAAGCCGTTTATTACCTTGAACTGCGCCGCCCTTCCCGAAAACCTGGTGGAAAGCGAACTCTTCGGTCACGAAAAGGGAGCCTTTACGGGCGCCGTGAATCGCCGTATTGGTCGCGCAGAAGCTGCAAACGGTGGTACGCTCTTCCTAGACGAAATTGGTGATCTTACCATGCAGACTCAGGTGAAACTGTTGCGCTTCCTGCAGGAGAAGACCTTCAGCCGCGTGGGAAGCAATGAAGAACTTCATTCCGACGTGCGCTTCCTGGCTGCAACTAGCCGCAACCTGGAAGAACTGATGGAAAAGAAACTGTTCCGCGAGGACTTGTTCTACCGTCTGAACATTTTCCCCATATCCATGCCGGATTTGGCAAAGCGCCAGAGCGATATTATCTTGCTGGCGGAACACTTCATCGAAAAGATGAACTTGCGCTACAGCAAGAAGGTTGCCCGTTTGTCTACAACGGCGATCAACTTGCTCATGAGCTATCACTGGCCGGGTAACGTCCGTGAGTTGGAAAACTGCATGGAACGCGCCGTGCTTACTGCCGCTGATGACTGCATCCACAGCTACAACCTGCCGCCTTCGCTGCAGACTAGCCTGAGCACCGGCTCCATCATTTCTGCCGAAATGAAGAACGCACCGCTGGATGTGATGATGAATAACTACGAACGTGAACTCATCACCGAGGCCATCAAGCGCAACAACGGAAACATTTCCGCTGCCGGCCGCGAGCTGGGCGTTAGCCCCCGCATGATGAACTACCGCATGAACAAGCTGGGCCTGAACAGCAAGTAAGTTCAGTGAACTTGCAAGGTCGCAGAGCGTAGTTGAAACGAGAATTATGTTTATTTGAGTTAAAAGAGGTCTCCCTTATGGGGACCTTTTTTATATTTATTGTATGTTCGGATTTTATCGATTTGCTTCTGTCTGCCCCAACCTGAAGGTTGCGGATACCGCCTTTAACACTGCAGAAATTATTCGCTGCGGAAAGCTTGCGCAGGATGAGGGTGCCGCTGTTACGGTGTTCCCGGAACTTTGCGTTACGGGCTATACCTGTAGCGACCTGTTCCATCAGGAACTGCTGCTGAAGAATGCTTACGCCAGTCTGCAAAAAATTGCGGAAGCATTTGCCGATTCCGATATGATTGTTGCCGTGGGCTTGCCCCTCCGCATGTTCGGTCGCCTTTATAACTGTGCCGCCTTTGTTCAGCGTGGTCAGTTGCTTGCGGTAACTCCGAAAATCCATTTGCCCAACCAGCGTGAATTCTACGAAAAACGTCACTTCAATAGCGGTCGCGATCTGCTGAATTCCGCCGACCGCATTACCTGGGATTTCCCTGGCTTTGGCGAAGTGCCTGTAACGAACTTTATCCGTAGCGGCTGCGTGGCTGTAAGTGGTGGGGTTGCTGTAGGTGGTGGCGTCGCGGAAAGCGCCGGTTCCGAAATTTGCTTCGGTGTAGAACTTTGCGAAGACCTGTGGACTCCCATGCCTCCCAGTGGCGAACTTGCTCTTGCAGGTGCCAATGTGATTCTGAACCTTTCCGCTAGCGATGCTCTGGTAGGGAAGGGCGACTACCGTCGTAACCTGGTGATGAATCAGTCCGCCCGTTGCATGGCGGCTTACGTCTATGCTTCTGCAGGTGTCCAGGAATCTACTACCGACATGGTGTTCAGCGGCCACCTGATGATTTCTGAAAACGGAAGTATGTTGGCCGAAAGTAAGACCTATGGCCGTGACTCCGAAATCATTTATGCGGATGTGGATGTGCAGCGCTTGAATATGCAGCGCCTGAGCGAAGGTTCTTTCCTGGACTTTGATGCAACGCCTTATTTTGCTACAGCTGCTGAATTTGGCCCGTTGCCGGAAGTTAAGGAACTGAATCGTTATGTTTGCCCCACGCCCTTTGTTCCGGGGAACATTGAAACTCGTGACGCCAACTGCAAGGAAATCTTCAACATCCAGTGTGCAGGTCTCGCCAAGCGTATAGAAGCTTCACATTCCAAGCGCGCTGTGGTGGGACTCAGCGGTGGCCTTGACTCTACGCTGGCTTTGCTTGTAATTGCCGAAACCTTCAAGCTGCTGAAGCGCCCTGCTTCTGAAATTCTTGTGCTGACCATGCCCGGCTTTGGAACCACGAACCGCACTAAGAACAATGCGGTGGAAATGGCGAACCTTTTGGGCGTTGAACTGCGCACCGTGTCTATCAAGGACGCCTGCATGCAGCACTTCAGCGACATCGGTCATGATCCTGCTGTGCTGAACGTGACCTACGAAAATGTCCAGGCCCGCGAACGCACCCAGATTCTGATGGATGTTGCCAACAAGGAAGGTGGCATTGTGGTGGGTACCGGCGACCTTTCTGAAATCGCCTTGGGCTGGAGCACCTACAACGCAGACCACATGTCCATGTATGCTGTGAACTGCGACATCCCGAAGACGCTAGTCCGTCATGTGGTGGCCTGGTATGCAGACCGTGCCCGCAGTTTTATTCCTGAGGAAAAGACTGCTGATGCCTTGGCTGTCGTACTTCGCGACATTTTGGATACGCCGGTTTCTCCGGAACTGCTTCCTGCCGATGCCAATGGCCTGATTGCCCAGAAGACGGAATCCATTCTTGGCGCCTACGAAATCCATGACTTCTATCTATACCATTTTGCAAAGTACGGCGCAGAACCTGCAAAGCTTCTGTTCCTGGCGAAGAAGGCTTTTGGTGCTACGGAGGAAAATGGAGCAGTGGCTCCTGCCAAGTATCCAGATGAAGAACTGGAACGCTGCCTGAAGCTCTTTGTGCGTCGTTTCTTTACCCAACAGTTCAAGCGCAGTTGCATTCCTGATGGCCCTAAGGTGGGTACTATCAGCTTGTCTCCTCGTGCTGACTGGAGAATGCCTTCGGACGCAAGTTTTGCTGACTGGCTGGAAAGTTAATTTTCCAATATATTGAATTTTTCAAATTTTGTATAAGGCTGCGGATTTAACGATCTGTGGCCTTTTTTATTCGTGAAATTGACGGTTTTGTTGTGCCTGGCGAAGGAAAAACGTTCCTGTTTATAAAAATATCGTGTTTATGTAATAATTTTCAAAGTTTGTACACTTTTCATAAAATGAAATAAACGCTTGCTTTTTTCACTTTCTGTAAATTTGGA
>JAZLHK010000012.1:0-15055 GCA_045616805.1 Fibrobacter sp.
AGTATTTCCAACGGCGGAAAAACGGGCAAGGGGGGTTCGCCGGGGAAGATCCGGCAGCGCGTAGAATCGCGTAGCGCGTGGCGCGCCCGGGACGCGGGCGCAAACGACGCGGCCGCGCGTGGCCACTGCAGTACGCATTTCCCGGCGCAAACGATTTGTCGGGCTCGACAAATCATCCAACAGATCTTTTTCGTGACCTCACGAAAATGAAAAGCAATCGGCCATTTTGCCAGGCGTCGTTTTTCCATTGCGACACCTGACTCCTCCTGTTCTAAGCTGGGCGCACGGCTCGTCCGTGCGTCTGGCAAAGTGGCCGATAGAAAGGACCGCCATGGCACGTGAAGACATGATCCGGCAGGACATGCAGCTTGTCGGAACGTACAACACAATTTTTGAGCCGACCATTAAGCAGCTGGCAAAGACCGAGCGTGAGCTTTCTCGGGCTGAAAAAGAGTGGAAAGCCCAGGGCGGTCAGCGCGTCTGCACCATGGTCAACAAGACCGGCGCGGAATACACCGCAAAAAGCCCGTACTGGACCGCGGTGGAAGATCTGCGCGCGACGGTGCAGGGACTACGAAACCAGCTTGGCTTGACTGCCACCGGCCTAAACCGCGCCAGGGCGAAGGCCACCACAACCGTTTCGGGGCGCAGCAAGCTGGAAGATCTGCTGGAGCAGGCTCACAACCACGCAATTGAGCACGCCGCAGAGTACCAGCGCGACGTTGACAACTTTGTCAACAGTCTGATTTCCGGAGAGTCCGGCCTCTGCGAGGACGCCGTCCTCGCTGGAAAGCGCTACGTGTCAGATTTGGACACAGGCAAGTGGGAGTTCCGGACCGAGCCCGCAAACGAAATCATTGCGATTATCGAAACAATGATCTGCCACCAGCAGGGCGAATTCCTGGACGCGACTCCCCTGCGCGGAACGCCTTTTCTCCTGCTTCCCTATCACAAGTTCATTGTTTACAACATCATGGGCTTTTATGAGCCTGGAACAAAGATCCGGCGCTTCAAGGAAGCCGTTGACTTCATCCCCAGAAAGAATGTCAAGACAACATTTGCCGCAGCCTTGGCGTTCGCCCTGGCTCTCTACGAGCGGGCCAGCGGCTCGAAGGTCTACGAGGTTGGCGGCGCTCTGAGGCAGGCAAAGGAAGGCTTTTCCTTCCTAAAGTACAACATCGCCCGCCTGGGAGTTACTACGGACGACGACCCGGTGCAAGGCCTTCGGGTGATTGACAACAACGCCGAGCGTTCCATTTCCGGTGATATCGGCAGCGGCATGATTTCCATTGACGCCCTGGCTGCAAATCCGGACAAGCAAGACTCCTTTAACTGCAACATCGTAATTGCAGACGAAGCCCACACCTACAAAAGCCCTCAGCAATACCAGATTTTGAAGGACGCCACAAAGGCCTATACCAACAAACTGGTTATTGTGATCTCATCCAACGGCCCGAATGCCCGCGGGTTTCTTCTTGGGCATTTGGAATACTGCCGCAAGATCCTGCGCGGCACTGTAACCGGCAACGCGGCGGACTCCATTTTCTGTTTCCTCTGCTCCGCGCCCACCATGGAAAACGGCGACGTTGATCTTGCAAACCCAGATGTGCTCCGGGCAGCTTCGCCCGGCTGGGGCTACTCAATCCGCCCGCAGTCCATGATAAACGATGCAGCAATGGCGGCAGAAAACCCAGCCCTCCGGCCGGAGTTCCTAAACAAATCCCTGAACGTAACCACAAACTCGATCAAGGCCTGGTTTGATATCGGCGAATTCCGCCGCAGCGATGAAAAGTACAACTGGAGCCTTGAAGAGCTATCGAAGATCTCGGCGCGCTGGTACGGCGGTTCCGACCTCTCGAAACTGCATGACCTTACGGCCGCCTGCATGTTCGCGCACTACAAAGGCGTGGACATCCTTATCCCCCACTGCTGGTTCCCGCGTCCGGCCGCAATGATTAAGGCCCAGCAGGACCAGATCCCACTTTTCGGTTGGCAAGAGGACGGCTGGCTCGATATGACAAACGACAACGTGACAAATCATCACGACGTTGTTTCATGGTACAAGGGCAAGCGAACAAAAGGATTCAAGTTTCGGCGCATTGGCCACGACCGCAAGTTCTGCCGGGAGTATTACCTCGAAATGCAGAAAGAGCATTTTCCAATCAAAGACCAGCCCCAGCTTTTCACCCGGAAGAGCGAGGGCCTGCGCTACATCGAAAACAGCGCCAAGAAGGGCACCCTCTACTACATGCACGCGGAACCATTTGAGTATTGCGTGGAAAATGTCGCGGGCGTTGAAAAGGCCGACGATATGGTCATGTATCAGAAGATTGAGCCAAATCTTCGAATCGACGTTTTTGATGCAGCAGTTTTTGCAGTGTGCGCTTACCTGGATGACCTTACTGCAAGCAACAAGGGCGCTGGCTGGTATGACTCGAAAGACGGTGAATGATGTGAATACCGAGCGCGCAATGGAAATCCTAGACCCAGCGCACCGTGAGCACTACGAAAGCCTTGACCCGGTAAACGAAGCGTGCAGGATGGGCCGCGACGCGCTGGCCTTGCGAATCGTAAGGAATGTATTCCCGGATTTTGATAAGACAATAATGGCTTGCCCAAACTGCGGAAGCGGAGAATTTCTGCACAATGCGGATTTTAACCGGAACAAATTCTGCGGACAGTGCGGCCAGGCGATCACATTTAAGGAGGTTGATGCAGATTGAGAGTCAAAGTGCAGCGCAGATCCTCGCAGAATCCTGCGCTGCAGAGTTTTTTGCTCGGTGCAGCGCCGGACTCCCTCAAAGTTCCAGGCTACACCCGCCTGATTGACAGCCCAGACGTGCAGTCCGCCATTGGCGGATTGGCTGACATTGTCTCGGCTGCCACAATTAAGCTCATGCAGAACACCGATGGCGGCAACGTCCGGGTGCGCAATGCGCTTTCCAGGTTCGTTGACATTAGTCCGTGGAAGCATGGCACGCGCCGGGATCTGGTTTCCTGGATTGTGACGGCTATGCTCACATCCCCCACCGGCAGCTCCTTCCTTTTGCCCCATACGAGCGGCGGCTTGCTGTCAGAGCTGGAGCCTATGCCGGACGCCGTAGAAATGAGCGACGACAACGGCCAGACCTACTACGTAAAGTGGCGCGGTCAGCGGTACGATTCCGCCGAAGTGCTCCACTTCCGGCGGCGGGTTGATCCGCAGAACCCCTGGAAAGGCCTCGGCCTTCGGGTCAGTCTTTCAGATCTGTCCGGCAGCCTTCGGCAGGCGGCCGCTACAAAAAAAGGTTTCATGTCGGACAAGTGGAAGCCCAGTGTGATTGTCAAAGTAGACGCTCTGGCAGACGGCTTCTCCGATGAGGCCGGGCGGCAGCGCTTGATTGACCAATATCTGAACAACAGCCAGGCAGGCGCGCCGTGGATCATCCCCGCGGACCTGATGGAAGTGCAGCAGGTCAAGCCCCTATCTCTGACCGACCTTGCCATTAAGGACGGCATGGAAATGGACAAGCGCGCGGTGGCGTCGCTGATAGGCGTGACGCCGTATATGGTCGGCGTCGGAAGCTATTCCGATGCAAACCACAATGCAATGATCCGCACAACGGCGACCCAGCTGGCTAATGCAATTTGCCAGGAGATGACCCGGAAGCTGCTGGTTGCAAGCGACCTTTACTTTACTCCGTCCACGCGCCGACTCTATAGCTACTCCCTCAAGGATCTTGCCGGTGTGGCCGAAGGCCTCTACGATCACGGCTTGATGACCGGCAACGAGACGCGTGATTGGCTGGACCTGGATCCAATGGACGAGCTGAACGAGCTCGTTATTTTGGAAAACTATATCCCGGTCAAAAAAATCGGCGACCAGAACAAACTGGCGCAGGAAGGAGGAACAAATGGAGATTAACAGAGAACTCCGCCAGGTGCGCTGCATTGCGCAGCAGTTCGAAACCAGAGCCGTTGAAAACGACCTGTACCTGGAAGGTTATTTCGCCGTATTCAATTCGGAGTACCCTATTTGGGACGGTTGCACCGAAATCATCCTTCCCGGAGCATTCACGAATTCCATTTCCGGCGATGTGCGCGCTCTGATTAACCACGACACCACGCTTGTCTTGGGCCGCACAAAGGCCAAAACGCTGACGCTTCGGCAGGATGATTTCGGCCTCTGGGGCAGCATCAAAATCAACCCTGACGACGCGGATGCCATGAACATCTATTCCCGCGTGCAGCGCGGCGACGTTGACCAGTGCAGCTTCGGCTTCCACATCAAGAGCGAACGCTTTGTAGATCTTGGGAAAGGGAATTACCGCTGGGAGATCGAAGAAGTCGACCCCCTTTACGAAGTCAGCGTCTGCACCTTCCCTGCATACGCCGAAACATCTGTTGCCGCCCGGCACCACGATTTTTCTGAGATCCAGCGCCGCAAGGTTGAAACCTGGCGGCTTGAAATGATGAACAAACTGAAAGCAGAACCCCAATGCTGAGAGTCCTTATGCTGAACAGCGAAATCACCGCTCTGCGGGCTCAGCTGACCCCGCTGGAGGAAACCCGCGCCGGTTTTGCCCTGCGCGAAGCAGAACTGGAGCACGACATTGCCGAGGCGACTACCGACGAAGAGCGCAGCGTCGTAAGCGTTGCAATTGACGCCTTTGAGCAGGAGCGCAGCGCCAACGCCGCCGAAATCGCCCGCATTCAGGGTGAGATCGACACCCGCACCGCAGAAATTGCCCAGCTGGAGGAACGGCAGAGCCGTCCCCCGTGGAGCCCACCAACAACCACACTGATACCGAAAGGAGCGTACCTATCATGCCCACCACCGACCGCCGCTGGTTCGGCCTTACCTATGAGCAGCGCGATGAGCTGCTTTCCCGCGAAAGCACCAAGAACTTCCTGGCCCGCGTCCGCGCCCTTCGCGCGCAGCAGAACAGTGCGACCGGCGCTGAGCTCGGCATCCCCACCGAGTTTATGCAGATCCTCCGGGATCTGACCTATCAGAATTCTAAGCTGTGGCGATTTGTTCACAGTGAGGAAATCCACGGCCATGCCCGCCAGAACATTGTCGGCACTGCGTCCGACGCCGTCTGGACGGAGGCCCTGGCCAACATCAACGAGATCACCATGGACTTCAAGCAGCTGGAAATGGACGGCTACATGCTGGCCGGTTACATGGCCATTTCCAACGCCGTCCTGGATGATGACGCTGACCTCAGCCTCCTGACCAGCGTGCTCTCCGCCATGGGCGAGGCAAACGCCCGCGGCCTGGACAAGGCAATTGTCTTTGGCACCGGCGCAAAGATGCCCGTCGGCTTCGTCACCCGCCTGGCCGCTGCTTCTAAGCCTGCATGGTGGGGCAACGACCAGGGCGAGTTCACCGACCTGCACACCAGCAACATCCTGAAGCTGGACATTGACTCCACTTCCGGTGCAGCCTTCTTCGCAACCCTGGTGGAGGCCCTGGGCATTGCGGATCCCAAGTATTCCGACGGCGCACCCGTCTGGGTTATGAACCGCAAGACGCATATTCGCCTGATGGCAAAGGCCCTGGCCTTTGACGCTTCCGCTACGCTGGTTGCCGCAAACACCAACACCATGCCCGTGGTTGGCGGCGAAATCGTTGAGCTGGACTTCATGGCAGACAACGACATTGCAGGCGGCTTCCTGAGCCTGCAGCGCATGGTCGAGCGGGAGGGCGCTGCGATTGCGTCCTCTGATATCCCCCTGTTCCTGCGCAACATGACCGTCTTCCGTTCCATTGGCCGCTATGACGGCAAGCCCGCCCGCGGCGAGGGCTTTGTCATGGTGAACTTCCACAATCAGAACCCCACCACCTCCATCTCCTTCGCTCCCGACGTTGCAAACGACAAGATGGGCACCCTGATTATTACTACGGCGGCAAGCTCTTCCGGTAAGACCACCGTTACCGTTGCCGGTAATGGATCCGGCAAGCTGAAGTATATTGTCGGCGGCCAGGCAGTCCCCGTTTCCAACGGTGAAAGCCTCGACAAGACCTGGTCTGATATGCCCAACAACAAGGTTGTTGAAGCAGCCAACAAGTCCACCATCACCGTGGTTGAGGTCAACGCCGACGGTCATGCCGTTGCCGTCGGCTCCGGCAGTGTGACTGCTGGTACCTAAGGAGGCGGCGCCACATGGCAGATGAACAGCGACTTGCACTTTTCCAGACTGACATTGGATTGCTCCAATGTGCAGAACAGCAGGAAATCTTCCTTCGGTCCATTCTTAGCAGTGCGGTTGCATTCCTTACAAAACGCGGCGTGACGCCCGTTGATGGAGATTGCAACGACGATTTGCTTGTCGCTTCGGTTGCCGCGTGGATGTACCGATCAAGAACAAAGGGAGACCAGTCCGGTCTCCCTCGGTACCTGGATATTCAGATCAAGGATCGGATCTGCGCCGAAAAAATGAGAGGTGCAACATGATCTACGACCGTATTCTTAAAATTTGCTCTTTGCTTCCTGGCCGTTCTCCTACGGCCAGGAAGTTAAAAGCATTAAGCCAGCACTATTACGCGGAGAAATCTGTCTATGCTTCCCGGTACTACTCCGGCAGGCAAGCCGGAGTCCGGCTGGTGCTTATGGTCTCCGTCCCCCGGACGCCATACGATGACCCGATTGTTGCCGATCAATACTGCATCCTGCCGGACGGCCATGTTTACCGCATTGACCAAGCGCAGCGGGAGACCGACGAAGACGGCCAGGACGTCACCACACTTTCCCTTGCAGAACCGGAGGGCAAATATGAGTTATTCAAAGATTCGTGAGGCGCTGGAAACGGTGCTCCCCGGCGCTGTGTATGAGACACAGGCCCCCGCGGAAGACGCGACCGGAAAGCCAATTCTGGAATATCTGGTTTATTCTCCGACCGGATCCCGCTTCATTTACGCCGACGGCCATCCCTTTGCAACCGTGTACAACGCGGTCGTGACTGTTGCTGCTCAGTCAGACGCAAGCACGCTTCCGGAACGCACGATTGCGGCTCTAGGCGAAGCTCATGTTGCAATGGCTCCTGCAGAGCATTCTTACGATGACGAAACCGCCACCTACTACACGGACATTCCCTGCGAGGTGATTTGATGGCATCGTTCCAGCCCAGCAGCTCTGATTCGGTCGAAAATGCAATTCAATCCCTTAAAAAAGCAAACCTATTTGATGATGACATTGTCAGCAGCATGTTGACTGTTGGCTCGGAAATGATGGTTCAGTCTGTTAAATCTGCATTTGTTGATTCCGGCCACAACAACATCACACGTCCGCGCCGGACCGGTGAAACGTTCCGGCATATAAGCAAATCCAAATCCGTGAAGAAGGATAAAAACGGCGTGCCGTACATGGAAGTGACTGTTACAGGCAAAGACAGACGCAACCAACGTTACGGCACAAAGGCTTTTGTCCTAAACTACGGCCGCCGCAAAGGCGGAAAGATTCCGGCCGATTACTATTGGTCGGACGCAGTCAAAAACACCCGTGAGCGCGTTTCCTCTGCTATGGCCGAGGTTGCGCGCCAGAAGATTGGAGGATCTGAGTAATGCCTGAATTCGATCTGCGCGGCATGAAAGCCGCAAAATACAACTACAACGACAACGCCATTTCCTACGGCGAAGTCGTAAGCCTCGGCGAGGCCATGACCGCTAACCTTGATCTGACTTTTGCAGAGGGCAGACTCTATGCAGAATCCGCCCTATCTGAGTACATGAAAAAGGTCACCGGCATGAGCATCAGCCTCGGCGTTAAAGCCATTCCTGATAACGCGCACAAACTTCTGTTCCGTTCTTACGATCTGACCAGAACCGTTTCCGGCTCTCCTGTCAAAAGCCAGGCCATGGGCAGAGCTTCCACCGGCAACTATGTCGGCTGCTGCTTCTACTCCCCCGACATGGTAGACGGCACCGAAAAGTTCACCGCCGTGTTTGTGCACAAGGCGCTGTTCGGCCCTCCCACGAAGAGCCTGCAGACCCTTGGCGAGAACATCACCTTTGCCACTCCGACTACGACCGGTGAGGCGTTGATCGACGACGAAGGCCACCTGATTGAGTCTGCAACCTTCGACACTGAGGCGGAGGCCACCGCGTGGTGTGCAGCCTGCTTCACCACTACCCCGACTGGAGGCGCGTCCTAATGAGTTTGCAGCTGAAAGAACTTCCCTATGAAATCGACGGCCGCCAGCTTGTGCTCCGGTGCAACATGTCTGTCCTTGCCGATCTGCAGGACTCCGGCGACATTTCTGCCCTGCTGGACGACAATCACAGCATGCGGAACTTCCTGAAACTGCTTTCCGCCATGATTAACGCTGCCCTGAAAGAAGCCGGCTGCTACGACTACTACACGCCGGATGATCTTGGCGCACGCCTGAGCTACGCCGATTTCAAGCGGGACAGCATCCCCGTCTTTGATCTGTTCCTTCGCTCCGTGATTCCGGAGGGTTTGGACGATGAACCCTCCGAAGAATCCATCGAAGAGCCTACAGACGAAGAAAAAAAAGAGTAAAACAGCCTAGCCGAAACGGCATCGACTTTGCCTGGTTCCTTTACATATGGACATCAATCCTGCACAACGACGAGGCCGTATTCTGGCGGACCATGACGCCGGTGCGGTGCAACGCCTTATTCAATGCACATTTTTCCTTTCAGGCGGCACCGTCCCGGCGTCTTGACGTACCCGCGCAAGCGGAACAGCCCCGCCAGTCGTTGTCGTTGTCCGAGTACCTGCAAGGAGGGTATTAAATGGCAGGCCCGACAATCTCTACAAAAATCAAACTGGACGGCGAACGAGAGTATAAAGCCGCCCTATCCGAAATTAACAGCGGCCTGAAAGTCCTTGCATCTGAAATGGGGCTTGCCTCTGAAGAGTTTGCAGACAACAGCCGCAGCGTGGAAGCCCTGACAAAAAAGCACGACGTGCTAGAGCGCACGATATCGACCCAAAAAGAAAAAGTGGAAGTCTTACGCAAGGCAATGGAAAACTCCGCTCAGGAGTACGGTGAGGCCTCCACAAAGACAAACAAGTGGAAAGAACAGCTCAACAAAGCTGAGACTGAGCTTTTGAAGATGGAAAAGGCAGCCGACCAGAGCTCCCAGTCCATCAATAAAATGTCCAGCCCTCTGGACAAGGTCCGGAAGGCCCTGAGCGACGCAAAGGAACAGGGCACAGGCTTCCGCGGAATTCTGGGCAATCTCAAGGAGCAGTTTTCCGGCTCTGCTGGCAGCGCCAACGGCCTTGGCAGCGCTCTGCAAGACGTTGCAGGCAAGTTCGGTATTGAGTTGCCAGGCGGTGCATCGAAAGCCCTGGAGGCTTTGAACGGCGTCAACGCCGGTGCTGCAACTGCTGCCGCAGGACTTGGCCTTGTGGTGGCTGCCGTCGTAAAAGCCGAAAAGGCTTTGATTGACATTACCAAGGAATCTGCCGCGGCGGCAGATGAAATCATTACACTGAGCTCCACCACCGGACTTGCCACCCAGACCATCCAGGAGATGCAGTACGCCGCCGATTTTGTGGACGTGTCCCTTGATACCATCACCGGATCCATGACAAAGCTCACCGCAGCCATGGGCAAAGCAAATGACGGCAACGACGCCGCGTCCCAAAAGTTCCAAGAGCTCGGCGTAAACATCTACAACGCAGATGGAAGCCTGAGAAAGGCAGAAGACGTCTTCTATGATACAGTCGATGCACTTGGCCGAATCAGCAACGAAACCGAGCGCGACGCCACGGCCATGGAGCTGCTTGGTAAAAGTGCCACGGACCTGAACCCGCTGATTCAGCAGGGCTCGAAGCGCTTGAAGGAGCTCGGCCAGGAAGCCCACGACATGGGCTATGTCCTGGATAACGAAGCACTGAATGCCCTGGGCGCTGTAGACGATGGTATGCAGCGCATGAAAAAGACGCAAGAGGGTGTCACAAAGCAGATTGCAGCAGAATTCGCACCGTATATGGCGGATGCACTGGAAAAAACAGCGAACTTCATTAAGAAAATCGGAAAGGCCTTCAAGGATTCCGGCATTGTTTCGGACTTTGGCTCAATCCTGAAGTCCGCCTCTTCCCTGCTGGAACCCATCGCAGAATTGGCCGGTGTTGTGCTTCCCGCATTGGAAAAGGTGCTTAACCCCATTGCAAAGGTCATGGCTTTGATAGCCGACACTGCAAACCTGCTTGTCGGCCTTGTTACTCTGAACGGTGACAAGATTAAGACTGCTCTCGGCTGGAATGCAAAGTACGGCCAGCTTAGCAATTACCAGCAAGCTGTTATGTCCGGAAAGAACCAGGCGAAGACCATTGTCGGCGGCTACATTGAGGCAGGCACCGGTAAATATGTTACGGAATACTCAGATGGCACCGTTTCCCGCAACGCCCACGGCACGAACTTCTGGCGTGGTGGCACTACATTGGTCGGCGAGAACGGCCCTGAGTTGGTAACGCTTCCACGCGGCAGCTCGATCACAACGGCCAGCGAAACCCGCAGCCTCGGCGGCGACGTGTTTAATATCACGATTGACGCAAGAAGTGTCCAGGAGTTCCAGGACATTATTGAAATGGCCCGCAACGCGCGCAGACTGCAGAGAATGGAGGGCATGGCATAATGGCAACGTACCGAATGAACCCGACTGGATTTGCGATTGTAGACTCCGAGTACCCAACTGTGCACAACTCTTGGAAAGACTACACGGATAAGACAACCGAAACACTCATTTTGAAGTTTGGGATTATCCCAACTATTCCCCAGAACGAATATTTGGTTTCAGCAAAATTGTATTTAAAATCGAGAAATCGGTTTGATTCGAGCAGTTCAGTATATTTTGCATATGTTTATGCAAGTGTTCCGTCAGAAAAAATAAATGTAGACACAATCACCTATAAGACAATGCCTCGTGTTATAAAAAACACTTTTGGTGCTGGAGCTTTTTATGGCGAAAACACATGGAATGCTGATATGGTCAATGAAATTTCAATTGACAATGGTTTAGAAACACTAAAAAAATACCTTGATTATGGCATTGTCCTTTCTTGCGCTACACTTGGAATTTGGACCCCTGATTCGGACTATTCTCCATATATCGAAATTACTACAACAACAACTACGCCGACTATTACAAGCTTTGTTCCAGAATGCAAAACCTTGTCAGATGGTGGAAATATCAGCCAGGAAATAACAAATGAATTTTACGCCTCTTGCAATCTCTCTGCTTATCCACAAAATCCTATTGAGATCCAGACTGTAATTCAATGGAAATGCGAGGATGGCATTATTCACGAAGTGTTCGCATCTGATTCCTATGGTATTAGTTTTTTCATTCCACCAATGACACTACCGCAAGGCACAATGAGTGTGCGAAGCATATCAACAACTTCATTTGGATCCGCTCAATCTGCTTGGATGGAGTTTCTTGTAAAGCCGGCTTATTTCCATTTCAGAATTAAAAGTCCTTATTACAGCCCTTTGCCTGCAAGTGACTTTGTTGGAACACCTGTATTCTTCGATTTGGAAGAATCCGCGGCGCGCTTAACAAATGCGACGATACGTTGGCGCGAAAAAGACAGTTCAATTATTAATTCCAAAAACGTTTCTGACGGTCCAATCTCGTTTCAGGCAGGTACGTTCAAAGCTAACACAAAATATGAGTTTCAATATGTTTCAGCGTGGAGCACAGGAATTACTTCTACTTCAAGCTGGGACACCGTAGAATCGGCAGCACTAAGGTTATCAAGACAAAGCCCACAAAGCGGATTTGCCGACGAACGAGAACCAATTACTTTTTCCTGGTACATTGAGCAGTACACCCAAGGTCAGTATAGCATCACAATAAACGTTCCTTCTGTTCAGAATTCCGCAGTTTTCAAATGGAAGGCGACATCTTCTGGAACGATTCGCAGTATTTCTGTAGGTCAAAACCAGTTTATAACTGTCGCTGCCAACACGTTCCCGAACAATTCTTTTTACTGGTCTGTTGACGTAACTGCAGCAGATGGAACAGAACTTTCTTCCGAGTGGTATTATCTCGAAACGGTAGAAACGGCAACAAGTTCCGCGGTTGCGTTGGCTCCATTTGCTACCATTGTAGATGGCAGCGCCTCCGCAGAATTCAAATGGTCCCACATTATCAACACCGGCACGCTGCCCACTAAATCTGAAATACAGATCAAAACGGACACAGCAGATTGGGCAACGGTGAAAACCATAACCGGATCGGATACGACCACATTCCTTGACTCTGGAGCGCTCCCCGCAGGAAAAGTATTCTGGCGAGTCCGGACGTACAACACCGAAAACGTTGCAGGCAGCTGGTCGGAACCTGCAGAAATCACTGTAATTGCGGCACCGTCTACGCCCGTGATTCGTATTATTTCCGCGACGCCCCATTTTGTTGTTGGATGGGCTACCGACCAGCAGAAAAGCTTTGAAATCATGCTTAATGGCGATCTGATTGCTGCTGAGTATAGCGAAATGCGGGAATATACGCACCAAGGTTACATTCCAGCCGGAAGCTACGCCATCGACGTTCGTTCTCAAAATGAATACGGCATGTGGTCTCAGTGGGGCAAAGCGATGATAAACATTGCAAACACGCCCGGCGAATCAATTTCTCTTGTAGTTTCGAATTCGGCTTTTGCAGTATCTTTGTGGTTTGAAACAGCTGGCGATTTTGAAAAGTATCAAATCATCAAAGATGGCGCAGTCATCGGAGAAACAACAGAACGTAGTTTTGTGGACCAATTCGCCACCGTGGACCCTTCCAGCTACAAAGTCCGAGGAATCCTTGCAAACGGGAATTACTCCGAATCGCCTGCTATTACAGCAGCGGCCTCCGTGTCCACAATCTCCATCTTTGGCCTGGATGATCGGGAGTGGATCCCCCTCCGGCTTTCCGCTCAGCAAATGCGCGCAACCGCAGTTACGTTCCGCCGCCAGACCGCCCTTACCCACTACACCGGCACACCGCTGCCATCCATTGAGTACGGCGAACAGCAGGACTTCACGTATCAGTTTGCTTGCGCATTCCGGCCGGATGATCCTCTGGTTCAGAAGTTCGACCGGCTCTTTACCCAGCCGGTAATTCTAAAGGATCCCCACGGCACTGTAATTGCAGGCGCGCTCAGCACGATCAACAAAAGCATGGTAGAAACGCACATCGCCTACACCTGCACGGTTTCCGCTGCAGCAATCCAGGAGGTGGATGTAAATGGCTAGATCTTACGCCTACAAAGTCGAAGCCTATAAAAACGGCGGTCGCCTGTGCACACTTCAGTGCACAGGCATCCCCACTATTACATGCAATGCATCTGCTTCCATCAAGACAAGTCTCGCGCTTACGATCAAGCACGATCCGCGGTTTAACCCTTTGCGCGATGAAATCCGCGTCTTCCAAATCATCAACGGCGTTGAATCTCCGGCGGGTGTGTACGTGGTCGGCACCTCAAATGACATCTACACCGACGAAGCCCACCGGGTACAAATGGAATGCTACGACCGCGCCCACCTGCTGCAGCTGACCAAAACGGAAAGCATCCTGCATCTGAGCGCCGGTTCCCTTTACATTGAGACCATCAAGCAGCTGCTTGCCACGGCAGGAATTGCCATTTACGCTGCAACGCCTTCTAGCTTAACGCTTACCTCCGACCGAGAGGATTGGGACGTAGGAACGGATTACCTCACGATCATCAACGACCTTCTGGCAGAAATCAACTACAACAGTGTTTGGTTCGATTTGGACGGAACGGCAATGCTCACACCGAAGCAAACCCCAACGGTTGGCCTTATTCGGCATCGAATCAATGGCCTGCTGCCTGGGTCCATTTTGCGCCCGGATTTGTCCCGCAGCCTGGATATCTTTGATGCACCAAACGTCTTCCGCGTGGTTTGCAACAATCCGGACCTTGCAGAGCCACTTGTTGCAACAGCGGAAAATGATTCCGCTCTTTCTCCGGCTTCCATTATCAACAGGGGCCGCAGGATCCTAAGCGTTTCCTATGTCGACAATGTTGCAGACCTTGCAACGCTGCAAGCGATTGCCCAACGCAAGGCATATGAGCACATGTCCTCTACCGAAACAGTCACGGCCCAGACGGCAAACCTTGCAGGCGTCCGTCCCGGCGATGTGGTAGCGCTGCAGTCGAAGGAAATCAACGGCCTGTATCAGGTGGAAGGCTACACAATGAGCTTGACCACCGGACAAAATATGCGCCTTACACTAAGGAGGTCTGTTCTTGCATGAGTGAGCTGCTTTTAGCGAAAATCGGAAAAGTTCGGTCAAGTGATTACAGCGCTACGTTAATTTTTGATGGTCAGCCGGAAACGGAAAAATACTACAAATACAACATGGCTTTGTCGCTCAGCGCAGGTTACAAGGTCGTTGTTGCAAAAATCTCCGGTACATACGTCATTCTGTGCCGGATTAAGTAAGGAGATGAAAACATGATTCGAGTGAAATGCTCCAAGGCCGAGGCGCGCCTTGTGGAGCGCGAAACGATCACCAGCGGAATGGTGGGCCAGCCGGTTAAAATCGGCTTTACGGCTGACTGGGACGGTCTGGCAAAGACTGCAGTCTTTATCGCCGGTGGAAAATCTTTTTGCGTTCCGATTCTGGGGGAAACCGTCATTATTCCGCATGAGCTGCTGACGGACGCCGGGACAGTGCTGAAAATCGGCCTCTACGGAAGCAAGGAAGACGGCACCGAAGTTATCCCGACGATTTATTGCATCCTTGGTACGATCTACAAGGGCGCCTCATGCCAGGACGGCGAACACGTGCCAGAAATCCCGCCGACGCCGGACGTTGTGGCCCAGATCATCAACGCCGCCAACGACGCCAAGGAAACCGCGCAGCGCGCTTTGGACGCAGTCAACAACGGCGCCGGAGGCGTTGTTCCTCCTGAGAGCGGTGGTGTAGGCGGCGCCATGGATCCTGCCACGGCTGAAGAAATCGCCGCAAACACTGCTGCCCGGCATAGCCACGGAAACAAAGAAATCCTGGATGGCATTACGGAAGAAAAGGTGTCAGAATGGGACACCGCAAAAGAAACAGCCAATGCAGCTGCATCTGCCG
>JAZLHK010000013.1:0-3284 GCA_045616805.1 Fibrobacter sp.
GTCTTGAAGGAAAACGATATCTATTTTATGGCGGACCGTTCGGAAGAATCCGCCCAGCGACGTTTCCTGGCCATGGCGATTGCAGTCCGGTATGAGGGTTTCGATTCAGTTGCTTACCCCGACTGGGAGTCGCTTTTTAGGGCTTTCAACTACAGGTGCGCGAAGGGTTCTACGCTCTGCCTGGACGAGTTCCCGTATCTTGTGAAATCCTGCGAGATGTTGCCCTCTACGCTGCAGAAGCTGCTGGACGAAAAGTCCTTGAACTTCAACCTGGTGATTTGCGGCTCGTCGCAACAGATGATGTTCGATGTCGCCCTCGACGAAAAATCGCCATTGTATGGGCGTGCCCATGAAATTCTCCGGTTGAAGCCTATTCCGATTTCTTACTTGCCTTCTGCGTTGAAAATTTCGGCAAAGGAGGCCGTTTCTGAATATGCCGTTTGGGGCGGGGTGCCCCGCTATTGGGAATTGCGTGAACGGTATCGGAATTTCAAGTCGGCCTTGAGGGATTTGGCCCTTTCTCCCATGGGCGTCCTTCATGACGAGCCTGTGCACATTTTGCGCGACGACATGCGCGACCTGGTGCAGGCGTCCACGCTTCTTGGAATCATCGGGAACGGCGCGAACCGAATTTCGGAGATTGCGGCGCGTGCCGAAAAGAATGCGGCGACTTTGAGCGCCCCTTTAAAAAGGCTCGTGACCATGCAGCTTGTGGACCGGGAAATCCCTTTCGGTGAAAATCCCAAAAACAGCAAGCACGGCATTTACCACTTGTCCGACCCGTTCATTAATTTCTATTACCGGTTTATCAGCCCGTATCGTTCGCTGTTGGAACTGGGACGTATTGATTACGTGGAAGAAATTGTCCAACAGCATTTCCCTGAATTTGAAGGATTTTGCTGGGAACGCCTTTGCCGGCAGGCGGTTAGCGGGCAGGTTGTCGGTGGCGAGATGTTCAATGTGGCTTCCAGGTGGTGGGGCAATGTCGGCAAGTCAGAACGGATCGAAATCGATGTCGTTGCCGAAAGCATGGACAAAAAAACGCTACTTGTCGGGGAATGCAAATGGACGAATAGCGAAAATGCAGGGCGCCTGTTTGCTCATCTGAATGAGCAGGTCCAGAAATTGCCGTTCGTTCACAAGTATAGAAAAATCGTCCCGGTTCTTTTTTTGAAAGAAAGACCTCGCGACAAGACGGATGGTATTGTCTTTTTGCCGGAAGATGTCCTTAAAATTATTTAGTAGGAAAATTATTTTTCTGCTGGATAATTTATTTTGCCCAAATCTACCATAAAATTGCCTACATTTGGTAAGTTATAACTCCTATATGTCCCAGGTTGAGTCATATAGGAAATTTTTGACGGAAAGCCTTGATTTTATGTGCGCTGAAGGCTTGCGGTGCAGGGGGGTGCGTTATTATTTTTAGGGGGTAAGGTTTACAAAGGGATGTTTTTATGAGAAATTCTTTCCAGCATGTCTTTGCGACCCTGAACTTGTTTCAGGGGAAGCAATCTCTAACCATCTTCTTGTTGGCGGCAATTTTCGCCCTTTCCGCCTGCGACGATTCGTCGTCGGCGGGAGGCGATGACGTCATTCTGAGTGGCGATAGCCGCGAAGAATCCAGTGATTCTCGCTCCAACGATAAGGATGAAGCAATCTCCAGCAACGGTAAAGTGGAGTCGAATAGGTCCAGTAGTTCGGCAAAAGAAACGAAGGACTCATCTGACACCAAGAGTTCCAGTTCTGTGAAGTCTGGAAATTCTTCTAACAGCCATAAGGGCGATTCTAGTTCGTCGGTTGGTTCTTCTTCGAGTGAAAAGCAAAGTAGCAGTGCCATGAGCAAGGTAGAGTCTTCGTCGAGTGAAGAAATGAAAAATGCATGGGATTATCTAAATCCGGACGTAGACTATGGTGAGTTTATCGATGAACGGGATGGACAAGTGTACAAAACCGTGGTTATATGCGACAGAGAATATGGCGAAAATTGTCGAATTTGGATGGCCCAGAACTTAAACTACGCCTATACCGGAGTGCCTTATAAGTACAGTGCCGACAATAGAATCTATGTTTCAGACTCCACCAGTTGGTGCTACGAAAATGATTCTTTCAACTGCGATAAATACGGTCGTCTTTACACCTGGAGTGCAGCGATGGACAGTGCCGCACAGTTCAGTGAAAATGCAGGAACTGAGTGTGGCTATATGAGATCTTGTACACCAAACAACCTGCACCGTGGCATTTGCCCTGATGGCTGGCATGTGCCTACAAATGCAGAGTATGACACCTTGTTTTTTTACACTGGTGGTTTCCTCAGTGCTAGTTGGAATTTAAAATCCGCTAGTAGCTGGTATAGCGGTTTCAGTGCTAACCAATACGGCTTCTCGGTGCTTCCTGCCGGTATTAGGGACTATAATGGCAATTTCGTCGATGAGAGATACCGCACCTACTTTTGGACTGCTTCTGCGGGTAATATGAATGACTACGCTTGGGGCAAGTGTTTCTACTATAAAGACAGTGAAGCATCAAAAGTCGGCAAACAGAAGAAAGTTGGCCTAAGTCTTCGTTGCGTCAAGGACTCAAACTAGCCCGCCGATGAATTATCAATTCCGAAATCCGAATTCATAAATCCGAATTTCCAAAAGGTTTCGCTATGAAAAACGCATTCGCGAAAAAGTTTACGGTTTGCACCCTTGCGGGGGTGCTTGGTGCTGCGTTTATCGGCTGCGGGGACGACGGGTCGTCTTCGCCGAAAGGGACGGGGCTCCCCGTCGAAGTGGCCGACATGGAAGAACTCGAGACCTACGAGTGTGGCATGGATGTCATCGGCGTGAAGGTCTATGTAGCAGACCTTGAACTGAACTATGAATGCGACGGCGAAAAGTGGTTCAAGTCCTACGACCAGACAAAGCCTAGCTCGTCTTCTGCAAAGTCTTCGAGCAGCACGAGGGCAGATGGTGAGGGAGACGATGATTACTCCTCCGACAGCAAAAATGACAATTCTTCTTCTTCAAGAGTCATCCCGAGCGATGTCGAGGACGGTAAAGACAAATCTTCCTCCAGTGTCAAGGGAGACTCTTCCACTGATGGTGAAGATGGCGATTTGTCTAGTTCCTCTCGTGACAATGCGATTTCTTCGGGTACGAATCTGTCTAGTAGTTCAGTTGCGTCCAGTAGCAGTGTGAAATCGAGCGGTAGCATCGCTTCCAGCAGTAGCGTGTCTGTTGTTGATCCGGCAACTGTTGTAACGGGGACATTGACTGATGACCGTGACGGCCAAGTCTATA
>JAZLHK010000014.1:0-3421 GCA_045616805.1 Fibrobacter sp.
GGTAAAGAAGCTTTCAGGCGGAAACATCCAGAAAGTTCTTCTTGGACGTGAAATCGGAATGAAGCCAAAAGTTCTGGTTACCGCTTACCCTGTACGCGGTCTTGATATCGGAGCAAGCTACACCGTTTATGACATGCTGAACAAGCAGAAGGAAAAAGGCGTAGGCGTAATGTTCATCGGCGAAGATCTGGACGTTCTTATGGCTATTTCTGACCGCCTTATGGTTATCCACGACGGAAAAGTAATGGGCATTGTAAATCCAAAAGAAACAAGCAAAGAAAAAGTTGGCCTTATGATGGTGGGAGACGAATAAGATGATTCATATAGTTGCTAAAAACGAACCTTCAAAAGCAAAAGAAAGACTGCTCCGCATTTCGGCAGTCCTCCTTTCCCTGATTGCATCAGGTCTGGTAATTTCCTGCATGGGGAAAAATCCTTTCCTCGTTTTCTGGAAGATTATTACCGGTTCCATCGGAAAAAAATATTACTTTACACAGACAGTGCACAAAGCCATTCCGCTTACCATGCTCTCACTTGGTATTTCCATGGCATTCCGCATGAAGTTCTGGAACATCGGTGCCGACGGCCAGTTCTATATGGGCGCCTTTGGCGCAGCCCTGGTTGCCTTCAAGCTTGCCGGGCTCCCAATGCCGGTCATGATTCCAATGATGCTTCTTTCTTCCATTCTGTTCGGCGGACTTTGGGCAACACTTGCTTCATTCTTCAAGAACAAATGGGGCGCCAGCGAAACTCTGGTTACCCTTATGCTGAATTACATTGCAACAAAATGGGTTACCTACCTTCAGTTCGGACCATGGAAGCGCCCTGACGGATTCCCGCGCATGCCACGCTTTCCTGATGCCGCTATTCTTCCAAAAACCGGCGGAATCCATATCGGATGGATGTTTACCATCATCTGTATTGCACTTATATACGTAATCTTCAAACGCACAAAGCTCGGCTACGAAATAGACGTTATCGGCGAAAGCCAGGCAACTGCCCGTTACGCCGGAATCAATGTTACAAAAGTAACTTTCATTACAGTATTCCTTTCGGGTGCCCTTTGCGGAATTGCCGGCATGATGCAGGCTTCTGCCATGGAAAAATCACTTACTTACCAGCTTTCGGGCGGTATGGGGTTCACTGCTGTAATCACAACCTGGCTTGGCCAGCTGAACCCAATCATCATAACCGTGGTTTCGTTCCTTTTCAGTATGCTCATTCAGGGCGGCGGCGGACTTCAGGCCTCAATGGGAATCCAGCCTACAATGGCTCAGGTCATTCAGGGAATAATCATCTTCTTTGTTCTTGGAAGCGAATTCTTCTTGAAATACCGTTTTGTGTGGTCCTCTGCCAAAACAAAGGAGGAAAAATAATGCTTGCACTTACACTTTTTTTACAGGTTTCAGTTCAAATGGGAACACATATCCTCCTGGCTATCCTTGGAGGAATTCTTTGCGAAAAGGTTGGAAACTCAAACCTTGGTATTGAAGGTATGATGCTTATGGGCGCTGCCTGCGGCTTTGCTACAGCCCTGGTAACCAACAACCCTATGCTTGCCATGCTGGTTGCAGGTCTTGCAGGAATGCTGGGCGCCGCAATTTACGGATTCATTGCCATCACACTTAAAGGAAACCAGATTGTAACCGGTATTGTTCTTACAACCTTCGGAACAGGTGTTGCCGGACTCTTCAACGAATTCCTTTCGGGGAAAGCCCTTTCCGACAGTTTCCGCAACTTCTTTGCTCCAAAAGCAATTCCACTTCTGAACAAGATTCCTGTCCTCGGGCCTGCCCTTTTTGACCAGAGTATTTACGTTTACATGTCGCTGGCATTCGCAGTCCTCATTTACATCTATATGTACAAGACCCGAATCGGACTTTCAATGCGCGCTATCGGTGAGAATCCTGCAGCCGCCGACAGTTCCGGAATTCCTGTTACTGCAATTAAGTACGCCAACGTTCTTTCGGGCGGTTTCCTCTGCGGGCTTGGAGGTGCATACCTTTCGCTGGTTTTTGTTCCAAGCTGGCTCGAAAACATTACAGCAGGCGCCGGCTGGATTGCCGTTGCACTGATCATTTTCTGTACATGGAATCCACTTAAAGCTATTCTTGCAGCTTACCTTTTTGGTGCCCTGCAGGGACTCGGCTTCAAATTCCAGGGAGTAACCCTTCTTGGAATCAGACTGAACTCAATTATTCTGGATATGCTGCCGTACATTGCCACAATCGTGGTATTAATTTTCATAAGCCTCCAGAAGAAGAAAGAATATCAGGCCCCGGCCGGTTTGAGCATTCCTTACTTCAGAGAAGAAAGATAAGGAGGAGGGGGAAAGCCTTTCCCCTGGTCGGCACTTCGTTGCCTCCACACCCCCTTCTCCGGGGTATCCCCCGGACCCCTTTCACCCAGGAAACATCTTCGATATCTCCTGCGTGAAACAATTTGATAAATGAAAAATGGGACGCAGTTTGGCGTTGCCCCTTTCGCTTTGGAGGTGTCTATGATATCTCCTTTGCACAATTTATATAAAACGAAAAAATGGGGCGCAGCGAGTTGTGGCAAAGGGCCATCCCGCAACGAGCTGAAGCAGCTTGCTGCGAGGCGAGTGAGGACTCATGGCCCTGATGCCACAAGCTCGCGTCGCGGGGCCCCATTTTTTTAGATTTTGGTAATCTATTTTCAAAGGAGATATATATATGACTAAAGTACTTTCACTTGGTGGTTCAATCGTTGTTCCGGAAAAACCGGATGCACCATTCCTCAAAGCTTTTGTGGAAATGGCAAAAGAATGGCTGGACGCCGATAAATCAAACCGCCTTATCCTGGTAGTTGGTGGCGGTGCCCCTGCACGCTTTTACCAGAACGCATACAAAGAAGTTTGTGCTGATGCAGACAACAACTCAGCAGACTGGATCGGAATCATGACAACACGTCTGAACGCACAGCTTGTAAAAGCCTGCTTCGGTGACTACTGCAAAAACGACGTTGTTTACAATCCGACTGAAGATGTTAAATTCGACGGTCAGGTCCTTCTGGCTGCAGGATGGAAACCAGGATTCTCAACAGACACAGACGCTGTATACCTTGGTGAAAAGTTCGATGCAAAAACAGTCGTAAATCTTTCAAACATCGAAAAAGTTTACACAGATGATCCACGCAAAAATCCTGATGCAACTCCAATCGATTCAATCAGCTGGGAAGACTTCCGCAAAATGGTTGGTGATGAATGGGTTCCAGGAAAGAACTGTCCTTTCGATCCTATCGCTTCAAAGAAAGCTTCTGAACTGGGAATGAAAGTTATCTGCGCAGGCGGAAAAAATATCGCCAACATCAAAGCAATCCTGAACGACCAGGATTACGTCGGCACTACAATCGGCTGCTAATGTTAAGGGGGAAAGCCTTCCCCCTGGCCTCAACTAAA
>JAZLHK010000015.1:0-33247 GCA_045616805.1 Fibrobacter sp.
AGTTTCGCAAAAATTACATACCTGGTATGCGAGTGAATGGCGCCAGGTATGTAACACGCAAAAGCCCCCATCACCCGTTACATACCTAGAGGGTAAAAACAGGAGCTCAGGTATGTAAAACACCAAAATCATCTGCAAAAATTGAAACCTATAGCAAAAAATTCTCAACATAGTTCTGCACAAGTTTCGTAGACAACGGTGCATCCCCATCTTCAAAGGTCGCAATAAAGTTTTTCCCTAGAGTGTAACCGCAAGCAGAGTACTGCGCAATTTTTAGGACGGCATTGTGAGCGTAGTCCGTGCGACCCATGAGACCAAAATGTTCCCAGATGAATTCCTCGCGAGTGCGGGGATTAAGGCAGGTAAAATCCGGGTGAACCGTGATTCCTCCGCGGCTATCAACATCGTAATCATCAACATTACTATCAATGACATTGCGAACTGATTTGCGCGATATCAATGGGCCTCGATTCAAATTACGACGGGCTTTCGAACGCAAAGTATGCGGCTGTTCATAGCGAAAGGGAATATTGAAACGCGAAAGTGTTTCTGCAATAATAACTTCAGATTTTGAGCGCACGCGGATTCCAGCGCTGGTAAAAAACTCAGGCGCGTCCTCAAAGAAAGGGAGCCGTTCGTATTTGACCGCCTTCCATTGTGCCAGAAACTCTTTCTGAGGAAGCAATGTCAACGGAAGTGAGACCTGCGAATGCGAAGACTGCGGGCGCTGAACCTGTGAAAGCGCCTGGGAAATAAGCGCCCGTCGACCAGGATGCAATGCCGAGGCCAAGTTGTCAAGGGATTCATAACCAAACGTACTGGCAAATTTCTCCAACGATGTTAACTGAGTTTTTAGAACAATCTGAACATCGTTGAAGAAATCTCGCAGGGCGATGGCCTCGGCAATTTTTTGTTCATCCCTGGGAATGTAACGACCATTGCCCATTTCCCCCTCAGGCACGAGATAGTATTGAAGCCGCCCATGATTGCGAATAATCCTGAGGTTGCCGGAGGGCGGCTTCTTTTGCTTGCCCGCGAGCATGCCTAGCAGCTGCAGAAGTTCTTGTTGAGCCTGGGAAATAGAAATTTGCAATTTAGAGTAGATCATTTTACCTCGATATAGTTATCCTTTTAAAGGACTCAATTGAGGCAGCCATGATCAGGGTCGCGGGTTAAGGTACAAAATAGCAAGCAAGAAAACCAAACTTTGAAAATCATTCGCAGGGAGCGCACAGCTTCAAAGACCATTTTGAAGGAAATTACATACCTGGGGACGAAATCGGGGGGCGTGGGTATGTAAAATGGATAATATCAAGAACCCTTGAGGGACCCGCCGCAACTATCTTGCGCGTAGTTTCGCAAAAATTACATACCTGGTATGCGAGTGAATGGCGCCAGGTATGTAACACGCAAAAGCCCCCATCACCCGTTACATACCTAGAGGGTAAAAACAGGAGCTCAGGTATGTAAAAGCGTAAAATTCCTGGCAAAAACCGTACACAAACGCGCGGAGAGGGCTGACATGACGCAGGAGGCTCTATTCGCGGGGGGCAAGGGCCGGCCAGATGACGCCAGGGCGCTGATTCAGGTAGGTAGCATAGGTCCAGCCTGCGCCGCGGCCGGTCTTACTGATGGAAAGTTCATCGATAGCGCCGGCGAAAGGCCCCACCTGCAAATCCATGGATTCGTCACGTACGCCCTTCCAGGCAACCTTCTGGGACTTACCCGGCAGTTTTGCACCATTGATAAACAGTTCAAAATAACCTGCGGACTTGTTCCATGTAACAAACGTCCACTCGCCTTTCTTCAGGAGTTCGGCGCCACCGGAAACGGTCAACACATAGCTGGCGGTATCGGCGGTGGAATCCTTTTCGCTGGCAGGGACTTCGGCCTGGTGGAAAAATTCAGCCACGAATCCGGTATCTGGAGCATAGCGTAAATCGTACTGGGATTCGCCCTTTGCAAGAATCGTTGCAGGCTTGGAAAGATCGTCCAGGCGAAGCCAGAAACTGATATTCATATTGCTACCGTAAGCAAAGTTAAGATCGGTATGCTTAGAAGAGTCGCTTGCAGCGGAATTTTCCACCACGATCACACTACCGGCATCGCCCGAAAGTTCTGCGCCATGACCAAGAACGCCATCAACCAGCCTAATGTTCTTGCCCGTTGCCGTGAAACCATTCTTTTCGGAGGCATCCACAATGGATTCAACTCCGTCGTCGTAATGATAGACAGCCGTGTAGTTGCGATTGGTAGCAAACATATCTGCCGCATAAACAGGAGACATGCTGGTATTGAAGGTAAGTTCCAAGGAATCGGTCAAGTTCAGGGAATCCACGCGAACCCAGAATACACCCTGTTGAGATTCAATGTCAAATATGCTCTGTACAATGGGCATTTTCTTGCTGCGAGCGCCATCGGGAGAAATTCGAACCACTTCCCAGCGACCTTCCAGGCCTTCAAAATCGCCAAAGTCGCAATTAGTGCTATCCAGCCGCAGAGCCAGAGGAATGTCGCTGGAATACAAATCCACGTTGGAATCAAGCACTACATCGGCAGGAAGAGCCAAGGGCGCCACGAAAGAAAGGATGACGGTGTCAACAGGAGCTTCCGGAATATCGCTGGTATCCGCAGGAATTGTGTCCGGGTCGACACACTCGCCGTCATGGAGGACCTGGCCAGCCAATCCATCGCATGGAGATCCCTCGACTTCGCTCGGGATGACACAGCAGGAATCGCTCGGGATGACGTCCGACGAGTCGCTAGGGTCGACGTCTTCGTCAAAGCCGACCTTTAGGGTGTCGCCAGAGGCAATGGGCAGACCGCCAAACTTCAGGTCAGAAGCGTCGTCGCCAAGGCGGAGAATCAGTTGCAGGGAATCTGCGGGCAGGGAATCCACCAGCACGAGGCCGTTCTTCACAACCACATTGCGGAGAATGGTCGTCCCCTGTACAAGGGCCACACCCTTGACTCCGTCTTCGTATTTAGCCTGGAGCTTCAGGAGCACGAGACCCGCATCGGTCAAAGTTCCGTTCTGCGAAAGGACTCCCGTATCGGCTACGGTAATGTTCTGGATCAGCAGGCGCTTGCCGGTTTCGGCATGATAGGCTTCGAGAGAATAGGAACCCGGAGCCACAGAATCAATGTGGTACGCACCCTGCTCGTCGGTAACGACATCAAGATTTGCTGCAAGAGTATCATACTGGGCATCAAAATCGGAGGGAACACACATGACGCGAGCCATGCCAGCAGGGACTCCATCGCCCAAATAGAGAATTCCGGCCAATTCAGGGGATCCGGTTTCGGCACTATTGCCTGCCACGGACTTGTCTGAAGAACAAGCCCAGAAGCCTAAAACAGCAAGCGCAGCCACGCCAGCCACCTTCAACGAGCCGATCACGCCCATGGTGCGAAAATTATGCCAAAAACCCAATCTCATACCTAGTAATTTAAAATATAGTACTCATTTTTTGTTCTGGACAACAAAAAAAATATTGCCGTTGCCCGTAGACAACGGCGTTTTGCTAGGAGATGACGGCTCGGAGGCCGCCATGACGTTACACAGAGGCCGCGACGATGGCGCGGGACCTACCCGACGAGGACCGGGGACCTACCCTTCGCTACCCTCGATAATCCAGCGGCAGAGTTCCTCGATACTTGCGTAATCCGGCAAGGTCTTCACGAAATTCGGTGACTTAGACCGTTCAATGAACTTGCTCCAGGCTGTTTCGCTCTTTGCTTCCAGGCCCAAATGCTCTTCGATGGCCCCCTTGGTCCACACCCAGATTCCCTGGCTACGGAGTTTTGCGTGGATGCTCCTGATGGGACGTTCGGCTTCGGGCATGGCTGCCATCATGGCGTAGGCCTGAGCCGCAGTCGTATTGCTGTGCTTGCTCACAGGGAGCCCGTTGACCAGGCGCAGGTGATGATGGAAGGCCAGTTCACGGAAGAGTCCCAGGCAGAAACGAATGTCAGGATCGCCAGGGTCCAGGAAGCCGTCGCGGGTGGCGGTAGTAAAGGCGTAGTCCAAGTCCACGATGGCGCGGACAGGCATGTCCATGGCGTCGAGGACCTGCATGCTCTTGCGGGTATTGCTGACACCGCCCTGACGAACAAGGGCGCACTTGATGAGAGCGAAACTCTGGTTGGTGATGCGCTCAAAAAGGGCAGGCAGCACACGCCATTCCGTCTTGCCCTCGGTCAGCAGCACGTAGTCGGCAAAGAGAAGTTCGTTACTGTTGCTGAGACTGAACAGCATCTGCAGCTGGCTGGGAGCGTCCTGCACCACCTGGTGGACGGCGTCTTCCATACGCTTGCGCATGAAGGTTCCGCGCTCCTTGTTCTTGCGGATCAGCAGGGATGTACTCACATCCTCGCTTGTAACCATCTGGGCGCTGTGGGTAGCAAACACCACCTGGTAGCCCTCGTTACTCAGGTTCTTGAGAGCCACGCGGACCAGTTCCACAGCCTGCGGGTGCAGATAGAGTTCCGGCGAATCGATGAGCAGCAATGTGCGGCTCAGGTAGTGATTGTTATGATGCTTCTTGATGTCCGCCAGGTAGCGGATAAGTGCCATCTGGATAGCACGCTTGGAACCCGCACCCATGCGGGAAATGTCACGTTCAAAGCCGTCATCCTCGTCAATGACCTTGAGGCTTGCCTTCTTCAGGAAGGTATCCAAGGTAGGCACAGGAATATCCAGTTCCACCTTCACGCTTGGGAACAGCGGCTTTAGTTTGTCATTAACATCATGGTCAAAGGCGCTGATTTCTTCCGCACGGTTTTCGCTATCGGGAGAGATGAGGTCGCTGAACTTGTTCAGCAGCATGGTAATTTCGCCACCGAACCTGCGTTCCAGCGGCTTAAAAATTTCGTGCAGCAACTTGGTGAAAGCCTGGTTGCCTTCGAAGTCCCAGATGGCAATGCTTTCGGGGAACATTCGGTTAAAGGCCCGAAGAAAATCCTCATCTGCCCTCACCCATTCCTTTTTATTCGCGCCATTGCGTCTGTTGCTGGGAACAAACACGAAGATTTCAACACTCTCGGGATTTTCGCCAGGAACGCGCTGAATCTTCTTCACGCGAAGGCGGCCTGGAGTCTGGGAGTTCACCTGCAGGAAGGGACGCACGGCTGCGGCCATCTCCCCACCAAGGCGAGCCAGCACCTGTTCGGCGATTCCATCAAACACGCCCTCCACTTCTACGGGGCGGTTGGGATCATCGAAATAGGAAATGTCTAGAGAAAAATTTGCCAGGAGCCAACGGATACCCATGAGGATATTTGTCTTGCCGGCATTATTATAACCAATCAATGCAGTAAAATTACTGAGAGGAAACGTCTGCCGCTGAATGGAGCGCAGATTCGAAATCGTTATCTCAGAAAGTCTTAATGCTTGAGGCTGCATACCTAGAATGTATATAAAATGGGTTGAAAAGGTGGGCGGCGGGGCCGAAAAAAGAATATTCCAAATGGGAGGATTCGGGGGCCATCTGGGTTAGGACAATGACGATTTTTGCTAAATTTTGCCACGATGAAAGATAAAGCACGCAAACTCATTGAAAAGTACGAAGAACTGGAATCCGAATTGGGTAATCCCGATGTTTTGGGCGACCAGGCTCGCTATAACAAGATCCACAAGCAGTACAAGGGTATCGAAAAGGCCGTAATCAAGGCCAAGGAATACCTGCAGATGCTGAACGACCAAGAAGAATGGAAGATGGCCCTTGGCGATTCCGACCCCGAAATGGTGGCCATGGCCAAGTCCGAACTTTCCGCCATCGAAAAGAACATGCCCGGTCTCGTGGATGAACTTCAGATTTTGATGGTCCCCAAGGATCCCTGGGACTTCCGTAATGCCACCATCGAAATTCGTGGCGGTACCGGCGGTGACGAATCCGCACTGTTTGCCGGCGACCTGTTCCGTATGTACCGAGCCTACTGCGAAAAGATGGGCTGGAAGCTAACGATCCAGGACCTGAGCGAAGGTACCGTAGGTGGTTATAAAGAAATTCGCGCCTACATCGAAGGCGACAGCGTCTATGGCACCCTGAAGTTTGAAAGTGGCGTCCACCGCGTACAGCGCGTGCCCGAAACCGAAACCCAGGGCCGTGTACACACCTCTGCCGCAACCGTCGCAATCCTCCCGGAAGCTGAAGAAGTTGACGTGGAAATCCGCGAAGCAGACATCCACATGGATACCTATCGTTCCAGTGGTGCTGGCGGTCAGTACATCAACAAGACCGACTCCGCTGTTCGTTTGACCCATATCCCTACGGGTGTTGTGGTCAGCTGCCAGACAGAACGTTCCCAGCTTCAGAACCGCTTGCATGCTATGGAAATGCTCCGTTCCAAGATCTTGGACGAAGTCATCGCCAAGAAGGAACGCGAGGAAGCCGCCAGCCGCAAGGCCCTCGTTGGTACCGGCGACCGTTCCGCAAAGATCCGCACCTACAACTACCCCCAGAACCGTGTGACCGATCACCGCATCGGCCTCACTCTGTACAATCTGGACCAGGTTGTGGCAGGCGACCTGCAGGAAGTCATCAACGGCCTCCAGATGGCAAATGCACAGGAAAAGCTGGGCAAGTTCCAGGCATAATTGCTGGTGTGACTCGGGCAAATTCTGTAGTTCGGGTCGCGGAAGTTTTAACAGGTAAGGAAGTCGCGCGATGGCTAATCCGCAGAATGCTCCAATGACGGTTCTTGAAATTCTGAACCGCACAAAGACCTTCTTCGAGAAGAAGGGCGTGCCCGACCCGTTGCTGGATGCCCAGTACATCATAAGCCATGGGCTCAAGATGAAGAACCGCATGGACCTGTACCTGAACTTCGAGAAGCCCCTGACTCCAGCGGAACTGGACGAGCTTCGTCCCATGGTGGCCCGACGCGCAAACCGCGAACCCCTGCAGCACATTATTGGCGATACCAGTTTCCGCGGTTTCATCATCAAATGTGACCCGCGTGCGCTGATTCCCCGTCCGGAAACGGAATCCCTGGTGGACATGGCCCGCAATAGCCTAAAGGGCGTAGAGTCCCCCTTCATCGTAGAAATCGGCACTGGTTCCGGATGCATCTCCATTGCATGCGCAAAGGAAATTGAAAACTCCAAAGTCCTTGCCTGCGACATCTCCGATGATGCCCTTGCCTTGGCAAAAGAAAATGCAGCGGCAAACGAATGCGCGACTAAACTGACCTTCGCGAAGGGAGACTTGCTGAATGCAGTTTCTGCCGATGCGCTGAGTGCCGCAGGCCTCGCCACCGACGCAAAGATCGACTGCCTGATTGCAAACCTGCCGTACATTCCCGATGGCGAAAAGGAAAACCTTCAGCCTGAGGTTGCAAACTTCGACCCGGCCCTCGCCCTCTTTGGCGGTGCCGACGGTCTGGACCTGGTCCGCAAGCTGCTTTCCCAGACAGAAGGCCGCCTTAATTCCGGCGCATCCATTCTTCTGGAAATCGGTTCTGAACAGGCTCCCATGCTGGAAACAGAAGCCTCCAACTACCCCTGGCTGGAATTCACAGGAAGCCACAAGGACTTCTGCGACAACGTCAGATTCGTAAGCTACAAAGCAAAGTAATTGTAAATCACCGCGGCATGCGGGACTAAATGCCGATGGCACAACCTAGCACGCTCAGCACATAGGTTTCACTTTCTCCCATGCGGTAGAAGGGCAACAGATCTTCGTCATCGACGCAATCCATATCATTCAATTGCAGCTGTTCCCCTATACGGCGCTTGAATACAGAAAAACCGGAATCCCACTGAGTCTGTTCGGGAACATCAATTACCTGAGTTTTTGCCTTACGGTTTTTACGGATCATTTTTCACCTCTTTTCGTTAAGAGGCACACAAACATAGAAGTGCCTCTCTGTGCACCGTAATATAGAAACAGAATGTGACAGAATATGTCACTCAAGGAGATGGCGGCTCGGAGGTCGCCATGACATTTGGCAGGGGACCGCTATGTCAATTATTCAATGACGGTTGCAACCACCGTGGCGTGGCCCACCTTATCCAGGCCAATCTTCTTGCCGGCAGCAACACTCAAGTCAAGGATTCGGTCGCCAACGTAAGGGCCACGGTCATTGACACGGACCTCGACGCTCTTGCCGTTATCCTTGCGGACTACCTTCAGCTTGGTACCAAAGGGCAATGTCTTATGGGCGCAGGTATAATCGTTCTGGTCAAAGGTTTCTCCGCTGGCCGTCAACTTGCCATGAAAACCGGGACCATAGTAACTGGCCTCCCCTGTAAGTTTCATGCCGATTTCAGCCTTTTCCTTGCTGGCATAGTGTTTCGCGGGATTGCGAACGTACCCCTTGCGGGCGGCAATGCTGGCAGAACCTGCACAACCCGAAAGGAGGAGGGCTAGAACCATCAAGGAGATGGCGGCTCGGAGGCCGCAACGCCCCTTACTCAAAGTCATACATGCTGTTGTACGTATTTTCAAGGATTTCATCTTCCTTGCTCTTGACTTCAGCCTTCTTTTCTTCGGGCTTCTTGTTCATCTGTTCGTAATATTCAGCAGACAACTGGTCAATATGGTTAATGCTCTGCTGAACACGCTTGCGCAGACGATTCAGATCGTCATCGCTCTTGGAACGATTGTTCAAAATCTGGGCGGCATACTGCCCCCAGGGGGTATTGCCATGCTTTTCACGGAGTACATGATAAATCGCCACCGTACTATCGCGACGCTCCGGACTCATCTGGAAATACTGAGCCTTCATAAACAGAGCCTGGACACCAGTTTCAGTCTCAGGGAATTCCTGGTAGAGGCTATCAAAGGCAGCAAAGGCAGTAGCGTAGGCAGAATCAACGGCTTCCATCTGATCCAGAGGGATTTCCGAAGCGACAGTCCAGAGGCTTTCAGCCACCAGATAGCGTTCTTTGGCAATATCTTCCTTGGTCTTTTCCGTCACTCGCATACCCAGGTTAACCTGAGCCTGCTTGGCATATTCCGTACCAGGGTACTTCTCGATAATCTGCTTGTACAGTTCTTCGGCAGCGTCCTCGTCACCCTTGAATTCATCATAAATAAAAGCCCTTGCGTAAGTCGCACGCAGCACACGGACAGAATCGTCGGACTTCTCGATGATTTCACTCAGGCGTGTCACCGCGCTATCCACTTCATCCAGCTTGAACAGGAACAGTTCGGCAATCTGGAATTCGTTGCCAAAGAAATTGTTCACGTTTGGAATGGAGTCCTTTTTCAGATCGTCGTCATTTGCATTGCGCAAGGCCACCAGACGCTTCAGTGCATCGCGAAGTTCTCGACTCTTGCGTCCGTACTCACTAACAGATCTTGAAATAAAACTGCTGTCATAATAGACAATGGCTTGATCGTAGTTCTTGGTTTTTTCCTGTTCGTAAGCACCTAGATTATAGTAACTACGGCTAGCAAATTCCGTTTTGGGGAAATCAGAATTCACCTTCTGCAACACAATGAAAGCGTCGGGGAAGCGATCCGCCATAATCATGATTTCGCCGATACGCACTAAATAAACGGGATGCTGACTTTCATAGTCCTCTACCTTGTACAGGGCCTTATACTCGTCTGCAGCCTTAAGGTACTCCTTGCGATTCACGAGGCATTCTGCGGCCTGTTCACCGGCAGTCTGCTGCTCACGGACGTTAAGTTCCTTGATTTCCTTGGCGGTGTAGTGCTCTCGGGCCTTATCCCAATTTTCCTTCTTGTAGTAAAGGCCAGCCAGACGGAAGTGAGCCTTACCTCGCATGAACGGCGTTCCAGCCGTGTCGGCAAGGACTGCTTCGAGGGCGGCAATGGCCTGATCCGGGAACTCGGACTGTTCATCCAGCAAGGAAAGGAGGTTCAAGCCCTGGAAATAATAGGGATGAGCCTTGTCGGCAATAACCGGTTCCAAAGCAAATCGGCTGATGTTGTATTCGTGATTTCGATAAAGACAGTAGGCGCGCTGGTATTCCACGGCACGCATGGAATCATAGTCCGCAAAATATCGTTCGTACTCGTCGTACTTGATGATGGCCTTGCCCCATTCGCCCTTATGACGGAAGGATTCGCCGATAAGGAACACCGCTTCGGCAGTGCGTTTCTTGTTTTTCGGGAAACGTTCCAGAACGCGGGACCCCTTCTCGATGACCTTGTCATATTTCTGCCGTTCTTCGCTGCTGGGGTTGGACGCAGTTTCGTCGGGAATGCTATCCAGACGGGCGGCACGCATTTCGGATGCCTCATCGTAAAGACGTTCAGCATTGAACATATGGTTCAGGTACGCACAACAAGTACAGCCTTCGAAAAGGAAGGCTGCGAGCACCATAAAAACTAGCGCAATTGTGCGTCGAGAGAGCATAGGGTAAATGTACAAATTTTACGGAAAACAGATTCCGGCATGGCGGCGTTCGAACATAAAAGAACTATCGCAACGCCAGCCGAAATTTACCCTGCGGCTAGTACGCCATCAAATAAGGGATATAGTCGCAAAGTTTAAGGCCCGGGGTCAGAGCATTCTTGTCAAAACGGACCATGCGGACTTCGGAAGGTTTCCCCACAAAGCGAGCCAGGATTTCAAAGTTGTCCTGAGTTTCCCATACGGCGGCGTCAATCACATTGCCATCGTCACAATCGGTTTCACCGGTGCTGTTTCCAATACCGGAGATGCGGGAATTCTGCTTCAGCAGGCGAGTGAAGATTTCGGGAGCCATACCGAGATGATTGGATGCAGAACTGGAATCCACAACCACCACATGAACCTGACGGAAACGATTCAGAGAATCAAAGACCACCGTGTAGGTATGCATGTACGGAGCATTGTAGAAGGATTCCTGCCAGACATTAGCCTTGACCGGTCTAAAATTGCCCACCGCATACTTCTTGAAGAATTCACCCGGAGTTGCACCATAACGGACAAGGTAATGCCCCAGCATGGTGGTGAAATCGTGGGTTGTGGAGGGGCCCATGGAGCCGCGAAGGCTGTCAATGGCACGGTTCAAGTTTGCAGCCAAGCCATCCTTTTCGCTAACGGGAGGCGGAGCCGTCACGTTGGATTCCTGAATGCGCTGCTTGATATCGGGGTACTCAGAATCACGACCTTGAATTTCACGGAACTGGGTGCGGGCGCGGTCAAACTCACGTCCCTTCAAATAGGCTAGACCCAAAGCCTCGCGCAGGGGAAGATTTTCGGGATACTTTTCAACCAAAGGTTCCAGGATGTCATAGGCAACCTGAGCTCGGTCCCTGGGAGAAAGAGAAACGCCAGCACCAGGACCCGGAGGTGATTTCTCGCCCAGGGTGGCAAGAGCCGAGGTTGCCAGCTTGAAATCCGGACGGAACGCCAGAATGCGCTGATACAGTTTTTCTGCAGAATCAAAACGTCCCTGATATTCCATCAGGTAACCCTGCAATACCAGAAGTTCAGCATCGGCAGGATACTGGGTCAACGCGTATTCCACTACAGACGTGCAGCTGTCCAGATCACCATTGTTGTGATAAAGCAATGCCAGAAGGTCATAGGCCCTGGGATCGGAACCTGCAGAAAGGCTTACTGCCGTGCGAACTTCGGCAACGGCCTGCGCAGAACGAGAGTTCTCGCTGAGAAGTTTTGCAAACCAAAGCCTAGCCTCATAGAGCGAAGGAGCCTTGTCACTTGCAATACGAGCCATTTCAAAGGCAGAAGAAGTGTTGCCATTCAGGTAGGCCCTACGGCTATCCAGGTAAATGGAAAGACCTGTATTCGGGAACAATCCCTGAAGCTTGCCCACAAGGATATTCAGGCGATCATGTTCCTGTTCATCCAAAGATTCCATTTCGAACAAAGTATTCACTTCATTCCAGAGCCCCAGGAACTGGTCCGGATAGACCAGCACTACTGCGTCAAAAATTTCGTAAGCCGCACGGGTGTTTCCGCCACGGTAAAGTTCTACCGCGCGACGAAGTTCGGCCTGAGTCTGGACCGGAAGCTTCGTCATTTCCTTTTCAAAATCGGGTGCATCTCCACGAGCGACAGTACTGCCCGCAGGGAGACCAAAGGGAATTGCCGCAACAGAAATCTTGGCGGGGCCAAATTTTTCATACAGACGGAAACCGCCCAAAGCGAGCAGAGCCCCGATGCACAGGGTCAAGAACAGGTATGCCGCCTTGCGGGCCACAACTGTCGAGGTAGCCATTAGAGCTCCAGGAAGTCAGCGAGTTTTTCTTTGTGTTCCTTGCTCTTCTGAAGACGACGCAAGGTCTTATTCTTAATCTGGCGGACACGTTCACGGCTCAGGCGCAGGTCTTCACCAATATCCTTGAGGGTCGTGTCTTCCACAGTATCAAGTCCGTAGAACATACGGAGAATTTCTTCTTCACGGCGCGGAAGCGATGCAAGAGTTTCCTGAATGAGTTTCTTGCGTTCTTCCTTTTCCATGTCATCGTCCTGATTGCCTTCAGAGCCAAGCACATCCATAAGGGTGCTGACGGAATCGCCCGAGGAGCCTGCATCATCGCCAATAGGAGCATCCAGGGAGATATCCACGATCTTTTCCATCACCTCCACGATATCCTTTTCGAAGGGGGCGAATTCATCCATGGAAATGGTCTTATCGTAGTCACCGCCATTGAGCATAAGGGCACGTTTGAAGCGATTTACCAATGCCAACTTGTTAGGCGGAATGCGGACCACGCCAACCTGTTCAAACAAAGCCTTCTGGATGGACTGTCGAATCCACCACACAGCATAACTAATGAACTTAACATCCTTGTCCATGTCAAAGCGCTTAGCGGCCTTGAAAAGACCCAGGTTGCCTTCGTTAATCAAATCCAGCAAAGCGAGACCGCGGCCCTGGTACTTGCGGGCGACACTCACCACAAAGCGGAGATTGCCTCGAATAAGGCGCTGAAGAGCGGACTTACGAATGACCTCAGTTTCGCCATTCTTGATGATCGAAAGCAAAGCGGTCTCCTCCTGCGGGGAGAGCGTAGGATAACGATTCAAATCGCGAAAGTAAAGGGCTTCATTAATATCACTCATACAGCACCAAATATTGTTTTTTACACGGATTTCGTCAATTCGCGAAGTTTGTCATAAGGGTAAATTCCCGAATTATGACCATCTCCGAAGGCAAGGCCAGCTGCATAGCGGCCTACAGACTGAATCTTCACCAGAGAGATATCGTCTGGTATGGTTGAATCGTCGAGAATCTTCACTCCGGAATGTTCGTCCACGCAAAGGGCACAGGGACAGGCGCAGCGAAGAGTACGGATATCGCAAGCACCACGGGTACCATCATTCCATTCTATGCCAAGCTTGCCTTCAGCTGTTCTAAAGATTTTTTTCGGTTGCAGCATAAGTTCTCCCTAGACGGCTTCCACCGGCAGCTGGTTAAATTCGTAACTGTAGGTCTTGAGGACCCCAGCATCTTCGTGATCAAACACGGAAATGGTTCGGACCATGGCGTCGGCAACCTGCATAAACACCTTCGCAGATTCGGAGTTAGGATACTTCAGCACAGCGGGAGTGCCAGCATCACCGCAGTCTGCAACAGCGGGTTCCAGAGGGACCTTTCCAATGAGGGGAACACCCCACTTCCTGGCAATGGATTCACCACCACCCTGGCGGAAAATGTAATGGTGCTTTTCGCACTGGTCGCAAATGAAGTAGCTCATGTTTTCTACGATGCCGATGACGGGAACGCCAACGTTATCGAACATAGCAATTCCCTTACGGCAGTCGGCAAGGGCTACTTCCTGAGGAGTTGTGACCACTACGGCACCCGCCATGGGGCAATTCTGGGTCAGCGTCAGCTGAATGTCGCCTGTTCCTGGAGGAAAGTCCACCAGCAGGTAGTCAAGCTTGCCCCAACGTACATGGTGGATAAAGTGCTGGATCATCTGGCTCACCATGGGGCCGCGCCAGATGGTGGCCTTGTCGGAATCGGCAAACATGCACATACTGACGATGCTTATGCCGCCCTTCGCTTCCACAGGAGCAATGGTGTTATCGTCAAAGACTTCGGGAGCCTTGTCGATGCCAAACATGAGGCCCATGCTGGGGCCATAAATGTCGGCGTCCAGGATTCCCACACGGGCCCCAGACAAACTTAGGGCCATGGCCAAGTTTGCGGTGACTGTGGATTTACCCACACCGCCCTTGCCGCTGGCCACAGCCACCACATGGGCCACTTCGCCGATGTGTGAATCCTGTGGAGCGTGAGCTGCGGAATTTCCGGTTGCAGACCCACCTTCCTTAGCAGTGAAGGTGACGTTCACCTCCGTAGCACCTAGACTCTTAACGATAGCAATGCACTGGTCCTTGAACTGGTCACGAATAGGGCAAGTGGGAGTGGTAAGACGCAAGTCAAAACTGACCTTGGTCCCTTCGATCTTTAAATTTTGCACAAAGTCCAGTTCCACAATATTCTTGTGAAGATCCGGATCCTGCACGGCGCAAAGCGCCTTTAAGATTGTTTGTTCATTCAGTTCCATAAAATTGACGATTGATGATTGATGATTGATAATTTTAACTAATCGCGCCATAGGCGCCTTATTTTATAATTTTCCATTATCCATCATCAATTATCCATTAAGTGAAAATTTCGGCATCCGCAGCAAGTGTGTCATGCAAGGAGGCCATTCCTCCTCGTAATGACTTACCAGGATAATTGTGGTTTCCGTAGAAAGCAGCTGCAGCAGGTGGAACAGCTTTTCGCGGTATTCCCCCTTCAGGCCTTGAGACGGTTCATCCAGCAAAAGAACCTTAGGCGGACGAATCGCAGCGCGGGCCATCAAAACCAAACGCTTGTCGATGGGCGACAATGTGCGAATATTCTGATTTACATCCTCAAAGCCCAAATAGTTCAACCATTCACGGGCCTTCGCCTTTTCTTCCCATGTGGAATTAGCGGCGCGGCAAAGGTTAGGCGTAAATCCCGTGCAGAGAACCTCCAGGAGGGTAAGGTCCTCGCGGTACTGCAACGCAAGTTCCGGGGAGAAAAAACCCAGTTTGGCCTTGTGGTCCCAAATATTGAGACCGTGACCCGGACGTTCCCCCAGGAGGGTAATGTCGTTGTTGTAAATCTGCGGATGGTCTGCCGTAAGCATTCCCATGAGAGTACTCTTACCGGCACCATTCTCGCCCATGACCGCCCAGTGTTCGCCCTTATGCACCGTCCAGTTCAGGTTCTTGATAACGTCGGTTTCACCAAAGCGAACGTTTATGTTCTTCAGATCAAAGAGAACTTCTGCGGAGCTAGATTCCTCACTACGTTCGGAATGACACCCGAACGTGTCATTCTGAGCGGAGTCGCAAAGCGACGAAGCCGAAGGATCTCGAAGTTCTACGATTTCATAATCCTTCAGTTCCTTCTTGGTGAACTTGGGCTGGGCAGCCACTTCGGGCAACTTTCCTTCGTACTGGGTAAAGGTCTTGCCAGCGTAAACAAAGGCAGGAATTTCCGGTAGCAGTTCATCTTCGCGGGCAAGGCGTACAGCAATTTTCAGGCCAACGCCACGGCTACGGGCAAGCTCAGCAACACAGCCCGCCAGATGCGCACGGTATTCCGGATCTAGGCCGCCAAACAAGTCATTGAAATAAATCCATTCGGGATTTTCCATCCACATGCGGGCCAGAAGCACACGACGCAACTCGCCATTGGAAAGGCTCAAGAGCTTGCGATCCAGAATGCCTTCTGCCAAGTCAGCAATCTTCAAAGCTTCCTCTAGCTTTTCAGGATCCGTTTCAGGCCAGGCCACATCATCAATGTAACGGTCAGTCTGCAGGAAAAACTTCTTGTTCAATAGCAGGTTGCGGACCAGCGGAGCCTCGGAATCCCCAAGGCTAATAAAACGCTGCTGGAAAAACGGAGCCAGAGCCTGCTGAATTTTACGCTGGATTGCCTCCGACATGGTAGAGACATTATTCTGCTGATTCAAGAAATGAGTAATGACCCGGTCAAGATCCTCGCCTTCGGTGCTAAAAATCTGCACCTGCGGGAACTTCTCAATCAAAGCCTCAAAACGTTTAAATTCCATGGCGCCAAATGTAGAAAAAATTCATTTTGCCACCACGAAAAAACTCCCAGCGAATCCGCCAGGAGTTTTCAATAAAGAGAGAGAATACTAAACGAACGAGCCCTTAAAACTGGGTGAAGAAATCCCACGTAGTCTTAGGAACCCATGACTGATCCTGACCAGGATCCTTGTGATCCCAGATATGGCCGCCATTCTGAGTGCACCATTTCACCGGGAAGCGCTCATCTACAGTCTTGTAGTCATAGCAAACATGGGGACCGAACCCCTGATATTCTTCAGCCTGTTCACCGCTGGCATCGGTAAAGTCCGGACCGTTGTGCTTAAGGGCCGTATTACGAGCGGCGCGGCCAAGTTCCGGTGTACAGAGATTGTCCTGCATGGCAACCACACCCATCCATGCAATGGACTTTCCGGAGTGCTGCGGAACGTAGATGTTGATTTCTGCAGTTTCGTAAACAGCTACGCCACGAAGCACATGCTGATGGTCGCGAGAAAGACCGTTAGTGAACATGGAACCATAGCTAAAGCCGGCAGAGAACACACGGGAAGAGTCAATGCACAGATTGCCCTCAAGGTCAGCCAAAAGTTCATCGAACAGGGTGTAGTCAAAATCATGCCAAGGCGGCTGATTCTGACCTTCGGCAGCACTGCCTTCGGGAGCCACAAAAATGGTGGTCTTTTCAGTATCCAGAGGCTTCATGCCATAGTAGCCTTCTTGCTGCACACCGCCAGCCCACCCGTTCATGCAATGCATGCCAAATACAAGACGATAGGGCTTAGTGTTGTCGTAATTGTCGGGAATATCTATACGGATAGTACGCTTACCCTTGCTCCACTGGAATTCAAAAGACCCAGTCTTTGGATGCTTCAGGGGCTTGCCGCATCCGCGAGTAGGAACAGGATCATTACCCTTTGCCCATCCAAAGTCAAAAGTTTCTACAGCGCCCTTTGCTTTTTCTACAACCAACTTAACGTTAGTATCCAAATTGTCCAGAACAACATTCAAGGTGTCGTAACCATCGGCAATCACCTGCAAATTTTCACCAGCACCTTCCTTCCTGAGGGCGTTAATCGCAGGGATACCAAAGGAAACTCCATAAGTTCCATGAGCGGTGAACTTGATGTTCTGCATGGCATTGCCCATTTTCACGCGTGCAAAATAATTACCTTCAGCCTTAACAAATCCACGTAGATCAACAGTGCCTGAGCCGAAGAAATTCCTGTTCAGGACGCGATGGCCAATTGCATCAAAAATCTGGACCTGAACCGGACTAGACGATGCCTGGGAAAAGGAAAGAACTCCGTTATTGACTCCAACATAGCCCGGGTTAGCAAAATTACGAATAGAAGTGGTTCCCGGTTCAGAGTTTTCCGGTTCATCTGACGGAGAATCGTCCGTAGAGGCAGAACCATTCATAGGGGTATCTCGCAAAGTAAAAGCACCGACACCATCAGAATGGGTGGAAAGATTCAAGTCTGGCAGGCTTACAGTTGCGCCTGACACAGCCGAGCCTTTAACATCAACCACTTTACCTGTCAAAATAAACGCATTAGCAGCCGTCACAGACAAGGCCACTGCCAAGCCAAAGGCCAAAGCTCCCTTACTATACATCAAATCACTCCTTTTGTGGCATTTCCCCACAGTACAAAGATATTTTCTGATACAGCATTTCCGCCTTCACAAAAAAACATTTCCGTGGACAATATATCCACATTCAGGAAGCACATTCTTTTCTATTTTAAGAAGCGATGAACAAGATTTTGCAAAAAGCAATTGACGGCGCAGTTTGCGCGGAACAGCTCAACGCCAACAACTACCGAATTTCCCCGGCAGAGGGTCACGCCCTGCTGAAGGACGCCTCATGGACAGATGTTGTAGAAACGGCAAACCAGGTACGTCACCTGCGTCTTCCCGGCAATCGGGTAGGCTACACCGCATTCCGTATCGTAAACTACACCAACGTCTGCGAAGTGACCTGCAGTTTCTGCAGTTTTTGCAGACCCGCCAAAAGCTCTGAAGCATACGTTCTCTCCCTGGACGAAATCCGCCAAAAAACCATTGAGGCAAAGGCCAGGGGAGCAGACCACATTTTTCTGCAAGGCGGAGTCAACAAGGACATTCCTCTGGAATACTATACCGACGTTCTGAAGATGCTCACGCGGGAAATGGACGTTCGCGTTCGCGGTTTTTCTCCGGTGGAACTGAAGCGCATGGCCGAGTTCAACAACATGAAACTGGAAGACCTGCTGGACATTCTCAAGGATGCAGGCCTCAGTTCTGTGCCCGGTGCCGGCGCAGAAATCCTCAGCGACCGCATGCGCCAAATGCTCTCCCCAAAGAAATTGCCTGCACAGGAATGGTGCGACGTTCTTGCTGCATGCCACAGGAAGGGCCTGCCAGGCAGCGCAAACATTGTGTTCGGCAGCGTGGAAACTCCAGAAGAAGTCATCGAGCACCTGGAATATGTCCGCAAGACCCAGGACCTGGCCGTAGCCGCAAATGTCGCCGGCTTCAACAGCTTTGTAGTATGGACATTCCAACCACAAACAGACAAGTTCCCCATCCGTCACGTTCGCGGGGATGAATACCTGAAACTGCTAGCCCTCTCCCGCCTCTATCTGGATAACATTCCCCATATTGAGGTTTCCTTGCTGGGCATGGGACTTTCCCTGGGAGAACTAGGCCTCCACGCAGGCGCAGACGACATAAACAGCATCGTCATCGAGGAAAATGTGCTGACCAATCATGGCCTTACCAGCATTGAGGCCGCAGAAAAGTTCATTACGGACGCAGGTTTCACACCCTACCGCCGTAGCCTGAATTTTGACTAGCCTTTTAGAAGGAAACCGGCTAAACATCCTAAAAAAAAGAAATTGGCGGCCTTTTCAGGTCGCCTTTTCCATTTTAGCCTTTGTCGTATTCTTTTTAAAGGTCCGTAAAGCTATTAAGCATGCTTCTTGGAATACTTCTTGAGACTCTTAACAAGCAGGGCAGCGAGAATGCAGTACATATTGACTCCTTCCTAGTCGGTATTGCAGATTTTTGTTTCGTTTCTTCGCGCAGTTCAGAAACCATTTTGGGGGTTTCGTCGCCATGTTCTGTCGTTTCATCTGTGATTTTCGTCACTTTCGTCGAGCGCGGGCCAATATTAACAATTTTTTACTAACACTTCAAGGGTAAAAAATATATATGCGTGAAAATTTTTTAAATCATTCTTTACATTTTCTGGATTTTGCACATAAAGCGTCATTCCTGCAACCCATTATAGTCTATTGCGACGAAATTTGGTAATTTTTCCCCCATGAAAAGAGTTGTTGTCTTAAGCATGGCCCTCGCCTCTCTAGTATGCGCCAGTCCGTCCCTGCAGCTGGACCGTGACCGCGTTGAATCCGGGCAGAATTTTGGCCTGCAATTGATTGTTCCGATGAATGAACTGCCTGAAGGCCGAGAAGCCCTCAGTCTCGATACACAAAACGGATTTAGCCTGGTTCGCCTTGACAGTACAGACCAGACAATCCGCCCCAATGATCCCTTTGAAGCTTTCTTCGGTGGCGGAAGAAACCGCGGTTACAAGGCTCGCATTTACACTTTTGTCGTACGAGCCCCGAAAAAGACTGGCCAGATTGCCGTCGGTCAGATGAGCTGGACCATCGATGGACAGAAAGCAGTCATCAGTAGCAGCATCCCCGTAAATGTGCAGCGAGCCTACGCAGACGACGCCCTCGCCGTGACTCTTAATCCCAGCAAGAAATCCATCTACGAAGGTGAACAGTTCTATGTCACCCTGGGTTTCCATACCTTTGAACATTTCCAGGGCAACCTGCAAGCCACCGACATGAACACCGGCAACGACTTCATCGTTCATAGAAGTGACCTGAGCACCATGGAATTCAAGCCTGTGGAAGGCGCCCGCCGTGAAATGCAGGCCAGTGCCAAGTTTGCCTGGCTCTCCCCCACCAAGAGCGGCAACCTGCAGATTCCCGCCTTCAAGTTCAAGTACACAAAACTTGGAGAACCTAAGGTTGTGGAAGAAAGCAAGCAGATGGGTGGAATGTCCTTCTCCAGCCGCAGCGTGAAACAGGAATCCATTGAAACGGAAGCCGTAACGCCCTCGCTGAACATCACCGTAAAGCCCCTGCCTACCGAAGGCAAGCCCGCAGACTTCTCTGGCATGGTGGGCGACTACAAGTTCTCCGCAGAATTTGACCGCACGAACCTGAAGGTGGGTGAAGCGCTGACGCTCTCCATAAACATCAAGGGTGACGGCACTCCGGGCACCATTACAGACCCGAAACTTCCGGACTTCGGAGATTTCCGTTCCGTTCCCCCCGAAAATAACATTAACAAGAAGATCGTCGGCAACAAGGTCATCACCTCCAAGGATATCAAGGTTTTCCTCTATCCTAAAAAGAAGGGAACCTTTGAAATTCCCGCGCTGAGCTATTCCTGGTTCAATCCGTCCAAGAAGAAGTACGAAACAGCGACAGCCGGCCCCTGGACCATCGAAGTGGAAAAGGGCGAGAATGTGGTCGAAGCCGTATTCCAGTCTCCTGCAGCAAGCGGCCCCGTTGCCGTGCAGAAACAGGAAATTGAATCCCTGGGTAGTGACATCCGCTTCATCCACCCGCTTTCCAGCACTAGCGAAAGTGCAGCTCCCTACAAGAGCGTTCTTTACTGGATCCTGTTCTTTGCCGCCATTCCCTTCTACTTTGCAGTGACCTTTGCTGTAAAGCACAACCGCAAGCGCAGCAGCAATGCGGCCCTCATGCGTAAGGGCAAGGCCAACAAACAACTGAAGGCTCGTTTCGCCAACGCAAACACAGCTCTCTCCAAGGGCGATGCCAAGGCTCTCTATGCGGCCCTGGAAAACGGCCTTGTGGATTACCTCAGCGACCTGACCAACCAGGAATTCAAGGGCATGACCCGCCCGCAGATGAAGCAGGAACTTGCAAACCGCGGAGTTCCCGACGAAACAATTTCTGCCATCGACAGTTGGCTTGAAAAGTGCGCATTCGCTCGATTCGCACCGGTAAACCCCTCTGCAGAAGAACAGAAGCAGATGCTTGCCGATGTGGAAAAACTTTGCGAAAGTCTGAGTGGTCTCAAGTAAGGAAGTGGAGGTTCGTATATGAAGAAAACAATTGGTTTAATCGTTGCCGCCACCTGCCTCTCCGTTTCTGTCTTTGCCGCCGACACTACGAAAGGCTGCCCCGGCTTTGATGCAGGCACAAAAGCCTACAACGAAGGCGACTTTGAGCGTGCCGCTGATGAATGGCAAACCTGCGTAGACAACAGCGAAGATGTTGGCAACGCCGACCTTTACTACAATTTGGGAAACGCCTATTTTAGAAGTGGCAAGCTAGGCTACGCCATCTACAATTACAAATCCGCGCTTCGCCTCCGCCCTAATGACGCAGACATTCAGCACAACCTGAATTTCGCCCAAGCCATGACCAAGGACAAGGTAGAAGAAAGCGACGAAGAAAACCCGCTGCTTGCAGGCCTGTTTAAAGCACATCACGCCATTTCCCTGAAGGGCCAGCTTTTCATTTTGCTGGGCCTGTTCTGGATTATCGCGTTACTCGCCATCGGCAACAAGGTTTCCCTTAGCGAAAAGAAGAAAAACGTCTTCATGGGAGGCATTTTCGGCCTGACCATGGTTTTCGCAGTCTTTGCAGCAAGCGCCGGTTACAAGATTTTCGTTACAGAAACAGAATCCACTGGCGTCGTTACCGCAGCTGATGCGGATGTCACCAGCGCTCCCAACGAAAAGTCCCAGACACTAAACACGCTTTCTGAAGGAACCTCCTTTGAAATTCTTTCCGAGCAGGGACCGTTCCTGGAAATTAAGCTGGGAGAACGTATCAAGGGCTTTGTTCGTAAACGCGACGTAGGCGTCATCCGGTAAGCGACATACAAAATTCTCTGACGTAGAAGAAAATAGAGCGAGCCACAGGCCCGCTCTTTTTTATATCTCAAAATGTCCTGCTAGAGAATCCTTTAGTTGAACCGAAGCATCAGCGCGATTTCAAACTGGAGAATCTGTCTCAAGTGAGCAGTTTCATCATCCAGCTTTTCATGAATCTGACGGTATTCGATGTAGGAACTCATGGATGCAATCTTGTTAAACTGGTAACCTGCGCTGGGCCTCAAGAACCATTCGTGAGTGCGAGAAGGAACCGTGCGACTGGTCTTGTGCAGTTTGGGATTGTAAGCCGTCAAGGTTTCCTTTTCCCCAGAAACAGGAGAAGTATAGTTCCAGCGCTTATAGATTCCGTCGGTATCGCTATCCTTGTTCCACATGCTGTAATCCGGATCCGGGTCGTATTCCTTACGGATAGTCTTGTTGTAGTCATAACCGGCAGTCAACTTCAGATCCAGATCATTTTCAAACTTGAAATACCACTTGAAGAACTGGAACCCTCTCTTGAGCTTCAACGGATAGGATACAGAGAAGTCATCGCCAATGTTGAAGGCAAAGTCGTTATAGAGAGACGTATGAATCCAGGGAGTATCCCAGAAATAATCCGTAGTATCCCTCAGGTCCCTTTCCGTGCAGTTCGGGTCCCCCGGAGTCCAACTCGTACAGGTAACCACTTCTTCCTTGGGCCTACGATCCGTAGATTCAATCTTCATACGCACACTATTCTCAATGCGGATGTTTTCCTGTGTCAGGAAGGTCAAGCGCAGGAGGGGATTGAAATTCAGCTGGTGTGCCCAGGAATCTTCAGCACTCTGGAAGGGGCGAACCGTGGTAGTTGTCGAATAGTCGAAACGGTGATAGGCACTAACGCTTCGGAAGTCGTTCAAGAAAGATATTCTCTGAGAGAAGTTAGGAACTGTAATACCCACGCCAAACTTGGGCCACAAAGTCGTGGTGTCCGTATAGAGAGGATATTCACGAGACTGTGAGAACTCCTCCTTCCATTGCAGATCGCCATTCACTGCAATATCCCAGAACGGAAGCGTAATGCCAGAAGCAAACTGCAATTGACGAGATACGGAATGACGGAAATTACCCTGATAAACAAGGGTATCAACCGTATCGCTACGGTACTGGGCGAAGTCCGTAAAGTCGTCGCGATGATCAAGTCCCATATCACCAGATACGATATTCCACATACCGCGATTGCGGTATCCGTTACCTAAGCCTAAACCATACAGGTAATACTGCAGCGGAGTAACACCCTGTTCATCATACAACTGAGCAAGAGTGAAGTTTTCGCCCACCGTATTGGTACTTGCATTCCAGTTCATTCGAATTTCACGCCACTTGATTTTCTCAACGGCAGAGACAGCTGCATTTTCATTGCCAAACAACTTCAGGAAATCAACGATTCTGAACGTCGGATTGAATTCAAAACGGTTCGTCTGCGAAATAGTCCAGTAGTTCTTTTCAATTGCAGCGTCGTCAAAGAAATCGTAGTCATCTGGAATCGTCTTTTGCTGGGTAAAATCAGACGTAAAGGACGTTGTAAACGGAATGAACGGAATCAGGCGGGGATTGAAGCTGAGCCTAAACTGCTGAGCACGGGTGCGTTCATTACGGAGAATACCATAGGAACGGCCATATTCACGATGGCCCACACTATCCACCCTATAGAAGGAGGTACTATCGTAGAGAATCGTGTAGGAATTCGGATTCTGCATATCGATAGCCATGGTATCGCCATTGGCATCCAGCTTAGCAATGGTATCTGTCGGGATAATCACCAAACTGTCGCGGGAGATATAAACCTTGCGATCCGTATGGTCATAATCGAAGATGTAGTCGCTGGCGAAGAGGCCACCTTCCCTGCTATTGAAGAAGTTTTCCTTCACGAAACCTTCCCTATCGCCACCACCATACATATCACGCTTGATATTCAAGGAGTAACTGGTGGTAAAGAAGGAGAACACATTCCAGCGCATGTTCAACTTATGGTTCAAATCAGCGGTGTAGGTGACAATCTTGTCCACCTGGGGTTCCACATAGTTGGGATCCCTATCCTGGTTCACATAACGCACGTAGTTAAAGTCAAACAACGTCAAGTCGAAAGTCTGAGGCCACGGTTCAAATTCCGTCTTAGCAAGATTCTTGGTGAAGGCGTTGTCGTACTTGGAAAGTCCATCAAAGGGACGGAACTTGAACATGGAGAAAGTTCCCAGCTTATATTCCAAAATCGTATGATAGGAATAGGAGGAGTCCGCACTAGTCGCAGCACGACCTTCCGTTTCAGTATAGGAGTAACTGATTGCCGGACGTTCCAGAAGCACCTGAGACAGGACTTCACCAAACTTGGTATCGGCAGCCTTGTAATCCTTGCTATAGCTAATGCTGAATGTCTTCTGGCGCGTATAGCTTTCAAAGCCCTTAGATTCTGCAGCATCACGAAGTTTCTGTTCTTCCTCATCCTCAGTTACGGAAAGTTCATTCTGGAACATGTCTCCAGTCAAGTCGCCAAAACTGCTCTTCTTCAAGATCATGTCGTCTGTAGGCTTCATGTAAGGGCGAGCTGTCGTACTGTTGTAGCCGATATTCATGGGAATATGGAAACCAAGACTATCATTCAGGAACTTGTTCAGGCTAATGTTAATGTCACCCGCCACATCCAGCTGGGAGGCTGCCTCAGAAAGTTTCGGCTTGGGAGAATTGCCCGAAGAAGACAAAGTTGCAAAGCTACCATCCTGATAGCGAACAGAACCAGAAAGAGAAATAAAGTCTGCAAAGTTCACCTGGGCGGAGGTACGTGCAGCATAGCCCCAATCCGTATCCATTTCGGAAAGGCGAAGATCATCAACCCAGAAGGTTCCCTTCAGGTCAGAAGCAGATGCGTTTGAGTCCGCGATAATCACAAAGCGAACCCAGTCTACACTAGTGATAGACGGATTACCAACCAGGCGCAGTTGCTTTTCATCGCCCAGATCAACAACAGTATCCTTGACGTAAGGCGGCTGGCGACCTCTCTTCAGGTTCGTGAAATCCTGCAGATTCATGGAGAATGCGTTATGATCCCAGTTACGTTCATGGCAATCCTGGGGACGTTCGCTGGAGGCGCAAGTGTAATTTTCAGGACGGAAGCTCCATTCGTAATAATCAGAGGATCCTTCCAGAGAACCTTCACCGAATTGCAGGGCAAAACGAACAGGAACATTCTTGGCTTCCGTCTGATAGTGAATTTCCATCTTCAGGGACTTGTACATGGAGAAGTCCTTTGCTTCCGTATCAAACACACGGGTCACCGCCACTTCCTGACCCGGAACCATGTTCTGGTAGTCGATGACAAGAGCAGTTTCCTTCAGCGGAGCATTGGAGTCGGAATCACGTTCAGTCTTTGTATTGGGGGACTTGTAATACTTATCTGAATTTTCTCGGTTGTTAATGGTCGTCACCTTGATGAAACTGGTATCACGGGAACCAACAGATTCCGTCAGTTCCGTCGGAGAACCATTCACTTCCACAATCTGTGAGTTTTCAGAAGTAGACGTCTTGTACATGTCGGCAACGGTGGTCTCTTCCCAGACATTGCCCACCACAGCGAGATTTACGATTTGCACCTTGGCTTCAGAAACGCCAGGAGTCAGATTGCCAATCCAGAGACGAGAGAACAAGGCTTCTGACAAGATAGTCTTGTAATCGCTACCAGTGGAAGACACTATGGTGTCATACTGGTTCATAGGAATACGCCATTTACGCCAGCCGTTCTTCAGTTCTTCGAAGTTTGCCGGATCCGTATCTGACAAGTCAATGCGGTAGCGAACGTAGCTGATGTCCTTGTCCAGAGAACCATTCTTATTGATATCTTCTGTATCGTAGGTTCTTTCGCCGGAGTTGTTTTCGGTGCCGTTGATGTTCACCGGAGGATCGCTCTCATCATCAAGATCATCATCAAAGTTGTCGCGAGCAATATCCGATGTGGACGCATCGGTCTTTGCAGAGTTGTAGATTGTGGCTACGCAGCCAGAAATACGGCAGTCCCAAACCTGTCTCTCTTCATCAGAACCGGAAACGCCATCAAGACCCTTGTCATTTAACGCCGTGGTAGAACCAAGATCATTTTCGCCGTTATACTCGCCGTTAGGAGCAAAACCGTTAATGGACAAGTCTTCGCTAACCAAGCCAAGATCCAGGTAAATGGAACCCACATTACCGCGCGCCACCACTTCGATGTACTTCATCTCGCTCAGATCCTGATAGTAGGAACTGTTAGGACGCATAACACCGCCCCAGGAATTTCCTGCAAGATTGTCGTTTGCACGAAGAGTCATCTTCAGCACAGTAAGATGCTGATTGTCCACATCGGAATTTCCGACGCTAGGATAAATGTACTTGTACAGTTCCGTGGTGTTGCTGTGCCAAATGAATTCACCCTGATGGCGGTAATCCAAATTTTCAATGTAGGTAGAAATGTCCGTGGAAACGCCACCCGGAGGAGATGCATGATACCAGGACAATCTGGATAGCGGGAATGTCAGACCATTGGCAGTTCCTTCAAAGTCTTCCACCAACGCCTCAGCATCTTCGCTAGTATTCGCATTGTGACGGCTGGCAGCAAATTCAGCTTCAAAACGCCAGCTGGATGCCGCATCGGTATTGATGCCCGGGATCTTGTTCACCAAATCCGTCAATGCGGAAATCGTATCCTGCAAGCGAAGGTTCATGCCCCACAGGAAGCTGTTATAGGGTTCACTTCCGAGGGTAGGGGTCTTAGCCGTCGTGCTCTGGCTTCTGTACAAGGCTGTGATACCAAATACAGAACCGTCACCAAAGCCATAGCGTTCCAGGGGCAACTCAGCGCGGGCGCCAAGCAACAGCTTGTTGTCAATTTCAAAGAGAGGTTCGCATTCAAAGGTCACCTTGATCTGCTTATTAGGGTCAAGGGCTCGGTCACTCAGAAGCTCAATCTGGCCCAGTTCGTAGTTGACTTCATAGTCCGTTCCGCGAATGAGGGTTGTAGAGCCTGCAGTCAACTTTTCCGTACCCGGAGAAATATCCATACAGGAACCAGCACTGACAGAATAGCTTGTGCTAGGATCACGAACACTAATGGTAGAATTACGACGCTTACCCACGGATTCGAAATAGAAGCGGCTGGTAAAGCGGCTCAGGTTATAGACAGGCAACGTATACAGCTGGGCCATGGCTCCTGTAGAGTCCAGCAAACGCAAAGGTTCAAGGCAGTTTTCACGGGCCCTCTGATCTGCATTGCGGCCGGAGTACTCAGAAAGAGGCTTACAGGGAAGCCACATTTCGCCCGTATAGTTACCGCTGGCATCCTTTTTGAAAATAGTTGCATCATTAACCAGGGGACTACCAGTGGTAGAGTCCGCCAGACCCAAGGTCTTGAGGTACGATCCGGCATTGCCAGACTTATTCTTCATGCGAAGGACAAAACCGCTACTGCTGTTCTCGCTGATGCCCACGGAATAAACGTTGCGAAGCATCAACTTATCAATGTCCGTCAGTTCGGAGAGAGTCGCATCCCACTGGATAAGAACAATCCTGGAATTTTTCGTCACGGTAGTACCGATACGGCCGGTACCATCATTGCTCCAGCTGGCAGCCAACAGCGTATTGCGAGAAACACCGTTAACCTTCAAAATGCCAGTCTTTGGGTCGTAGCTGAATTCGCTAGAAGGAATTTCAACCATGCGTTCCACCAGCTTTTCTACGGTCTTCCCGTTGGGAGCCTTGTACACCACATAGACGCTGTCAAACACATCCTTCGATGCATTCAAGGCACTACGCTTATAAAGTTTCAGGTTTGTCGCCGGGTAACTGGCCGTAGTCTTTCCCGCAATTGCGGCATTCACATAGGACTTACGGGCCTCGTGGTTCAGGAAGTAATAACGGTAGGCCACGAACTGCTTGTCCAGGATCTGGAACTCCGTCACCGTCTCGCTGGCATTGATCGTGTATTCTTCCTGACTACCGCCATCCTGAGAGGCAATGGTGGTCAGGCGCCAGTCGCCCAACTTCCAGTCAGCCTTGATACCAAAAAGTCCCTGATGGTTTTCGGAATAACCCGTCAGTTCCGTACCAGTCAATGCGAGAGACGTGTTACCCGCTTCAACGCGCTGCAGGATATAATCCTCGAATTCGTCCTTGTAGGATTCTTCGTAAACCACGCGAACCTGGTTCTGCACACCGAGGCCGCTTTCCACATTGTTGATTTCAACAGTGATGTAGGGACCGATCTTGCCCTTCACCATGAAGCTGGGGTCGTAATGCAGAGAGGGAGAAGGCCACAAGCTGGTCTTGGTACTGCCTTCCGCGTCATCCTTTTCACCATAGCCCTTCAAACGGATATCCATGGTACCCTGCAGCATCAGCTTAGGCTTATCCAGGCCAAAATCGCGCATCCAGGCAGGCATGGTCACCGGAATGGTAATGTCGTAGACGGAACCGGTTTCAGGAGGTTCAAAGCCATCATCGCGCTGGCCCACCAAACTGTTGAGCCACAGGTTCTTTCGTCCCACATCGTACATGTCGGACACATAATCCGTAAGTTCCGGATAATGGGCGGTCCAAAGAGTGGTTGTATCCCTGGAGACGGAGTTCACTCGCTTTTCGCTAACGTCCAGTTCACGGGTTGCAATGTTAATGTCGTGGCTAAAGACCTGCCCCTTGGTGTTCTTCATCAAGGACGGGGACGATCCCACACCACCGAAAGGCAATAGGCTATTCAGCGGATCCGCTGACGGAGGCAAGGGCATATACTGATAAGTAGGCTGCCATTCCGTTTCTGCGGGATCTCCGGACACAACAGTGGATGCATCATCGCCGGAGGAAACAACGGAAGCGGAGTCGCTCTGAGACCAAGCGATTCCAGCAGTAAAGGCAACACCAAAGGCGAGCCACCAACGTTTCAGACCAGCAAAAGCCACGTTATTCTATTGCTCTATATACTCTTTTAGCAAACTAGACAATACCGACACAAAATACTGAATTCTCCCTTGGAAAACACAGCGTAAAATGCCGACAAGGCCCAAATTTAGGGGAATTTTAGAAAAATTTTAGAGATGAAATTTTGAAGGGACGTTTCAGCGCCCCGCAAATACGAAAATAGAACGGCATCCCACAAACTTGTTCGTGAGCGGCCCTTTATCTTCTTGAGACCTAGACGATGAGATTAAGCGGTACCCGTAAGTAAAAAAGCCCCTGGTATCAACCAGGGGCGTTTGCGACCTTTGACCACTTGGCAACTTGTTGCCTATGTGGGCATGGCCACCTTTAGGTGGGAGCGTTGGTTAAAGCGGTATATTAGCGTGTTTCTTCCAAAGGCGCTTCTGATCCTTAGTCTTCAGCGCGTCGAAGGCGCCAACGAGACGCTTACGTACGTCTTCCGGCTTGATGACTTCGTCAACCACGCCCATGGCAGCGGCAACGTAGGGGTTCATCAATTCTTCTTCGTACTTGGCGATGCAAGCGGCACGTGCAGCTACCGGATCCGGAGCAGCGGAGATTTCCTTCTTGTTGATGATTTCAACAGCACCTTCTGCACCCATCACAGCCACCTGGGCAATGGGCAGAGCAAAGACATAGTCTGCGCCCACATCCTTGGAGTTCATGGCGATGTAGGCACCACCGAAGGCCTTACGGAGAATGAGGGTAACCTTAGGCACGGTTGCTTCGGCGAAGGCGTACAGGAGCTTAGCACCATGGCGGATAATGCCAGAGTATTCCTGCTTGCTACCAGGCATGTAACCCGGAACGTCAACGAGAGCCAGCAGCGGAATGTTGAAAGCGTCGCAGAAGCGAACGAAGCGGCCAGCCTTGGAGGAGCCGTCCACATCGAGAGAACCTGCGAGAACCTTGGGCTGGTTAGCAACGATACCGATGACTTCACCGTTCAGGCGGGCAAAACCGATCACAACGTTCTTGCCCCAGTCCTTCTGGACTTCAAAGAAGCTGTCAGAGTCAGCGAAAGCAGCGATCACGGCGCTAACGTCGTAAGCCTGCTTGTAGTTATCCGGAACGATGTCCTGGATAGTGGCACTCTTGTCTTCGGCAGTTTCGCAAGTAGCTTCCTGCTTGGAGAGGAACTTCTTGAAGAGCTTCTTCAGACCGTTTTCGTCTGCCTTTTCTTCCATCTGGTCGGCAGCGGAAACAGGCTTGCACTTGTTGCCCTGAGGCAGGTAGGAAAGGAGCTTGCGGACGCCTTCCAGAGTCTGCTTGTCATCATCGAACATGAAGTGAGCCACACCGGACTTTGCGGTATGCACAGGAGCACCACCCAGTTCTGCAGCAGTGATGTTTTCACCCATGACCTGCTTCACAACAGCGGGACCAGTGAGGAACATCTGGGAAGTGGACTTGGTCATGAAGATAAAGTCAGACAGAGCCGGAGAATAGCAGGCGCCACCAGCGCAGGGGCCCATGATTACGGCAATCTGAGGAATCACGCCGGAAGCCCAGACGTTACGGGCCATGATGGCGCTATAGCCAGCCAGGGAGAACACACCTTCGTCGATACGAGCTCCACCAGAGTCGTTCATGGCGACGAACGGGCAACCGGCTTCAACAGCCATGTCCATGACGCGGCAAATCTTTTCTGCATGGCACTGACCGAGAGCACCACCGCCAACGGTAAAGTCCTGAGAGGAAGCAAAGACCAGACGGCCATTCACCTTGCCGTAACCGGTAACCACGCCGTCACCCAGGACGACCTTGCTTTCCTTGAGAACGCGGTTGCTGGACTTGCGAAGGGCGCCAACTTCCACGAAAGTACCTGCATCGAACAGCATTTCCATGCGTTCGCGGGCAGTGTACTTGCCGGACTGGTGCTGCTTATCGATACGGGCAGCGCCACCAGCAGCCTGAGCCTGGCTCAGGTACTCATTCAGTCTGTTAAGATGTTTTTCGTTCCACATACTGTAAGAACTCCTCGTGTAAAATTTTCGCAAACAAAGATAAAAATAAGGGAAAAAGCGGTCAACTTTTATTGGACAATTTATTGCGTATAAGCAAGTTGGTAGAAGATTGTAAACAAGAAAAAGCCCGGTTTATAACCGAGCTTTTCTCTTAGATAGGCGTTAGGGAGGGCGAAGCCTTCCGTTTCTCTATGTTTGGGAAAGGAGGGTTTGGGCTAATGAACACTTAGGACTTTAGTCCTTAGTGAGAATTGTCCACCCTGTGGACGACGGCGAAGCCTTCCCCATTCTCTTTAGATAAATGCTTCGATTCCGCCGAGGCACTTTTCCCACTGCTTGTTCTTCTTCACCAGCAGTTCCATCATCTTGTCATAGGTTGCAGTATTTGCAAAGCCCTTCCACAAGCGACGTTCCACAGATTCACCGCTATCCTTGTCGATGGTGGTGATGGTGTCGTAGTAAGCCGGATTATCCTTGAATTCGTTGATGAGGATGCTCTTCAGGTCGTCTGTGTAGATCTTGGAAGCATACTTCAGGATGGAATCATTGAAGTTCAGTTCGTTTTCAACAAGCCATTCGAAATCCTGGATTGGATCGCCATAGACGAGCCAATGACGGAGAGCCAGAGCAACTACCAGATCCTTCACCGCGCTACGGAAGATGAACTTGTCTTCCAGACGACCGTTGAAAGTAATCTTGGTCAGCGGGTTATCATCATTAGCTTCGATGGAAACACCCTTACCCGGGGTAACCTTACGGACCTTGATGGGCAAACGGGTCAAGAGCTGCCAGGCCTTGGTGAAAGCGATAGTCTTGCGGACGAAATCCTTTTCCTTTTCAGGAGCCACGCGGACAAACGCACCGAAGCAGCGCTGGTACAGAGTTTCCTTGTCGAAAATGCAATCGCTGGAACGACATTCGCTGAGCTTGCCATCCATCATGAAGAGGGTCTTTGCAAGTTCCGGACGCATACGGACTTCCAGCTTACGGGTACGGGCCTTCAGGCGGACGCCATCCTTATAGACGTAAGTAAAGCCTTCTTCCTGGTAACGCTGCCAGATGAAGAACTGCAGGTCGTCAGCAGCACGGAGGTGGTAGCTGAACACCGGATTCTGGCGGTTGTTGGCCATGGTCACCTGGTTCAGGAAATTGTCAGCACCGGGATAGGGCACCACAACCTTCACGAGAACCTGGGGATTCACAGGCTTCTTGCTCTTCTTGGCATACTGTTCGTATGTAAAGAGGGACTGAGCACCGTTAATGATCTTCGGGCGTTCAATCACAAGAACCTTCTTGCCATCACGTTCCTTGGCGCGGAGGTCATCACCAGTAAGGGTCATACCATTGTGCAGGAACGGGAAGTCATCTACATTCACGTTTTCGTCGTCATTGCGTTCCATGGTCTGGAAGGCGTCAATGAGGGCAGCGTTGGTGTGAGTCAGGTTGCCGAGGTAGGTACGGATGTTACTGGAGACGATAGCCATGTTGTGCTTGGTCTTCAGACGCTTACCGAGGGCAACGTGATAGTCAAAAATCGTGCGGATGGGGCAGAAACCGAGGAAGAGTTCGCCATGATCGCTGGTGAGGTGCAGCGGCTCGGATTCCATGACAATTTCAAGTTTGTCGTCTGCAGAACGCAAGTCCTTGGTAAGATCATCATGTTCTGCGATGATTTCAAGCTTAGCCTTAACATCGATCTTCCAGAGGTTCAGCTTACGGCGCATATCCTTGAGGGTACGTTCCAGTTCGCTGTCAGTGACGTCGCGGCTGGACTTGGTACGGAGCACGGTAATCTGGAGAGTTTCCATATAGGGACGGCTTGCCGGAGTATCATCGTCTTCCTCTTCGGCATCGTCATTAATCTTGTTCACTGCCCACGGGTCAGCTTCTTCACGGAGAGAGAGGAAGAACGGATTAGTGGGGTCACTGGTGCGGAAAACTGCAATCTGGAGCAGCTTGAGGTCTGCATTCAGGTGAGCGACAACCTTTTCGAGGGGGGTGTCTTCATCGAGGAAGATGAAGAATTCCATGAAACCCTGAGAATACTGGAAGCCATGGAAGCAGGCGTTTTCATCCAGATTCAGATGGCGGAGAGCCTTTATTCGATCGTTAGGGTCGTTGGGGTTCAAACTCAAAAGGCTAGCAACAAAAGCTAAGCGACGTTCCTGCGATTTTGTCAGTTCCATTTTTTCCTCAGTTTTATCCAATGGAGAAACATACAATATTATTATATATCGCCAATGGACATATATTGCGCTATAAAAATAGTTTCAAAAGGAGGGTTTTGAGTAAAAAAATAGCAAATCTTTGAAAAAAAGACTAATTTATATAGTAAAAATACTGCCCATATGTATAAAATTTCCAAATTTTAGATATTTTATACAGGAGTTCCCAAGATTCACGA
>JAZLHK010000016.1:0-4664 GCA_045616805.1 Fibrobacter sp.
AATTGCCACCGAGGGCGGCTTTGTCAGCAGGGTTTACAAGAACAGCAACAGTTCTGTTAAAAAGGGTGATACCCTACTGTTGCTTCGCAATAGTGAATTGCAATATGCCATTGATGGAAAACGAGCCGAAATTCAAGAAGCGAAACAAATGTACAATCGGGCGCTAAGTGAAGCCCCGGAGAATATGTCACCGTTGAAAAAGAGAATTGCCGTTTTAAGGCAGGAGTTGACCGAACTTGAAAAGAGTAAGCGTGAACTAGCCTTGATTGCAGGCATTGACGGAGTGTGGAGCGCCCCCGGAATCGAAGACTATGTTGGGCGTTGGGTTGGAAAGGGTGACTCAGTCGGGATTTTACTTGACACAACTTCCTTTGACTTTTTGGCTGTGGTAAACCAGGAAGAAGGAGCTAGGTTGTTTGAACAGCGGCCCATCCGCATTTCGGTCCGTCTGCATGGCGATGTGTTCAAGGAATTGCAGGTTGTATCTGCAAAGGCAATCCCCAGCGCCCAGGATCGACTGCCTTCCAATGCTCTTGGGTGGTTCGGTGGCGGCGATGTCGAAACAAGGAGCGATGGAACGTCGGAACAGACTGCGGAGCCTGTTTATTTACTGCGGGCAGAACTGCCAGATTCCGTTGGAGTTCATGGACTGCATGGCCGGACTGGTAAAATACACTTGTTGCTGGGCTACACACCGCTAGCCACGCAGGGCATTCGCAAGATTCGCCAGGCTTTGCAAAAATACTATAGAATGTAATGGACTTGACACACGATTACAGGCTCACTTCGTTAAAGCACGTGGAAAAAATCCCCGTGGGTATTGACGCCTTCGTGTTTAGGCTTAAAGGTCGTTTTAAAAGCCGTTCTTCTGTCATTCGGAAAATGCTGAAAACGGCGCGCAAGGTCGATGAACAAAGCAAAAATTTTTCGACAAAAAATGATTCTGAACTGAAAGAACGGATTATCCATCTGTCGGAACTCTTCAAGCGTCCTGTCTGTGATTCCGTGTTACGTGAAGCCTTCGCCTTGATGCAAGAAGCCGTCGTTCGCACCATGGGCTACAGGCCTTATGTTGAACAGATTGCGGGAGCCTTGTGCCTTTACCATGGCTATATAGCGGAAATGTCCACCGGCGAAGGCAAGACAATCACTGCTGCCATGTGTGCCGCAATCCGTGGGCTTTCTGGGCAACCTTGCCATGTGATTACCGCCAATGACTATTTGGCTGGTCGTGACGCCCAAATCATGAAACCGCTGTACGATTTTTGCGGAATTACCGTGGGTGCTGTCACCTCGGCAATGAAGCCTGACGAAAGAAAGAACGGATATTCGGCTTCAGTTACCTATTCCACGGCGAAGGAAGTTCTTGCCGATTTTCTACGGGATCGTATAGCCATGGGCAAGATGCAAAACTTTTCGAAGCGTCTTCTTGATAGATTCAGCATGCGGGGCGGTCAGTTTGGAAAGGGAGTCGTACAACGTGGGCTTTGTACAGCCATTGTAGATGAAGCGGACAATGTGTTGATTGACGAGGCCGTGACCCCACTCATCATATCCCGTGAAAACAAGAACGAAGGCTTTAACGAAAGTTGCAAAATCGCTTTCGAACTTTCAAAAAAAATGAGGGAAGGTGAAGATTTCCTTGTGGATGGAAAACTTCGGGCAATCCATTTTTTAAGGGACTTTGAAGACATGCAGGAAGACTCCTCGATGCAGGGCTTTTCAAAGGCTGCTTTCTTGAAGGACCTTGTTCGACAGGCTCTTACAGCTCGGTATCTTTTCTTTGCTGGGCGACAGTATGTTGTAGAAAACGGCAAGATTGTGATTGTCGATGAATCTACTGGGCGAAAAATGCCAATGCGTTCCTGGAACGGGGGCCTCCACCAAATGATAGAACTCAAGGAAGGCCTGGAACTTTCAGGTCTTAAGGAAACGGAGGCTCGAATGAGCTTTCAGAGATTCTTCAGGTTGTACAGGAATTTTTCCGGCATGACCGGTACTGGCAAGGAGGCTCTTGGTGAATTTTGGACGATTTACGGAGCGCCTGTGTTGTGCGTTCCAAACCATCGCCCCTGCAAACGTAAAATTTCCCGCATCCGCACATATTCAAAGAAAAGTGCCAAACGAGCAGCCATTGTTTCGGAAGTCTTAAAAATCCATAAGTGTGGGCGGCCGATTCTGATTGGAACCAAGGACATTGACGAAAGTGAAATCCTTGCAGAAATGATTGCTGCAAAGGGTCTCAAATGCTGCATTATCAATGCGGTTCGTAGCGATGATGAAGCTGCAATTATTGCCGATGCTGGTCAAATGGGTGCGATAACGGTGGCTACAAACATGGCTGGCCGAGGAACAGACATCAAGATACCCGCACAGGTAAAGAAATTGGGCGGTCTCCATGTGATTGCAACCGAGTGCAATCCGTCGTCACGGATAGACCGCCAGCTTTTTGGCCGCGCCGCAAGACAAGGGGACCCGGGAAGCGCGAGTCACTACGCAAGTTTTGAAGATGACGTGCTACGCAGAAATTTGCCGGGAACCATATCCGCAATCTTTAGCCGCCTGGGGTTGTTTTCTGCCTTGGCTGTTCGTTGGGCTCAGTACCGTGCTGGACACAAGGATTACCAGAACAGATTGGCGGTGCAACGAACGGACACCTGGCTGGAAGATTCCCTAGGGTTCAGCGGAAACGACGTTGGTTAATGTAAGTTTTTACCACCAGAGCTTTAGACGCAGGTAGTCGATTGCCTGATGCGAAAGAATCCACCAGAGAGTTCGCTTTCCGGCGAAAATCTTCGCGATGCCAGTCATGCCGGGACGAAACCACTCCGGTGTATATCGAACAAACTCGCCGCGTACGGCAAAGGTATTTTCCTGATCCTTTACTGTTGCTGTCGGACTCATGAGGGTTGTCCTAAATCTATACACGTAATCCGGGTGGCTCTTGATGCCCATCAAGCCCTCTCCACCAATTTGAACATTGTTTACTTCCAATTCGCTTACATCGGCTTCCATGTATATATCCTTAATTGAAGCTATCTGGAAAAGTTCACTGCCCTGATTTACGTGGGCGCCAATCCTTTTTTGCAGGTCTCCTTCAATGATAACGGCGCTGTCCGATTCGCAACGGATTACAGAACGTTTTAACTTGTAGCGTACAGTCTTGAGCCTGGCCTGAGTCTGGGCGAGTTTTGCCTGTTGGATTCGCAAATCAGCAAGTTGCTTGTTCGCCTGCGCTTTCTGGATTTCCCTTTTGTTATCCTGCTCCTGGGCAAGCAGGTCAGCCTCTTCCAATTTTAAATCCTTCTGATCGAGCCTCAGTAGTTCGTCGCCCTTATAGACGATGTCGCCTGGCTTTACGTTTACGCTCTTTATGAATCCATCAAACGGAGCGCTTATGTAGGTGACGTGGTCCGTCTTTAGCATCGCCGGAGAACTGACCCTGTATTCTATCGGGACGAGCGTAGCGAACAAAATGAATCCTAATAGAAGAATGCCGATAAGTTTTGCCCACGTATGTTCGTGTCCAAGCAACTTTGCAAACGCGCTCCTTATTGCATGAACGAGCCTTTTGCCAAACCATCCGCTTTTCTTGTGAAGCTCTTCTAGCCTTGCACTTACAAGCGAGGCTGTAAGATATATTTGCGTTGCTTCATCATTTCCGAAAGGTTTGGACGTTCTTTCACATGTAAGAATCGCAATGGTATCGTCACCCCGACGCACAGGCACAGAAAGCAAATTACCCGCACCATGGGTCTTGCTGTAATATTCGTGAACATGGGTTACTATGGAAGAATCTTCAGCCTGTGCTGGATAGGCGATGTTTGCATCCTGTTCGTATGCCTCTTCCATGGCATTTTCAAGGTCTCGGACCACCTGCATCTTTTTTTCAAAATGATCCGTATGGCTTATTGCGGCAAGTACAACGTAGTCGTGCTTGACCATGCCAAGGCTCACTCGTTCTGCATGGTGCCGATCCGCAATTTCGCCAGTAAGCGCGAGGCTAGCCGTCTTGAAAGTTTTTGCTTCTCCCACAATCCTCACGACATCCAGCATCTCGCTCATTTGCCCAATCTTGGAACTCGTTGTTTGCAACGCGTTCTGCAATGCCTTGATAACAGCGTTTTGGTCAAATTGAGGTTTTTCTGTAGTCATTAAAAGAGTTTCTGTGGAAATTGTTTTGGAATAATAGAAAAATCCTCTTGATGGGTTGAACGTATGGTTTGTAATTGGCTATAATGTTTTTCATTATGTAAGTATTGTTGTTGTGTATGAGAAGAATGCTTTCGCGTTAGGCCCCGCAGCCCGCATGGGGGAGGACTCGCGCATGGCGCGTCGCAACGCCCATAAAGAAAAAGGACTTGAGAAAAACTCAAGTCCTTTTGTAATGCTGGATCCCCGCTTTCGCGGGGATGACATACGGGGTGTGCTGCTAGATCCTTCGCTTCGCTCAGGATGACACGCTAGCGAGTCACTTCACGATATGTCTATGATACTCCTGCAGCGAGCAAACCTCAAATCTGCCGTAGTCGTGCTTGTCCATGAGGCCTTCGACGGTGGAGGTGAGGGCGGCGATGGTGGTGGTGATAGGCACGCCGCTGACCACTGCCTTGCTGCGCATCTGGATTTCATCGACCATGGCTTCGGCGCCGGTCTCGCTGGTG
>JAZLHK010000017.1:0-1786 GCA_045616805.1 Fibrobacter sp.
GACTCGTTCGATGTACATGGCTATAGTATATCATATCCGTTGCGTGAAAACAACAGCGAAGATTATATTTACATGGCTACAAATGGAACAAAAAAAGACACCGCGAGGCGGCGTTATCTTCAAGAAACCGTCAGAAAAAAACGTTCCATTGGCGATTTGGGCCGCGTCAGCGACGCAAATCGCCCGTGGAAGTTCGGTTTAGAAAGGCCTATATTATACCATTTTGACGCCCCCCTACCTTCGGCACGAGTCGGACGATGTTTCGTTGGCAGTAATCGGCGGCGGATTGCCGCGCCATTGTCCGCAAGAGAGCGGACAGTTTGTCCCATTGCGGGAACATGATCAACCGCATGATTCTCCTTTCTTTTGGGTGTGACGAAACAGGGCGCAGCAGTTTTGCCGCGCTCAAAATGAAAACACCGCACTCCTATTCAAAAGTGCCGCGCTGGAAGTTGGACTTACCCGCTACAGCAACAAGTCGAAGCGACGCAATTAGACGAACGAAAGGCGCGGCAAATCTGCCGCGCCTTTCGTCATATTCAGCTTTCCCTCTTACTTCATCTTAACTCGCATGAAGAAGCTGGGTTGGGTTTTATCCTTCGGTCCAGCCGTGAACTTGACCTTGCCGTTTTCGGGCGTACCGAAAGTAATGTCAACCTTTTCAGCGGACATATCCTGTGGCGAAAGCGTCGAACCGCCCTCGATGCCGAACACCTTCGCCAAATTGCCGGGCTTCGCATCTTCGCCAACGGGGATGTTTTCGACGCCAACGGTGAAGTCAAACGCGCCAGCCGTTCCAGTCTGTTCGAACTTCTCCACCTTCACGTCGCCATCTGCGGGCGGGGTCTGAATCAGCGTCGCCGAATCAAGGGCAAACGACAGCCATGCGTTCGGCGAGTCCTTGACCGCCTGCGCACCAGCCGCAGTCGAGCCACCCGGTGCCTTGACCGTTTCAGCCCACGCTCTGTAGTCATTGTAGACCGTCGGCTCCGTGATGCACTTCTGTAGATGCGCGTCGGCAGAACCGTCCAGCGCCTCATAGACATCCGCAGATGTAGGATTCGACGGCAGTTCAGGATAAATCGCGCCGCGACTGAACGATGCCGAAAGGATAGAAACCTCCTCTTCCGACAGGCAGCTTTCCGAAGACGATGTAAACACGCGGAAATCATCCACAACACCATTTCCGTACTTGTAGGATGTAAGATCAGCACCACCATACGCTCGGCCCAATGACAATCCATCATAGGTGTGCGCCGTAAAGTTATGCGTTGCGTTCACTGCCGAATAGACCTTTACGCCGTCCACATAGAGCGAAACCACACCCCCCGTCGACACCTGAACAAGATAATGATGCGGCTTGACCAATTCCTCGGAAGTAATGCCAGTCATTAGAGCAATCGCCGTTTCAGCACTCGACTTCGACTTCATCCACCGCAATTGCAACGTGCCCGCCGCCCCCTGCTGGAACACAAGGCCCTGCAGGTCAGACGAATAGCGTAGCGCCCAGACAACGCCCTTTGCGACCGTACCGACCGACCCAAAATAAGAGATTGCAAACGACTTGCCGGAAGCAATCATCGGCGAAACGGAGATATTGGGGCCGGCCGAGCAAGTCCCAAGATCAAGCGCAAAGCCATTAGCGCTTTCCACATAGTTCCCCGCAATCGGCGAACTCCCGACGACCGCCCACGAGGATGGCTGTTTACCCACGTCCACCGACAGCGACTTGCCGTTGAACGTCATGCCGAAATCGGCCAAGCGAACCGCTGGAGTAGGATCGCCG
>JAZLHK010000018.1:0-20402 GCA_045616805.1 Fibrobacter sp.
AGTGTAGCACTTGCCGGCTTCCATATGATCCAGGCCGTCGTTATAGCAATTTTTGCCATAATCTCCAGATCCATTTACAAATGCGATACATGCAGATTTCTGTTCCTCACTAGAGGAGGATTCTTCAACGCTGCTAGAAGAGCCGGCAACGACTTCACTGCTAGAGGAGTCAACATCGTCGGTTTCGCTAGAAGAACTTACACTTGAGCTAGATTGAGTCGAGGAACTTGAAACAGAGCTACTGCTTTTAGCAGAGCTTGAAGACATGCTGGAGCTGGATTTCGCAGAAGAACTGGAGCTTGACGAAACAACCTTCTTAATGGCAACGCCATCACAACGAACATCATCAATATAGAGGTAATCCAAAGAAGGCTGAGTACCCTTAATTTCCCAGGTAAACTTGTTAATGCGGCTTTTGGAAATGGATACAGGTTCCGCCCAGGATTCCTGAAGCAACATATCCCAATCAACAGAAGCTTCTGTCCAGGAACTGGAGGCAGTCTTGAAAATTTGATGGTAGCCATAATCCTTCACTCCAGCATCTTCAGCCTTGAAGTTATGGGCGGCACCCTTATACTTATAGCTGATTGTGCCACAACTCGTAAGGTCATAAGCGGATTCGTCGGCATTTAGCTTGACACCCAGAGCAACAAACGGATCGTACTCATAGGTTCCTTTATTTAGCTTAATACCAGTCAAGCCAGCCACATTCTTGGTGCTATTGCCTGCGGTAGAACCAGGCAGCACAACCTTGAAACCATCCTTATTGGTGGCGTTACCAAAAGAAGAGGCGGCACCGTTTTTGTTGTCATTATAGGCATACCAGACACCGCCGGTATAGGCCAGGGAGTCTCCGTCTTCGAAATCATCAATATAATCGGTATAGCCGGCGGGTAGAGCCTTACTGGAGGAGCTTGCCACGGAGCTGCTGGAAGCAGGAGTGTTGCCACCTGCGGAACAAGCCGTATAGGACTTGGGAAGTTTGCTAAAGATGTTGGTATTTACCCAATTACCACTTGCAGAATAATTCCATGCAGAGCCACTAAAATAGGATGCAGATTCATCCTTGGTATTTACAGACCAGTTCGCACCAGAAAGCTTATGCTGATTCATCCAGGAAAGCCATGTTGCACTATTGGCATCATTATTTCCTCCATTACCATCCGCTTCGGAATTTCCCCATTCAGTAACAAAAACGGAAAGGCCTGAATTCATGGCACTAACGGCATTCGCGCCTTCCTTCGTAATCCCATGAGTCCAATTAGGATTTGTCGTATTGTCACCTGCATAGAAATGGAAGGAGTAGGCAACATTCTTGTCATTAATGGGAGAAGAGGCCGCATCATTGGGATGCTGGTCCCAGTTACGGTTACCCACCACAACCAGGTTGTCGGAATACTCACGAATAATCTTCAGCATGTCCTCGGCATAGCTCTTGATAGAGGACCAGGATACATCCAAAGGCTCGTTGAACACTTCAAAGATTACGTTATCGTACTTACCCCACTTGCTGGCCATATCCCTAAAAAAGGCTTCTGCAGTGGACTTGCTGGCAATTGCATTATGGGAATGGTAGTCAATAATGACATAAATATCGTTGTCAATGGCAGCCTGGACAACTTCGTTCATCATTTTCTGATGATAGTCCTTATTTGTGCCATAGTTTCCCTTGCCATTATTCCAGTCCTCATCCACCCCCATAGGAGCACGGATTAACTGAATGTTGTGCTCCTTGACAAGGGTATTCACCGTACTCGCATTCCAGAACTGTTCACCTTCATTATTGCCGGCGGTACTCCAGAAAAGACTCATGCCCTGGACCTGCACTTCATTACCTGAAGTCACGCCCTTACAGGAACCATAAATTCCGCCTTTGCCAGAAACTTTTCCTGCCTGCAGCTGGCCATATTGACTAACGGGGCCTACACGGCCAAACGCGGTTGCCGTCAATCCCAGAGAAAGGGCAAGAACGCCCCATTTTTTCAAATTAAACATACATCCTCATTGGTGGATACACCACCCCCTAATAGGTATAGCCCTAAAATACACTATAAGCCCTATTTTTCCTCGTTATTTTACGATTACATTGAGATTTGCTGGTTACTCATGTATACACAGAGAGGGCCAACGTGACTTACATCACAAAAGATGTTGTAAAAAAAGAAAATCCCGCAGCAAATGCTACGGGATCCTAAAGTTTCCTTTAAAAACTGCGACCTAAGTCACCAGATAGACACAACTAGTTTTCGTTGTTGTGCATTTCCATCTGTTCACGGTCCATGGTGTGCTGCAAATATTCCTTGAAGTCACGATCAATGTTCACACCGTCGAAGTCGATGTCATCGTTTTCCAACACGAACACGGCAGACGGGTTATCGAGCCAGCCGACCACGTCCACGCCTTCCAATTTCATGGACTTATCGCCAGCTGCCTGAGCAACGTATTCAACCTTGGACTTGGGAACCCAACCCTGACCGCAGTTACCCTTAACGAGCACGTCGGTTTCGTCATCCTTAACGATGGTAAGTTCGTCATTAAAGCCTGCAGTGCAAACAACGGCGCCGCCGTCTTTGTTCTTGGTGAGATCGATATCGCCAAGCTTGGACTTAACCTTCTTGGCAGCAAAAGAAGAAGCCACCAAAACAGCCAGCGCGATAAACACAATCTTTTTCATCATTTTCATATCTTTCCTCAAAACAAGGTATTTTTCAACAATGCAATAGGAATATACCTTTTATTTTCCCAGTTTGTTGTAATTTCTTTTAAATTTTTACCCAATGAAGAAGATTTTTTCAATTTTATTTGTTTTAGTGGTCTTAATCGGCCTTTTTGGCGTTTTTCAAGCAAAAAAAAGGCTTAGCGCCCAGTCCCCCAACACATCAACAGTTCTTTTGGAGGTTCCAAAGGGCAGTTCCGCTGCCAAGGTGTTCCAAATTTTACAAAGCAAGGGAGTCTGGACTGACGATCTGGCCTTCAAAATCCGCTGCAAAATGAATCCACCCCAGCTTAAGGCCGGATGGTACGAAATTCCCGCCAACCAAACACTGGACGAAATCATCGGCATCATTGAAAGCGGCAAGAACGCCGTAAAGAAGGTGACCATCCCCGAAGGTCGAGCCTCCTGGGAAATACCCGCCTACCTCAAGAAGGCCTTCCCCGACCTAAATGAAGACCGCTGGAATAAGCTGATCCAGGACCCGAAGTTCGCCCGCTCCATCGGCGTGGACGCAAACTCACTGGAAGGCTACCTGCTGCCGGACACCTATCCCTTCCCCATTGACGCCAACGAAGAAACCATACTCAAGCAGATGGTCGCCGCCAACCTGAGACTTCGCGACGAGTTTGAAAATGCTCCAGGAGCCTCTATGTGGAAAACGCTGGGCAACTGGCACCGGGTGTTGACCCTCGCCAGCGTCGTTGAAGAGGAAACCGGCATTCCGGAAGAACGTCCCATGATTTCAGGAGTCTTCCACAACCGTCTGAAAATAGGCATGCCCTTAGGCGCCGATCCAACTGTAAGATTCATCTTTAGAAATCTGACCGGCCCCATCTACAAGAGCCAGTTGAACAGCGACAGTCCCTATAACACCCGCAAGTTCAAAGGCTTGATGCCAGGTCCCATTTCTAATCCGGGCCACAAGGCCATCGAGGCCGCACTGCATCCGGCAGAAACCAAGGCACTTTACTTTGTTGCAAAGGATGATGGTTCCATGACGCATTTCTTTAGCACAAACCTGGCCGACCACAACAAATACAAGGATGTAGCGGCAAGGAATCGCGGCGAATAAAAAGCAAACAAAAAAACGTCTCGTTATTACGAGACGCTTTTTTTTAAGCTTCTTTAAAAGAAATCATAGTTGCCAATACGAACAAAGTATTTGTACTGGCTTGTATGTCCAAGGTTCTCGAGATTGTCAGAGTCCACAACTCTAGACATTCCCACATACGCCGATAGGGACTTATAGTTGAATCGCAAAGCAGGTTCAAGAACAATGCGTTCGGAGCCCAGACTTGCCAGAGGATTTTCTTCAAAGTCGCGGATATAGGCACCAAAAATCCATGCACCAACAGGTCCATAGTGAAGGCCCACATTGATCCGGCCCATGGCGTAGCCATGAGATGCTAAATCAGAATCATACCATTCCCCACTCCAGGGGGTAGCGCGAATCTTTTGCCGATAGCAATCATCTAGGACATGATATTCAAAGGATTCCGGATAGACATAGCCATAGCCTTCTTCATGATAGAAATCGGCACCACCAGCAACAGCTCCTCCGAGAGTGAAAACTTTACCAAACGTTGACGCAAATCGGGCTTCACCAGAAACCATCCAGTAAATAGGTATGACCGAGTTCATGCCAAATTCATATCCAATAGACTGCATGCCAGCAGATGCAATCACGGCATAACTATTGTTTGCAAACCAGCGATCCTTTTCTCCAGAAACAAATTCATACTGCAAACTGGGAGATACTGGATAAGTTTCAAATTCATACTGGGAATAATATTTGGGATTCAGTTCAAAAGTTCTATGTCCAAAAAGGAACCTGAGAGAGATCTTTTGCAGGTCATCCATCTGGTATCCAACAGTCATGTGTAAATCACTGCGCTGTTCCGAGAAAATGCGGTAATATTCCGGAACGTCACCAATGTGGGAAGCCATAGGAGCCAACTTCATCCACTCGTAATCAATGCCCAGCGACCAGCTTCTATTCCACAAACGGGAAATAAGAATTTCCGGTTTCACTCCATAGGAATATTCGCCAAAAAATCCGGAAACACCCACATCAAATTCCATCTGATCAACGTAGGATAGGGAGACGCCACCATAGGCAAGAGGCCCTATTGCACTAGAGCCGAAACCACCTGCATACACATCAAATGTGGGAGCAACTTTCGCATGCGTCCAGACATCCCCCGTTGCCATCATATCAAACTGAACGGAATCATAGGCAGGGCGATTTTCCAAAGTAAGCGCAAAATCTCTTGCAGCTTCTATTCCCTGAAGGTCCTGATTCCAGTAGGTCCTGACTATCGGCTGCACCTCAGCAGACAAGCTGTCAAAAGAAGGGTTGAATTTTCCAGACATGACAAGGGCCCTCTTGTCAGCAGCGTAGTCCCTAGGCATCTTTCTAATGGACGCCATTTCTGCCAGGCGGCGTTCAAAGGCAGAGAAACCAGCCTGTATCCAGGTACTGCGAGATGTGTCCAAAACCGTATGCGCCTGTACGATCACGCCGGGCTGACTTTGCAAATTTGTCAGCGCCTTCTGAGCCAGGCGTTCCTGCCAAGGTGACGTCCACAATTTGAAATTCGTCGGCTCGCGCACCGGAATTGCAACAGAAAGTATCGCCAGTTCCGTTCTGGAATCCTCCAATGGCATTGCCAAAAGGGGGCAAAGTTCTCCTGAAGAACGGCTTCCTGCAATGGGAAGGCTACCAATGACCTGCGATACATTTCCGGCAACAACGCCATCGCAAGTCTCTACAGCAAAGGGAATCTTAAATTGGCCAGACGCACGATATAAAATCTCTTGCAGACGGAGACGGGACAGGGAAACTTCCACATTTGCAGAGTCCGCGTCCAGGCGTTTTACGTTCCGCTTCAGTTTTCCGTTGGAATCAGCAGTTATCGTAAAGCGATGGCGTAAACTGGGCAGGCCTTCCTGAGAAATTGGCAATTCAAAAGTGCGTTCTCCCGGCAGGGCCAAATCCTCAATGGAATTATGACCGGGAAGAAGTTCTACACCGGGATCTAAAAGGGCTCGCTGAATATCATCTAGCGCGACACCCTTAGCCCAGAGATACCCCACAAAGGCGCCCCAGGATGTACCGACCACGGAATCTACGGGAACCGAATAGGACTCAATAGCGTATAGAACACCAAGATGGTACCAGACAGAATGTTCGCCTCCGCCGAGATACAGAACCGATTTTAAATCGCCAACAGAATCAACAGGCACCTGTACAGGCAAAGCTGCAATTGCGTCCGTTACGGAAGGCGGATTCACCGCATTTTCCTGTTTTGCGGCTCCTAGGGAATCAGCAACAATAATTGAATCGAGGGTTGAAACCGCAGAAGAATCCTGCACAGGGAAAGCAGAGGATTCTGCAACAAGGGTATCGGACACATTCTGGGTAGCGTCCAAAAGTTCCGCACTCAATTCCTGAGCGGGAACCATGGAAAACGCAACCAAAGCCGTTGCAGCAACTTTCTTTAGAAAGGCATTACCCAAGACGTGCGGGGTTGGCAACATAGCGACCAGCCTCCTCGCGCGAAACGTAACCAGAACGAGTCAATTCCGCCAGGCAATCATCCATAAGCATCATGCCTTCATTGGCAGAAGTTGCAATAACAGAAGGAATCTTGAAATTATCGCCGCTGCGAATCAGGGAAGCGACACTCTGGGTGTTGAATAGGATTTCCCATGCGGGAACCGCGGCAACACCTTCCTGAGCAGGGGGCAACAGTCTCTGTACAATGACCGACTTCAGTGTAGCTGCAAGCATGGTGCGTGCAAGAGTTCTATCCTCAGGAGAAACATTGGACAGAAGAGCGTCAAGCACACCTACAGAATTGCCGGCAGTCACAGTACAAACCACAAGAGAACCTGATTCTGCAGCACGAAGCATTGGTAGCAGGTTCTCGGCATTAAAATCGCCCATCCAGAAAAGATCGCAGCCACAACGTAGGGCGTGTTCCATCTTCTCGGAAGTCGTTCCGCTAGAATTCTGTGCCACAAGGCTTTCTCCTGCACGAACAGGAATTTCTTCTGCAGAATCCAGGAAGCAGGCTCGAAGAATGCGAGATTCACAGAGTGCACTGACGTAAGCTGTTGCAGACGTCGTCTTTCCTGAGCAAGCCGGGCCAGCAAACACTACCAGGCCGGAGCTCATGCCCAGCAAGTTTTCCAAAACAGGAGGTTCACCGAGATCCGCAAAACTGGGACATTCCGCCATCAGCGGGCGAAATACGGCAGAGTTTCCAAGAGCTTCACGGAAATAGCGAACACGCCACTTGGAACCCGCCCAAGGTCCACCAATAATAGAACCCGTTTCGCCCTCAATAGACGTCAGAAATTCACGAAGGGCTCCAGGACCAACAGCAGGTGCATCGGGAATGGAGCACACCTTTCCGGCAAGGCGGACAGCAGAAGGAGCCCCCTCAGTCACAATGAGTTCACTTCCACCAATGTTCAGGACATAATCCAGCAGAGATTCAATTTCTGTAGCCATAACTAAGCCTCCTTACCTGCCGGCCTATAGGCAGCAAAACGACGACCGTCATAAGCACGCTTCCATGCTTCCACGCCTTCGATATAACCCGATTCAACGCACTTCTGCAGAGAATCATCAAGAGTAACACCATGATCTTTCTGACTGCTAATTGCGGCAACCAATTGCGTAAGATCTCCCTTACGAATCATATTTGCCACAGTAGAGGTAACCTTCATGGCCTCTGTAGCCAGAACCAGGCCCTGGTTCTGAACCACGGGAATCAAGTGCTGTACAATAACACCCTTCAGCTGTTCCGCAAGGGAATCTGCAAATGCGGGGCGATTTGCCTCAGGAACGGAAACAAGCAAACGAGAAAGCAGCGCATGAATATTATTGCCATTGGTCACAGCAAACACCAGGGCACCCGCATTAGCGGCCTGCAGCAAGAGGGACAGTTCCTCTATAGTTTCCAGGTGATCGAAGCAGATAACATCGGCGCCGTCACGAATGGCCAATTCAACCCCGGCCGCACCAGAGCGCACATGAAGACCAACCTCTTTCTGGGCCAACGCACCATTGGCATTTTCGATCAACCGTTCAATGGGCTTTTCAATGGTCTGGATATAGCATTGACGCTGAGCAGCAATCTGTTCCGCAAAGGAAATCATAGTGGTAGAGCGACCACTTTCTGCAGGGCCAGCAATCAGCACAAGGCCACTGTAAAGATCAGCAAACTGAGCACAGAAGGGAGGCAGGTAAAGACTTTCCAGGGATACAGACTCCATCTGGATAACACGAATGGAAATGCTGGGAGCAACCTTATCCCAAGTCACAGAAATGCGAGCACGGCCCACGCCAGGAAGGCCTATACTCTTACTGAAATTCTTGCCAACAGAAACCTTGTACGCATCCGAGAAACCTTCTGAGGCTTCCGTCAGCAATTCCGTAAGTCTTGTGGAATCCAGAATATCTTCCGTTACCGGGAAAAGAGAACCGGACTGGCGCATCACCACCTGACGACCATCGTACAGATAGATATCCGTAGCCCCAAACTTGCGGGCATAGGCAATCATCTTTTTCAAGTTCATCTTTGTGGTAAGGGTTTCCGGAGCCTCGACAGCAGTACCTTCACCAGAAGCAACTGCAAAACGAGTCGGCAGTTCGCCATCTCCAGACTCTTCTGTTTCTTCCAGTTCCGTTGACAGGCCGAAAGTGGATATGCTCGTAGTTTCCAGGCCAGAAACGGTTTCTACATCAATGTTGGAAGAACTTGATTCACCATAAAGGTTGTTTCCTTCAATGCGAAACCCAGTTTCTTCGCTCTTGGTTTCCGTCTTCGCGGGGGGCACTGGCGATGGAACGCCAGCAGGCTTCGCGGAGGCCTTCGGAGCTGCCGGAGCAGGCGCTGCAGCAGGAGCCGGCGCAGTCTGAGCATTCTTCTCTTCCAAATTTTTCACAAAGGCAAGAACCTTTGCATACATTCCCGGCTGCAGGATTCCGGCATCCACCAGAACCTGGCCAATATCCTTGGATTCAGAAACCTGACCCCAATAAGCATTCACCTGTTCTTCAGTCACAACCTTGTTGTGAACGAGAACCTTCGCCATATACTGGTTTCTCATAGGAAATCCCTCCTGCTAAACCACCAGCTTGCAACAGCCAGAAATACACCTACATAGCCCAAGGCGTAAACCGTATTCCAGAACAAATACATGTCTGGAAGAGCAACGCCATGAACGACATAGCTAGTCACATTGTAACGATAAAGTCCAGGGAACACGGCATGAATCACCACCGCGGCCTTTTCAAAGATTGCAGTAGACGCATCGTTCATCTCACCCATACGGCTAGCGAAACGCACCTGTTCCAAAAGTTGATTGCTAAGATGGCCTGCAAAATAGACACCCAATGTAAAGAGCGCACTCAACACCGTACTGCTAAAACTACTGAACAAAAGGGCGATGGCAATGACAACAGCCATTTCACAGAAAATCAGGTAAATTGCAGTCAACAGGCTAAGTGTAGGATCCGAACCCGTCACAAACAGCATGGCGTAATAGATGAACGTCAGCAGTGTCAGATGCACAGCCACTACAGCCAAAAGACCAAAGTACTTACCCACAATGAACGAGGCTCGACTTATGGGCTTTGACAAAAGCGTCAGGACCGTACGACCCTTGATTTCCTTTTGGACAAGACTGATACCCACGAAAATGGAAATCAGCAGGCCAGAAAGGCTCATGACAGAAAGTGTTGTAGACTTAATTACGTAAGCCCTATCGAAAACCGACCATTCCCCAAGAACAATGCTAAACAAAGTCAGGGCTATGGCCAGGAAACCGATGTTGTAGAGAATCTTATCGCGAATGGATTCGCGGAATGTATTGAGGGCAATGATGCCAATATGCTTAAACGTCTGCACGGGCAATCTCCTCTGTCAAAATATCTTCCAGGCTTGGGCGCTTGTGATCCATGCGTTCCACAGCGATTCCCTTTTCCAGGCAAAAGCGCAGTAAGCGGTCGCGGGCTGCATCATCTGCGCAGACACATTCCTGAGGGTGGCCCGCAGGGGAAACACCTTCCGGAAGTTCCGATGGCAAAATCCCCTGGCGTGTACGAACATGGTATTCCACGCCGCAGGATTCCGTAATTTCATCTACAGTACCCTCACGAACAATTTTTCCGTCCACGATCATGGCCACACGATGGCTAATGCTTTCCACATCACTCAGCAAATGGCTGGAGTAAAAAATGGTTACACCGTCCTGATTCAACTGCTGAATGGCACTACGAACATCACGACGACCCATAGGATCAAGACCGCTCATGGGTTCATCCAGGATTAACAGCTTCGGCTTTCCAAGGATGGCCTGGGCAATTCCAACACGCTGCATCATCCCCTTGGAGTAAGAACGAAGACGACGGTCAATCCAGTCCTTGTCGGCATGGAGCAGTTCAAGAGCCCACTGGATACGCTTATCCAGTTCGGCACCATCAAGCCCCACCAGTTTACCGTAAAACTTCAGGAGTTCGCGGCCGGTCAGATAGTCGTAAAAATAAGGCTGTTCCGGCGAGTAGCCCAGGAAGGTCCTGCTCTTCACATCACGAGGACTAATGCCATTAACGAGCACCTTGCCGGAATCAAAATTCAAGAGGCCTGTCAACACCTTGATTGTGGTGGACTTGCCGGCACCATTGGGGCCAATGAATCCATAGACCTGGCCAGGCTCCACAGAAAAGCTCACGTCCTTAAGGGCTAGCTTCGGTTTCATCAGGAAACCGCTGTGGTAAGTTTTATGCAAATGTTCAATCCTAATCATGGAAGGCACGCTCCTTGGCTTCTTCAATTTCACGGCGACGGCGTTCCGCCTTTTCCTTCTTGTTGATAAAGAAGTACATCACCGCCCCAATGAGGTACACCACGATACCGGAGTAAAACAGGGGATTGATGGATTGGCCCTCAAGACCAGGGAACACATTCAAGATAAGGCTGTGACCAAAAAGGCTGAGAAGGACCAGCACAAAACCGAGGGCCCTAAGCACATATGTCACAATCACGAGTTTACCCATATTAACCTCAATAACACCGCAAAGCATTGCGGTTTCCTTTTTCTTGAAAAATACACTTTTAAGTTGCAAAAAAGAAAGGGCAATACTTCATTTTCCCGTCATTTTGCCCCAATAGACACCTACACCTCGAATTTCACAGGCTTATCGGCAATTAAGGTGTCAGGAGTCACTTTACAATCGACCACAAAAAGCGCTACGCCATGGGAAACAGCCTCATGTAAGGCACAGCCAAAATCCGGATCCGTATCATTGTTCGGAGTAAATGTATGGCACCCCTTCATCTGAAGCAGAATCAATATACCACACTCATATTCGCCATCTTTCGCAAGCCGGGTCAGTTCACGTACATGCTTTACCCCACGCTCAGTAGGCGCATCGGGAAACTTAGCCAGTCCATCGGATTCCAAAGTGCAACCCTTCACCTCAAGAAACATCCTGTGAATTTTCTTGCGAGCGGATTCCGTTTCGCCAACGCCCTTATACTCGATGTAGAAATCGAAACGCGATACGCCATAAGTGCATTCCGGTTTCAGCAGCGTAATTTCCGGGAAACGTTCCTTGTTTTTGCGAATCCATTCCCCAGCCACCTTATTGGGTGCCTGACTATCCATATTAATCAGCAGGCTCTCATTCCTGCGTTTCTTCGTAGGTTCCACAGCCTTCTCAACTGCAATCAGGTCATAGGGAGTCCTACGTTCAGGATTTTCAGACTTTTCAAGATATACCGTACAACCAGGAACAAGAAGTTCCTTGCAGCGACCCGTATTTTTCACATGCACTGTCACGACACGAGAGGCCGAAGCATCTGGGCCTTCCAACACGTTCACATGAGCAATAAAACGATTTGGCCGATCAAGGAATCTAGCCCTAACAACAGTTCCGTAACGCATGTTTTTCAAAATAGAAATCCCCGGCCATGACAAAGCCGGGGATTCAATGATTGGAGTACAAAACTTTACGCCATGCTATACAGAATAATAGCAAGGACCTGTCCACTGAGGATTCGCAACAACATGGTCAAGGGGTAAACAGAGGCGTAGCCCACATTCACCGCTTCACTGCTGGAAAGACCGTTGGCAAAGGCAAGGGCCGGAGGATCCGTCATGGACCCAGCAATGGCGCCGCAAAGGCTCAGGTAGTTTACCTTGAAAACAAGCTTACCTACAATGCCCGCAACCATCAGCGGAATGAACGTAATGAGAGCGGCAAGTCCCATGTAGTAGAATCCGTCACCATTCAGAAGCACATCAAAGAACTTAATACCGGCATTCAATCCCACACAGGTCAGGAACAAAGTAATACCCAGTTCACGAAGCATCAGGTTTGCACCTCGGCCCATAAAGAAATTCAGGGGACCAATCTTACGAACACGGGAAAGCAGAATGGATACAACCAGCGGGCCACCAGCAAGGCCAAGCTTAAGCGGGGTCGGCATTCCTGGAATTGCCAAGGGAATCGAACCCACGATAATACCCAGGAAAATTCCAAGAAACGCAGGAATGATTTCAGGATGTTCCAGAGCTCCAATAGAATCTCCAAGGAATTTGGCAGCAGCGTCAACCCCTTCTGCAGGGCCAACTACAAGAATCTTGTCTGCAAATTTCAGGCGCAGATCCAGACGTCCGGTAAACTTGAATTCCCCACGGACGACACGGCTTGCAGTAACTCCATAACGTTCCAGAGCCAATTCACCAAGAGTCTTTCCTAGCACTTTCTTGTTGGTTACTAGAATGCTGCGGGTCACAAATCTGGAATCAACATCAGCAATGGATTTTTCCAACCGGCTACCAATGATTTTCTCCATTTCAGCAACTGCATCTGGAAAACCCACGATGTGCAGGCAGTCACCTTGCTGCAATACGACCTTTCCATTAGGCATGGAAACGTTCCCTTCTCGCAAAAGACGGGTAATGACAACCCCGCTGGAACGAATGCCAGGAATATCCTTGATCATCACGCCAAAAAGATTCCTGTTATCCAACGAAAGGCTGGCAGAGACGATATCCTTACGGGTCTTTGCAAGTTCTGCAGCATAGTCATCAGCAGACTTCTGCGGATTCTGCTTGAAGAACACGCGAATAAGAATCATCACCAGAATAATGCCAAGAACACCAAACGGATATGCAACAGCGTACCCGATACCCGTAAGAGACGTGTCTGCCCCGGCCGCGACAAAGGCTGAGTTTGCGGCACCAAGAGAAGGCGTATTTGTGACAGCGCCACAAAGCATCCCAATGAGCACGGGTACGTTGTTATGCATATCCGTAAAGAAATAGAGGCAGAGGGTAACCACCACACCCATAAGCACAATACTTACGGCAAGGATGTTCAACACCAGACCATGACGGCGAATAGAGTCAATAAAGCCAGGCCCCACCTGCATACCAATGGTATAGACAAACAAAATCAATCCAAATTCCTGCATGAAGTGCAGGACGTTTGGTTCAATACGCAAGCCCAAATGGCCCATCAGAATGCCAACAAAGAGGGCGCCCGCGCCACCAAGGCTAATTCCCTTAACCTTGATCTTTCCGACCATAAGGCCTATGGCTGCAGTGAACGAAAGCACAACAACCTGTTGAGCGACAGAAGTTCCAGTAAAGAGATTAATGAGCCAGTCCATAGGATATGATTGTGGGTTGAGGGTTGACGATTGAGGATTGAGGATTATGAATAATCGCGGCTCTGCCGCCTTACTATATAATTATCCATTCTACATTCTCAATCATACATTATTTCATGATGCAGCGGACGGAATAAGCAATGCTCTTGCTGAAGTGTTCGTATGTCACAGAGCTGTCGCTGACGCGAACCATGGTCCCACGGGCATCATCAAAGGAATCAGACGTCCAGAAGCTAGCGCTCACGCCCTCATCGGCGAACTTGCCGTTACTTGCATAGCGATAGCCAGCCTTCAGAACATTGAGAGACTTCATGTCGGCAGCCTCAAAATCAGCCTTGGAAGGGAGAGCCCAGCCATCAGGGCAAATGGTATTTGCGGATTCATAGGGATAGAGACGGCCATACTTTTCGCAATTGTCATGATTGCTGCCATAGCAGAAACTGGAGTCGGAGTCAAATCGAGCCAGGTTTTCAGCCAACCATACATGGTTGCCGGTTTTCACAGTCTTATATGTTTTTTCCTGGCAAGACAAGGTACCGGAGGCTTCATCGTAAGAGCAAGCATTTGCCTTATCGCATGCGGTGAAAGTGAACATGGTTGCAGCGGCAAGAACCAGGGCGGCAACGAATTTGAGCTTCATAAATCAATCTCCTTAAAATTTTGAACGACAGTTTCGTTTCTAGTGATTAAAATTTCAAGAGCTCTTTTATACGCAGCCAAATGTAGATGGATTCATCACTTTTGACTAATATTTTCTTTTAATCAAATCAATAACAAAAAATGATTACATTTTTTGTAATCAATCATTTTCAATTATAAATACATAAATTTAAAGTATCGTTATAAAACCTTGTGATTTAATCACATTTGCCTATATTTGTAACTATGGAACTTACGCAGCTCAAATATTTTCTGGAAGTCGCAAAGAACGAGCACGTAACGCAAAGCGCTAAAAACCTTTGTATCGTACAGCCCGCTCTCACTCAAGCTATACACAAACTAGAAGATGAGTTGGGAGTTTCTCTCTTTAAGACTTCAGGCAGAAACATCAAACTCACCGAAAGCGGCAAGTTCTTTTACGAGCAGCTGCAACCCATCTATAACGAAATGATTGCGCTCCCCAAAAAACTGCAGGAAGTAGCCAATCAGCAAAACAACAATATCAAGTTAAATGTTCTGGCGGCATCCGCTCTTTTCACCAACGTGGTGATTGAATACAAGCAGACACACCCAAACATCAATATTGACATGATCCAAAACGAAGAAACGGACCTTTCCGATTTCTGCGTAAGGACATTCAGTTCATACAAGCCTGAACTTGACAGTTTCAAGAGCGACGAGCTTTTCGTTCGCTCCGAAAAGATTTTTCTTGCGGTACCCAACATCGCAAAATACAAGAAACTTGATTCCATATCCCTGTTTGATCTGGGTGACGAAAAATTTATCCGACTCTATGGATCCAAACAGTACCGCAAAATTTGTAACGAACTTTGCGAGAAGATCGGATTCAGGACAGAAACCACTTTTGAAAGCGACAACTCCGCTGCAATCAAGGAAGCCGTCGCTGGAGGCATCGGCGTCTGCTTCTGGCCCGAAGTGACCTGGGGAAAAATGGATCACAAGAAAGTTAAACTTCTGGAAATCACCGACACCGAATTCAAGCGAGACATTGTGGTTGCCTACCGACGCAACAAGCAGAACAGCATCCACACCGACGAATTCTACAACTTCATGCTTAATTACGACGCAAAAAAGCGCTGGAAAAAGAAAAACTTCTAAAAAAAAAGAAAGGTCCGTTCATCGGACCTTTTCTTTTGCTTTCTGGAATTTTTCGCCGTTTTTGCAAATATCACGAAGCGTTCGACCTTAGCCCTTAACATGAATCGCGGCAGAGAACTCCTTAAGCAAGGCAGGATCCTGCACCTTTTCCCAGAGGGTTCCTGTCACAATGATGTTTGCACCAGCAGCCACGCGAACGGCCGCAGTCTGGGGATCCTTGATGCCGCCTCCGGTAATGATGGTCATCTCAGTAGCCTTACGGGTGTAGGCAATATGTTCTACAGGAACAGGTTCTTCAGCGCCACTGCCAGCTTCCAAATAAACATAGCGCATGCCCATAAGTTCTGCAGCAATAGAGTTTACCATGCTGAGCTTGGGCTTGTTAGCCGGAACCGGCATAGTGCCGCTAATATATTCAACAGTAGTACGCTTGCCACTATTGATCAACTGATAGGCCGTAGGAATGGCTTCCATGTTCAGGGCACGAACCAGGGCGCCGCCACGAACCTGTTCATCAATCAGATAGTTGGGATTGCGACCGCTGACCAGAGTCATAAACAGCATGGCATCAAAGCCAGGCACAACCTGCGAAGCACCACCCGGAAAAAGAACTACCGGAAGATCCACATTGGCCTTGAGAGCAGCCACCTGCTTCGGAAGAGTGAAGTTGCCAAGATAGGAACCACCCACCAGGAGCAAGTCCGCACCATTTTCAGCAGCCATGGCTCCTGCCTTTACGAAGGCGGCCTCGTCAGAAGTATCCGGATCCAGCAGCACGGCAAACAATGCTCCACGCTTTTCAATTTCCGCATTCAGACGAGCTTCAGTCTTTCCGATTTTCATAATATGCCTTAAGAACAAAAAATACAAGTCCAATATAGAACATTTTGGCATTTACCGCACAAACCTATGCCACAAGTGTCCATTTTAGAGATTTCAAGCACACATTTTCTCAATAAACCATTATTTCCTCTCCGTATTCTATTATGTTTATCCCTACATTATGGATCTTTTCACGAAAATAGACATTCCCCAATCCAATTTTAAGATTGACTATAAATTCAATCTATTTTTTTTCGGCTCCTGTTTTGCCGAAAATATTTCCCGTAAGTGGGCAAATCACAAATTTCATGTTCAGGCAAATCCCCTGGGAGTCGTTTACAATCCCTTATCCATTGAAAACTTTTTTAGGAAAGTCACGGACAACAATAAAGATTCATGGTCCCGCTGGGACTATCAGGGAAATGTTTCTGATGAAGAATTAGAAGGAATCATCCATTCAAGCCGCAACTTCATCGCCAAGGCCGATGTCATTTTCATTACGCTGGGAACGGCTTTCGTTTACTTCTTGAAGGAATCGGGCAAGGCCGTTGCCAATTGTCACAAGGCGCCCGCCGAACTATTCGAGAGGAGGCTAATTTCTGTGGATGAAGCCGCAGAAGCGCTGAGGAATATCGTGACGACGTTGCGCCAAATCAACAGTCAAGTTCAGGTCGTCTTTACAGTCTCGCCGATTCGACATTTAAACGACGGAGCACATGGGAACAACCTTTCCAAGGCAACGCTACAACTGGCCGTAGAAAAAATTTGTCAGGAATTCGCATGGAACATCGCCGCAGGTAAGACCTGCGCCTCGGTAACCTACTTCCCCAGCTACGAAATCGTCATGGACGAATTGCGCGACTACCGTTTTTATGCAGAAGACATGACTCACGTGAATGCCGTCGCTGAGGATTACATCTTTGAGCGCATGCAGGAAACGTACTGTAGCGACACAACCATCGCACACATCAAATACGTAGAAAAGTTCATGAAAGGCGCCACGCACCGCATTGAAGATGTGTCATCCCCTCGCACAAAGGACTTCGCCAAATTGCAAATTGAACGTGCAGAAAATCTGGAACACGTAATTAGCGGTCTGGATTTAAGCGAAGAGAAGAATTACTTCAGGAAGCTCATTTAGTCGCCCGTCAACAGCGAGATATAAAAACAGGTCTCTGCAGAATTGCAGAGACCTTGTTTTTCCAGATCCTTCGACTTCGGCTGTGCCTTCGCTCAGGGTGACACTTCGTGTCAATTAGCCGAGCCTTGTGAGCCACAAGCGACTCATATTAATGAGTCGTGGTGGCGAGAGCGAAGCCCAGTCGTAGGCTCTTTTTGAACTTAGGGCTAAGCGGTCAGTTTAGCACGGATCCAGTTGTTGGCGTCCTTGATAGCGGCTGCGATCTTTTCGGGTTCGCGGGTACCAGCCTGAGCACGGTCCGGACGGCCACCGCCCTTACCGTTACATGCAGCAGCCAGGTCGCGAACCATGTCGCCTGCCTTGATGCCCTTTGCCTGAACATCCTTGCCAACGATCACTGCGATGGAACCAGCGCCATTCACCTTGTTCGCAATGACAGCTACAGCACCCTTGTCCAGCTTGTTCTGGATACCGTCCAGGAGTTCCTTGTACTTGTCTTCCGGCATGTCGAATTCGCGAACGTAGAGCATGACGCCCATAACGTCCAGACCGCCGTTCAGAACGTCGCCAGCAATCATGGTTGCCAGTTCCAGCTTTACGGACTGGAGAGCCTTTTCAAGGGACTGAGTCTTTTCGAAGGACTGCTGGATACGATCCAGGACTTCGGCATCCTTACAACGGAGACGGTCACGGAGAGCGTTCACAATCTGAGCACCAGCACGGAGCATAGTCATAGCACCGCGGCCAGTAACGGCTTCGATACGGCGGACACCAGCAGAAACGCTGGATTCAGAAACGATCTTCACCATGCCGATGTTACCGGAGTTCACAACATGCAAGCCACCGCAAAGTTCCTTGGAGAATTCTTCGCCAGCGGCACCCATCTTCACAACGCGTACGGTATCGCCATACTTTTCGCCGAAGAGAGCCATAGCGCCAGAAGCCTTGGCTTCGTCAACGCCCATGACGTCGGTGTGAACCGGCAGGCATTCCATGATCTTTGCGTTCACGATGTCTTCGACCTTCTGAATTTCTTCAGCGGTCATGCCATTGAAGTGAGTAAAGTCAAAGCGGAGGGAATCCGGAGTCACCAAGCTACCCTGCTGCTGTACGTGAGTGCCCAGCACTTCGCGGAGAGCGGCCTGAACCAAGTGAGTAGCGGAGTGGTTGCGACGGATGTCCATGCGACGTTCGTCATCCACAGTTGCCATGAACACGCCACCCATGGTCTGTTCGTTAGCTTCACCCTTCACCACCTTACCGCGGCAGAGAGCGGTGTCGTTCACCTTCACGGTGTCGAACACGGCGATTTCAAGATCCTTGGAAACCAGCATGCCCTTGTCGCCAACCTGGCCACCCATTTCGGCATAGAACGGAGAAGTTTCAAGAACGATGGAAAGAACGCCCTTGTCTTCGCGGTAGCGGACAACCTTAGTTTCGCAAGCGGACAGTTCATAGCCAACGAAGTTGGTAGAAGCTTCGGAGTACTGGGTCCAGCCTTCGGTGCCCATAGTGTTGATGCCCTGCTTCATGTTGGCGCGGGCACGTTCCTTCTGTTCTTCCATGCACTTTTCGAAGCCGGCTTCATCGATGGTGAGGCCCTTTTCTTCGGCGAGGATGCCAGTGAGGTCCGGCGGGAAGCCATAGGTATCGTAAAGCACGAAGACCTTGTCGCCCGGCACAACCTTTGCGGAACCCATTTCAGCAACGATGGCTTCGAAACGTTCGAGACCTGCATCCAGAGTCTTGATGAAGCGGTCTTCTTCGCTCTTGATGACTTCGGTAACGAAAGCCTGACGCTGACGGATTTCGGGGAATGCTTCGCCCATGGTATCAGCAAGAACCTGGACCAGCTTGTAAATGAAAGCTTCCTTCTGACCGAGGAGGCGAGCAAAGCGGCTTGCACGGCGGAGAATGCGGCGAAGCACGTAGCCGCGGCCTTCGTTAGACGGCAGAGCGCCGTCGGCAATAGCGAAGGAAACTGCGCGGATGTGGTCTGCGATCACGCGGTGGGGAGTACCGTTTTCGTCGTCGGTGTAAGGAACGCCAGAGAGTTCAGCAACCTTGGAAATAATCGGGGTGAACACGTCGGTGTCGTAGTTGCTGCGCTTGCCCTGAAGGATTGCGCAGATACGTTCGAAACCCATACCGGTATCGACGTTCTTTGCCTTCAGCGGAATGAGGGAGCCGTCGCTAATGCGTTCGTACTGCATGAACACATTGTTCCAGATTTCGATGTAGCGGTCGTTTTCGCCGTTCACGCCCAGGATCGGGTCCTTGAAGGTTTCAGCCTGGGTAGCCAGGTCGCCGCGGTCGTAATGAATTTCGGAGCAGGGGCCGCAAGGACCGGTGTCGCCCATTTCCCAGAAGTTGGAGTGAGCGTCAAAACGCATGATGCGGTCATCGGGAAGACCGGAAACGTCCTTCCAGATCTGCCATGCTTCGTCATCGTCCTGATAGACAGTTGCAAAGAGACGTTCCTTGGGGAGCTTCCAGACTTCGGTCAAGAGTTCCCATGCCCAAGCGATAGCTTCCTTCTTGTAGTAGTCGCCGAAGGACCAGTTACCCAGCATTTCGAAGAAGGTGTGGTGGTAGTTGTCGCGACCCACAACGTCCAGGTCGTTATGCTTACCGGAAACGCGGAGGCACTTCTGGCTGTTGCAAGCACGCTTCCAACCCTTGGGATTGTCACCCAGGAAAATGGCCTTGAACTGGTTCATACCAGCGTTGGTGAACATCAAAGTCGGGTCATCATGCGGCACCACCGGGGAGCTGCGGACGAACAAATGTTCCTTGGATTCAAAGAACTTGATAAAGGATTCGCGCACTTGCGCAGAAGTCATAGTTGCCATGGTTTATCCCTTTTAAATTTTTCGGGGATAAATTTAGAAAAAAAACAACAAGTTTTATCCGCGAATCGTCCAGCGAAGATCCAGTTTTACGCCTACCAAATCAGTTCCAATCATCTTGGCGGAAACACCCACGCTCCAACCATTGAGATACCCCGCAGGCCCTTCTTCAGTTCCTCCAGATTTTTTCGTCCGTTCATAGCGGATGCCACCAAAATAATAAGGCACTATATCATCTGAAATAAAAATACCTCCCCCACCGAATTCCGGTTGGATAGACCACAAATGGCCAAAGGGAAGATTGGGCCTATACATGAGTCCAGCATCAAGAATGAATGTTCCAGAACCATCTTTTTTAAAGCCAGCGGCCAAGCCATCATAAAGAGCGGAATCCCCTATGC
>JAZLHK010000019.1:0-66717 GCA_045616805.1 Fibrobacter sp.
TCGAAGGTCTGAACCGCGAATACTTCATCACCCTGCCGAAGAACTACGACAACACCAAGCCCTACAAGTTGCTTTTCGCTATGCACTGCATGGGCTCCAACGCAGAAGACTTCGTCCACCACTTTGCAGACCAGGACCATCCGACTCCGTACTATGGCCAGCAGGTTCTGGACACCGAAGACAACTACATCTTCGTAGCTCCCCGCGGCGATTCCGGTGGTGGCGAAAGTTGGATGCCAAACCCTCCTTGGCGCAAAGTTGACGACAAGGACCACAAGTTCTTCGACAAACTCCTCACCACCATGGAAGAAAATTACTGCGTCGATACCTCTCGAGTGTTTGTCACAGGCTTTAGCTTTGGCTCCATGCACACCTACTCCCTGGCAGAAGCATTCCAGGACAGGATTCGTGCAGTTGTAACCTACGCCGTAGCAGACTACAACATTTATGAACCTCATGACAATGGCACAGAAAAGCAACTACCCATCGCATGGATGAACGTTCACGGAAAGAACGATGGTACCTGCCCCTACGACAAGGCTTTTTCCAGCGCACTTCCCCGTGTACTCAAGAAGAACGGCAAGGCATCCGACGGAGACAGCAAGTTCACAGATGCTAGTTCCGAAAAGCCCCAGGAAGTAGGCGGTTTCGGTCACTTCTGCTATGACTTCAAGCAGGTCGATGAACGTTTCCCTGTAAAATGGTGCAGCTGGAATGGTTCTCATCAGTGGACCGCTTTCGACAATGGCGACTGGCAGAACACATGGGTACCTGAAGAAGTCCACAAGTTCTTCGAACAGTTCTAACGTTCAAATCCCTGTATATCACAAAGCCCTGCCAAAACGGCAGGGCTTTTTTTCGATGAAAAACGCCTCGCCCACAAAGTACTCAAATGTACACTAGAAATTACGTATATTGACAGATATCGACGCAGGGTTTTTAGGTCCATTTGCTATATTTGTCCCCATGAATTTTGGGGATTATGGAAATACCTGGTGGACCAAGAAGTGGCTTGAAACCCTTCTGTCCACAGCAAACGACAACAGCGTCACCGCTGGTTTGCGTTTTGCCACCCGTGGTCAGGTCACTTCCATCGATATCATCGACAACCGCATTATTTCTGTGGTAAAGGGGCCTAATGGAGGCCTCCACAACAATTATGTGGTCTTTCCCAAGTGGTCCAAGGACAAGGCAGACATTTTTGTGGGCTTCCTGAAACAGCAGCCTGCTGAGCTTATGACCCTGAACAATAAGGTCATGAATCCTTCCCTTGAACTTCTGATGATGAAGAGCGGCGTTGAACTTTTCGACGCACCTGAAAAAGTCAAGATGGGCTGCGATTGCCGCGATGAATTTCCCTGCAAGTATCTAATCGCCACCTTTCTAAAAATTGCAGAACAGGCAGGCAAGGATCCCAACATCCTGTTCAAGATTCACGGTCTGGACCTGGATGTAGTGAAGGATTTCAAGGCAGACCCGGGAATGGAAATGGACGCCCCCATGGAGGCTAGCCTTGTTCGCACTCTTGGCGGAACGAGCAAGCTTTTTGAGGAAGTTGAAAACATAGCAGATTTTTCCGAAGACTCCAGCGAAAGCCTCTTCGCCAACGAATCTGGCGCCAGTTCCCTTGAAAGCCGCACTCCGCCCCAGCGTCTGCCAGAATTTAACTACAGCGAATGGAAGGACTACTCCCGCGTACTGCCGGCTATGCTGCAGAACTTCCCCAAGTTTTGCCCTGCCGGCAATTTCCGAAAGAGTTTCACAGACGAACTGGAAGGCTGTCGCAAGTTCTTCTGTGACTACGAAAACTTCAACGTCTTCGCAGAACACTTCCGTGCCTACAACGCCAAGACCTTCCTCATGGAAAACGAGAGCCTCAGGGTCTTCCACAAGTCCGGATGGCACTGGAATTTCGAACAGGCAAGCAACGGCAAGGTCATCAAGAATGACCTTACGGCGGCAAACATCATGGGCGCAATCTGTTGCCTCAGTTCCGGCAACTTCTCCTGGCACCATTATTCCGTACGCTACCTGCATTTGCTCTTAACGGTGGCCTTCCACCTGGTCCGTACAGGCGCCATCTACCCCCAGGTTTTCTGGATTGGCAAGGACGTTGCCCAGATGCGCTGGCTCCCGGCAGAAATGCTCCCCGATGTTTTGAGCATTGTGGCGGACCTTGAAGTAGCCGCCCCAAAGAAGTTTGCCTGGACTACTAAAGATGAAGACCACCTGGAAATTGCGGAACCGGCAGAACACATTCTCTCCCTGTTCATCGCCCAGTTGCTGAAATTCGCACGTACATACAAGACGCCTCTCAAGACCTATCACGGAAACCTGCTTTCCTTCTTCTTCGATTGCGTCTCCGGAAAACTGGCTAACAATGCACACGCCATTCCTGGAAAGATTCAGCAGTGGTTTTCCGTCTACTCCAGTCTCGATTTCCGCACACAGATTCTATTTGTCTGCTATGAATCCGGCGATGACGTGGGCCTGGAAGTTTTCATCCTCGACAACGACGGCAAGCGTACGCCCCTTTCCGAACTTTACGAAAATAACGATACACGCCTATTATCCATCCTTAACGTTCTGAATGGTGTTGCCGACAGCTTCAGGCCCATGGATGCGTACCTGGAAAGGAGAGCCTCCTCCCCCATTTACATGCGCGGTGCAGAGCTCCTGAACTTCCTGCAGGATTGCCTGAAGAAACTGGAAATTTTCGGCATCCAGACAGAGATTCCCAAGAACCTTCTGAACGTTGGTAAGCCCAAGCCCAAGATGCGCCTTCAGGGAAGCATCAGCTTCGGCGCTTTCAAGGCTGGCGACTTGCTGGACTTTGACTGGGAAATCGCCATCGGCGACGAGAACATTTCCGCAGAAGAATTCCTGGAATTGGCAGAACAGGCCGACGGTCTTCTGAAATACAAGTCCCAATACGTCCAGGTGACGGAACAGGATTTGCAAGCCATCCGCGACCGCATTGAAGGCAAGGCTGTTTCAACACCCGTAGATAACCCAGCAGAAGGTTCCAGCGCAGAAAACGTCAACACCGAAGGTGAAATCCTCCAGGAAGAAGGTCCTCTGGAAATCACCCAGGCAAAGCTTGTGCAGGCTTGCTTTACCGGCGAGTGCGACAACATCCCGGTGGAAATGGCTGGCGAATTCAAGCAGCAATTTGACGCCTGGCGTGCAGAAACAGAAGTGCCTCTACCCGAAAATTTGAACGCCACGTTACGCCCGTACCAGATGCGCGGCTATTCCTGGATGTACAAGAATCTGGAAATCGGCTTTGGTTGTATCCTTGCCGACGACATGGGTCTTGGGAAAACCTTGCAGGTTATCACCTTCCTTTTAAAGATGAAACAGGAAGGCAAGTTCGAAGAGCGTAAGGCTATCGTCGTTTTGCCCGCAGGTCTTCTCTGCAACTGGCAAGTGGAAATCAAGAAATTCGCTCCAGAACTTTCCTGCTTCGCCTACCATGGCGGACGCCGCGACCTTCAAAAGTTTAATGCAGATATTCTGCTCACCACTTACGCCACATTCCGTAAAGATTTTGCTGAACTGAACGAACACGAATGGCAGGCCATCATCATCGATGAAGCCCAAAATATCAAGAATGCCGATAGCGAACAGAGCCGTCTTCTCCGCAGCATGAAGGCACCCATGAAGATTGCCATGAGCGGCACTCCTGTAGAAAACCGCCTTATGGAATTCTGGACCATCATGGATTTCGCCAATCGCGGGTTCTTCCCCAGTGCAGCAGAATTCCGCGAAAAGTATGAAACGCCCATCCAGAAGAACGGCAACGAACGTGTGGCAGAAACCTTCCGCAAGATTACTGCTCCGTTTATGCTGCGCCGTCTAAAGACGGACAAGTCCATCATCAGCGATCTACCCGACAAGATCATCCAGGATGAATACGCGGAACTGACCCGCTCCCAGGCCGCACTGTACCAGAAAACCCTGGAACACTTTATGCAGCAGCTGGAACTGGAACAGATGATGAGCGAGAAGGCAAATGATTCACACGCCCTCTTCAAGCGCAAGGGCATCATTCTCCAGATGATTCTCGCCTTAAAGCAGATCTGCAATCATCCAGCCACGTTCCTGAAAGGTGCAGTTTCTGCCAATGTAGATACAGCCGAATCAAAGAAGTCCACAGACGCCCCCACAGAAGAGTCCGGCAAGGAAATGGTGGATCAAGTCCGCCGTGACGTTCCCCAGGAAATAGTCAAGCCGGCAAAGCCTCTGGAATCCGGCAAGATGCAGATGCTACTGGACTTGCTCACTTCCATCCAGGAACAGGGCGAAAAGACCCTTATCTTCACCCAGTTTGCAGAAATGGGTAACTTGCTGAAATCCACCATCGAGCATGAACTGGGACTTCGCACCCACTTCTATCATGGAGGGTGCACACAGACTCAGCGCACTGAAATGATCAAGGATTTCCAGGAAAATGAAGAGTGCAAGGTCCTTATTCTTTCCTTGAAAGCAGGTGGCACAGGCCTTAACCTGACAGCCGCTTCACAGGTTATTCATTATGACCTTTGGTGGAACCCGGCCATCGAAGCACAGGCAACGGACCGCGCCTTCCGTATTGGACAGACCCGCAATGTGCAGGTCCACCGTTTCATTACCAAGGGAACCTTCGAAGAAAAGATCAATGCCCTTCTGGAAATGAAAAAGAATATCGCCAACATGACCGTCAGCGCGGGCGAAACATGGCTTGCCGATATGGATGACAAGCAGTTGGGCGAAGTATTCGGATTAGACAATACGCTGGTCTAAAATCCCCGAAAAGTTCGGAATGAATGGCACTGGCGTCGTTTTTACTCTGCCCAATGATTGCCGTTGTAATTGCGGGCTGTATCAGCATCCATTCCAATCTGGCGAACCAGATCTTCCAGGGATGCAAACTTCTGCTCCGGACGCAAGTAGGCCATCAAATCCAGAACCAGGTGCTGTCCGTAAATGTCCTCATTGAAATCCAGTAAGTAGGCTTCAATGGCCATATGGTGAGAACCCGGCGTTGAAGGCTGAATTCCGATGTTCAGGACAGAACGGAGAATGCGGCCGTCCGCCAAGCGGGCGTTTGCCACGTACACGCCACCCTTTGGCAGGAACTTATACTGATCCACCTGGAGATTTGCCGTAGGGAAACCTAAAGTGCGGCCAAGACGTTTTCCTTCCACCACAGTTCCAGTCAAACGATAGGGTCTTCCCAAATAGGTTTGGGCACGTTCCACATCACCCATTTCCAGGGCAGTTCGCACAGCGGAGGAACTGACACGTTCCCCCTTATGAAGGACAATGGAAAGCATCTGGGTAGAAAGTTCCGGGAAAGCCGCAGTAATGGTCTCATAGTTTCCCTTGCCACCGGCACCAAAATTATGGTCATGTCCAAAGAACATGGAAACCACTTCACGTTTTTCAATCAATTCCTGACGTACAAAAGAGTCAAAGGGCTGGGAGGCCATTTCCTTCGTAAAAGGAAGCACCATAAATTCCAAGCCGAGACTTTCCACAAATTCGCGTTTTTCCTCTGTGGTGGTCAACAGCAGGGGATCGCCAGGACCGCGAAGAACATAATTGGAGTGAGGTTCAAAGCTGATAACAGTCGGCAACAGTCCGTTGGCTTCAGCCACAGCTTTCAAGGAGCGGAACAAAGTCTGGTGTCCCAAATGGCACCCGTCAAAGTTGCCCATGGTTACAGCACGTTTCACGATTAATCGTCTCCACCCAGGAAAAATTTCGGTCTAATGCGACCTGGCTCGTAAGAGCAACAACTGTGGATTTCGCCGGTACTATCGGCAACAAACACAAGACCTTCCTCGCCCACATTTTCAACAGGAGTTTTCCAGGGAACCCAGTTTCCATTGCGAAGAGCACCAAGCTGATCATCGTTCAGGCGGAGAACGGGGAAATCCAGAACCTGATCCACCCGCAGCAGGGAATCCTGCGTGACGTTTTCGCCAAGAACTGCGCTGGAGACATTTACATTTCCAATGCGATGGCGACGGATCAGGGAAACGCAACCGCAAGTACCGAGAGCCTTTGCAATGTCGCGGCCCAGAGCGCGGATGTACGTTCCCTTGCTGCACACACATTCCATGTCAAAAGTCGCAAAACACTTGCCGGAGCAACCTTCCGTCTGGAGACCGGAATCAATAATCTTCAGGGATTCAATATGAATACGGCGGGCTTTCAGTTCCACCTGTCGACCGCGTTCCATTAGGTCGCTGGCACGGTGACCATCAATTTTTACTGCGCAATACTTAGGAGGAACCTGGTCGATGTCTCCAATAAACTGAGGCAGTACAGCTTCAAGAGCGGCACAGTCAATCGCGGGGGCATCACCGTCAAAAGCACGAGGATCCTGTTCCGTCAGGTCCCCATCCCATTCCAGGGTATCGGTTTCAAAGCCCAGATGCAGGCGGAAAGTATAGCACTTATCCTTTGCTTCCACATAGGGAAGCATACGCGTTGCGCGACCCATTGCAGCAATAATAAGGCCACTGGCACGCAGGTCCAATGTGCCGGCATGGCCAACACGCTTCGTAGAAAAGACCCTTTTCAACGGGAAAAGGGCCTTGAAGGATGTTTCACCTGCAATTTTATCCAGCAGAACGAAGCCGGAGAAAGCCAATTAGAGGTCCCCTTTCTGCTTCAGTTCAGCAAGAATATTTTCAATGTGCATGGCATGTTCCAGATTTTCATCCAGAACGAAATTCAATTCAGGAATCTTGCGAATCTTAAGGGCCTTGCCAAGAATTCCACGGATAAAACCTGCGGAATTTTTGAGACCGGTAAGGGAATCGCGTTTTTCCTTGTCAGAACCAATGACGGAAACCATGACCTTTGCGTAGCTTAGGTCATCGGTAACTTCCACACGGGTTATGCTGGAAAGAGAACTGACGCGAGGATCCTTCAAGCCCTTCTGAACGAGCTTGGAGATTTCCTCACGGAACTGTTCACCCAGTCTGTCGGTTCTACGACTCATTAAGCCTTTTCCCCTTCAGACTGCTTCTTTGCCTTTTCTTCAGCTTCTTCACGGGCAACGTCCTTCAAGGTACGAGCCACGGTAACTTCCTTGAAGAATACCAGGGTATCGCCTTCCTTGATATCGTCATAACCCTTGAGGCCGATACCGCATTCGAAGCCACGAGCGACAGACTTGACGTCGTCCTTCACGCGCTTGAGAGACTGAACCACGGTGGTACCCAGTTCCACGCCATTGCGGTATACGCGAACATGGCTGGTACGGTCCACTTCGCCGTCGGTAACCATACAGCCGGCGATGAGGCCAACCTTGGGAACCTTGAAGACCTGGCGAATTTCAGCTTCACCGCTAAGTTCTTCGCGGAGAGTGGGCTTCAGGAGGCCTTCCACAGCATTGGTGATATCTTCAATGCAATCGTAAATCACGCGGTAGTTGCGAATTTCGATACCTTCCTTCTGAGCCATTTCACGGACAGCGAGAGACGGCATCAAGTGGAAGGAAACGATGATTGCCTGAGCTGTAGTTGCAAGCAAGATATCGGATTCCGTGATGGTACCAACACCCTTACGGATGATGTTCACGCGGACTTCCTTATTGGTAAGCTTTTCAAGGGATGCTGCAAGAGCTTCTGCAGAACCACCCACGTCAGCCTTGACGATGAGGTTAAGTTCAGAGAGCTTGCCATCCTTCTTTTCATTGAAGGTGTTTTCAAGAGAAACGGTCTTACGAGCGCGGAGGTCACGTTCACGAGCAGCCATGCGACGCTTGGAAGCAATTTCACGAGCGGTCTTTTCGTCTTCCACGACGATGAGATCGTCACCAGCCTGAGGAGTACCATCGAAACCAAGCACCTGGCAAGGTGCGGAAGGAGGAGCAGCCTTCAGCTGTTCACCACGTTCATTGAACATGGCACGAACACGACCTGCGTAAATACCGCAAACAAACGGGTCACCTATATGGAGAGTACCATTCTGCACGAGGATGGTAGCCATGGAACCCTTACCCACGTCGAGCTTGGATTCAACCACAGCACCGCGAGCATGAGCATCCGGGTTGGCCTTCAGTTCAAGAACTTCAGCTTCCAGAGCCAAGGTTTCCAGAAGGTCATCCATACCCTGACCGGTACGGGCAGAAACTTCAATACAGCTAGTAGAGCCACCCCACTGTTCCACTTCTACGCCACGTTCAGCAAGCTGAGCACGGATCTTGTCGGGATTTGCTGTGGGAAGGTCAATCTTTGTAATGGCCACAACCATCGGAACCTTTTCGCGCTTGGCAAGTTCGATGGATTCAACAGTCTGGGGCATGACCATAGAGTCTGCTGCCACGACCAGCACGATAACGTCAGTAACCTGAGAACCACGAGCACGCATTGCGGAGAATGCTTCATGACCCGGGGTATCAAGGAAGGTAACCTTGCCCTGCTTGGTAGAAACTTCATAAGCACCGATGTGCTGGGTAATACCGCCGGATTCGCCAGCAACCACATGGGTCTTACGGATCCAGTCCAGGAGAGAAGTCTTACCGTGGTCAACGTGACCCATGACGGTAACCACCGGGTGACGGGGCTGCAGGTTTTCTTCCTGTTCCACTTCCACACCCAGAGCTTCTTCTTCGTATTCTTCCATCAACTGAGCTTCAAAGCCGAATTCGTCAGCCAGGAGCTGGATGGTTTCAAAGTCAAGGCGAGCATTGATGGTCACCATCATGCCCATTTCCATGCACTTTGCAATAACGCGAGCCGGCATCTGTTCCATAAGACCGGCGAGTTCACCTACAGTGATGAAGTCAGAAGTCTTCAGAATCTTCTTTTCATCACCAGCATCACCTTCGTTGTGTTCCTTGCGATAAACCTTCTTGACAGGTTTCTTGGAAAGGTCAGCCATCACGCGGGAAACGTTCTGACGAACCATTTCCTGCTGCTGTTCCTTCTGCATTTCCTGACGATCACGGCCGTTGCCATGACGATTCTTGTCGTTACCATGACGACCATTCTGGCCCTTGGCATTGCTACCGTGTCCGCCCTGGGCACCGCCCATAGGAGCACCCATGCCGCCATTGCTTGCATTGAAGGCTTCCTGCATGGAACCGCTGGAGAAGCCTCCACTGCGACCGGTGTAGCCACCGCGGCTAGCAGAATTGTTAAAGCCACCCTGACCACCCTGGCCCGGACGACGATTACCGCCATTATTGCGGTTGTCCTGGCCGTTACCGCCATTGCGGGGACCAAAAGAACCTGTGTAACCCTGAGCATTCCCCTGACCACGGCCAGCAGGACCACGACCACCGGGGCCACGGCCACCAGGACCACGACCGCCCCCCTGCTGTTGCTGGGACTTGGCGATACGTGCAAGGATAGCTGCATCGGGTTTGAAAACCTGAGCCTTCATAGGAGGCTGCTTCAGTTCGGTAGAAGCATTCATCATTGCCGGAGCGGCAGGCTTTGCAGCGGGAGCGGCAGCAGGAGCTGCTGCAGGCTTTGCTTCAGTCTTAGCTGCAGGAGCAGGGGCGGCAGGCTTTTCTGCGGCCGGAGCGGGAGCTGCAGGCTTTTCTTCTGCCTTAGGAGCGACAGGAGCTGCGGCCTTCGGTGCTGCAGGCATTTCCTCACCCTTTGCTGCGGGAGCTGGGGTTTCAGTCTTCGGTGCAGCGGGAGTCACAGCCGGCTTTTCTTCAACCTTTGCCGCAGGAATAGGCGTTTCCGCCTTCGGTGCTGCAGGAGCATCCGCTACAGCGGGCTTGACTTCTGCAGCAGGCTTAACTGCAGTCTTCACAGCGGGCTTTGCTTCAGCCTTGACATCTTCACTCTTCTTGACGGCAGCCTTCTTGAGGCTGACCTTCACACCATTACGGGTAAGGGCCGCTGCTGCAGGAGACTTCTTCTTTTCGGTAGATCCTTCAGATTCAGACGCACTTGCCTTCTTAAGGTTCTTGGAACGAGCATCCTGTTTCGCTTTTTCGACAGCGACAGCTTCTTCGATTTTTTCAAACTCGGAGGCATTCACTTTGGAAACCTGCGTAAGCACCTTCACGCCATTGTCGCGAAGCAGTTTCACAACGAATTCACTCTTGACTCCGTGTTCTTTAGCCCAATCTGCGGGTTTAATTTGTTCTTCGTTACTCATTAATTGTTAGCCTGTATGTAAAAACCTTAATTTGTATGCGTCTAAAAGTGAATCTACCTTGAATTATGCCTCGGTAGATTCTTCGGAGGATTCTTCCACAGCGTCTTCAGCAACGCTTTCAGCCTTACGTGCTGCAAAACCGCTACGGCGCAGTTCCTGGGGGCGCGGAGTCAAGACCTGAGCCTTGGCTTCTTCATCCTTTTCAGACCATTCCTTTTCACCGAACACGTCCAGGTTGCGGCCCACCAGCTGGGCAGCAAGCTTCACGTTCTGACCGTTCTTACCAATGGCCTGAGCCAGGTTTTCGTCGTTGATGACGACAACGGTACGATCAGTACCCGGAACGTCAGCCAGCTTCACAACGTTTGCAGGAGAGAGGGCGCGAGTAATGAACACGTCCTGATCCGGATTCCAGTGAACGATATCGATACGTTCGTTGCCCAGTTCACGGACGATGGTCTGAACGCGAGCACCCTTCATGCCGACGCAAGCGCCAACGGGGTCAATCTTCTCATCGCGAGAGTAAACTGCAATCTTAGCGCGATAACCCGGTTCACGAGCAACGCCCTTGATTTCAACAGTGTTTTCGTAGATTTCGGGAACTTCCTGACGGAAGAGTTCCTTGAGGAAGGCGCCGCTTGCGCGGGACAGAATCACCTGTGCACCACTCTTTACGGACTCTTCAACGCGGTCAATGACAGCCTTGACAGACTGACCCTGGACCAGACGTTCGTGACCAATCTGTTCACGGGGAGGAATGACAGCTTCTGTCTGCTTACCGAGAGAAACGATAACGTTACGACCTTCGAGACGAAGAACTTCACCGCTGATCATGGTGCCGATGCGGCTGCGATAGGTGTCCATCACCTTCTGGCGTTCTGCATCACGGATCTGCTGGGTCAGGAGCTGCTTTGCAGTCTGGATAGCCTGACGGCCGAAGGAGGTCGTGGGAACTTCCATTTCGAGAACGTCACCCGGCTGAGCATCTTCGTTGAATTCACGAGCTTCGGGAACCAGCATGTAGCCTTCGTCCAGCTTTTCAACTTCGTCTGCAGTCATTTCAGGATCGTAGTCCGGATAGTCATCCACAACTTCGACGCGGAGGAACACATGGATGTCGTTGTTTTCAGTGTCGATATCCACTTCAATCTTCTTGTCGATGTGCAAATACTTTCTGGCAGCAGAAATCAAAGCCTGCTTCAGTGCGTTGACAATAACGCTGTCGTCCATATTCTTTGCGTCGACCACGTCCTTGAGTACGTCGATCAAGTTAACCTTAGGTTCGTTCTTGTTAGCCATTTTTGACCTTCCTATTATATTTGTACATCTACCTTGGCAGCCAGCACTTCAACTCGCGGAACGACCACGGTTCCTGCGTTTCCCTTTAATGCAAGCGTCAAATTTTCTTCATCAGCATCCACAAGCTTGCCAGTCAGAGGCTTACCAGTACTTCTGGTCACGCGGACAAAACGTCCCTTGTTGCGGATGAAATCTGCGACCGACTTCAGGGGGCGGTCAAGCCCAGGGGAAGACACTTCCAGAGTGTAAGCGCCTTCAATAATTTCAGGATCCAAGTCCAGGGCGTCGGACAAGTGCCTACTTACCGTGGAACAGTCATCGATAGTGACACCTTCGGGTTTATCGATGTAAAGCCTCAATGTTTTCCTCTTACCTGCGCGGAACGTATCCAGTTCCACGAGCGTCACACCTGCAACCTTGCAGGCTTCCGCAATAAGGGAATCAAGTTTTTCTTGGGCAGCCAAATAGACCTCTTATATTAAAATAGCCGTCCGCTTACGGAAGATATCTTGACCAGGGCGTTTAGCCAAAGTGCAGGATTTCTTCCACGGACAGTCTAAAACCGTGTACAAATAGAGAATTTTTCAACGAAACATTCAACCGACAGATTCAGAAATAGGCCTTTTAGGGGGACATTTTACGAAAAACATTCTAAAAAAATCTATCTTATGGCTGCTATGGTATACTTTCTTCTCATTTTAGCTAGTCTCGCAGGTATCGCAGTGTCTGTTTTCTATCTGCGTAAGAACATTATCCGCATTAAGGAGAAGAACAAGGAAGAACCTAAGGCCTATAAGCGTGTTTCCAACTATGTGCTTACCGGGCTGTGGTACGGCTACCTGCTGGTCTTTTTTGTAGGCCTCACCGTCAACAACATTTTCTTCTAGGATCAGGATTCTCCATCTTTTTTCAAAGCAGGACGCCACTCCATTTCTGCATAATTTGGAAGTTCAAATCCACCATTCTGCGCACCCATGCACTGATCAATACTTCCTATTTCATAGACGGTAAAATTCACCGATTTTTTACGAACGTCAAGATAAGTAAAAACAGCATTATGGGGATGCCCTAAAGCCTGATCCATATCGGTAAAAGTGCCAACTTTGTCATACTCACCACTCACTGCAGAATAACTATCCTTAAAAAAGCTCCATTCCGTACAAACTGTATTAATGGAATTTCCCTGTGTTGCCGGCAGCTTTGCAACAGGATAATTCCACCCTTTCTGATTAGTATACTTATCATCCAGATCAAGCCTGATGTACGCATCTTGATCACTTGCATAGGTGACACACAGTCCCTTCCACTCCGCAATATTCGTCTCTTTTACTGTCATTTCATTAATTGGGAATGTGACTTCGTTCGGTTTGTTACCATCACCTGACGACAATTTTGCACAAATTCCATTGCAATAGTCTACGACAGAATTAAGGTCTGCACCTTGAGCACCTTCCGAACTTCCATGATAACAGTATACATCCACGGGCCATTGAAATTCATCTTCCGAATAGAAGTGAACAGCATCATCGAGAAGTTGACCATTAACTATTGTCCCATATTTTTTTCTTTCTGCAGCTTCCTTACCGTTCCAATAAAAACATTTTGTTGAACTTTTTTCACAGCGTGTTACAACCTTGTTCTCGTAATTGCACATTTCTGTACTTACGGAATACGGTTCACCTCCGCATAATTCATGGACTGCGCGATCGTCTCCACAGAACTGTTTTTCAGGATTAAATTCTTCTTCGCCACATTTATCATAAACTTTCCCATCGGACCCACAGAACTGTTTTCCTGAATCATATTTTATGTGATTATCACAAACATCAACCTTTTCACCAGCTATGCTTCCGTAAAGTTCGTTAAGAGTCGTGATCTTATAAATCTGGAAACTGCTCGGCACAGGAGATTCAGACCACTGTTCTACTTTGAGCACCCTTGCAAATCCTTCATAATCCTCTTGCAAATCCAAGGAGTATTCAAAAGAAACACTTTCAGTCCTGTAATCTTCCGAAGCAGAAAGAGGTATGTCAAAATGATACACACCCATTTCATCATTAAGTAATTTTAGTGCAGGTTCTGCTCCGCTGGATTTGTATGTAATGCAAAGACCTCCCCAATGGGAAATATCGTGAAAATCGCCATCCGATCCAATATTTGCAAACATATTTGATATTGTATATGTTCCAGAAACATTGCCAACAGCACAATTTTCATAAGGATCACAATAGGCCTCCCATTTCATGGGCTGCTGATCACCCCATTCCGCATTATACAAAACAGTTCCTTCACAGGTAGACTCTATGCTGCTAGACGTTACTACACCACCACTACTAGATGAGCTCTCGGTCAATTCACCATAAACGCAGCGAACGGAATACATATCATCCTCTGAAGTCAAGGATTCTGTTACCAGATCGCGGCCGCCATCGAAAACTTGATAGTTTCCAGCGGAAATTTCATGCCAGTAAAGTCCATAACCGAGTTTTTCTACGGCACTACCATTAAAGTATCCTGCAGGAATAAGGGACAAACCTGTTGAATTATCAGCTCCATTCGTCTTTTCAAATACAGCATTCTGAGTTATAAGACCCTTTTGACTTTCTCCTAGACTTGCCCATTCTTCTGTAGTAGCCACATGCCAACCATCCGGGCAGGCATCCTTCAATTCACTCTGCCTATACAGACGGCCATAACGTTCGCAGCCCTTGCCGCTTGCTCCATCTGGGCCACCGCAAACATCCTTGGACGAACTAGGAATCTTGTAGTTCAGATTTTCAGCAAACCACTTAATGCCATTGATATCATAGGTTTGATAGCTCTGGTTATCGCGTTCATCAATCGTATTGCCGTAACTCAGATTCACATTCAAATACAAATGTGATTCTTTGTCTAACGGATAAATGATGTTGTCCTTGTTCAATTCATTATCCGCAATATTCAAATCCTCGCAAGATCCGTAGCTACCGATAGCCTGTACATTGACATAGCTGCCAGAGGCATCTCCAGACATTTTTTCCACGGCAAATATCAGTTCCGTGTTGGAACTCGGGCGAGCAAAATTCAGTTCATCCCATGTAAAGTTGGATATTTTCAACTTGCCAGAACCACCGATGGATGTACGTACGATCTGCTTTTGAGCATTCATTAAATCAACGTCTTCACCTTCTACGCCAAGGCATAAGCCCTTCCAGTTACTCTTGTCGACATCCTTGCCAATAAAAACAACCAAACGGAAACCCTTATTGACATTATGTCCGTCGGACGATTCATCAACTACACGACCACAATACCCATTACATGCGGCTTCGATTTTCTGAAGGCCGTCGCTTTTCCTTGAAGAATTCTGATCAACATCATAATTTGTAGATAGAGGATATCGAGCTCTCAGCCCATCCTGCAGTTCAAACTTGATTCCTTCAGTATTATTTTCATCACCACGCCACAGCCACTTGACAAGAACTTCTTCACTGCTAGAACTATTGTCAACACTGCTGGAACTATTGGCAGCACTGCTAGAACTATTGTCAACACTGCTAGAGTTATTTTCAACACTGCTGGAGCTTTCATCCACGCTGGAGCTGGATGCACTTTCAGAGGCACTGGATTCGTCCTCTGCGCTGGAATCAGGCCCCTTTCCTTCTTCAGCAGTCTTTTCCTTGAAAGCAGAAACACCAACAATGGAGAAACCATCCTTTTCCCCTGCCTGAGTTTCTGTAAACGTAATACCCGCCGCATTCACTTTACCAAGGAATGTCTTCAAATCCCTTTCACCGCTAATGCATTCAAAGTCCTGGAACCAGACGTTCACAGAGGACACTTCATCGATTGAACTCCCCATGGAAGACAACGCCTTCTTTGTCCTGTATTCAGAAACGACCTTGCCATCCTTCATTTCATAGAGGGAGATATAGAAGCTGGAAGTAGAAGCAAGAGCTATGGTCAATCCTGAATAGTCAGAAGTTTCCAGAGTTCCATTCTTAAGTCCTACATAGAGGCTAACAAAGGGGCTACGAACATCCTTGGATATAGACGTCTTACCAGAAATGCCACCTAGACGAAGAAGCGGAGTCAAATTATTGGGCATTACGTCGATGGTATAGGGACGTCCGTTATCATCCACCGCATTAAGATCTACAGTAGACTTTTCATCGGTCAACAGGCCCCACTTGGTGCCCATGGTGGACTCCAGGCCAAAATCGGTTCCATTGTAGGCACGCCAAAGTTCCACGCAACTTTCAGCATCCTTGGGGCAATCCCAATTGTAGGACGGCACTTCACCGGGAACAACTTCCACGGAGCCGTACTTTTCCTTATAGTCCTTCTTGTACTCGTCCGCATAGTCTGAGCAGCCCGCAACATAAAGCATGGAGAGCAGTACCAGGCTTCCTAAAACACGCATCTTCTTCATTGCAATTCTTTTCATAACACATCCCTAGAAGAGGAAGGTGACACCCATGCCAACCAGACCGGCAGCCATAATACCAAAGCCCACCGTGCGCATGGTCTGGGCGCTTTCAATCTTATCCAGATGATCGTCATAATTGTCCGGAGACTTCAAGCCATCGTCATGTTCTGTTTTAGCCTTGTTGTTAAAGACCGCAGCCATGACACCGCCACCAACAGCAACTGCTGCTGCAATGGAAAGGGGAATCCAGTGAATTTTAATGCCAGAATCATCTTTCCTGGAAGCATCGGCGGCAGCCTTTGCCGCATCTTCCTTAGCCTTCATTTCAGCGGCATCCTTAGCAAGTTCTGCCTCAACGCTATCGGAGGGAGAGCTCAGTTGTTTCACTACCGGCGGTGGCAAAGTGGAATCCCCCATCACAGCAACAGCAGAAATTTCTCCCTTGGCCACGGCATCCATCACGTTCGCATCGGTCTTGCCCCAGGTCCAGCGACCTACAAGGTCCTTTTCCTGATAGGCGGAAGTGAATTCTACACGGCCCTTGAAGTGCTGCATTTCGCCATCCGTACCCATAGGCAGGTTCACCTTCTTTTCCTGGAAATTCACAATAAGGTGAGAATGATTTCGGCCCATGGGAAGTGCGGTCACGTTAAACAGTCTTGCACCGTTCAGGTAATAGGAACCAGCCACTGGACGATTCAAATCCAGGTAAAAATCCAGTACTTCCGGCTCAACCACAATCTGGATGTTTGCAGAATTGGTCTTCAAGGAATCGTTAATCAACTTCACGGATTCCAGGAACAGAGGTGCAAACTCGTCACCAGCCTTGCGCAGGACAATGTCTCCACACTTTTCCAGCCAGCGGTTCATCATGTTGGTCTGCTGTTCCATACGTCCAGCATCGAAGTACAGGTTGAAGTTATAGGTAGCATCAAAGGCGCCTTCAAAGCTCAGGGGTTCAAGATCCACAGAGCCATTCAGTTTCAGCAACTGTTCCTTGGAAACGAGGATGCCACCCAATGCAGTAGCGCAAGCCTTAATCTGCTCCGTGCGTTCTGCAAGGGAGGAACCCATCTTCATGGCACCCAGGCGAAGTTCGCCGGTGATTTCCATATAGCGTGTTTCGAAGTTAGGTAGTTCTACGGCATAGAAATGGCTACACTCGTCATCCAAAGCCTCATTAATCATAATGATGGCACATCGGTCATTCATCTTGGCAATGCGCCCTGCTTCCTGCCACAAGGAATCCAGGGAGGCATTTCCCTGTCCTAATCCCATCTTCAAGGAATTCAAGTCCTTCTGGATGGTAGCAAATTCAGAGGCATCCTTCACAAAAATGGACGCCGTGGGATCAGCCCAGACAACAGAGGCTACAAACAACAAGAATACGAGTAACGATTTAATGCGCATACAAACTCATTCAAAAAGCATTTATCAGTAACAATATAGGTAAACAACACGGAGAAACCTCCACCAAACCGAAAATGCCATTGAAAATGCAAAAAAAAAGCGCAGCCGAGCCACGCTTTTTTTTAGAATTCCGCTTTTTTTAGAATTCTCGCCCCTGGGACTTGAGCCAACGTTCATAAAGGAAAAGTGCTATCAGGTTCTTTCCATCCACAAACTGGTGGGCAGCCTCTTCATAGGGCCACACTTCCGTACGGATCCATTCGTTTTCATCCTGGTAAACCTGATCCCTTCCATCCATGGACTTCAACTGTTCCGGAGTCACATCTCTTTCAATTGCAAACAAACGAATGCGTTCATCCAGAAGACCGCAACTGGCGCAGAAGCCTTCGCTGGCGCCCTTATACCAGAAATCCATCAGGTCAATAAGTTCGGAATCATCAGCGTCAATCTGAGCCTCTTCCTTTAATTCGGAGAGTGCCACCTTGCGATAATCGCCAGTCCAGTCCAGAATGCCCGCGGGAATTTCAAGAGAGCCCGATTCGGAAATGGCAAAGCGAGGCTGACGAACCAGCAGCAGATACTTCTTGCCTTCGCAGCGGAGAACCACAAGAACGGCAGACGCATTACCACGAACAAGCACAATGCCATGGACGGGGCGGCCATCGGGCAAAGTCGCCGTAGCCTTCAACTTGATGAACAGGGGGCGACGTTCCTTGAAAAGGAAATCTACAGAATCAAAATGAATCTTGGAAATTTTAAACTTGGCAGATGTGGCCGACAACCATTCTGTAAAAATTCTGCTTTCCAAAATGGCCGGATAATCTTCTTCAGCAATGCTTGCATTAAAGGTATATTCAATATTTTCAGCCATTAGAAAACTCCTTACTTGCGGGTTGTGGAATCCTTCTTGGATGGAGCTACCTTTGCAGATTTCCATTGCTTAAATAGGCTGTCTGCATCAAGGGAATCCGGAAAAACGCGTGACCGACCAACATCGTAAACAAACCAGGTAGGCAAAGCCGCCGGTCCACAGGAAGTTTCCGATTCATCTGGCGAATAAAGTTCACGAACAACCCTGAAATCGTTATTCAGATAAAGCGACGTCTTGGCAAAGCGGTCAACAGAACCGCACTTGGGAATCTCTTCCACGTAGTAGGTACTTGTATGCCATACCGTATCGGGGCGTTCCATCAATTTTCCAAGACTGGTGGAATCGTCTTCCCAACGGGAAGAGGCACAGTATACAGAATCGGAGTCCGCGCAGACGATGTGGATGGGAACAAGATTGGTATCCTTCAGATTCCATCTTTTCGGATAAATCGTATCGTTTTTCGTAGAGCTGCACATGTCTATGCGCAATGTGCATTCCGACTTCATGGTGCGCCACAGGAACACTTGGGGCGTCAGGGAATCCACCACCTTCAAAACGGATGGCGAGCCCTTGGTGCGCAAGGGGAACGAATGGACTGAGTCAAACAGGGAATCAATAAAGATCTTGAACGTATCCAAGGAAATAGAGCCGCGACGGACAAGAACCGTATCCAGAATAGAATCCTGATTGTCCTTTACACGAATCAGTTTAACGTTCTTCAGAATATTTTCCCCAAGTCGCACCTTGATGGTTGTATCGGGCCTATAATAGGGAGAGGGACAATCTTCCCCCTTGGTATGGAAATACACCTGAGGGGCGATGATTAAAGCAGTATCCTCATTATAGGTGTTTAGTTTAATGCTACTGAGCGCACAATTAGAAAAGGACCAGATACTGTCCATGTGCAAAAACAGGGTATCGCTTGCCAAATGAATAAAGCGATTACTATCCAGTGTTGCCAGAAGGAAGGTTCCCTTGCCCGCATAGTCCACGTCCGATGAACCCAGGCCAAGAGGGCCATCGTCGTCCTGGGCGCAGGCCCAGAACCCAAACAGGAGAGAAAGGCAGGCAATAATCGAGGCAAGCAAACGCATGGTTAAATTCCAACTTCCTTCCTGAATTTAGCAATTTCATTTTTGCTAGCAGGATGCGTTGCCTTGTAAAAATCATTCCAGCGAACAAACTGGCCATTACGACGGACTGTCAGGAAAAACGCGGCGCTATCCCTCGGAGGCAGGCGCCCCACCCAGGAATCAACATCCACAGTATCCCCCACATTTGCCGCAGAGGCCATACCAAACATTCTGGAAACCACATTGTTACCATGATCAATTTCAACAAAGTAGCCAAGGGAATCCTTTCCTGAATCTACAACAAGTCCGGGAAGCACAGGATGAACGGGCGATTCACCCAATCCAAGGAACACATCTGCAGAAATCAGGCGGTCCTGGCCTTCAAAGTCAAAATCCTCCGAGATGGAAATATTAGATCCATGCAGAGGGCGCACAGGGCAAAGCCCCGGAAAGCGACACTCGGTCGCTGCATCAATCCACACCCGGGAAGAATCCGATTTCTGAACATGGAGATACGTATAACTTAACGAATCTTCCCGCATGACAAGAAGTGGTTCGGAGAAGTCGGAACCATTTGCAACCCAATGCACTTTTTCAACGGGAGATGTACGAAGCGAAGCTACGTAGCGCAAAAATGCATTGGGAAGCGGTCTGGAAGAATCCCCAACCATCCATGAGCACTGAACCAGTTCGTCTTTCAGCTTAAAGGGAGTCCCCCCCTCGCTCTGGCAAACCTGATCCCAGGTTAGCTCTTCCACAGGCAGGCCATTGTCCGGCAGGGGAAGTAAATCCAAAATCTTTTGGAGAACGCCAAACTTTAGGCCAAGGCCTACCAGGGTGAAAAGGATTACCAACCGGACAACCGGTATATTGCGTCTTTTGGACTTATACTTTTTTTTGCACCTGTATTCCGAAAATTCTACGGACATGGTGAATTAGCGCAGCAGCAAGAATGCGGCCAAGCCGCCCAGAATAATCAGGACCGTCACGATGATTACGATTGTGGCACCGGAAGACTTTTCTTCTTCAAAGGGCATTGCCATCCCCTTCTTGGCCAGTTTCTTTTCATCCTTAACGATGGCATTAAAGCTCTTGGTGAATCGACGGTGCAGGCCAGTCTTACGTTCCATGGGCTTCACTTCAGAAGAGGAAACTGCATTGGGAGAGTGAACGTTCTGGGAAGCCACTGCAGCACGGACTGGTTCTTCAGAAACAGGTGCAGAAGATTCCTCCTGAGGAGCCTGACTATGAAGAGAGAAGGACATCATATCTGCTTCTGCCGCAAAAATTTTCAGCTTGCGATCCAGACCAGCCTTCTTCAGGCCATCCATAATGGTTGCACTGTTGGAAAGAAGAGCCAGCATGCCACCCTTGTTAGATAGTTCCGACTGAAACTGAAGGAAGGCATTGTAGGCATCGCTATACACAAAGTCAAGACCAATCAGATCCACCGCCACGAACTTGTCTTCGGGGCGAGAGTCGATCAGAGCGCGGACATCTTTCTTGAACTGTTCAGCATCAAATGCCCCAATCGGATTGAGAGGAGCAGACAACAAATCAAAGACGCCAACTTCGCGATAGTTATTCAATTCAGCCATATTGCTAAATATAGCCTAATTTATGGGAAAACGTGAATTTCGTCACACGAAACAAGCTGTTTTACGCCCCAAAAGCCTATTCTTCCCAGTATGTTCCGCCTGTGGCAGACGGTTCCAGCACTTCGTCACCGTCTTCAGCCGGGGATGCCTGTGCCGAAGGAACTTCCGGAGCATCGGAAGAAGCGGATCGCAAGTCTTCAGAAGCAAATTCCTCTGCGGAGCCCTTTACAGGATCTTCGGAAGCTTCTTCCAGTGACACACCAGCATTTTCCTCGGGCTCCTCTGACAAAATCTTCTTACTTGCAGTTTCCACAGTCAGGTGGCCCTGTTCCTGTTTTGGAGCGTGGCTAAACATGTACGGGCAAACACTTACGCTAACCCGGTGGACCGGAGAAAGCACCGGGTGGGATTCAAAGGCGTAATCCACCTGGAGAAAATGAGCCACCAGGAGTCCAGCACCAGCAGTAAAGCTTTCAACTGTAGTAAAGCTGGAGAGGCCCGCACGCAGAGACAAGCCAAAGTCAAAATTGAATTCTACACCACCATGGCCACCGGAAAGCCAATCCACAGGGTCTTCCCACAGACGCGCTCCTGCATCTTCGTCTGTATCAAAATCCATATTTCTGGATTCCTGGTGGAACAGGCCCGCTCCCTGCCAGTAAACACCAAAACTTCCATAAAGGTACTTTACAGGCACTGTGTAGTCTGCTGCAAGATAAAACTCTGGCGAGGAATATTCGAACTGGCCAGATTCCCATGTGGTTGCAGAAGAAGTCCATCCCTTCAGCAAGCCAGAAAAATGAAGCTGATCGATGGCGCGGAATCGAACGCCCGCATCACCGCGAAAGCCCCAGCCAGTCTGGTCCATCTCACGATAAAGTCCATAAAAGGATACGTCAATGGAAAGGCGATCCGTCAAACGCTTGGCCCATGCAACAGCAAAGACCCAATCCGCTACAGACAAAGTATTGTAATTGGAACCTTCCGGCAAAGGTTCTCCGTCCTTAATGTAGGGAATGTCATCTGCACCAAAGCGAGAAAAGGATACGCCTAGGCCCTGCCCTTCTCCCAAAGGGAACTCGGCGCGGGCATAATCATACTTGGTATCTTCGTAGTAGGACGTATGGGAAAACCTGAACCAGGCATAGGACTGGTCTGCCAGGCCGTCATCCGTAAATGTTGCAGAGCCAAGAGCAGCAGCGCGGGCATCGGGTTCAATATCCAATGTAGCGTTAGCTCCCACCACCCGATCGGCGGCATTGGCGGACATTTCCCCAATAGCGAGGAACAGAGCAAGCATTACCTTAGCCTGCACCGAACCAGAAGCCTTGAAAAATTGAGGGAATGTCATATATTGACTCCTAAGATAGATTATTTTTTACAGCAAGAACTGTAGAACGATTTTTCAATCCGTAGAATAAAATACAAAATGGAACTTTCTGATTACATACAGCATTTTTTGACGTATCTGGAAACCCAGCGACGCTTTTCGCCAAGGACCATCGATACCTATCAGAAGTCCCTGGACAAATTTTCTGTCTTTTTAAATTCCGAGGGGAAAGGCATTCCCCTCACCTCCTTCAGCGAGACCTCCGTCAAAGGTTTTGTGTGGGACATGAAGATTAAGCAAAAACTGGCCCCCACCAGCATATGCGAGCATCTGGCTGCGCTGAAAAGTTTTGGCAAGTACCTTATTCGAGCCAAGGCACTCACCCAGAATCCGGCTGGGAACGTCCCCATGCCCAAACGCCCCAAGCGGCTTGTAAGCTTCATGAGCCAGAAGGATCTTTCCGAAGAAAAGTTTCCCGAAATAGAAGATCCAACCCTGCCGCAGGTTCGCGCCAGACTTCTTCTGGAATTGATTTACGGATCAGGCCTACGTATTTCAGAGTGCCAGAGCCTTCGATGGGACCAGATTATGGAGTCGCAACATCTCGTCCGCGTCATCGGCAAGGGCAACAAGGAACGTATCGTTCCCATTACGAAAGCCCTTCTGGAACGTATCGGGCTGTTCAAGCAAATGCAGGTAGAAGCAGGGCATTTACCGACAGCCACTGGCTACGTTTTTCTGAGTGACGAAGGTAAGCCATTCGGCATCCGCACACTCCGCAACGACATTCACGATTTGTTAAGGGATATCGGTTGGGAGGGCAAGGCAAGTCCCCATGTACTACGCCACAGTTTTGCAACGCATCTATTGGAAAACGGCGCTGAAATTATGAGCGTAAAAGAAATGCTGGGCCATGAAAGCATTTCCACGACCCAGGTGTATACGCATGTCAGTGCAGAACGTCTGCGGGAAGCCTTCAAGAAGACTCACCCGCGAGCCTAGCACTCATTATTCACAGGCTTATTTAAACTTCGCTACGAACTTGTCGCCGTCTTCCGGTGTAACGAGTCGGGGATTTTCCTTGTTTCCATCCGACCAGGAAGCAAACACAGCACCTTCTGCGGGAACTGCAGTCAGCAGCATATCATTACCTTCAAAGAAGTTGCCCTTGTAACTAGAACTAGGCAATTTCATTCCATCCAGCAATACAGCGCCATTGCCTTCTGATGCGATGGTTACAGAAATATCATCACCCAGATCGAATTCCTTACGATATTCGTCGCGAACGATACCAGTTCTTGTTGAAGCATAGGAAATCAAGGAAGAGCCTGTCTGGTCAAAAATATGTTGATCTCTTGGGAATCTAGACATATCCCTAGACTGTTCAGAAGCAGGAATACTTGCCATCATTTCATTAGTTGTCGCAACTACCTTGTCGTAAGTCAGATAATAATCCAATAGCACTGCAGACTGATTGATAAACAAGCGTTTAAAATCAGGGTTCTGAATCAGCTTGATGTAAATTTCGGCAAAGCAGCGAGCCCCATTACAGCCGAGCTTTCCACCGCTCTTGATCCAGCTAAACATGTTATGGTCCATGTACCGGAAGCCTTCAACAGCCCAGTCCCAGCCAAAGCCGTGGTCTACGTCAAAAATGGCAAACTTGAAAGGCTGATCCGCTGTACGCCATGCACGAACGTTATTGTTAGGCCAGTCACCATTGTGGATGTAGATTTCTGCAGCCATATACTGGGCAAAGCTACTCATATCCATCATGGAGGAAACTGCTGCATAAGCCTTGTTATTCGATCCCGTAAATGTTCCTGAGTGAATGGCATCTAGCAGATTTTCGTAGGCAACAGTCGTTCCACCGCTTGCAGTAACTTCATCCTCCACATGCTTCACCATGTCCACTTCCTTGGAATCAATACCATAATTGGTTTCCACAAAATGTTCATTCAGACGTTCTCGCATATCATGAATACCAAAGTACGAACCATTGTAGAACACAACCACCTGACGGCTGCGCTGATAGTCTACCGCAGTTCCTTCCAAAAGACTTGTCAGCATAGGATCTTCAATATAGTCCCCAACAAAGCGGTTTCCGTTATTACGCAGATTGAAGGCCTTGAAGCGCTTTGCATCTGGGCGAGTCTTGAAGAGAGGATATTTTAAACGTCCATCTTCGTATTCCTTTCTCATGGTAATAGATACCGATTTCTTTTCACGGTAGCGACTCCACTGACCAATAATGGAAAGGCCTGCATCAATGTCCCATGTCTTCTTACCAGAAGAACTTCCCTCTTCAAAGAATTCCACATGAACAGGAAGTTCAATATCCTTCCAGTAGTTTGCTGCATAGCAAGGTTCTGCACAGGAAGAAACTCCCTGACTGTAATAGCCTTCCTTAGGGTCAAACATGTCATAGGGGTCTACCGTAATGGCCACCACAGGCATACTGACCTTTTCACCAATGAAATAGGTTTTAGAAGACATGCGGGCAACAGAATCCTTCACAAATTCAGCACAACGAATTGCCGTATTCTTGGAAACCTCATAGGGTTCTTCAAACTCTGCAGATTCCGTTGTCGGCAGGGAGCCATCATAGGTACAGCGAATCGTTCCCTTGTAAAGCGCAGCAGGAACAGGAATTGTCAGCTTGTCATAGAATCCAGCAGGAGGCAACAGGAATACCTTATCCGGTTCTTCCTCTTCACCTGTAACATCCTTTTCGTCGTCAGAACCGTCGTCCGCATCATCCCCAGGCTTACTAGAGTCTTCTTCCAGGGGATGCTTATTTTTTTCTTCGGATTTCATGAACCAGGTATACAGGGAATCTTCAAAAGTCACATCATCCAGAGGAGATGCAATTTCATCCTCCGGAGCAACCGTTTTCTTCACATCACTGTCAGAATCATCGGAACATGCTACTGCAACAAAGGAGGCCAGCAAGGACAGGGGAAGCCAGATTCTGGAAATCATGTTAGTCTTCATTTTTTTCTCCTTGCACATATCAGAAGCAGTTTCTAATGGTTAATGTTTCGCCGGCAGGTACATCTACATACAGCGGCATGGTAATGTAAATTAAGCCACGACATTCATTTAAGCCAAAGTCAGAAAAATTCGAATATTCCTGGAACCATTCCTGACATCCCATTCCGGAACCGGTAATGTCCATAACGCCTCCAGAAGCTGTTTCTGAGCATTTTTCAATGTAATAGCTTCCGCCTTCCAGCACAACGGTTTCATTGTTTCCTAGCTGTTCGATTACCTCTAGGGGATTGTTGCTATCTCTTACATTTGCCACCTCGCACTTTACATTTTGCTTGGCTCCATCAGAGTTAGAAACCGTCACCACTGGAGAGAAATGTCCCTTTTCGGAGAACACGCCCGTTGCCGTGTTTACGTCATCAGGCTCATATGCACTCCAGGCGTAGCTAAGAGGTTCCGTTACATCGCTTACGCAGCCATCAACAATCCACTGGTATTTCACCGGGCTGACTTCGGCAAGGTCATCGGAAGATGATTTCAACGTTGACGAACAGGTGCAACCTGTAACAGGTGCCGGCTCCACATAAACGGAGGAGCAGGTTAACTGCGTTTCCGTTTCCAGTCCAGCGTCAAGAAGCAAAGTAGCCTTTACGGTACCTGCAGATTTGAACGTCTGAGACGGCAAAGCCTTTGTCGAGGAAGATCCATCGCTAAACTTCCAGAGGTAGGACTTTGGAGTATACTCTCCCATTTCGCTTAAACCCCAGGATACTGAACTACCCTTCTCTACGCTAGACACATCTGGTCCGCAAGTTACTGTAGATGCGGTACACACAGTATCCTTGCCATAAATCAGGGAATAAGTTCGAACACCCACATATTCGGATTCATCAAGAGGGAATCTTTGACTGCCATAGTCAGAAACCTCAATTTCAGTGGAGAAGCCGTCATCTGCAGCCAATGTCATATAGGCATAGTAACTGCCCATTTCTGAATAGCTCCAATTTTGCCAGCTATAGCCATCTACAAAAAATTCATTGTCTTCTGTAATTGAGCAGTTTACAGAAAGGATTCCCTTGGTCGTTACACTGGGACAAGACACAGACATTACAGCACCTTCATCATTAGTAACGGTTACCTTGGGAGAAAAAGTTCCTCCCGTTGTCATAACCAGCTTCTGCTTATTCTTCGCACCGGTCACCGGGCCAGACCATTCATAGGCAAACGGTTCTCCACCACTACAGTTAGAAACAGTCCATTCTGCACTATCCGGCATTGCTGCAGAGACCTTAGAAACGCCAGACTTATTTGTAGTGCATTCGCATCCCGTCACCTGGGTAGGAATAATTGCTAAATCAGAACATACAAGAGTGTCGCTTTCAGAAGGCAAGCCCTTATTCACAATAAGTGTAGCCTTCTTGACTCCAGCCTTGGCATACGTCACTACAGGACGTTTTTGGGAACTTGTTGTTTCAGAAGCGCTTTCGTCAAAGGACCATTTGTAGGACACGGGTGTTCCACCCATATTCGTAAACTTCCATTCCACTTCACCATTCTTTTCCGCATTTTTTACGGTAGGCATGCAAATGCCACGAACCTTCGTAGAATCATCCGTTGTCAAGGGATCCTTTGCCTTGGAAGACGAGGATTCAATTGAATCATCATCTTCTTCTGAAGAAGAACTCTTTGCAGTTTCTACAGCCTTGTCTCCATTGTACCAAACACCATCACGGCACTCATAGCTAGCCATTTTTCCCATGACAAAGACAAACGTTCCGTTTTTCTTGCAGCGGGGTAAATCGTCTTCTGACACAACCTGATCCGTAAGGATATTCCATTTGCTATTCAGGCAGGCATAAATGTCATCTTCGACAAGAACCAGAGTTTGCTGCAGTTTGCTACTGCACTTGGGTAAATCACCGTCCGATTCCAAAGTGTCAGCAATAATCGACTGCATGAAACACGTCAGGTATTCATCCCGGGAAATCAGGTTTCCCGCCACATCAGTCCATTCACCATCGAGACACTGGTATGCCTTTTCCGAGTCCTTCACATAAACATATTTTTCATTCAGGGAATCAGAACAACCCTTGATATTGCAAACACCATTTGCAAAAAGTGTCACCTTAACCCAGGCATTATCAGAACAGGCGTACAAATCGTCCTTTACATACAGGACCTCACCATCATTTCCAGCCTTACACTTCGGCAAGGCTTTGACAGATTCATAAGTTGTTGGCTGCGCTGCAACACTTTCGCGATTTTCGCTAGATGTAGAAGAATCATCGCTACAGGCCGATACAAGCAGACCGGCAGATACAACCAGCAGAGTGAAGCAATTGCCAAGCACTCGATGCGTCATGGAAACCTCGTCTAAAAATGTTTCACAAAATTTACAAATCGCAAGTTTGTATGTCAACAAAAAAGACGAGACTTTACTTTAGAAGAAGCTTCCCTTCACACCTACCGCAATAGTCCACTGCTGTCCAAAATCTCCCCAATCGGGAGCATTCCATTTCTTCATAGGACTTTCGTCATACTCATCCTTGGCATTGGATTCCGCCTTATCGTGGATTGGCAGGGAAAAAGCCATGAATATGGGGAAATCCGTGCGAGAAAATTCTAGACCATAGACCAGAGATGCAGACCATGCCTGATGATCGGGATCCGGTCGAGGATCGTAGGTATCCGTCTTTTCAGAAGAAATCCATGCGACTCCAAGAGGGGCAGAGAAATTCACGCCAAAGGAATGAACAAAGCCGGGCTGACCACGATAACCGTAGGCAATGGAACCACCTGCGCTAGGAGGAGTAAATGCACCCAGGTCATTTTCACCATAAGGCTTAAAACGGTACTTGAATCGCTTACCGGAGCAATCCAGTTTTTCAAAGTAACTGTCACAAAATTCATTTTCACCGGAAATCAGATGCATGGCAAAAGGATGAGTGTAAGTCAGCCCGTAAAGCCAAATACCCTTATCCGTATCACGGCTATAGTCCCAGCCCAAAGTCAGAGAGTAGAGACCACTGCCCTTCTGGAAACTGCTTGGCAAAAATTCCTGAGAAGCATCCGTTCCGCGCTTAATATCGTATTGCCCTGTCGGTACGGACAATGATGCGGAAAGAGATGCGGCACCGCCGCTTCCAATGGTCTTGCTGAAGTCAAAGGATAGATCTCCCAAACCGCCAGTGCTACGATCCATAGGAGTCTGGTTCGTGCGATACTGAACTTCACCCTGATGAGACACAAATGGAATGGACATTCCGATTTTCGTGGACCAGGTGGGCTTCACGGAAAAATGAGGCGTTACCGTAAGGGCAGAAAAATTCTGTCCCACGTTATACTTAGTGAAAACTTCTGCTTCAGCATAACCACCAGAAACTCCCTGGCCAATCCACTTGATGCCATCGCCAGATCCGCCTCCAGAGCCACCTGCGCCGCAGCCACCAATGGATTCCCAAGGTGTTGAAATTTCGACAGGTGCATTAAAGGACGCCATAAAGGCAGAAACACCAACAGCCACAAGTGCACAGCATTTAGCGAATAACTTTCTTTTCATGTTGTGCCTCACGGAAGTTTAAGCAGGAACGCAGGATTCGTGCCAGTGGAAAGGAACTTACCATCGGGAGAGCGGCCGCCCGTCATGGGGATGGGAGCAAGTTCGCGAATATCGCCAACCCATTCAAAGGCAAGATCTCTGGGCGCTCCGGCAACAAGATTTATTTCTCGCATGACAGTACGGCCAGCGGAACCACCCTGAACAGACTCCGATGAAAAATCGATTCTATTCAGCATTGAGGGATTCGTAAATTCAGCCCATACTACGTAAAGATGGCCTGCGTAGTTAAACCAGTGTGGCTGGGCGGGAGCAGAGAGCATTCCCCTTTCCTGTTCGATCCTTACTGCAACGGATGTGGAGGAAAGCTCCTGAATATAGGCTTCCCATGTCGCAGATCCGGAAGTCATATTATACACGACATACTTTCCATCGGGAGAAATCAGCGGACTATCTATCTGCCAGGACTTACGATCGCTGGGCTTTTTCAGTTTACTTGCCTTTTTCAAACCGCCATTTGCGAAATCAACAAAGACAATTTCGTTATCCTTGTTGACATATGTCAAGCGGGTTTCTGTAGTTCCAAAGAAATTCACCACAGAAGAATCAGCGGCATCTACGGAATCCTTGGAGGAATTTCCAACCCAAAGATGAGGAGTTGAAAATTCACTCATATCCTTGTCGTAGAACTTGAAAATTTTCTTGTCGCTCATACGAACTGCAAACATACCGTAATCAAGATCTTCGCACGCCTTACTTCCATTCTTGTCAAAGGCACGAAGAGCCACGATATAATCTGGATGAGTACTCCATTCCGGATCCTGGAATTCGCAGTCTCCGGCGGCAGCATCAATCATCAGGAACCAACGCACTGTATTGGACGTGTCCGTCACGGTCAGACGGTCGTGTTCTTCCACATCCTTGGTTGAAAACGTTGAGTCTCCTGGTTTTACGGAAATGTTCGAGAAGTTAAGCCAAAGCATGGATGCAGGATAATTTACCGTATCATTGCTGACAGACGGATTGCAGGTCTGCATCTTGCCATTGACCGCATATAGCGTACCAATCTTGGAAACCTGACTAGAAGATTCACCTTCCTCTACTTTTGCCTCAAAGGGCTCCGGGGTATAACAAGCCCAGAGAATCAGGGTTCCCAAAATAAGCGACAGGGATTTTTTCATTACAGAGTCACCTTCACCTTTTCGCGCATGGCCATGACGGTAGCCTTTGCTTCTTCTACGGTGTCGCGGCGAGCAAGAAGTACGCCCATACGGCGGTGGCCCTTCAGTTCCGGCTTACCGAACAGGCGAAGGCCGGTATCGGGTTCTGCAAGGACTTCTTCCAGACCGCTGAACTTTACGTGGTCAGAATTGCCATCGCAGACGATTGCCTTACTTGCGCTTGCACCGTGGAAAGCAATGTTGGGAATGGGCAGGCCGAGGATTGCGCGGGCGTGGAGAGCAAATTCGGAAAGGTCCTGAGAAATAAGAGTCACCATGCCGGTGTCGTGAGGTCTCGGGCTCACTTCGCTGAACAGGACTTCGTCCTTGCAGACGAACAGTTCCACACCGAAGATACCGCGACCGCCAAGAGCGTCGGTCACCTTCTTGGCGATGACCTTGGCCTGTTCCAGAAGTTCCGGCTTCATGGGCTGGGGCTGCCAAGATTCCTGATAGTCACCGCCAACCTGATGGTGGCCGATGGGTTCCAGGAAGGAAGTGCCTGCAACGTGACGAACGGTGAGGAGTGTGATTTCGTAATCGAAAGGAACGAAGCCTTCGATGATCACTCGGCTAGCCTTACCAGTGCGGCCTTCGTTCTGGGAAATGTTCCAGGAATTTTCGATGTCGGCTTCAGTCTTGATGACGCTCTGGCCGTGGCCGGAGGAACTCATCACCGGCTTGATGACGCAGGGAATACCGATTTCCTTGACGGCGGCCTTGAAGTCTTCGAAGTTGTCTGCAAACTTGTAGGGGCTGGTCTTGATGCCCAGTTCTTCTGCAGCCAGGCGACGGATACCTTCGCGGTTCATGGTCAGCTTGGTAGCCTTTGCAGTAGGAATGACATTGTAGCCTTCGGATTCCATCTGGACCAGAGTATCGGTAGCAATAGCTTCCACTTCGGGAACGATGTAGTCGGGCTTTTCAAGTTCGATAACACGGCGGAGTTCGGCGCCGTCCAGCATGTTGATTACATGGGAACGATGAGCCACCTGCATGCCAGGAGCATTGGCGTAACGGTCTACGGCAACCACTTCCACGCCGAGACGCATCATTTCAATGATAACTTCCTTGCCCAGTTCACCTGCACCGCAGAAAAGAACCTTAGTAGCAGAAGAACTTAGTGGTGTTCCGATTTCAGACATAGTGACTCCTTGTGTTAAAACCTTGTGTCGACAGGATTGAAATTAAACTTGATGCCAGATCTAATCCAGCCATCCATCCCGTCTTCCCCATTCTCGTGGGCCAAATTTTCATAGACGCGACCACCGCCGCCCAGGTAGAATCCAAACCAGCCATTCACCTTATACTGGTAAAGGATGTCCAAAGTGTACTGAGCCTCTTCCACTCCGGAAGTAGGCTTTTCTGAGAGCTGAGCCAACTCATAGTTCGTAAAAAGTTCCTTGTCTCCCTGGCGAAGCCAACCCAACTCCATAGACAGGGAGTGATCCTTATGCTGCCAACCCAGTTCCAGCCAAAGATCCAGGGCATCCGGACCACGACGATAGCCCACAGGATAATCCACAAAGTAGGCGTCAGCGTAAGTAGGATCGCCCTGTTCACGATAATTACTGCGATAATTGCGACGGCCTGTATACTTCAATAAGGGCAACTTGCCATTATTTGCTGCAGGATCCGTCAGGACCACGTCCAGACGCCAGCTAAACATACCATAGCGAGCAGTCTTCAACTCCTGGTAATAGCCAACCAGATAGTTAATGATTGAGCGACTCGTTGCAAAATCATCACTTTCCCCCACTGGACTATTAATATCTTCCATATTAATCTGGCCATAGAACTTTGCGCTGGAAATCGGCTTTAGGCCAAGCTCAAGAGAGGTCGCCGCAGAAGTATAACCCGTTGCATAATTATCATGCCAGTACATAAAGGGGCTCATGGACCTAAACTCCAGAGACTTTCCGCCCACCATGCTTTCTTCCACCACATAGGCCCAGAATTTACTCGTTTCCACACCAAAACGATGGAACATTAAATTCTTCACGTTTTCCGTATAGATTCGATTACGCTGATTAGGCATCTGGTGTTCCGGTTCAGTACACTTCTGAGCGTAGGCCTCCGTACCATAGGGCGGGCAACCAGTATCATGATCAATAACATCACCAAAGAGCCAGGCATTCAGCGAACTCATTAGGAAATCATAACGGAACCAGCCTGCAGCAAATTTCCAATGAACGCCATCATGGTAAGGAATGCCCCCCAAAAGCACATCATTTTTTGAAACACGCAAATCAGCAGCATCAAAACGACCAAACTGCACATAACCCACAGAGTTATCCCACTTGGCATAAGCATTTATGGGAACATTGATGTCCAGTTCACTAGGCTTATACGTCAAGTTCGTGTGCAGATCATCCCGATACCAGGCTTCCAAATCCTTGCGGAGAGGAGCTTCCAGCAAAACCTTAAAATTCTTATAGCCAGCACGAAAGCTTAGCGTAAAAAATGGTTCCAGGTGATCTTCATAACTGCGAGCGTTCGCCAGAGGAATCCGAAGACCTCGCCAATTTGGACCATAGGTTTCAGCAGTATCCAGGGAGAACGTAGGGTCCGTGGGGCCACCATTGAAGCCAAAATTAAAATCCGTCCCTATCTGGAAATATCCATTTTGGGGAACCGTTTTTTCCAGGGAATCCTGAGACGCCTCAATTTTGGGAACAAAAGCGAAAACCGCGCCAAAGAGCGCACCGCAGAGTAGCATCTTTCGCAAGCCCTGGAACATATGTCTTAATATAATAATATACGTGAGCCGGAGTCGTCCATACTGATGGATGACGGAGGCGAGAGTGAGCGCTTACGGGAATCTCCTGTCCAAAATCCAGCGCAAACAGTAAAAAAAAAGGATTACCCAGGCAGGGAGACCCGGATAATCCCTTGTGTTGTGGTAGATACGCTTGCGCGTACCTTTGTGTGTGTGTGTTTCTTTTACCTGTCCTAAAAGCGAAAACTATTAGAACATGTCATTTCCGCCCATGCGGAGGAATGCCGGCAGATCATAGTCAACACCATTGGTCTTGAGAGATCCTTCCGGATACTTCAGGTTGCTCTGGCTGGCAGTCTGCATAACAGGTTCAACCATTGCATTACTGCGAGTGAATGCCGGGGAAGTGAAATCACCGTTGGAAAGTTGATCCACATCAGCAATTTCAGGCATTTCCTGAGTTTCAGGCATCGTAGCAGTTGCTGTGGTCACCAGTTCTTCTTCAGCAGCAGCCTGAGCATTGAATGCCGGAGAGGCAAACTGGGCTGCAGCCATATTCTGGGCTACAGGAGCCTGAGCCATGGGAGCAGGCTCAATGGCAGGCATAGCAACAGTGTTCTGGGCAAGAGCAGCAAAGTTGGTCGTAGGACGCGGAGTTGCAGCTACGGGCTGGGGATTTGCAGCAGGCATCTGCTGGTAGGCCGGAGCGCCGAGAGAATTTACAACATCACCATGCATGGGCTGAACGGGAGCCGGAGCAACAGGTGCAGCAAATTGCTGAGTCGGAGCAGTAAAGGCAGGAGCGGCCTGCGGGAAGGAACCGGCAGCAAACATAGGAGCAGCAGGAGCAGTTTCTTCCAGGTTAGTACCACCGCAACCAGTAGCAATAATGGTGATGCAGACCTTGTCGCCCAATTCCGGCAGAAGAATGTCACCCATGATGATGTTAGGATCGTTCATATCGCTAACAGCTTCGTAGATATGTTCCATGGCTTCGTTGTATTCCAGCATGGAGAAGTTTTCGCCATGAGAAACGTTCACGAGAACACCAGTTGCACCTTCAATGTTGATGTCTTCCAGCAGCGGAGAAGAAAGTGCCAAGTCAGTAGCACGGATGCCACGACCTTCGCCTTCAGCAATGCCGGTACCCATGAGAGCGCTACCGCCATTGGTCATAACGGTCTTGATGTCAGCAAAGTCAACATGGATGAGACCATGGTTGAACATGATGCTGCAAATGCTGCTGACAGCATTGCCCAGGATTTCGTCGGTGAGCTTAAATGCGCTATCGAGAGTCATGGTCTTATCAGTGCTCTGGACCACGTTCATAAGCTTTTCATTGTCAACAACAATCATAGTGTCAACGGCAGCACGAAGGTTCTTGATGCCATCAGCAGCAAGGTTTCCACGGCGCTTGCCTTCAAAGCGGAACGGCTTAGTAACAACGGCAACAGTCAGAATGCCCAACTCGCGAGCGATATTACCCACAACAGGAGCTGCACCTGTACCGGTACCACCGCCCATACCAGCGGTAATGAACACCATGTCGGCGCCCTTCATGGCTTCCTTGATTTCTTCGATATTTTCTTCAGCAGCCTTGCGACCGACTTCCGGCTTCATGCCTGCGCCGAGGCTCTTAGTAGTCTTCTGACCAATGGCAATCTTGTGATCAGCAAGGCTCAGTTCCAGAGCCTTAGCGTCAGTGTTGACTGCATAATATTCCACACCTTCAATATCCATTTTGACCATACGGTTCACGGTGTTGCCGCCGGCGCCGCCGACGCCAAATACCTTGACCTTGGCGTTGTTGAGGGTGGAATCGTCCATAACGATGTGGTTGGTTTCGAATTCACTCATAATTAATCTCCCTGATTGTTGAGTGTTGTTGTTAGAAATAAGTTTGTACAAAATCCTTGAAACGCTGAAGACCCTTCTTCATCGAGACAGAAATTTGTTTTCCGGTTTCATGCTTTCTGTTTTCGCGATGCTGACGGGCAGCATAGTGCAAAAGACCGATACCGGTTGCATAAGAAGGATTGCGGAAAGCTTCCTGGATGCCGCTGGTTCCCTTGGTGGGATGACCAATACGGACAGGCTTGCCAAACACGCGATCGGCCACTTCATCGATACCATCCAAAGAGCAGCAACCACCTGTTAGCACAATGCCGCCATTGATGAGGGTATCCATCTTGTGTTTCTTAAGATCTTCGGAAAGAATTTTGAAGATTTCAGCTACGCGAGCGGTAATCACGCGAGCAAGAAGTTTGCGAGAGCACTGCACGTCTCCACGATCACCGACGCCCGGCACCGGGAAGGTTTCATCTTCAATCAAGTTGCTAATTCTGCAGGTACCATACTTCTTCTTAATCTCTTCCGCCTTGGAAAGAGAAATGGGCACCTGGAGACACTTGCTAATATCGCTGGTAATAACGTTACCAGCAAGATCCAGAGAAGCAGTATAGCGTACAGATTCACCAACAAAGACCGCTATGTCAGCAGAACCTGCACCAATGTCAATGAGAGCTACGCCAAGTTCACGTTCGTCGTCAGTAAGGACTGCGGAGGCGGCTGCAAGAGGTTCCAGCACAAAATCCACCACATGGAAGCCTGCGCTCTTGACGCACTTGTCAAGATTCTGGATGGCGTTCGGTCGAGAGGTGACAACCTGAACATCCACGCCAAGGCGACGGCCGCACATGCCCTTGGGATTGCGAATACCAGTCTGATCATCAAGGGTGTATTCGCCCGGGAACACGTGGATAATCGTACCAGCAGACTCAGGAATGGTACTTGCCTGATTTTTTACCATTTCAATATCCTGTGCACGAACTTCACCTGTAGGCAGAGTAATAAGGCCCTTGTAGTTGAAGGACAGCACATGCTTACCGGCAATGCCCACATAAACGTCGTGAACATCAACGCCAGCAGTTGTTTCGAGAGTATGGGCAGCCTTCTGCAGGTTTTCCACTACAGAGTCAAACTCGTCAGCGGAAGCTAACGGGAAATCACCGCACTCCAGCACACGTACAGAGTTGTCCGTTACGGTACCCACGAAAAGGTTAATCTTGGATGCTCCAATATCCAGACCGAATATCAGGTCATCTTTTCTTATTTCATTCTGTCTATCATCCATTGACACACCTCTTGTCAAAATTTCTTACATAGGCAAAACCGGAGTAACGCATATCCACTTCACCGGCACAGCGCAAATCCTGGGGGAAACCAGCCTTCACCATTTCATAAAGTGCAAACAGGCTTCCATTCCAATCACTTTCAGGGAAGAGAACCTTATGTCCCACATCCTTGAAAAACACTTCAAAACCCTTATCCTGTTCGCCCCAGGAAATCTGAGAAACCTTCTCATAGAGATTCGGAGCGATTTCTCTCATAGCATACAGGAACGCAGCCACAGCCTTAATCTGATCTTCCGATTCCACTTCCATAACAGGCAGGTGGAAAGCCGTCATCATGGACATCGGTAAAACCATACCTCGTTCCGAATATACCGTTGCCTTCCCCGCTTCAAACGTTGAGAAGAGCGGAGAAGCTTCCTTCACCTTGATGGCCATGGAAGAAGGGAAATGCTTTTCCACTTCCACGGAATGAATCAAGGGCATCTGCAAAAGTGATTTGGTCACAGAGTCCTCAATCACTTCAGACATCAACATTCCCGGTTCCACCTGAGCGTTCTGCACCACATCTTCCCAAGAAAGCATCCTATTACCTTCAATGTCAATGTACTGCAAATGGCGAAGTTCCAGAGGATTTAGACGCTGCAGATAAAAACGGTTCATCCAGGCAACCGTTCCCAAAACAACCAGCAGAAGACATACAATCCAGCCACGACGCTTGAACCAACGGAAGGTTCCGCCCACAGTGCTCTTCACTTTCTGAGCACGGGCCTTTTTCCGTTTCTCTTCGTTATAGCCGATTCTACGACCCCTGAAGAATGTAGTCTTGGGTTCGCTCAAACTTATTCCTCCAAAAGGGTGTATCCCAATTTGTAAATGCTTCCTGCGCCCATGAAAACCACCACATCGTTTTCGCGGAGCTCTTCCTTTAGAATGGGAATCAGGTTGGAAGGATCACCCACAAAGCGAGCATTGCGATGGCCGCGAGCAGTAGCACTTTCGGACACAAGAGCGCCTGTCACCCCTTCGATGGGGCGTTCACGAGCCGGATAAATATCAGTGGCAAGAAGCACATCACAGTTGGCAAAAGCCATGCCGAAGGCTTCATGCTGGTCACGAGTACGAGTGAACAGATGTGGCTGGAAAGCGACAATGATACGCTTGTCCGGGAAGGCTTCGCGGAAGCCAAGCAAGGTTGCCGTCGCTTCAGTAGGATGGTGTGCATAATCGTTGAACACCAATACCCCATTCTTTTCACCCATGAATTCGAAACGGCGGGTAACACCTTCAAAATGAGCACAAGCCTGGCGGGCCACATCCGCAGAAATGCCTTCTTCAATAGCCAGGGCTACAGCGGCAGTAGCGTTCAGGACATTATGGCGGCCCGGAATCTGCAAGCGGAATTCACCCAGACTTTCACCATCATTTAAAATTTCAAATACAGGGAAACCCTTTTCGAAACGGAGATTATCGACACGATACTTTGCCTGACGGCTGAAACCATAGGTAATCACCGGCTTACGAACGCGGCTAAGGATGGACTGAACATTTGCATCGTCCAGGCAAAGGATTGCCTGACCATAGAACGGGATCTTATTCACGAACTGAACAAAAGCGTCCTTGATATCCTCAATATTTTCGTAGGTATCCAGATGATCCGCATCGATATTGGTAACGATAACAGAACTCGGCATCATGGAAAGGAAACTGCGGTCAAACTCATCAGATTCTGCGATGAGATAATCACCCTTACCTACCTTAGCTCCACTACCGTGACCCTTTACTACACCACCCACAATAACGGTGGGATCCAGGCCAGCTTCTTCCCAGATCTGGCCCACAATAGATGTGGTCGTAGTCTTACCATGGGTACCAGCAATGGAGAGCGTATACTTCATACGCATCAGTTCGCCCAGCATTTCTGCACGCTTGATAACAGGAATACGACGGTTACGAGCTTCAACCAGTTCCGGATTATCATAGGGAACAGCAGAGGAATAAACCACCAAGTCAGAATCCGCCACATTCTTTGCTTCATGCCTGGAATCCACACGAATGCCAAGATTTTTCAAATAGTCAACAACCGGACCTTCGCCCATATCGGAACCAGTCACCACGAAACCATTTTCGTGGAGCACTTCGGCAATGCCCGACATGCCTGCGCCACCAATACCCACAAAATGCAGGCGGCGAACACGTTTGCAATCATTAATCTGCATTAGCCATTCTCCTGATCCATAATGATTTTTGCAATCTGGTCTGCAGCGTCGGGCATACCCAACTTCTTTGCAGCCACAGCCATCTTAGCCAAGCGATCTTCATCAGCCAGAAGGCCTTCCACCTTTTCCCAAAGGTGATTTTCTTCAGCATCAAGCTCCACCAGGGCGGCACCAGCCTTCTCCACAACGCGAGCGTTATGTTCCTGGTGATTTGCTGTGGCATGAGGGAACGGAAGCAGGATGGAGGGCTTGCCGAAGGCAAGAATTTCGGCCAGAGCGGAAGCACCTGCACGACTGATAATCAGGTCGGCATGCTTCATGTATGCATAAATTCCATCCAGGAAACCGCGAATTGCAACATTCGGAATATTTCCAACACGAGCGGAAATGTCATCCACATTCTTGACACCCACCTGCCACACTACAGAAACATCTTCACGAGCAGCAATGGTCTTGATGCTTTCCTCAATCTTGTTATTGATGCCTGCAGCACCCTGAGAGCCACCAACAATAAAGACAGCCTTCTTTCCAGGAGCAAATTCTGCAGGACGTGCAAGGGAATCTTCGAACGGCAATTCACGAACCGGATTACCAAAAACGCGAATCTTTTCCAGAGGGAAGGACTTGCCTGCATCTTCTGATGTCACAAAAATTGTCTTTGCATAACGGGAACCAACCTTATTGGCGATACCAGCCACAGCATTCTGTTCCTGGAGATACACAGGAATGCCCATGCTACCAGCAGCAAGAACAATCGGCAGGGAAACATAACCGCCGGTAGCGACAACTACATCGGGATTAACCTTTTTCACAACGCTCTTGGCACGAATCAGGGACTTAGAAAGTTTGAAAGGCAGTGCCAGGTTCTTCAGGAAAGGACCACGGTGAAGAGGTTCGGCGGTAATAAATTCATAGGGCCAATTCTTGGCTACAAGGCGTTCCTCCATGGAACCCTTACGGCCAGCAAACGTAATATCGGTAACGCCCAGTTTCTTCAGGCTTTCAGCAATTGCCACTGCCGGGAAAATATGACCACCGGTACCACCACATACAAACAGGAACTTTTTCATACTTCAGTCCTCGTAAATTCAAAACTGTCAAAGGTGCGAGTAAAGGAACTATCCTTGCTATTCACATACGGTTCCACAATCTTTCTACCAGTACCAGCCTTCGAGATGTTCAGCATGATGCCGATAAACAGACCAGAAAAAATCAAATTGGTTCCACCAAAACTGAGGAACGGCAAAGGCTGTCCCGTAGTGGGGAAAAGACCCGTGCTAACAGCAACATGAACCAGGAAATTCAGGAACAGGGAAATAGTCAGAGCTACCGCCATGTACTTTCCGAATCGGGTCGAAGAATTGCGTGCAATTTCAAAGCCCTGGTAGAAAAGACAGGCGAAAAGGCTTAGGATGATGAAAGTGCCAATAAAACCAAATTCTTCACCAATCACAGCGTAAACCACATCCTTATGTGCTTCGGGCAGATAACCAAGTTTCTGCATACCCATGCCGATACCCGTACCAAAGAAACCTCCGTTTCCAAGGGCTTCAAGAGCACGTTCACCCTGCATGGCAGAATTCTGATGTGCAGACGGATCCAGGAATGCGGCAATTCGTTTGGACGTATGGGACTTGATCAAAAGAACAATAATTCCAACAAAGGCTGCACTGCCAAGAGCCGGAGCCAAGTACTTCAACTTAGCACCAGCCACCAACATCACGGCAATGGATATTCCAGCAAAAAGAATCAACATGGAGAAGTTGGGCTGCAAAGCAAGCAAAATTGCGGAAATTCCAAAGGGAATACCCGGCTGAATCACACTGCACTTAAGAGTCTTGATTTCAGAACCAGCCTCAGAAAGCTTAGTGCAGATCATGGTGATGAGACCTAGTTTCAGGATTTCCGAAGGCTGGATTCCCCAAATCCAGCGGGAGGCGCCCTTCACGTCACCACCAGCCACCACTGCAGCCAATGTCAAAATGCAGCCAACGATAAAGATGACTCGTGCGCCCTTCTTCCACACGACATAATCCATCTTGGCAGCAATGAACATGGCAGCAAGAGCAATGACTACCTTCGTGCAATGAGCCTTCAGGTAATACTCCGGCGCCAACCCAAGCTTCAATGCGTGGGTTGTGGATGCTGTATAAACAACAACCATGCCAAAGCTGATCAACACGAGGGTTGACAGCAGAAGCAGTTTGTTTACACCGGATGCCTTAGTGGATTCGTTCATTGTTCAATTAAACCTTAAATGCGGGAGTCAACTTCAAGAGAGCATCAACCACCTGCTCCATATGCATGCCGCGGCTTCCCTTCACCAGGAGCACGTCGCCTTCGGAGACGGTATCATTCAGAAATTCAATTACTTCCTGAACAGAACCAAAGTGGAATACAGCCTTCATACCACGGGACTTGGCGCCCTTCACATAATTGCGAGCCAGGCTACCAACGGTAAGAAGAAGGTCAAAATTCATTTCGGGAACCAGAGCACCAATTTCAGCATGGAGATTGGCAGCTTCCTTGCCAAGTTCCAGCATATCGCCCAAAACAGCGATGCGCTTACCGGAGATATTCATGTTGCCAATGGTCTGCAATGCCATCTTGGTAGAAGAAGGATTTGCATTGTAGCAGTCAGAAATCACCTTGAAACCATTTGCAGACTTCAGTTCCATACGCATGTTGGTGGAGCGGAAGTTGCAGAGAGCGGACGCAACACTTGTCTTCGGAATACGGAATGCTTCACCCACAGCAATTGCAGCCAGGGCATTGTAAAGGTTATGAATGCCAGGGACATTCAGCACAAAATGAGTTCTACCCACATAGAAGTCTGCGCAGGCATTTTCAGTCCACTTCAACTTTTCGGGCTTCACGATACCGCGACGGACACCAAAAGTTACAACCTTATAATTCTTAGTGGTCTTCACCTTGCAAAGGCGGGGATCGTCAGCATTCACAATTAAGGTACCGCCCTTCTTCAGGCCAGCAACAATATTGATCTTTTCTGCAAAGACACCGTCAAGATCCTTCAATCGTTCCAAATGGCTTGCGCCAATGTTGGTAATGACAGCAACATCAGGTTCCGTAGCCAAAGACAGCGGACGAATTTCATCGGGACCGCTGGTACCCATTTCTACCACAGCAGTTTCATGGCTATGTTTCAGCTGGAACAAGGTCATGGGAACGCCAATATGATTGTTGAAATTGCCGGCAGTAGCATGAGTACTGAACTTGGAAGAAAGAACGGCCTTTGTCATTTCCTTAGTGGTAGTCTTGCCGTTACTTCCAGTAATGGCGACCTTTTTCACCTTGAAACGACGCTGGTAACCCTTGGCGAGCTTCAACAAATCCTTAGTGGTATCTTCCACGGGGGCATACATCTTGAAGCTGAACTGATCAACGGCTTCCTGATTCACAACACTCATTAAGGCTCCATCCTTTTCCATCTGGGATACAAACTGGTGGGCATCAAAACGTACGCCCTTAATCGGCCAGAACACAACGCCCTTGGCCTTTTCACGGGAATCCAAGCAGAGATTCACCTTGCGCTTGAGAGTACGGGCAGGAACACCCACAGCCTGGGTTTCCAAGATGTCCAGCATCTCTTGCACTGTCAAATCAATTTTCAGCATTTTTCCATTGCCTTCACCACTTCTTCGTGGTCATCAAAATGATGCTTAGTCTTGCCAATAATCTGGTAGTCTTCATGGCCCTTGCCGGCAATCACCAGCCAGTCGCCGTCCTTAAGTTCCGCACAGGCGCGAGCAATTGCCTCTTCACGCTTTTCAACAACTTCAAACTTATCCGTCGTCATTCCAGCAAGGACATCCTTGATAATTTCTGCAGGATCTTCCGTACGGGGATTATCAGAAGTGAGCCAGGCCTTGTCTGCCATCTTTTCTGCGATGGAGCCCATAATGGGGCGCTTGGTTCTATCGCGGTCACCACCGCAACCAAAAACTGCGCTCAGCTTACCACGGCAAAGGCTACGGGCTGTACCCAGAACACGTTCAAGTGCATCCGGAGTATGGGCATAGTCAACAATCACATGCTTGCCATCGCGATTCCAGACCTTTTCGAAACGGCCCGGAACGCGAACCGTCGCAATAGCCTTACGCATGGCGTCTTCGGAAATGCCAACAGCCTTCGCCCAGGAAAGAACAAGCAATACATTGTCCACGTTGAAATCACCGCAAAGAGGTGTTTCAAAACGGTTGGCAGAAATGGCCGGCAGCGTAAATTTCAAGCCATCTTCAGAGTTTTCTACAGCACCATCGGGCTTCACGTTAGCCTTGTCTGCTCCCAGACGGGAAACAGCAACAGCCTTAATACCTTCAGCCACCAGGGAGTCATAAAGTTTTTCGCCGTAGGCATCATCAATATTGATGACTGCGGCACCACCTTCACAGAGATACTTGGTGAACAACAGCTTCTTTGCTTCGAAGTAGTTGTCCATAGTCTTGTGATAATCCAGGTGATCCTGGGTCAGGTTGCTAAAGAGACCGCTCTTGAAAGAAATACCAGCAACACGACCCTGGTGGAGAGAATGGGAGGAGGCTTCCATAACCAAATCAGTGCAGCCAGCCTTCACAGCCTTATCAGCAAAGGCGAACAAATCCAGAAGACCTGGAGTTGTAAGAGTTGCAGGAACGGAGCTTTCTCCAACCTTATTCTTGATGGTTCCAAGCAGGGCCACCTTGTGACCTGCAGCGGTCAACATGGCGTCCATCAGGAATGCGCTGGTAGTTTTCCCGTTCGTTCCTGTAACAGCGTGGCAGTTCAGCTTTGCAAAGGGATCCTTGTAGAAAATCCTGGCGGCTTCCAGACGTGCCTTCTTCACGTCTGCCACCTGAATCCACTTAGCAGTCAAATTTGCCGGTGCAGCAGTTTCCCCTACAACTGCAACAGCCCCTGCAGCCAACGCATTTTGAGCAAAAAGTTCAAAACCTTCTGCCGGAATGGAGAAGAACAGATCACCCGTCTTGACACGGCGGGAATCATCGCACAGCCCTGTTACGGACAGTTTTTGCATGAGCCCTTCAGAAATCATTAGCCTCTCTCCTTTAAAGTCAACTTGCAAATCGTGCCCTTCTTGAGCACTTCATCTGCACTGGGGGACTGAGAAACCACGCGGCCCTTCCCCGTATATTCCACATTCACGCGGATGTTGCCCATCACTTCCAGAGCATCCTTCAAGGAAAGTCCCTTCAGATCCGGCATCTTGGTAGCAACAGCTTCGCCCAACGTAAGCATTACACCCACAGAATCCATGACATCGTTTCTTTGAGCAATAACACGCTCTCCGGAACCAGACATTTCCACATGACAATTCTTGCTTTCAGCAACTTTCTTTGCAGCTTCTACGGTCATTCCCATGAAATCCACATCACAGGAGGACTTCTTCGAAACCTGAGCAAGGTTATGCGTCAACGGAGAAAGTGCCGGATGGTAGTAAACGCCTTCCATAATGCGACGGAAAATAGGGCCTGCGGTGTTACCACCATGATGCTGAGCCGTCTGCGGGTCATCCACAATCACCATGCAGACATAGCGAACATTTTCTACCGGGGCAAGACCAATAAAGGATGCCATCTGGTGTTCGGTATCATACTTGCCCGTTTCGTGGTTATACTTTTCTGCAGTACCAGTCTTGCCACCGAAAATCAGATCCGGAATCTTCTTACTCATGACCTTCTTTGCAGTACCATTGTTCACCACACGGCTCAACATGGGACGAATCATGGCTGCAGTAGATTCACTAATAACGCGGCGTACTTCTACGGGTTCCTTCTTCTCAAGAACATTACCTTCAGAATCTCGCCATTCCTTTACAATCATGGGTTCCATCAGCTTTCCGCCGTTAGCCACAGCAGAATAGGCCATCACCATCTGGATCGGCGTCGCCATGACTGCATGACCAAAGCCCATGGACTTCAAGTCACTTCCACTATTGATGCTAAGAGAATAGGGATCCTTCAACGAGCCAGATTCTTCACCATAGAAGAATTCAGAAGTCTTCATACCAATGCCATAGTTGCGAGCCATTCGATAAAGCTTTTCCGGGCCCACTTCAGTAGCAATCTTTGCAAAAACAACGTTAGAGGACTGCACCATGGCTTCACTCATGTTCATGTCGCCGTACACATGGGTGTCACAAATGGGTTTCACCTTGGGGTTCCACTTCCAGCACTTACCCTCATCCTGATAAACCTTATTCGTATCTACGACACCGTTTTCAAGAGCAGCAGAAGCCGTAATCACCTTGAAAGTAGAACCCGGTTCATAAGCCAAGGCAACAATTTCATTCTTTGCCATACGACCCACGCCCTGTGTCTTGGAATTTGGGTCAAATGTGGGATAGCTGGCCATGGCGAGGATTTCACCGGTATAGGGATCCACCACCACAGCGCTTGCGCTCTTGGCCATAAATTCTGCAACACCGTTCTTCAGTTCCTTTTCTACAATTTCCTGCATGTTGCGATCGATTGTCAGCACCAGACTCTTACCGGGCTGCACCTGGGCAACATCCTCAGAACGGCTATAAATTTCACGATGACGAACATCCTGCACGCTAACGCGGAAACCTTCCACACCCGTAAGGCTGGAATCGAAAACGCGCTCCATACCCATGTTGCCATGACCATTAAAGTCAAGCTTTCCCACTACCTGGGAAGCAAGTTTTCCCTGCAGGAAAATTCGGCTATAGTCCAGCACCTTGTTGGCAGTATCGCGATAGTTGTCTGCAAGAACAACCCCATTGCGATCCAGAATCTGGCCTCGCTCTGCATAGATGTTCTTGGAACGGACAGCCATTTCCTTAGTCTTAGACTGGAGAGCCTTCTGATTCACGACCTGAATCAGGAAGGTCTGCACCATAAGCACACCTACCAGGCTCAAAACAACCCACTTAATGAAAGTCAACGGTTCCAGAATAAACTTATTCACGGGAACCTCCTTCTGCCATCACCTTGACCGGAACTCCGTTCAGGCCCAAACCCACTTCCTCTGCAAAGGGAGAGAGACTTTCAAGGGAAGACATCTGGTTGATTTTCAACTCCAGCAGGAGAGCGTCCCTCTGAAGGAAGGTCACCTGCTCTGCCAACTTGTGAGATGTTTCGCACAAACTATTTAGACGGTTCTGCAGATAAAGAGGCAGCATGCAGAAAAGCGCAAGGAACAGGATCACCACCAGGATGATTCTGAAGATCGACATGCTGGATGTCGGCATCTTTATTTTACCCTTTTCGCTCATACTCTTTCGTACACTCGAAGTTTTGCAGAACGTGCTCTGCTGTTCTTTTCAATTTCGGCAGCAGAAGGAAGAATCGGTTTACGGTTCACCTTCTTCAGTCGCTGATGATTTCCACCGCACATGCACACCGGCAGATTTTCCGGACAAATGCAGGCCTTTTCAAACTCGGCACAGGTATCCTTGACGCAACGATCCTCCACAGAATGGTAACTCATGATTACCAGGCGACCGCCAACCTTCAGGCAGTCTACTGCAGCGCGAATGCTCGTTTCAATCTGGCGAAGCTCACCATTCACTTCCATGCGAACTGCCTGGAAAACGCGTGCCAGAAGGCTGTTTGCATCACGACGCTTATCCGGAAAGATCGATTCCACCACAGTCTTAATATCGCTGGGAAGAATATCGCGGCCTTCCTTAGCCGTTGCCGAAGCAACTTCAATGATACGTGTAGCCAACTTAAAGGCACGATCCATATCAGCATTCTTACGGAGCGCACTAGCCAAATCATCGGCACTGACCGTACGGAGCCATTCCTGTGCAGACACTTCTTCACGGCGATCCATACGCAAGTCAAGGGGATTATTACCAACAAAAGTAAAGCCACGGCTAGAATCGTCAACCTGATGGCTACTAATGCCAAGATCGTAAAGAATCCCATCTACGGAACCGGCTTCAACTTCTTCACCAAGCATCGCAAAGGGAACCGGATGCACGGTAAACTTCGGAGTCACATTGGCCAGGCGCTTTGTAGCAAAGGCTACAGCATCCTCATCTCGGTCAAAGGAGTGCAACGATCCAGCAGCGCTCAAGCGAGTAGCAATAGCATAGGAGTGACCGCCGCCACCCATAGTGCAGTCAACGAAAGTTCCGTCAACAAGAATCTCGCCGGACTTATTCAGCTCAGCGCCTTCTTCAAGGCGAAGCCCCTGAAGGCATTCCTTAAGCATAACCGGATCATGGTAGAAGACACCATCTTCCACCCCAGCCAGGGCAGCTGCGGAAATTTCGTTTACATGGGATGCACGGAAAAGATTCTTATGGAGCACTAGAACCTCCCAGAGAGCCTTTACCGTAGAATGCGTCGTCAAATGCAGCAACATTATCTTCAGAATCGAAGTTGTTCTGTTCATTGAATCGATCCGGATTCCACATCTCCAGAGTCTTACCGCGAGACTGAATATAGAGGACTTCGCCCTTCAATCCAGCATACTCCAACAAATACTTAGGGAGCAAAATGCGGTTCTGACCATCCAGTTCTACAAGAGTAGAACCTAGACGTCTCCGAAGAATATCGGCTTCCTGGGGGTTGGACCTTTGGTCCACTTCCAGCATGAATTTCTCGAATTCAGACAACAGGAACAAGCGAAGGGTATGGTTCGGGCCACGGGTGACCACGAACTCCTTCCCATCGGCATCCGTAAGCTGACGACGGAATTCCCTAGGGAAGGCAGACCTTCCCTTTCCATCGATAGCCGTTTGGGCTTGTCCTATGAAAGAAGTGAAACTCATGATTTATTTACCACATTTTACCACAACACGGTACAAATATACCACTTTTACCCACTTTCGGCAATGGTTTCAGAGAAATTTTCTTACAACAATCATACTAGATATTGTGGTGCAACCCCCAAAAAACGACACTCAGACCACAAGATGTAGAAAATCCCTGCGGAACTTCCGCAGGGATTCAGACCCAGTTAACTCATTGACATTCAACGACTTACAAAGTAACCGCTAATGAAATAGTACGCAATTTTTACAGTTTGCAGTCCCCAATTCCGGGTTTCCAAAACGTTTTTCCGGATTTGGACATTTTTCCTCGGATCCATCGGGCATAATCCAGATTTCTTCCTCAAAAATGCACTTTTGGGAATTTTCACCACCCAGAACCTTCCTATCAAAAAATAAACTTCCCTGGCAAAGGACCTTTTGGGAATGCAAATTCCCCCTAAGTTCCGCAATTTCCTCCCCAGTCAGGGCATATTTTTCCTTCAAATGGCAACCCGCTTCCAGAAAAACAGGCAAATTCCATTTAATGCGATCAACGCCCACGGATTCAGCCCACCCCAGGATATCTTTCGCAAAGGGAGCCAACTTCCTATGAACCGTCACCTGAAGGGATATTTTCGACACATTCCCTTCCCCGTTTTTTACTCTTGCAGAATCTGACACATTATTACAAGTTAGACTATTGCGGCAACCTAACAGGCGAAGGACATTTTCCTTCCAGCGATCAAATGTCACCCCTGGCATCATTTCCGCAAACAGTTCCTCGTCAAAAGCCATGCAGCTGATTTTTATATCACTGCATTTTTTCAACAAGGATATCATGCCTGACTCTGTCCCCCAGAATCCGGGAAACGTTCCATTAGTCGTCAGGTTTAGTGGAATTCCGTGAACTGCGCAAAAATCCATCAGTTCGCGAAAATACGAATAAAGTAACGGTTCCCCCATGGTAGAGGGAATAACTTCCTTCAGTTTTTTTCCATGATAGAAACCGTATTTTTCAATAGCGGCTATCGCCATCTCCAAGTCCATCTCGCCCTTGCCATAGGGCCTTCCCCGCTGGTTTAGAAAACACAGGGGACAGCGCAGATTGCACTTATCCGGATTGGTTACAAGCGTTAGTCTTCCCATAGGAAACGCTATCTCTTCTCTCGCAAATACTTAATGGCGGCCATACCTGCGACAGCCCCTTCACCAACGGCAACAGACACCTGAAGTATTCCGCCAGTACAATCGCCCGCCGCATAAAGTCCAGGAACAGTCGTCTGGAGATCAGCATCAAGAACAAGCTTGCCATTCTCAAACGCTGCACCAGCCTTCAAGGCCAAGTCCGTCGCATTTGCACTGCCCATGGCAACAAACAGACCATCGAAGGAAGCTTCACTTCCGTCATCAAAACGAACTCCCTTGAATGAGCCCTCTCCGACTAAACCGGCTAGCTTACGGTTTTCCACTTTTATTGTATCCGGAAATGAGGCCGTGAGAGGCGCCCCATTGGTTAAAAGGGTCACGCCTTGGACAACCTGTAAAAGTTCGGAGGCTTCATGCAAGGCATATTCACCAGAACCGAGAACAGCAACATTCTTTCCACGATAGAAGAATGCATCGCAAACAGCACAGTAGCTGACTCCATGCCCTTCCATTTCCGCCATGCCGGCAAGAGGCTGTTTCTTTCGGGCGGATCCCGTAGCCATGATGCACGTTTTACCGTGATACTCGCCCTTCAAGCCCTGAGCCTGAAAGTCAGTTCCATTAAACATCAAGTCCGTCAATTCGTCATCGACGATTTCCGCCCCAAGATCCAGAGCCTGTTTTTTGCCCACCTGGAACAGTTCGGCCCCCGTCAAAGGCCTTTCCAGACCATAGTAGTTCTGAATGGCATGAGCCTTTTCCAGGGCTCCACCATCCTTGCCCACCAGTGTGACACTCAAGCCGGCACGCAAAGCATACAGAGAAGCGGATATTCCGGCAGGACCATAACCAATAATTAATACATCTGACATATAGACCTCTCTTTCAAAGATATGAAATTTATTTATTTTGAAGAACAAGAATACAGGGTATTTTTTATGCAACATTACACACCTCGCGATCTATTTGTTGAAGCCGGATACGGTCCTAACTTTGCAGACCAGCTTATACAGAACGCCTATAGTAAATTGTTCGAAGGCGATCCCATTGACGAGCGAGTGTGTTTTGATGCATCCGACGACATGGCCTACATCATCGACATCGGACACGACGATATCCGATCCGAGGGCATGAGCTACGGTATGTTCATCACGGCCCTCACTGGTCACGAAAAGACCTTTGAGAAGCTCTGGAACTTTTCCAAACGTTATTTACGCAACAATGACGGACCTCACAAGGGATATTTCTCCTGGCAAGTATCCACCACCGACTTTTCCATGATGGATCCGGGAGCCGCACCTGATGGCGAGGAATACTTTGCAGCAGCCCTCCTCATTGCGGCAAAGAAGTTCAACCGCGACGACTTTAAGCAGGAAGCCATCGAACTGATCAACGACATCATGCACAAGCCCTACAATGAACTGGTGGGCCCCATGATCGATCCGGAACAGAAGATGGTGAAGTTTTCTCCCGTCCTGGGAAACGACTTTACGGACCCCAGCTACCATACCATCGCCTTTTATCGCGCCTTTGCTGAAGCCACCGGCGACAACGCCTGGCTGGAAGTTGCAGAAAGCAGCATCAAGTATTTGAAGAAGGCCGCCCATTTTGAAACGGGCCTCTGTGCAGATTACTCCGAATACGACGGTACCCCCAAGGCCATGCCCTGGTTCCCCGAAAGCAACTGTTTTAGTGGAGACGCCTGGCGCGTAGCCCTGAACCTAAGCCTGGACTATGCATTATTCCGAGGCGACGAAGCGGAAAAGAATATTTGCGAACGCCTTCTCTTCTTCTTTGAAAGCCGCCGCCCCTATCTTTCCGACTATGCTGTTGATGGTTCCGACTACCCAAGACAGGGCCGCAATGCCACTCCAGGCATTATCGCCATGAATGCAGCGGCCACTCAGGTTCTTGGAAGTGAAGATCCTTTACTGAAGCCCTTCGTAAAGGACTTGGCTAGCCTTTCCGTCCCCTTCCGCTTCTGGCGCTACTACGACGGCATGCTGTACATCATCGGCCTTCTCGCCACCGCAGGCAAGATCCAGTTCTAGTTTACATCAACGCCTTTACAAAATTTTACTTCTGTAAAGAGAAAAAATTTATACATCTCTCATATAAAGGAGACTTTATATGAGTGTTAGACATTTATTCTGTGGAATTGCACTATCTGCATCACTTACCCTAATAGCATGCGGTGACGACATCCGCACAGAAAACTATCCCAACGGAAAAACTCGTTTTCAGGCAACATACGTTAACGACAAGAAAGAAGGACTGGAAAAGGAATTCTACGAAAGCGGAGCACTCAAGCGCGAAACAAATTACGTTGCAGACCGTCGCCAGGGAGCAAGCAAGGAGTACTACGAAGACGGAACCCTTCAGGCAGAAATCCCTTACGAAGACGGCTACATTGAAGGCGTAGTCACCCGCTACCATAAAAACGGGAAGGTTGCCACAAAGGCTACCTACAAGCAGAACAAGCAAATTGAATTCGGCGAACTTTACGACGAAAACGGAGATCCGGCAACCAGCGGCAGCTATAAGGATCCGCGCGACGGTTACGCCTACGAATGGGTACTCATCGGCACTCAGCTATGGATTGCCGAAAACATGAACTACGCCACCGCCAGTGGATCCCTTTGCATGCAGTGCAACCACTGGGGACGTCTCTACGATTTTGAAAATGCAAAGAAGGCATGCCTCGAAGGATTCCATCTTCCCACTAAGGAAGAATGGCAAGTTCTCCTGACCTACGCAGGAACAGGAAGCACCGTAGGCAAGGCACTCAAGGCAGGCTTCGGCTGGGATCCCATCAAGGGAACCAACAATTACGGCAATGGCAAGGATGAACTGGGTTTTGGAGCAAAAGCGGGCGGAGCTCACTTCGCCAAGAGCGATGTTCCTCTGAAAGAACGTAAGTTTGATGGCGCCGGCCAGAAGGCATTCTTCTGGACCGCAGAAGGCGAAGTTCTCGTATTATTCTACGACAAGGACACCGCCAAATTTGAAAAGTTCAATCCCGAACATGGCGCAAGCCTCCGCTGCCTCAAGGATTAGCACAAAACTTAAAGCTGAAAGGTTAAAGAAAGAAAAAAGGAGTTCCCCAGGGAACTCCTTTTCTATAACCTTTAATCTTTATACTACACGCTAGGTTGTGTATTCAGCATTGATCTTCACATAGCCATAGCTCAGGTCGCAAGTAAATGCACTAGCGCTAGCCTGGCCAATGTTCAGAACCAAAGTAACCTTATATTCACGCTGACGGACAACAGCATGGAGAGCTGCAGTCTGAGCTTCATCAAGCTGCATGGGACGGCCACCTTCAAGAACCTTCACATCACCGAAGTAAAGGTCAGTGTGTTCAGCAACCATGTTGCAGCCACTGGAACCAGCGGAACTCAAGATACGACCCCAGTTGGGATCTTCGCCAAACATAGCGCACTTAGCCAGGTTACTGGTACCAATGAATCGAGCCATGCGAAGAGCTTCTTCGTGGCTTTCTGCCTTTTCGATGCGAAGTTCAATAAGCTTGGTAGCACCTTCACCGTCGCGGACAATGTCCTTTGCCAGAGACTGCATCACCATAGCGAGAGCAGCACGGAATTCGCCCTGTTCACTGAGGGTCAAGTCTTCGTAGCGCAGTCCGCTCATGCCATTTGCCAGGAGAATGCAAGTGTCGTTGGTGCTGGTATCACCATCAACCGTAATGGCATTGAAGGAATCGGCAATGTTTGCACGGAATTCAGCAAAGAAGTCGATGGGCAAAGCCAAGTCCGTGGTAATGAAAGCAAGCATGGTTGCCATGTTGGGGTGAATCATGCCACTACCCTTGCAGGCACCACCGATAGTTACCACACCTTTTTCCGTCTGAATTTCTACAGCATGAGATTTGAGGGCAAGGTCTGTCGTAAGGATTGCGCGGCCAAATTCTTCAGAAGCATCTGCACGAAGCTTTTCTACCAGTTTTGGAATGCCAGCCTCGATCTTGTCCATGGGCATCAGATGACCAATCACGCCCGTGCTGCAGACGAGAACGCTCTTGGGAGTAAGGCCAAGGGCTTCTTCTGTAAGGGTAGCCATGCGTTCGGCATCCTTGTAACCCTGTTCACCAGTACATGCATTGGCATTGCCGCTATTCACAACAACTGCAGATGCAAAATGAGCGTGTTCCAGAGCAGCCTTGTCATAAAGCACGGGGGCAGCCTTCACCTTGTTGGTAGTGAAAACAGCAAAGCAACGAGCAGCCTTTTCGCTCTTCAAAAGAGCCATGTCTGCGTTACCGCTAGCCTTGATGCCAGCGCAGATACCACATGCGGTAAATCCCTTGGGGGAACATACGCCGCCATTTTCCAGCACAGTGTACATAGAATCTCCTGTTTTATGCCGCCATGGATGGCGACCTGTTATACCAGTCAAATATATGAAAAAACAGCGATTACGGCACCTATATAAAAATCTGTCAAATAAAAAATGCTAATTTAGAGATATGGCTAGAACACCTTATACTAAAGAATCTTACGACAAGATGGTCGAACGCTACAACTTCCTCAAGAAGACAGAACGCCCCCGCGTTGTGGAAGAAATGGAAGATGCTCGTAAGCAGGGCGACCTCAGCGAAAACGCAGAATATCACGCCGCCAAGGAACTGCTGGCTCACATCGATGCCGAACTTCCCAGGCTGGAAGACCAGATTGCAAACGCAATCATCATGGAATTTGACCCCAACTCCGACACCATCCTGTTCGGAGCGACCGTCACCGCCAAGAACCTGAAGACCAAAAAGGACATGGTGTACCAGCTGGTCAGCCCCGAGAGTGTAGATGTGCTCAACGGCAAGATCAGCACCAAGAGCCCCATGGGTTCTGCCTTCATGGGCAAGAAGCGCGGCGACATCGTAGAAGTTGCCACCCCCAAGGGTGTCAACAAGTTCGAGATTATCGACTTCAAGTAATCCTACTGGCTTAGGCTAACATGATAGTCACCCTCATTGGCGAAGACCATTTTACCAAGGACAAGTGCATAGAAAAGTTTCTGTGCGATACCCTTGGTGATCGCCGTAACGACCCGCTGGCCAAGCAGATTCTGTTTGCCACCGATACGAACATTCCGTCCATCGCAGATGCTGTCATTACAGCCTGTGACTCGGTCTCCATGTTCGCACCGGAACAGGTCGTCGTGGTGCGCAAAGGCGAAGCCCTGAAGGCTGACGATACCAAGGCTCTGGCCAAGTGGCTCAGTCACGGCCCCCAGTGCAAGCTGCTTCTGGAATTTGAAAAGCTGGATGCTCGAGGAGAACTGTATAAGACTCTCAGCAAAATCAGCGACATCCAGAAGTTTGAAGTGCCCAAGCAGTACAAGATGGCTGAGTGGATTTCAGCCGCCGTGCCTACACACTTCGGAAAGGCCATTGACCGCGATGCAAGCCAATACCTGGCAGATGCTCTCGGCACAGATACAAAACTTGTTAGCGAAGAAATCGAGAAGGTTCTTCTATTCGCTCCGGACTGTCCTAAAATCTCGCTGGAACTAGTCCGCACCATGGTGGTTCCCCAGCGCGAAATGGTTTCCTTTGAAATCAATGATTCCTTTGGTCTCAGGAATATGAAGGAATACACCCGCACCTTGAACGAACTGCTGAACAACGGAGTCAATGCCGTTCAGATTGTGGGTTCCCTCTACCGTTACGCAGTAGACTTGCTGAACTTTTCAACCTTGCTTTCAAAAGGCATGCAAGCGAAGGACGCCGCAGCGAAACTTGGCAAGAACGACTTTATTTTCAACGTAAAAGGTAAGGCTCCAGAGTGTGCTCGAGCATGGCCCCGTCCGCTTCTTTGCCGTGTGGTCCGTCGCCTGGCAGACCTGGACTATGAAATAAAAAGCGGCAAATGCAGCACGCGAATCGCCCAGGAACTGGCACTAGCAGCACTCGTAATTAGATGATGTAGGGGTTCTCCTACGTAGTCTCATGACCGCCAGAAGGCTTTTACGGATCCGCCAGCCTGCTGGTGGTTTTCTTTATACAAAAAAGCCCGCGATAAACGCGGGCCTTTTCTATCCTCAAAACTTTTAAGTCCTATTCCCAATCACCGTTTTCGGATTCGGGAGCAGGAGCTTCAGGTGCTGCTTCCTGAGCGGGAGCGGTCTGTTCCGCAGGTGCAGCCTGTTCTACAGGAGCAGCCTGTTCTGCGGGAGCTGCAGGAGCTTCAGCAGGAGCGGGCTGTTCAGCAGCGGTTGCTTCTGCAGCAGGAGCCGGAGCTTCAACCTTTGCTGCAGGCTGTTCTGCAGCCTTTTCTTCTGCAGCAGGAGCCTGTTCCACCTTCTTTGCTTCAGGAACTTCCTGAGTGCCAGCCTTTTCAGCTGTAGGTTCAGAAATGTCAACATTGCCGATATAGTTACGGATGATTCTCGGAGTCACGAAGATCACCAGATCCTTCTTCACCACAGACTTACGAGAATACTTGAAGAGATTGCCGAGAAGCGGAATATCCTTCAGGAACGGAATACCACTTTCAGATTCCTGTGTTTCATTACGGGTAAGACCACCAATCACAACAGTTTCGCCATCAGCAACCACGACCTTGGTTTCTGCTTCCTGGGTGGAAATCACGATTTCACCCTTGGAGTCATAGTCATAGGAGTTGTTTTCCGGATGGAGATCCAGCATAATGCGGTTGTCACCAGAAACATGGGGAGTAACAGTCAGCTTAATACCAGTTTCAACCATCTGAGTAGAAGATTCACCAGAATCGTCAATCACTCGGATAGAAACCTTGTCACCCATGAACACCTTAGCTTCGGTGTTATCCAGAGTGGAAACCTGGGGGCTAGCAAGAACTTCAGTAGAAGCATCACCCATAATGTTGCTAATTGCCATCTGGAGGTTACCATCCAGCAGACTAGCAGAGATTGCAGTGGTAGCACCATCCACAGCCGGAGTAACGCCACCATGGGGAAAAGAATGAACCGCAGCGCTTGTACGGGTTCCTGCAGAAGTAGAACCAGGAGTACCAGCGGCACCCGGCGTAAGAGCCGTAGAGCCCATAGAAGCGGTCCAGTCAACACCAAGTTCGCGAGCACGTTCGCTGTTCACGACCACCAGCTTTGCGGTAATCATAATCTGGAGGGTTTCCACATCAAGTTCTTCCAATGCATTTTCCATCTGTTCAATCTTGGAATCAGTATCGTAGACGATGATGGAGTTGGTACGTTCCACAGTAGTAATGCGGCCACGATTGGACTTCATGCTTTCGAGAACCTTTACCAGTTCATCGGCCTTGGCGTGGTGAACCTGGAAGTTCTTACGGACCAGAGGAGCATTTTCCTCTTCCTGCTTTTCTTCATCAGCAATCTTCTTCTGCTTAGCCTGGTAAGTACTCATTTTCTGAATGGTGATGTACTTGTCATTAATGACCCAGGTCAAGTCATTGAGATTACAGATGATGTCCAAGGTTTCCTGCCAGGTCTTCTTAGTGACCTTCAGGCTAATCTTACCCTTAACTTCCGGAGCGAGCAAAACGTCCACGCCAGCAATCACGGAGACTGAACGGAATACGGCATCGTAATCCATGTCTACGAAGTTAAAGTCATACAGCTTCTTGTTGGGAGCCACAGATCCTTCGGCAGGGGCAGCCCATACAGTGGCAAAGCTTGCCACCAAAAGAAGAACCGTCAGAATTTTAGTCAGTTTTTTCACTTTTGACCCCCAAATTTATCAGGAAGACTCATAGAGTAGCGACGGCTAACCCCGAATTCCTGAATCAGGAAAAGCACGTCTGTTTGTGTAATTTTAAGAACTTTACCGTTAAGAATCTTGTCGCCTTCCTTAAGCGTATAGGAGACGTTCTGATTCTTGGATTCCACCACGATTGCCATGGGTTCTTCGGATTCCCAAATAATACCCATCAGTTCAACCTGGTCAATATTGATGCCTTCTTCCACCAGGCCCTTGATTTCAACGAAGGGATCTCGGCGACCAAAGGAGCTATAGGACACACGGTCTTCATAGAGGCCGTCCAGCTGGCTAGCCTGATTCTGAGCGTTTTCAGTCAGGACCTCACCTCTTTCCTTGTCCACCTGCTTCAGACGTTCAGCCTGAACAGCAGAAAGTTCATCCATATAGCTAACAGCACGCTTGTTCACAAATCCGATTCTTGTGCCAATCTGAACCTTGCAATACAGGCCATTAATATCAAGATTGGCAAGACGATCACCAAAGACCAGACGCTGAAGCACCTGAGCGTTTTCGTTGGGGGCAGCAAACAATTCGATTTCGTCGGCTACGACAATCAATTCGCGAACCACCGGACGCAAGTGGAATGTCTGAGCGCCAGAAACAATCTTCTTGCTGTCCTTTTCAAACTTGTTCACGAAGGCATCGAAGTTAGGTCTTTCTTCGGCATTTCTCATCCAGTCGCGGACAAAGATACCATCCGGACGTGCAGACCAGAAACGGAAGCCGTCCTTCTTCACGCTAGTTTCGGCCACCTGAAGAATCAAGGCACCTTCCTGAACAAGAACCACGGGCTTTGCATTAGGCTGAAGCTGTACCTTCAGTCCGTTAGCACCCCAGGTAACAGCCTTCACCAGGGAACCTGCACCAATCTTAAAGACAGGAGACTTCTGAGGACCGGCAAGACCGATTGTAATGGTAGAAGCCTTGTCCACATCAGAAACATTCTTGATCTCGATAGGAGTGCTTGCCACCAGTCGGAACTGTTCCATGCCAGAGCCTACCAGAACGGTCATTTCCTTCAGGTTAGGAAGCAGGGCGGAAACCTTACCTCCTTCCTTAATGGCCTTGTCAATTCTCTTCTGTTCTTCAGCAAGACGCTTGGCCTCTTCGGCAGCAGCCTTTGCTGCGGCACGCTTTTCTTCAAGAGCACGCTTTTCGGCAGCCTTCTTTTCTTCAGCCAAGCGCTTCTTTTCTTCGAGAGCAGCCTTTTCCGCAGCCTTCTTCTCGGCAGCGAGACGCTTCTTCTCTTCAGCAGCAGCCTTTGCAGCAGCCTTCTTGTCGAGTTCAGCCTGCTTGGCAGCAGCCTTCTTTTCTTCAGCTAGGCGCTTCTTCTCTTCAGCGGCAGCCTTTGCAGCGGCCTTCTTGTCGAGTTCAGCCTGCTTGGCAGCGGCCTTCTTGTCTAGCTCAGCCTGCTTTTCTGCAGCTTTCTTTTCTTCAAGAGCCTTTTTCTCCTCAGCCTTCTTTTCTTCGGCCAGGCGCTTCTTTTCAAGAAGTTCAGCCTTTTCGGCAGCCTTCTTACGATCAGCAAAAAGCTTAGAAAGGGTCCAGCCCTTACCGGACTTGCCATTCAGCTTCAAGGTAAAGTTGGACTTGTCCAGGGAAATTTCGTTCTTGTCACTTGCAAGGGAGGGGCCTACCGCAAGTTCAATCTTCAGGAATTCCATGCCGCGATACTGTTCCTTGAACACGCGCATGGAGCGAACCCATTCAGAGGATGCATCAACGTCAAAACTGCCTTCGCCCAAGGCAAAGTCTGTACCGGAGAATCCAAGAGTCAACTTCTTAGAAGCTGCATCGTACTTCTGGAAAAAGGTCGGAAGATCCTTTGCAGAAGAAAACTGGAATGTCATTCCACAATTCTTGGAATCGCAATTGAAACGAACATCCTTGATGACAGCCGCATTTGCCGACAAGGCAGCAGCAAGGCAGAGAGCAGCAAATTTAGTATTCATCATTTTGCCACCTTCTTGGATGTGTATGTGGTCAGGTTGAATGTCACCGACACAGTAATCGGAGTCCATCCGTGAGTTTCAGCCTTCTGCAATTCAGCAGCAATGCCGGAATAGCGGCTCAGCTTCAGGTTGTTGATCGCAGTCGGGTAATTGAAATTTGCAATTTCAGCAAACAGATAACCCAGCATATGATAGCCGGAATTAACCGCAATGGAATAGCGGTTTTCAATGTAGTGTTCTCTTTCAGAACGACCTTCCGGATTGAACTTCTGGATCTGGACGCCGGAACTACGAAGCACGGAATACAGGTCCTGCAAACGCAGAGGAACCTTTTCCTCTTCCGGGAACATCTCCTTCAGCTTTTCAAAATCCTTTTCAGCCTGAACCAGCTGCAGTTCAAGTTCTGCAACGCGATGCTTCTTCGCGTTAATCTTATCCAGCTCTGCCTGGGCGGACTGCAATTCGCCTTCCAGACGTTCGCGTTCAAGAACAAAGGGATCCCACATGTAGGTATACACGCAATAGCCAGCTGCAAGAATCAGCAGCACAACGATAATCGCGTACATGTTCTTTTTGTCTTTAAAATCAATATTACCCATAACTTACCCCTCTGCTCCCAGGTTCTGATTCAGAACCACTCTAATGGTGAAGCTATAGGCTTCTTCGCCGTCAACCTTGGTCGTAGAAATGGTCACCAGAGTCACGCTCTCAACGCTAACCTGCTTTTCCAACTTGACCATATATTCGGCAACTTCGGAGAAGTCAAATGTGGTGCCCTTCATTTCCAGATTGTTTTCTCCAGTCTGGGCAAGGTTCGTAAGCCACATATTCGGAGGCAACACGGAGGATACGTTTTCAAAAAGAACTACCCAACGCTTCTTGCTCACCTGAATGGACTTTAATGCATTGATCTTTGTGTTGATAACGCCCTGCTTCTGTTCAAGATCGCTAATCTTCGTCAGCAGCGGACGCTGGCGATCCACCTCGGAACGCACACGGTCAACTTCAGACTGCAGCCCAGACGTGGTCTCGGCAATGAAGCCCTGAATCATGAATATGCAGACAACAACAATAAGCAGACCAACCGTAGGCCAAACAACGCGGCGGTCAGTTACCCAAGAAAAATCCTTTTGCTTCTTTCGATATTCCGCAGGAAGCAGGTTAATCGAAATGCAAAGAGAATTCTTCACAGCAGTTTTTGTTTTCTTTTCAGCCGCCATATTAGAACTTCCTCATAGCGAGTCCCAGAGCAGGGGCGTAAATGTTAGAGAGGCCAAGAGAGATACCACCCTCACCAAACAGGCCGGCATTACATTCAACGTAACGGAACGGATTCACGGTATCCGTTTCAACGCCAGTGCGTTCGGCGATATAGTTCTTGAGACCCGGAATGGATGCTCCGCCGCCACTCAGAAGAATCTTGTTCAGTTCGCTAGAATCTTCGGATGAAGAGAAATAGCGAATACCAAATTCAATCTGGCTCATAAGGTCTTCAAAGGCGATCTTCAGAGTTTCTTCAACTTCCGCTTCAGAGAATCCATCCACGATACCAAGATTGCCCTTTTCAAAAATTTCATGACACTTTGCGGCATCAATACCAAGATGGGTAGACAGCTTCGCAGAGAGCAAGTCCAGAGAACCACCGGTCATGGCACGAATGGAATGAAGAGATCCATCCTGCAAGAAAGCAATGCTCATCTTCTTTTCACCAATGTTCACGATTGCAACGGTTTGTTTTGCATCGTCCACAGAGGCGGTAGCCACGTAAGCATTCACAAGTCCGAAAATATCAACGTCAATGGCAGAAAGCTTTAAAGCCTTTGCACGGAAGAACTGAGCCCAGGAGTCCAGAAGGCCGTTCTTTGCTGCCACCACGTTGGCCTTGACTTCGTCATTTTCACGGGAAACAACTTCGTAGTCAATGACGTTATCCTGGTCATCGAAGGGCGGACGGGACTGGGCGGTCTGGAGAATAATGGCGGCTTCATTTCCGTTCTTCGGAACCTTGACATTCAAGCGGTCCATAAGGACGCCACCGGCACCGGCACCGCAGTTTACGGAAGCCACAACATCAACATTTTCATCAATGGGATGGCGAAGCATCAGCTTGGACATGGCTTCACTCAGAAGTTCATAGCCATCCTTTTCCTTCTTGCCATCAGCATTCGTAGTAGCTTCGCCCTCGCGACGCTGGATTTCGCCATTAACGATGGCTCCGTCAGGAACAGGCTCCAAATCAGCATCCACAACGATCTTCTCGCCGCGACTGTTATGGTACACCTTTACATACTTGATGCTGAAATGTCCAACATCAATACCGACAGTTTCGCGTTCACCGCGTATTTTAGCAATCAAACCTAATGCCAAAGTAAAACTCCGATCGGAAACAATAACTACCCTAATTCTACCTTTATATGAGACAAATGTCAAGCGCCAAATTCATCTAACTCGTTGAAAATGAACTACTTAGACCATTTTCGCGTTCATTTTTCCGTTTTTTTTGCCTTATGAACCTCAAAAATATATTGAAGCACCCTTTCCTGGGTCCAACCGAAGGTTCCAGTAAAAGATGCCGTTTGGGAGAAAAAGGACGGATATTGGGGATTTCTATTTCCCAGACTACGCAAAATTTCAATTTCCACGTCCTGCATACCAAAGCTGGGCAAATCAAACCGGATGTGAATGTGCTGACCACTAGTACATTCTACCGGAAGCCCAATCAGGATACCACCAGCAGACAGGTCATACAGCACCCCTTCGCAGGTCGTACCATCGGCCAAGGTCGCCTCTACAGGAAAATCCACCAGTTCTCGGACCCAACGACGCAGCTGCTGTTTTTCCAGGGCAGCGGTATGCCCCAGGACAAAACTATTATGCGTTGCCGAACGAATTTTCAGTACAGAAGAATAAACCGCATCCTCCGGACGGGTCCAACGAACACGGACAGAGGAGCCAATCAACCGAGATGCAACCCCCAGACTTCCGTCATAGAGGACCGCCCATTCCTTCTCGTTTTTCCAGACGATTTCGGAATGTTTCAGTTTGGTTCCGTTTTCCATAATGACGTCTATTCGGTCACCCACATTGAATTGGCGGGAGGAACATACCGTCGTCTGTTCGCTAGAAGCAGAAAATTTCAGTAATTCGCGCAAACGAGCTACCGATTCCAGCGTTTCGTCACTAACACTGAAAACGTCACGAAGTTCATAAAAATTCGTAACGGCCGTTTCAAACAGCAAGGACGAGTTCAATACAGCATCCTTATTTTCAAACTTGGAAGAACGCACCAATTTTTCAAGAGTATGCACCTCCTTCTCGGCAAGGCCTAAAGCCTTGACGCCTTCATCGAAAATATCGGTACCGTCCATTACCTCATGCTCTCTTCGATAATTCGAGCGATGGACCTCCAACAGGATTACCAACAAGAGAAGCAGGACGACAATAAGGACGACCCAGGCCAGCTGTATGGGCAGAACCATTTGCAGTTACTCCGATTACACCTCGGTCCAGATACCGTTGATGTAGGAACCAACGATGGTGGATGGCAGTTCCTTGCCAAGCAGCGGAGAGTTGCTTACATGGCCGGCGAATTCAGACTTGGCAACCACGTGAGCCTTGTTCGGATTAAGGACCACAAAGTTTGCCACACCGCCCACCTGCGGTTCGTAGGCAGGGACATCCACGCCAGCAAGTTTGGCAGGAGCCGTAGAAAGAAGTTCGATGGCACGAGCTTCGCCTACGCGGGCCACAAGTTTGTTCCAAATGGCAGGCAGGGCAACTTCCAGGGACAATGCACCCGGAACAGAATCTTCAAAGTTGACTTCGGTATCCTGCTCGCGGACCGGAGTGTGGTTCATGCTGATGGCATTTACCGTACCGTCTTCAATACCCTTCCACAAAGCCTCGCAGTCAGCAGCGGAACGGATCGGCGGAAGAATATGGTAAGCAGAGTTCAGCTCCGTAAGGCAGGAATCATCCAGAAGCAAGTGATAAAGATTTACATCGCAGGTCACGTCCATGCCGTTCTTGCGGGCATTGCGAACAAGGTCAAGAGTTTCACCGCAGGTCACCTGCTTGAAATGGACCGGCACCTGAAGGAAGCGAGCTGTTTCAAGAACTGTATAGGCAGCGATGGTTTCTGCAATGCGGGGAATGCCCTTCATGCCAAGCATATCGGAGTAGGCACCTTCGTGAACGCAACCGCTCTTGCGCAGCGTCTTGTCCATAGGCTGGAAGAAGAAACGCTTGCCGGTCATCTTGCCGTATTCCATGGCAAGGCGCAGGAAGCGGGAATGAGGGATGGCAGCATTACCGTCACCGAAACCAGCCACACCTTCAAAGCTGTCGTCATCTTCGTCAAGACCGTTTGCCAGTTCCATCATCTCGGACAGGTGGTCGGAACCAAAGTCCTTACTGAATGCGCCCAGGAACTTGATTGCCAAGGCAGAGTAGATGGAATCCTTTACCAGGCGATCGTTGGCGGCAGAAAGCTTTTCACAGTCATCAATGGGATTTGCGGCACTTTCATAAAGGCCACCGAAGAAACCGCCACGATGCATGGCATCAAGACCGTCATTGAATGTATAGACGTCGTCACGGAGCGGTTCCATGAAATCCAGCCCAAGGCCAAAGAGTGCGGGCATTACCAGCGCACCGTTGCAATCCACAACCTTGACATCCTGGTCAGCAAGGTCTTCCTTGTTGCAGAAAGCGAACTTGCGATTGGCAAGGCCTGCATAGACAGAATCGCGAGCTTCGAACTTTTCGCCATTCCAGAACTTAACGTTCTTCAGTTCAACGCAATTAAAATCGGAAAGAGTATGCTTTCTACGCATTTTCACGACCTCCAGCCAAAAGGAAGAGAACAGCCATACGGACAGCGACGCCGTTGGTCACCTGATCGAGAATAACGGAATGTTCACCGTCGGCGATATCGGAATCCAGTTCCACGCCGCGGTTGATGGGACCCGGATGCATAATGATCACCTTGTCCTTGCAGCAAGCCAGAACCTCTTCGGTAATGCCAAAGAAGTTGCGGTATTCGCGGGTGCTGGGGAGAAGCGCGTCGTCCATACGTTCGTTCTGCAGGCGAAGAGCGATAACGGCATCGGCGTCGGCAACAGCCTTCTTTACATCGGTTTCCCAGCTGACGGAGCCCGCCAGTTCGGGATACTGCAGCAGTTCGGTATTGCGGGGAACCAGAGTGCTGGGGCCGCAAAGGGTCACGTGAGCGCCCATGGTGGTCATGCCCCAGATGTTAGAGCGGGCCACGCGGCTATGACGGATGTCACCGATAATTGCCACCTTCTTGCCTTCGAGAGTGCCAAGCTTTTCTTCGATGGTGAGCATATCCAGGAGACCCTGGGTAGGATGTTCGTGGGCGCCGTCGCCAGCGTTCACCACGATGGCGTTGCTGTGTTCAGCCAGGAACTTGGGAACGCCTGTTCCCTTGTGGCGGACAACCACGATATCAATCTTCATGGACTCGATGTTGCGGAGAGTATCCACCAGAGTTTCGCCCTTCTTCACGCTGGAACTTGCGGTAGTGAAGTTCACGGTGTCTGCGGAGAGGCGCTTTTCTGCCAGTTCAAAACTGGTGCGGGTACGGGTGCTGTTTTCGAAGAACAGGTTCACCACGGTCATACCGCGAAGGCTAGGAACCTTCTTTACCGGGCGTTCCAGAATTTCACGGAACTGTTTTGCATGGTCCAAAATAGTGCGGATGTCCTGCTTGGACACGCCCTGGAGCCCGAACAAATGCTTGATTTGCAAAGCGCTCACTTTAAGCCTCCACTTCTACGAGAGTAACAGAATTTTCTTGATCAATAGGTTCAATCTTCACGCGGACTTCCTGATTCTGGGCGGTCTCTACGGAGAAGCCCACACAGTCCGGCGCAATAGGCAGTTCACGATGACCGCGGTCCACGAGAACGCAAAGGCGAATGGCAGCCGGGCGGCCAAGGTCCAGAATGGCGCGCATGGCAGCCAGAGTGGAGCGGCCCGTATAAAGAACGTCATCCACCAGAATCACGGTCTTGCCTTCCACAGAGGCGGGCATTTCAGTAATGCGCATCTCGGTGGAAACGTGCTTGCGGTAATGGAAATCGTCGCGGTAGAAAGTTGCATCCAGGCTTCCGAATTCCACGGAACCGCCGAACTTTGCGTCCAGGCGTTCCTTCAGTTTCTTTGCCAGGGGAATGCCGCGGCTAGCCATACCGAGGATGACCAGGTCATTTGCGGAAGGATGGATCTTTGCGATCTTTGCAGCCATCTCGTCCAGGGCAAATTCCATGGCCTGGGCCGACAGCAGTTCACGAATAATCTTGCAGTTGTCTTTCATGGTATTAGTAAACAGTGGTTAGTAGACAGTGGTCAGTTTTTCGCGGTTCTGTAATGACATTCTTACCAGCCACTAAACACTAACCACTAATCACTTTTTTCATGAAATTAGCATTTTCGGGAGTTTTTGGCGGGTTTCATAAGAGAAAGTAGGGATAAAAGCAATCCTAGACAAGGCGTATGCAATCATACCTGCACTTTGTGTAGATTCACTTAAATTTATACTTGCACTTTCGTGCATATTTCACTCAATTATATCAGCACTTTCGTGCAGTTTTTGTTATATTATATTAGCACTTTCGTGTTAGGAGAAATTTAAGATGCTCAAAAGATCCGTCTATAATCAGCTTCTGGAGTGGAAAAATCAGCGTAAGGGAACAACAGCCCTCCTAATTAACGGAGCAAGGCGCGTCGGGAAAACTTTTTTGATCAAGGAATTCGCTAAAAACGAGTATCGAAGCCATATTTTTCTCGATTTCGGAAACATCGCCAAAGAAATCAAAGAACTTTTTGAAAACGAGACCAGCGAGTTTGACATTTTCTTTGCAAAATTATCCTCCTTCTGCAAGACCCCCCTCTACAGAAGGGAATCCCTCATTATTTTTGACGAGGTTCAGCTTTACCCGAGGGCAAGACAACTCATAAAGTACCTTGTTGCCGACGGACGCTTCGATTACATCGAAAGTGGATCCTTGATTTCATTACGTCAAAACGTAAAGGACATCCTTATTCCTTCGGAAGAAGAAAGCATTGACCTTCTTCCTCTGACTTTTGAGGAATTTCTATGGGCGGACGGAGACGAAGTCAGCTACCCATTCCTAAAGATGTGCCTGGAAAAACGGATGTCACTTGGGCCAGCACTTCACCGAAAGATGCTGAACCGTTTTCGGGAATACATGTTAGTAGGCGGCATGCCCCAGGCAGTCAACGAATACATGGAAAGCCATGACTTTGCAAAGGCGGACCGGGTCAAACGGGACATCTTAAAACTATACCGAAATGACGTTACCAAATTTGCAAAAGGTCATGAGGCAAAAGTTTTATCCCTAATAGACAAAATTCCCGCGCAACTGTCTCGTAAAGAAAAGCGCTACAAGTTCTCCACCATCGATAAAAATGCGAGATTTCGTTCCTACGAAAATTCCTTTACATGGCTTAACGAGGCCATGGTCATCAATCCCTGTTTCAACGCCACCGACCCAAATGTGGGCCTTGCCTTAAGTGCAGATGTTGCAACACAAAAATGCTATATGGCGGATACTGGTTTACTAGTTACACAGACCTTCATGGAAAAGTCTTATACAAGCAACGAGTTATATCGGGCAATCCTTTTCGACAAGTTGGATATAAACGAAGGCATGATCATGGAAAACATCGTGGCGCAAATGCTGCGAGCAAGCGGACACAATCTTTATTTCTATTCCAGGTCAGATTCAGCAAACAAAAAAAACAACATCGAAATTGATTTTCTACTTAGAGCCCAGGTTGGCCTCAAGGAAAAAATCTGCCCCATCGAGGTCAAATCCGGTAGTTACAAGCAACATGTTTCCCTGGACAAGTTCTGGGGCAAGTTCCACAAGAACCTGACACCACCCTACATCCTGTACACCAAGGATCTTGAAGTCCGCAAGACGGACTACGCAGAAATTTTGCACCTGCCACTTTATATGGCAGGATTGATTTAGGAAAACAGCTTTCGCATCAAAAACACGCAATACATTGCACATTTCTTGATAAATTCGGTCTAATTTTGTAATTCAATCACAAATTAAGCAATATATTGCGCATTATGAATGAAATTTCTAAGAATTTGCGAAAGCAACGGGAGACCCTTGGGTTAAGCTAGCGGAATCTTTCGGAAATGCCTAATGTTTCACTACGAACCATCAACGCAGGTGCATTTATTGGCAAATACAAGCTCAAGGCAGCAAGCAGCGTAAACCGCGCTCTGGAATACCTGCTAGACAAGGAATTTGTGATGGACACTCCAAAAGGGTACGTAGTCTATGACAAGTTTTTTGCCCTTTGGCTCAAGGGATTGTAAAAAAAGTGGCCCACCGACCGTAGATGCCTAGTTAGGGCGCAAGGCGCCTACGCTCATGCTCGGACATATAGACAAACAAGTTTGTCTATGCGTCACTCGCAATCGCTTTAGTCCTGGAGACAACGCACCGAGTGACCGAGGAACTTACCGTAGCTGAGGATGCTCGCGCCGAAGACATAGATGTGCAGGATGTAGGCAGAGTTGCTACCATCCCACGTAGAAGACCAAAAGAAGGCGCGGCTGTCCAAACTGCCGAACTCGTTGTAGCTGTAGTAATTGCCTGCAGGGAGAGCGGAAAAGCCGAACTTGTCCGTTCCATTTTCCCAGCTAGTAGCACGCAGATTTTTAGATCGTTCATCTTCAGAAGATCCAACATTATTCAAAAGGGCCTCAAATTCCTCTATACTTGGCAGGTGCCAGCCGGTGGGGCAAGCCGTCGTTGCATCCATCCAAGAGTACAGGCGTCCATACTTTTCGCAGTTTGCAGGGTCGTTGTCGTAGCACACGCTACCGCTGGTCTCGTAACTAAGATTTTTCGGCCATCCATGTCTGATTGCCGATTCTCACAGTTCTGTATGTTTTGCCATCACGGACATCCGTAAGAATTCCTGAGGACTGGCTGGAAGGGTTGGAAGGGTTGGAATGGATCGTCTCCACCCACTCGTGATTTTCACAGACATAGAGCTTGGACGTGCCAATAACATACCAAGTTTGGCCTCCTTTTTCTTCATTGCATATAGGCAACGACGCATAAGTGTCATCAGAATAATCCGCTCCTGCGGAAGGATCCGTTGCGCCGGAGCCACCACAGGCG
>JAZLHK010000020.1:0-211776 GCA_045616805.1 Fibrobacter sp.
CACCAGCGAGACCGGCGCCGAAGCCATGGTCGATGAAATCCAGATGCGCAGCAAGGCAGTGGTCAGCGGCGTGCCTATCACCACCACCATCGCCGCCCTCACCTCCACCGTCGAAGGCCTCATGGACAAGCACGACTACGGTAGATTCGAGGTCTGCAGCCTCCAAGAATACCATCGTCATATAGTCAAATAACAAGAGTGTCGGAAAAGGGACGTCTGCAGGAATAGCGTGCAAGGCGAACGTCGCGCCAGAGAACTTGTTCTCTGGCATGACTGAGCCGAAGCCGCTGACGCCATAGGCGTCAATACCATAGACATATCGTGAAGTGACACGCTTGCGAGTCATCCCTTCGACAGGCTCAGGGCAGGCTCTGAGCGAAGCGAAGGATCTGGCTGCAATCCACGTGTCATCCTGAGCGAAGTCGAAGGATCTAAAAGCGTTAAAGGACTTGAGTTCAACTCAAGTCCTTTTTCTTTATGGGCATTACGACGCGCGAGTCGAAGTATTCCCCGCGAAAATAGCAATGTTGACACAGCATTAAAAATGTTGTATCTTATTCGCTATCATGGCAGCCGAATTTATTGCACAAGACCTGGATTATCGGAAGACTCACCTTGCTGTCGCAGCAATTGAAAATGCAGCGATCAAACTCGGCGTCAGTTCTTCTGATTTATTCTCACGATTGCAAAAATACGACATCGTAAAAAGCGGCTTGTTTGCATTTTACGAGGAACTGCATACACAGAGCCTTGACTGGGTCTCCGATTTCATCATCGAATCCTTGCAAAATCGGGAGGCTCAGAACATATGATTCTTTTTCACGGTTCCGACATAGCTGTAGAAAAGCCAATTGTCAATTACGGGCGTAACAAGGTTGATTTCGGCCAAGGATTTTATCTTACAAGTTTACACGAGCAAGCCGTAAAGTGGGCCAAGATCATAGCCTTCAAAAAGGGCGTCAAAAAGGCGTTTGTCACTGAATTCAATTTTGACGAAGACTTCCTAGCTTCACTTGGTTCGCGTTACAAGAAATTCCAGGTTTATGACATGGAATGGCTTGATTATGTTGTCGATTGTCGCAACGGTGGAAATTTGCAAAGTCTATACGACGTTATTGAAGGCGGTGTCGCCAACGACAACGTTATCGATACTGTTGAGAACTACGAGAACGGGATTATAACCACAGAACAAGCTCTTGGGCAGTTACAATACAAAAAGGTCAATCATCAAATTTGCTTCCGTTCCCAAGAAGTTTTGGATAAATCATTGAATTTCGTTCGCTGGGAGGAGGTCTAGCCATGCAAAATGGAGTTCTTTGGCGTAAGGAAGCAAGACTTGTAAAGAAACTGGCCGAAGCCAAGAATATTGATAGCGCAACAGCTTTATCAATCTTTTTCGCATCCAACACCCACAAGTTACTTCTGCAGCCTGAAACTGGTTTGCAGCTTATGAGCGACGGCTACATTCTCGAAGACTTGCTCAACGAACTTCGCTAAGAAAAAGAGAACGTCGGCTAGTGCCGCGACAGCAAAGGCTCCCACAGCGATCTCCACACCCAAACCACAAAATTTTCCCCTTGTCCTTCCCTCTCTCCGTTTGATATACTGCAGGTATAACCATCAGCGTTCGCCATGCGAACAAGGAGAGAATATGAGAAGCTACACAACGTTCAGCCTGCAGTACGCCCACCGTTTCTACGGTTTCAAGGGAGAGGCGCAATACCTTCACGGTCACACGGGGATCTTGACCATCGAAGTGGAGGATTCCATCAACACCGGGGTGAACATGGTGTTCCCCTGCAATGAAATTCAGAAGACCGCCTGGGACATTCTGCGGAATTTCGACCACGCCCTCATCCTGCGTGAAGACGACCCGCTGCTCCCCGCAATTCTGGACGTCTACGAAAAGCAGGGCATCAGGAACGGCCATCCGCAAAACAAGATGAAGGGGCCTGCGTTCAAGACGGCGCTGGCCACGGCTTACCCGGATTGCCGCCTGGTGGTGACGAAGGAGACCATGACGGTGGAAGGCATGATCAAGATTGTCTACGACCTTCTGAAAATGAAGCTGAACATCGCAAAGATTACATTCACCAGCGGAGTGAACGCCGCCTCCCAGGAATTCCCCGTCACCAGCACGGTCAAGCGCTGCCCCCTCTGCGGAATCGCCCTGGACGAAAACGGCGTTTGCCCCAAGTGCGGTTACAAGGAAAAAGCGTAAATCGCGATTCGCCCTGCCGCGCATTTTTCATATTGTAACACTCTCGACGAAAACAATCTTAGAGGTCGCCCATCGATTTTGGAGCGGCCTTTTTTATGACGAGATTTTTCTACATTCCTGCCATGTTCGCTTACATTTGGCCCATGGCCCTGATCATCGCCTGTAACGTCATCTATCAGATTTGTGCCAAGTCCGTATCCAAGGGAATGAACCCCTTTGCAGCTCTCGCCATCACTTACACCGTCGGCGCAGTGGCATCCCTCATTCTCTATTTTATTTTGGGAAAATCCGGCAGCCTGCTTGCGGAATTCAAACAACTGAACTGGGCCCCCATCGTTCTCGGCCTTATTGTAGTTGGCCTTGAAGTGGGTTTCATCTATGCCTATAAAGCCGGCTGGCCCGTAAGCATCGCGCAAATCGTGCAGGCCACCATTCTCGCTATCATCCTGATTTTCGTGGGTTATGGACTTTATGACGAAGCCATCACCTGGAACAAAGTGGTAGGCATTCTAGTTTGCCTGGCAGGCTTTGGTCTGATTAACTTGAAGTAAAAACAGTTAAAACACTTCTTGTTTCTAGAATTCCTAAAATTTTAGTCATTCCAATTACAAAGTCATAATTTATTGCCAGAGGATTTTATTATGAAGCGTAATTTTCTTAAGACTTTGGTTACAGCGGCAGCATGCCTCATCGCTGCTGGTTGCAGTTCCACCAAGCCGGCAACGGAAACCACATCAAAAAACTCTGCGGAAATTGCGACTCAAGAAGGCTCACAGAACACAACCGCAGACCAATCCACAACATCCACGGAGGTTTCCATGAGCGCAGCCCCTTCTTCCGAAAATTTCGGCGACATGTTCATCGGCGCCTGGGTGGGCGGTCCCGAAGAAATTCCTCAGCCCACCGTCGCTAACGTAGAGGCATTCGAGAAACTGCAGAACCGTCATCTGGACGTGATCAACCACTTTGTCCTCTGGCAGTACAATGACTGGGCATGGACCAAGCCCTACGCCGAAATGGCAAAGAGCCGCGGTTCCATCATGATGATCACCTGGATGCCTCAGCCCTACACCGCCCAGGACATTCTGGACGGCAAGACCGACGCCTACCTGGATGACTTCGCCAAGGGCGTCAAGGAATTCGGCGCAGAAATCTGGTTGCGTCCCCTCCACGAATCCAATGGCGACTGGTACACCTGGGGAACCGGCAAGGATCCCGCAAACAATGCCGAAGAAAAGGTGGCCGCCGCATTCCGCCACATCGTAGAACGTTTCCGCGCACAAGGCGCCACTAACGTGAAATGGATCTGGACAACCAACGCAGGCAGCAGCGCAGGCGCCACCCTCACCGGCTCCTATCCCGGCGACGACTACGTAGATTACACATCCATCGATGGCTACAACTGGGGAACCGCACAGAGCTGGTCCCATTGGCAATCCTTCTCCGAAGTTTTCAAGCCCGCCTACGACGCCCTTTCCGCTTACGACAAGCCCATGTTCCTGGCAGAGTTTTCCTGCACCGAACACGGCGGCAGCAAGGCCGAATGGTTCAAGAACATGTTCGAAGTTCTGCCCACGGAATTTCCGAAAATCAAGGGTCTCGTCATCTTTAGCCAAAGCAAGAGCTACGAAGCCGACTGGGGCGTTGACACTTCCGAAGAAGCCCTAGATGCCTGGAAGAACGGCATTAGCGCCATCCCTTCCAGCAAGTAAATTTCAAAATAATTAAGCCTGTTTCGGCTTTCCGGTCCAGCCCAGCTTTTCGCGAAGGGCCCCGACGAAACCTGTGTGTGGCATCCTGATGAAGGTTGCCACATTTTTGCTTTCAATGAGCTTCACCACATCACCAGCCTTCAGCTCGATGGTAATACGACCATCAAATACCAGGTCCAGTGACTTGCCCACCGCACTCTGGATGCAAAGTTCCTTCGAAGTAATCGGCAGAACCAGAGGACGTACAGAAAGGCTTCCGGGAGCCACCGGAGTAAGTACCACAGCCTGTGTTGACGGGTGCAGAATCGGACCACCTGCAGCAAGATTATAGGCAGTAGAGCCTGTCGGTGTAGACACCAGCAGGGAATCGGCCCAATAGTCCGTCATATCCGTTCCATTATAGGTAACATTCACGTTCACCATTCGGTCCGGCATGTGCGCGCGGAAATGGACTTCGTTCAAGACAGTCTGCTTAGCAATGCACTTACGTCCATGATAGACGGAAGCATCAACCATCATGCGCTCACGGGTAGTAAAATTGCTCGCAATCAAATCATCCAGGGTCTGAGCCAGGGCATACACGCGGGTCTCCGCAAGAAAGCCCACATGGCCAGCATTTACACCAAGAACGGGAATGTCGTGGCCCAAGGACATATGCACAGCCGTAAGAACGGTACCGTCGCCGCCAATGGCCAAAAGCAAATCGCACTTGGAAAGAGCCGATTCCTTCACAATCTTCAAAGGCTTCTTGACATGATCCTTCAGGGTTTCCAAGGCAAGGAACTTAACCTGAGGGTGCTTTGCGGCCCAGTCATTTATCTGCTGCATTGCGAAAGCAAGATCAGCACTCTTTTCCTTAAAGCCCACAAGTCCAATAGTCTTAAATTCCTTCATACTAGCCTCACCCGCTATTTGTCGGAAGCCTTATCCGTTTTTTCAGGAACCATGGCCATGCGGAGTTTTTCCAAAGTTCCAGGGAACATGGATTCAACCAATTCACTATGTTCCACAGTTTCCTCATTGCCAAGGGCAATGGAAAGTACACTCAAGGCCAGACCAATCTGAGGCCATTCTCCGCCATCAAAATCAGAACCGTTAACAACAGTTTCAAGACCACGAATCACGAGGCCGTCATCATACACGCCCACTTCTGCACCAGTCTTGCGCAGTTGTTCCGCAAAGAAATCGTTAATGGGACGCATTTCCGCACGGCGTTCCTTTGGCAGGCGAAGGATTGTTTCTCCTTCACCGTAACATGCAGCCACAGCCAGGAAAGCAAACTCATCAAAGCAGGTGGCCACAGTATCTTCCGAGAAGCGTCTTCCCTGCAGGCGCTTACCTGCAGCCATAGGATAAATTTCAATATCACCGAAAACGTCGCCATATTTTTCACGGCGGGAAACCGTTTCCACATTGGCTCCCATGCGTTTCAGGCAAGTCAAGGCACCAGCACGGCTGGTATTCAGATCCACATTCTTCAGGCGGATCATATTTTCCTTGGGCATATTACCGATAGTGGCAAGCAAAGCAAACGCGACGGCTTCCGTAGTATCGCCAGGAACATAGTATTCGCGGGCGGTAATCACCTTCGTTTCAGAAAGTTCCGTCACCTGGGTGCGTTCAATTTTCTTGCCCTGGGCAATCATCAGGCGGCGTTCAAATTCGCTGAGCTGTTCCATGCCGCGACCTTCGTATTTCAGGGCGGCACCGAAATAAATCAAAATGCGAGTCCACTGGTCATGCACCGTAGACTTTTCCTCAAAACTCAGGTATTCGCTACGAATCAGGGCGCGAAGCAGCAAGCGGTTTCTAAAAATACTGGAAACGTTTCCCAGGGAATCCTTTTTCACGTTCATTTCGTCGGGAGAGAAGCTGAACATGAACTTCGCCGGTTCATCCGTCAACGCCTTCACCTTAAAGTAGCGCATCAGCGTTTCCTTGGCGGAGTTCACCTGAGCGATACCCGCTTCGTCATTTTCCGCAGCGAAGGTATAGACCTGCTCCGAATCGCGGCTGGCGAGAGTCCACAGCAGAACGTTTTCCTGCTCGCCAAAATTGAAGGGCAGCATGGAAGGCAGGGAATACTGGAAGCCCTTGCCATCCAATACCAACAGGTGCCCCTGCTGCTCGTAAGTCAAGCCAAATTCCTTAAGGGCCAGCGCAAAATCTGCACTGCCCGTGGCCCAGGCGAAATCTTCGAGGACGGTGCGGCCATTCACCAGAAGGGCCATCACCAGGGTCAAGTTCATTCGTTCGCGGTCGGGATTCAGCGTGAATTCCATTTAACGTTCCTTTACTTCGTAACCGAGGTTCTGCAAAATGCCAACAGCCTTGTCAGCCTCATCATGAGTCTTGAATGCAAGCAGAAGAGTGCCAGCAATGTTTTCACGAACCTTCATCAATTCAATATCGCGAATATTCAGCTGGGCGTCAGCCAGAGGCTGCATTACCGCCAAAAGTGCGCCCGGTACATCCTTCAGGGGAACCGTAATTTCAGAAAAAGCGGCAGCGGCATTACGGCCAGGAGTAAACAAACTGGCTCGGCCGTCATTACCAGCCTTGAAAACCGCTTCCAGGGCACCCGAGGCATCGTCTGCAGCAGGCTTGCCATCTTGCACTACGTTCAATGCATTCATAGCATCGATGGTGCGATTTACGCCATCACGAACCTCTTCCAGAGCCTTCACTGTCTCTGCGCGATTGGTGACAGCAATGTCATGCCACATGCCCCAACCGGAGGCCGCAATGCGAGTCATATCGCGAAAAGCACGACCGGCATAGTGCTGGTAATTATTGTCCAGCAGACGAGCAGGCATATTGGCTGCCAAGGTAGAACTGAGCATCTGGGGCATATGGCTTACCCAGCCCATAGTGCGATCATGATGTTCCGGCGGAAACACCACAGAATTTGCCCCCAGGAACTTGATCAGTTCCAGCAATGGTGCATAAACAGATTCTTCCGTACCCTCCGGCGGACAGACGAACCAGTAGGCATTTTCAAAAATGGCAGGATCATTATATTCCAGAGTGCGCTTTTCGGAACCGGCCATGGGGTGACTCCCCACAAAACGGAAAGGCGCCGGCAACTTTGCGCCTGCCTTGCAAATTTCCACTTTGGTACTGCCAATATCGCTCACAAGAATAGTCTTGCCACCTGCAGCCTGCGAATTGGCCCAGGAGACATTCTTCAAACTTTCAATAGTCTTGAGGATATGAAGAATCGGAGCACAGAGCAAAATCAGGTCGTTATCTGCAGCCCACTTTTCCGTTTCATCATAGCCGAAAAATTCATCGGCAAGTTCCATATCCCGAGCCCGCTGCAGGGTTGAAGGTGAACTGACCGCACGGATAGTGATCGGCAACTTAGCCTGTTTAATGGCTGCAGCAATGGAACTTGCAAGAAGCCCAAAGCCCACCATGGCAATCCTTTTCATTTAGGCCTCCACCTTGCGGGTTTCTTCCATAATGGTCAAAAAGATACGTCGTACGGATTCTTCACTCAAAGGGCCACCAGCCTTCTGGGCAAGAACCGCCACACGATCGAGAATGGCGTTTTCACGGCTAGCGTCAAAAACAGGCAATCCCTGTTCCTTTTTCAGCTTGCCAATTTCAGTTGCAAAGGAAGCCCTCTTGTTCAAAAGGGCGATCAGTTCATCGTTAATTTCGTCAATGCGAATGCGCCAGTCTTCAATCTTCATACCGGGAAAGGTAGAAAAAATGATGATTCTAGTGCCGTTCCCCGGGCATAGATGCGTATTGGAACAGCCTCAAATCAAACTCAGGTAGCGCCGCTATCAGGTGGTCAAACACGTCAGACTGGATATCTTCATATTTAACCCATTCCGTAGTCGATGTGAATGCGTAAATTTCCAGAGGCAGCCCTTCTGGAGTGGGCTGCAACTGACGTGTCATTAGCGTCATGCCCTTATGCACCTGATTATTTGATTTCAGGTAGGCAGAACAATAGGCTCTAAAGGTTCCAATATTGGTCAGGCGACGACCGTTCAATATAGACGACGCACCCTTATCGTAAGAGTCAATCTCATTCATTTTCTGCTGAAGGTAGGGGGCAAGAATTTCCACCTTTTGCAATTTTACAATTTCATCCTTGGTCAGAAAACGAATGCTCTTCTGATCTATAAAGAGGGAACGCTTGATGCGACGACCGCCAGATTCCTCCATGCCACGCCAGTTCCGGAATGAATTGGTAATCAGGTCATAGGCAGGAATCACGGAAATGGTATTATCCCAGTTACGAATCTTCACAGAAGTGAGGGTGATGTCAATGACGCGACCATCCGTATGATGACGTTCAATTTCAATCCAGTCATCCTTTCGCAAAAGGTCAGAAAGGTTAATCTGCACACCGGAAACAACCCCAAGAATGGAATCCCTAAAGACCAACATCAATACGGTTGCCAGGGCTCCCATTGCAGATAAAATAATTACAGGACTTTTTTCCGTTACCTGGCTTACCACTAAAATGGCGGCAATACAAAAGCCAGCAACCTTGAATGCCTGGAAAACCCCATGGAAGGAGCGTAATTGCGTACGCTTACTTTTCCCATTGATATCTTCCACCACATCTATAAGGGAACAGCCCGTAGCAAAGGCAAGAAGGGTAAACCAGATATTGGAACCGCGACTGCATATATCCCAAAGAGCCGTTTCAGGTTGAAGAACGTGAGGGAGTGCCGCTGAAAAGATCATGGCAGGAATCACCTGCAGCGCTCTGGAAATGGTATTCTTTTCCACCAGCAGGTCATCCAGCTTGTTTTCAGTTTTTGCGGCAAACCGGCGAACAAGCGGCATCACCACAATATAGATTACAGCAAACAGGACCGCAATAACAGCAATCAGAACGATAAACAGGAGATACTCATTTTCCATAACGACCTGCATTCAGGAAACGTTAGCGTTTGGAAAGACGCATGATTCCCTGCTTGTTGAATTCCGGGGAATCCTTCGGGAAGGGACTCTTTGCTTCTGCGCGGAGGAAGAAGGAACCGGCATCACCGCCATCCACCTCGGAACCAGACTTTGCAGAAATGCCATCCACGAAAATGGAATCCGCAACAACGCCAAGAATGTCACGAAGAGCTTCACCCGCCAATGTAGTGCCATCCAGCACATTGGAAGAAATGCAGAGATCCGGCAAGCCGAAGGATTCAAGACCCAGCGTATAAAGAGTATCAGAACCTTCTACAAAATTGATCCAGGGATCCATCGGAAATTCTGCATCATCCAGTTCTTCACGAAAATCTGCTGCGGTCCAGGCGGTACCAGATTGCTGCATATAGACGCCCATGGCTCCTGCGGTAAACATTTTCAGGATTGCGACATTCACCATACGAAGATCGTCAGCCGTCTTCACCTGGCCAAGGAGGAACAGCAAAGACTTGTGACCGTCAATGGATTTGGCATCCTCTGCAGAAATTTCCTTGTGTTCATTGAAAATTTCCGAAAGGCCTGCAGTAGCACCAGCGCGAACCACATCAAACTGTACACTACAACCAGGTATGATGAGCGTTTTTGTATCGGCAGTCACCTGCACAAACTCTGTTATCTGAAAGGGCTCCTGTGCGGAGACATTAATCGGAAATGCGAGAACGAATTTATTCATCAGAATACCTTAGCCCTTATGTGAGATCTTCAAATCTTTTACTTCCTTAAAAACATTTTCTACAGCAGACGATAGCAAATTCTGCGCAGGAGGCGGCGGCAATGCCACCTGGGTACGGAACGCTTTCTGCAAAGATTCTGCACACAGTTCCTTTGAGGGAATGCATGCGGCAAAGCCTGCTGCAGAAAGATTTCGTCCTAAAACAACCTGTTCATACTGTCCCGGAGTCGGGACAAAAATGCACTTGGCACCAAGAACAGCCATGTCCATGACAGTGCTGTAACCGCCGCGGCTGACGACCCACTCGGCGTCACGAACCGCCGCGGCGAACGGTTCCGTGGGCAAGTGATTGTGGAACACGATGTTACCTTCGGTCCAGCATTTCTGCGTTGCGGAAGGACGCCCCAAAATCATCATGTGCTTCCCTGGAATTTTTCGCAGGGCCTCACGCAACTGATTTTCAAACTGGGACCGAGCTGGTTCCACGCCCGAGATTACAGCAACCACCTTGTACTCTTTCACACCAACAGAAGAGCCACATGTTTCCGGAATATCAAAACGAGACAAGGCGCCAACAAAACGAGCCTTTCTTGAACGGTCCGCCACATGGGACAAATTTCCCGCATAGCCCGGAGCCTCTTCCAAGTCAGGAACCCACACCTGATCAAAGCGGGACATGATCTTGCCATGCCAAATCTCCCCCACACGTTCAAAAGCGCTAAAGGCCTTCGGGAAAGCAATTCGACGCTGGTGCGTCATGTAAATGTTGTAGGCGTTCTTGGAATAAAAGCCAAAGCGGTTGTCCGAGAGAAGTACATCATAGCCATGGCGAGCCACCATTTCATCGGCATAGCGCCGTTCATAGCGCATGACCGCATTCATGTGACTGCTATTTTTCAGAAGCCACAGTCCCATGTTGTAGCCATGCTTCGGATACACAATGTTATAGCTGGGAGCAAGCCTTTGGCGCAACTCCGGAAAAATTTCACGAAGCAAGGATGCATTGGCCCTTACTACAGCCAGTTCTACCTCTGCCCCCTGACGAATGAACTCCCGAATAACGGGCACGCAGCGAGTTGCATGCCCAAGCCCCCAATCCAAAGGAGCTACCAGGATTTTCAACGAGTGGCCTCCAGCCAGGCATCGGCCCAGTCGCCATGGTCGCAGTCCTTATCCTTACCCATATCCAGAATCAGCTGCAGGCTGCCAGCACCGCCGATATCCAAATCCAGGCGTTCCTTTTCAGTGGAATACAGTTTCTTGGTACGGGCAATTTCACGACCATCCGCCTCAACAATGAAGATTGCTCCATCGCCGCAGGCACTTTCGTCATCCAGGCCGACAACGACATGGAACCGGTCAAATGCTCTAGGCAGAGAATAGACAATGCGAGAATTAGCATGAGAACCCACACCATAACGGAAAGGTTCTCCATCCAGGGTCAACTTATGATGTTCCACGGATTCATTCATCTGCGGAGCGCCCCAATCCTGTTCGTAGGAATCCATCTTCAGGGAAGAAAGCAGGGCAACCTTTTCGCTTTCCACAAAGAAATCCCTATAGACATGAATGGTGTCATCGTCCGGCATGGCGCAAACCAGCACAGCACGGTTCATGCCTTCGCGAATCTTGGCAGAATCCAGTTCCAGAGTATCAGCCTCCACAGAAATCAAAAGTTCATTCTGAGGTTCTCCATTCAGAGAGTAGTCACAGGCAATGGATTCCGGGAAACGCTTGCCAATGGTGAACATCCCCTCACTCTGTTCGGACACCACAAAATTCTGGGCATAATGGGAAACACCCTTCTTTGAATTCAGCTTGTAAATAACCAGAGGATAGCCAAACTTCTTGTTTTCGAGAAGGACACGTTCATTCTTGTAACTGTCCAGAATCTTGTCAATCTGGTTAGTGGTCTTGAAACCCACCACGCGGCTATTGCGATTTACCTCACCATAGCCATCCTGTCCACGCACCAGGTAAATATTTCCACCGGACTTCTGCATCCATTCCGCAAAAGTCTCCGTGCTCCAGCCTTCAAACGTTCTTTCGCTGAAGGAGGAATGACGGGAAGCCAGCATCTGCCAAGGCCTAGAGTAGATGAACACAGAATTTTCCGGGAAGCTTTCAAGATGTTGGTCCAGGAAATCCTCTTCACCCAGAAGCTTGTTCTTGTAGTAAAGCATGTTGTTCTTGTAGCTGGGAGCATGGTACAGCATCAAGCTCACAGACAGAAGGCATGCCACCGCCATCACGATCTTTGCAGCAGCATCAGTCTTCATCTTGGTGCTAAACTGCAGAGCATCATACAAACCAAGAGCCATGATCAGGGCGAACATGGGCAAGGCTACCAAAACATAGCGCTGATTGATGTCGATGGTAAAAGTTCCAGACACATTCAGCATGATCACAAAGATCTGAATGCAGAACGTAATGCCAAGGATAAATCCGCGAACATAGCGTCTGGAATAAATCATGCGGAACAACAGCCAGACAGTCGCCGCAAGCAGGATTACCGTAAATGTGGTGTAGAACGGATTTTCCATGATGCCCCCAAAAGCACTATCCTGCTTCAGGTTCATCATCACTTCCAGGTTGGTCTTCAGGTTAAACCAGAAGTTTTCCAGAGAGTGAGCAGCATGGTCGCCCCCCTGGAAATCGTAACCGCGATAAGCCGCCATAGTATTCACAGAAGGCCAGCTAACCGCAATGACAGAAGCAACAAACAAAGGCAAACGATAAGGACGTTCACGGAAATAGTTGATGTAGTAAAGAGCGAAAGGAATGAATGCAAAAACCGTTTCCTGGCGAGTCTGGGCAAAGAATCCCAAAAGCGGAACAGTCAGCAGGAAATGTTTCCAGGTTACCTTCTTGGCCGGCACAAAAGCATACCAGGCCATAAGTACCGCAAGGAGGAAGATGTAGAGCACTTCAGTGGAAGCGGAACGGGACTGCAGCAGGTAAATAGGCATGCCACCCAAAAATGCCGTAGCAGCCAAGGCAAGCTTCCCACTCCTGAACCAGGTTGTCAGGGCAAAGAAGAATGCAATGAGACTCAGAATGTAGAACGGGTAATTCACCAGCAAAGCCGTATCGCGGCCCGGTTCCATGAAATTGAACACCAGGGAATAGACAAAGCCCAGAGCCTTGCCCTTGAAGTTGTTCACTTCCGTAACGCAGTTCAATACGCCATCGTTCCACACACCTTCATTACAGATGCCGCCTGTATGCTGGAAGAACATCTGGAGACCCATAGATTCCCAGCTGGTTTCATCACTGAGCACTCGATGGGAATTTTCGATATTCGAGAAGATGAACACGGAAAACACAATCAGGATAACGGCAAGCCAACACCAGTCCCTACCGGAGGGCATGCGATCCTTCAGGTGCTTCGCCACGAAGGGCGCGTTCACCACCAGCCCCACGCACATCAGGATGAACGTGGAGAGAATGGAGTAGTAGCCCCAGTCAATATCCCAACGCCTAGCATAGGGGACAGAAAGGTTGTTAAAAATGAGGAATGCGATAACAAGAACCGCGAGGGTCACCGCAGCGATGATGCCATCCTTGCGGCTTAAATTCAGGGAAGAAATCCACTTTTTCATAATGGGGCCAATTTAGCAATTTTACAACCAGTACATACAAAAAAAGCCCCGCAACCTGTATGGTTACGGGGCTCAAAGTCAGATTAGACTACTTCACTTGCACTCTACGAGTGCAGTACGCGCAGCTCGGTCATAGAAGCAAGCAAGCTTGCTCCTGCGACACTCGCCTTACTTCACTTCGAAGTAGTAGGTCTGCAGAGTCTTGCCGTCCTGAGAGAACTGGATGATCTGCTTGCCAGCAGGCAGCTTGCCAGTGATCTTGAACAGGTTTTCTGCAATGTAGGTCACGGTCAGGTCAGTGCCCTTATCCTTGTCTGCAAAGAGACCCTTTTCGTCGGTGTCAAAACCCTTACAGTCAGCATGAGCGGAAACCTTGCCTTCCACAGCCGGATAGGTCTTGGCAACCAGCGGAGTGGTAACAGAAGAAGCGTTGCGGTAGAACACTTCCAGGTTGCCGTCCATGACGCGCGGTTCCGGAAGCGGAGTCATCTTCACGTCAGCAGCAGCCTTAGCAGCCTTGCCCTTCTTGCCCTTCTTCTTGTCCTGCTTTGCGGGAACCTTGCCAGCGTCTGTATTCTGCGGGAACTGCAGACGGTAGCCAGCGATGGATTCATTGCACTGGGTAGACCAGATCACCCACTGGTTGGAAATCTTCACCGGGCCTTCGGCACTACCAACGTACATACCCGGATCAACCTGGTCACTGTAGATGTAGAGCTTGACGTTCAAATCCGGATTTGCTTCAGTAGTTTCAATAGGATTGCGGCTCTTCACATACTTGGAACGGCCTGCGATCATACGGTAAGAACCAACGGGAACATTTTCAAACTTGAAGTGACCCTTGCGGAGTTCCTGCTTGAACTTGTACTTTTCCTTCAGGGTGGAGAAAATAGTGGAGTCCATCCAGACAGTGGGCATTTCCAGCGGCTTGCCAGTGAATGCATCGCAAACGTCGCCTTCGATAGTACCAGTCTTTTCGCAACCAGTCATTGCGAATGCGATAAGGGCTGCTGCGCCCAGGAGAGCAAATTTCTTCATTCGTAATCCTTTTGAAAATTGAAAAATTCTGATGGAAATATAAAAAAGAAACCCTCCCCCTGCGGGGAGGGTAAACTTTTGCGCTAATTATTCAGCGTCTTCAGCCTTAGCCGGAACAGCCTTGCGGGTCTTGCGCTTTGCACCAGTGATGTTGCCAGCGAAACGCTTGTTGAAGCGATCGATACGGCCAGCCGTATCCACGCGATGCTGCTTACCCGTCCAGAACGGATGAGTATCAGCAGTGATTTCCAGAGAAATCACATTATATTCAACACCATCGATAGTCTTCTTTTCGGCGGAAGACTTCGTGGAGCGGGAAATGTATTCTTTACCCGTATTCGCATCGACGAACACGACCGGTTGATAGTTAGGGTGGATACCTTCTTTCATTTTTTTACTTCCTATGAAGTGAGTTAGAGTGCACAAATTTAGCCAATTTTTGCAATTTTGGCAAGCACAGGACACTTTTTTAGTATTTTTTATACCATGAACAAGTTCTTAAAGTTGTCTAACCCCCTGATTTTCGGCATTTTATGCACTTTTTTCGTTGCCTGCGACAGCGAAGGTCCCAAGGCAACCATCATTGAAGTCAACAAGAAAATGCCCCTAGTCGAGTGGCCCGACAGCCTCTACATCGCCGACCTTGACTCCATTCTCAGTCTGGAGCCAGTCAAGAAGGGCGACAAGAACAAGCCGAACATCGCCATGAACGCCCACGAGGCCCCCACCTTCAAGTTGCCTAGCCTGGTAACCGGCAAGAAGGATGCCCCAAAAGCAGGCAAGTCCAACAAGAGCAACGAAAGTTCATCCACAACCAGGAGCGTAATCAAGAGTGCAGGCGCTAACCAGAACGCAGAACAGTTCCTAAACAAGTTCAGCAACGCACTCTCCGCCCTCCAGTCCGACCCGTCTAACAGCGGACTGTACAAGGTCGTTGAAGCCAAGGAAGGCGAAGACCTGTTCAAGCTGTTAAAACGCACCTACGGTGCGGGCGTGCAGAACCTTCCCCGCTTCTACGTCCTTTCTACCCTACAGTCCGTCAATGCAGGCGTCATGCTGGAACACCTGAACGCCGGCGACAAGGTCAGAGTACCTAAGCTGTAGTCTATCTCTTATTTTCGTTAAGCTTCTGCCGGACTTGTTCCAGGAACTCTTCGGACAGCCCCAGGGACTTTACAGCATCAAGTACATTGTTTTCACCTTGCTGAATGCCTTGCTGAATGCCTTGCTGTATTCCCTGCTGTATTCCTTGCTGAATGCCTTGCTGTATTCCCTGCTGTATTCCCTGTTCCACGCCACGGGCAACGCCATCGCCAATGCGGCAATCAATCTCATCCTGTGACATCATCTTCTGCTCCTGCGCGTGAATAAGTTCATCGCTTGCATTGTCAATACGAAGACGGTCCACAGCCCGGGCAACATAGTCATCGTCAAAATCGGGAAGTTCGTTGTTGCCACCCGCCTTGGAAAGCAGGTAAAGCCACTGATCTTCCTTAGATTTCAACTCTTCCGGCTTTTTCGTAAAGCTACGCAAGTCAAACAAAATATAATTCATTTTCCTGGAGACCGGCAAGGCGTTTCCCTTTTGCAAATCATAGTCACTGAACAGGTTCCACTCTTCGCGATAACAGCGGGCTTCACCAAGAGGATGAAAATTGCAAATCCAGATGGAAACCACTTCGGGAAGTTCATATCTTCGACGCTTACGTTCATATTCAGGAAGCAACCGAAACTCAGGAGACTTATCCATTTTCTGTTTGCCCTTAATTGCCAAAAAGAAGCTATATAGCAAGACCCGATCAACAAAGAATGGATGACTACAACGTTGTATTTCAATATCAACGCAACGATGATCCTTTGTCCAAGCATGAATATCCAACACTACAGACCTCGCTGACGGCATCTTAAACTTGATTCTATCTTCGTATTCAAAACTTAGCGAATCGATTTCACGATTTCCGTCAAGGTGCAATACGCTGTTTAGGAAATCCCTAATAGTATCGGCATCTTTGAACACTTCACGGAATCCAGGTTCATAAGTCGGGTCCAGAAATGTTTTGCTCTCGAATATTTCAGGAATTTCACGTTTACGATTCATTTACACCTCCAGTTTGATTTGTGTACAACACGCCTTAAAAACGGCGAATTTTTGCAAAAAAAAACACCTGATTTTTACTCAGGTGTCTGGAGACTATTCGTAACGCTCGGGACAAACTATAGTTTATATGGAATTTTTGTAAAGGGCAAAAATGTAAAGGTTTGGTAAAAGTTTTAGTCCTTTAGGCAACGAACAGAAAAACCGTTGTTCTTGTTGTTGTCGATTTTCATCAACTTGAATCCAGGAATATCCAGACAGTTCAACCTCGCGTTTCAAGGGGTCCATGCATTTTTCAGGGAACCCCATATAAACCATTTCCGCATTGATATTTTTATAGAAACGGCTATGCACCTTGTACTTGCGAAAATGCCTTTCCATGAAATAGGCTGAATATTCATAAGCCAGAATGTTCCAAATTTAATGGAACTTTCAACACAATCAAAGGGATTTCTACGCAATTTTAGTTTTACACTTTATGACAAAAATTGACGTCTATTAAAATAGATATTTATAGGTTTTAGATAATTATATTTTCCGCTAAAATTCCGCCCTACCCAAAAAAAATTTCGGGCCGCCTTGCCTTGCGGCTTGGCGGCCTGTTGGGTTGGCTTGCATTAGCCAACCGCTAGTCCGACTTACATCGGTCTAGTTGGAGGGCGCTGAAGCGCCTACGCTCAGGTTCGACAATAAAAGTAAGCAAGCTTACTTTTGCTGTACTCATCATCGCTTTAGTCCTTAAGACAGCGAACAGACCTCCTGTAGTTCTTGTGCTCTTCGTCCAAGTGCGCGCCCTCGCTGTAGTAGCGCAAGGCCTTGTAGTAGGCGTGGCGGCTACCACCAAGATTTTCGTCCTCAGTACTAGAGCAGAAGTAGGCGCTGCGGCCCACAAGGTCGAAGCCACCATCGTAGTACCCTTCGCCGGCAGGCAACGCAGAGAAACCATAGACATCAGTACCCGTTGTTGATGCAGAAAAGCTTTTACTCCAACCTTCAACCGACTTAAGCTTTACACCAGCAGTTCTAAATCCACCTACTGCGGTAAATAAAGCATCCCACTCATCCACACTCGGTAGGTGCCAGCCCTCCGGGCAAACGCCCTGGGTTCCTTCGTATTTATTTTCGCAATAGTTTCCATAACCGCAACCCGCCTTGTCCATGGCGACTTCCCAAGTGTATAGGCGACCGTACTTGGAACAGTTTGCACTTTCGTTTTCATAGCAGCCGCTCCATGCGTAATCGCCCATGCTAGAGACCTTTTCCGGATCCGGGGCATAGTTCAGGTTCTGGGCCATCCAGGTTTGGCAATTCTTGTTGTCCTCGTCGCAGATTACGATGGTCTTGTACACCTGACCGTCGCGAGTATCAAGAATTTCGCCGTATGTCTTTTCTGAGTTTAGGTATTCCGTTGTTGTGGCGTACTTGCAGTCGAGGCCTGCGGGGCAGTTAGTCTTGTAATAGCCGTCGTCTTTGACTTCACTGGGTGATTCCGGGTCGGTGCCCGGAATGACGCCAGAGCCACCCTTGCTGCTACTAGATCCCTCGCTGTCGCTCGGGATGACACTGCTAGAGGAGCTCGGGATGACGTCATCATCGTCGCCATCATTATCATCGCCGTCGTCATCAAGAATGGATGGCTTTTTAGAAGAACTTGACTGTTTCTGTGAGGAACTGGATTCCGTATCGGCGTCATCATCGTCGCCATCATTGTCATCGTCGTCGAGCTGGCCGATGATTTTGTCGGCCTTCATGGCTTCAAACTTCTTGATCTTGATCCATTCGCCATCGACGCACTTGCGGTAGCCATCGTCGGCAGTTATGGCAACGACACCTTCCATGTCGTCGTCGCAAACCACTGCCTTGCCGTTGGCCAGTTCAAGTTCAGCCACTTCGGGAGAGGGCCCCTCGTGTCTGGAAGAGTTGCTTCCGCTATCGTCACCACAGGCAGAGAACAGGGCTGCAACAGCAAATCCCGCCACAACAGTCAAAAACTTCTTACGAATGTCCATAAGGAACTCCTTACAGACAAAAGGTACATTTTTTTGCAAAAATGCAAAAAGTCCACTCTTTTTGCGAGACCTTCTGCACTTAAAACCTAGTAGGAAAGGCGAACAATCCTTCGACCAGCTTTTCCTAAAGGCAACGCTTCTGAATTTCTGCAATAGAAAGGCCCATGGCAATCCAGGCGGTCCATGATGGCCTCCCTGTATTCCGAGGATGATTCCTCCCCTAAGTATAGCAAAACATCCTGAATAAAAGAATCGTCAATGTTCCCCACCTCTTTTCCCACATTGATTATCCCAATTTTGAAGGGACAACCGATGTCATGAAAATATTCCGGGTACCTGGCGTAAAGTTTTGCGTTGTTGTTGGAATTCTTGATTTTTAGGGTAAAGGCTAAGTCCGCGGAACCATTTAAGCCTTGGCGATTAGTTTCGCTGCGGTTTACCCGCATGGTCTTGATATGACAAAAGACGACATTAATCAAAAAAGGAGCCTTGGGGCTTTCGCCCTGTATGGCTCCTTTTTTAGGGGGAGGACGGCTCACGCCGCCTTTTTTTTGAGGCGCCTACGGCACCTTGGTTAGATTGAGTCCTTTAGACAACGAACAGAGAACCCGTCGTACTTGCCGTTGCCGTACTGGTTCACGTCGTCGTCGTAACAGTAGAAGTACCGGTACCACGCGTCGAGGCTGCCGTACTCGTCCTCAGTAGAACTCCAGAAGTAAGCGTCGTAGTCTCGACCATCGAAATCACCGCTGTAGTAGCGGCCACCGGCAGGGAGAACCGAGAATCCGTACTCGTCCGTACCCGTATTGCTGTACCACAAGCCAGAGTTGGCCTTCAGCTTCTGACCGGCAGTGCCAGTCCCGCCCACATTCGTATAGAGGGCGCTCCATTCAGCTTTGCTCGGCAGGTGCCAGCCGCTGGGGCAAACGCCACGGACAGGAGCTGTAGCTAATGCAGTAGCACTGAAGCGCGTACAAGACTTGCCATAGCCACATTCCTCACCGTAATTCTTATAAATAGCCACAGAGTCAACGGCTGCGGCCCAGGTGTAAAGACGGCCATAGGTGCCGCAATTACTTGGATCATCGTCGTAGCACCAGCTGGTGGAGTCAGAGGTGTAACCGTCATAGTTATACTTCTCGCCTACGTAGCGATAGTTCAGGTTCTGGGCCATCCAGGTCTGGCAGTTCTTGTTGTCCTCGTCGCAAATCTTGATGGTCTTGTACACCTGGCCGTCGCGGGTGTCGAGAATTTCGCCGTAGGTCTTGGATGAGTTCAGGTAATCAGTTGTTGTGGCGTACTTGCAGTCGAGGCCTGCGGGGCAGTAGGTCTTGTAGTAGCCATCGGCTTTGACTTCGCTGGGAGGTTCCGGGTCGGTGGCTTCGCCACCCTGGTCAGGTGAGTCCTTTAGACAACGCACAGAGAACCCGTAGTACTTGACGTAGTAGTTCTGGCGCACGTAGTCGTAATTGTAGCGGAAGTACTGGTACCACGCGCTGTTGCTGTCGTCCCCGTCCTCAGTAGAACTCCAGAAGCTAGCGTAGTAGCCTTGATAGTAGAAACTACCGTCGTTGCGGCGGTCACCGGCAGGGAGAACCGAGAATCCGTACTCGTCCGTACCCGCATTGCTGTACCACAGACTTGTGTTGGCCTTCAGCTTCTGACCGGCATAGCTGTTCCCGCCCACATTCGTGTAGAGGGCGCTCCATTCAGCATCGCTCGGCAGGTGCCAGCCGCTGGGGCAAACGCCACGGACTGGCGCTGTAGCCAATGCAGAGGCACTGAAACGCGCACAAGTCTTGCCATAGCCACATTTCTCACCGTAATTCCTATAAATAGCCACAGAGTCAACGGCTGCGGCCCAGGTGTAAAGACGGCCGTAGGTGCCGCAATTACTTGGATCATCGCCGTAGCACCAGCTAGTGGAGTCGGAGGTGGAATTGCCGATGTCAAAAGGCACACCCGTGTAAGCATAGTTCAGGTTCTGGGCCATCCAGGTCTGGCAATTCTTGTTGTCCTTGTCGCAGATTTCTACCGTCTTGTACATCTGGTAGTCGCGCTCATCCAGAAGTTCGCCATAGGAGACCTTCGGATTCAAGTATTCGGTAGGTGCGTAAGTGCATGTATGGCCCGCAGGGCATTTTGTGGCGTAAGAAAGATCAACGGCTTCGTCGGATGAAGATTCCGGGTCAGTGCCCGGAATGACGCCAGAGGAGGTGCCAGGGGTTTCGCTGGCGGAAGTGCCTGGGTTTTCGCTGGTGGAAGTATTCGGGGTGTCACTGGGGGAACTGGAAGGGGTCTTGCAATTTTCCAGGTTGGCGACAACCGTTCCGTCAGGGCATACGTAAATGACGCTGGAGCCGCCCTTGCTGCTACTAGATCCCTCACTGTCGCTCGGGATGACACTGTTGGAAGAGTTCGGGATGACACTGCTGGAGGAGTTCGGGATGACACTGTTGGAAGAGTTCGGGATGACGCTGCTGGAAGAGTTCGGGATGACGCTGCTGGAAGAGTTCGGGATGACACTGTTAGAGGAGCTCGGGATGACGTCATCATCGTCGCCATCATTATCATCGTCGTCTTCATCAAGAATGGACGACTTTTTAGAAGAACTTGACTGCTTCTGTGAGGAACTGGATTCCGTATCGGCGTCATCATCGTCGTCGTCATTGTCATCGTCGTCTTCGAGCTGGCCGATGATTTTGTCGGCCTTCATGGCTTCAAACTTCTTGATCTTGATCCATTCGCCATCAACGCACTTGCGGTAGCCATCGTCGGCAGTTATGGCAACGACACCATCCATGTCGTCGTCGCAGACCACTGCCTTGCCGTTGGCCAGTTCAAGTTCAGCCACTTCGGGAGAGGGGTCCTCTCCTCTGGAAGAGTTGCTTCCGCTATCGTCACCACAGGCGGAGAACAGAGCGGCCAGTGCCATTGCAGGCACCAGGGATAAGCCAAACTTTCAAATCGCGCGTTTCATAAAAACTCCGATATCAACGTAATTTGTTTTAAATATACCATAAAAAACAGGAAAACGATTTTCCATCTCCGTGCAACACAACCAATTGCAGACAACGAGAATAATCTAGCTGGTGGTTTTCTCTATACAACAAAAGCCTCCGACATCTCACCGGAGGCTAATTGCTGATTTAAAACCTTGACGTTTCGCTTACAGCACGCCCTTGCTGCTGGGCACGCCCTTCACATTGCGGGAAGGAGCAACCGCCATAGCCACAGAACGGGCAAAGGCCTTGAAGATGCTTTCCAGGCAATGGTGATTGTCGTTACCATAGAACAGTTCCACATGCAGGTTCATGCGGGCGTTTTCAGCAAGACTCTTGAAGAAATGTTCAAACATGCTTGCCTCGATGCCGCCAGCAGTAGCAGCAGGCAGCTTCACATTCCACACAAAACCAATGCGATTGCTGAAGTCAATGCAGACTCGGCTCAACGCTTCGTCCATGGGAACAAAGTAAAAACCGTAGCGTTCAATACCCTTCTTGTCTCCAATGCATTCCACCAGAGCCTGGCCAAGAACAATGGCTATATCTTCCATGCTGTGGTGCATATCCACCTGGGTGTCACCCTTGCAGGTTAGATCCAAATGAAAGCCGCCATGGCACTGGAAAAGATCCAGCATATGGTCCAGGAAACCGTTGCCGGAATCTATCTTGCCACGGCTGGCATCATCCAGGTTAAGATACAATTCGATATCGGTTTCATTTGTCTTTCTTGCAATCTTGGAAGAACGCATCGTTAACCTCTATTAAACTATTGTGCCACAGCCGGAGTTTCGAGAATGCGGCCATCAAAGACCCTGAAACGGGTAACACGACCAAACTTCATTTCGGGAAGGGGTGTTTCAACACCATTCAGGAACATCTTGGAAACGGCACGGGGTTCACCAATGACCACGAACAAAGTATCGTTGGTATTGTAGACCATCTTGGTACCTGCGCGGGAAATGTTAGCTTCCTTCAGGAAGGTGCCATCTTCTTCATGACGCTTCAAGCCAACCCAGGAACGCATTTCGCCAGAGCCCACCAGTTCAAACTTGGTCTTTCCGTTGTTTGAAACCGGAGTCACCTTGGCTTCAGTCTTGGAAGACGAAGAAATGAAAATCGTTGCGGAGGCGGGAAGTTCAGACTTCTTGACAGCTTCGTCCACCTGAGCCTGGGTCACCACGCTGTCGGACTTTGCAGAAGTTTCCACAGCGGAATCTGCACGAGCAGAATCGACAGCCACGACTTCGGCGCCCTCAGGAATTTCTGTTTCCTCAGCAGGAGCAGGAACAGCAGGTTGTTCAACGACAGCAGGCTTTGCAGGTTCTGCAGCAGGCTGAGCCTCCCCCAGTTCCTTCATGAAATGAGAGCCGACTACAAAAGCCAGTCCAAGAATCACAACGACAATAGGCACAGCCTTGCTCTTGGACTTAGCCTCACCTTCAGAAACCGGACTAACCTTCACAGGCTTTGCCGGAGTATCCGTCAACAGACTAGCATACTTGTTTCCTGCTTCAGCATTGTACCATTCCAGCACATGCTTGGCATCAATGTTCAACTTTGTACAGATAGAGTTCAAATAGCCACGAAGGTAAGCCGCAACGGGGAAAGACTTCCAGTCACCACTTTCGATAGCTTCAATATTCTTTGCAGGGAGCTTCGTTGCCGAAGCAAGTTCTTCCACAGACAAACCACGGGCTTCGCGAGCGCGGGTCAAATAGGCGCCGAGGCGTTCGTCGGCACGCTTATCCTCTATGGGGTTCAAAACTGTCATACCAAAACCTTTAACTTACCCAAAACTTCCAAGGTGCGGGCCACAGGAAGGCCCACAACGTTATAGTAGCACCCTTTTATCTGGCTGATCAGCCTTGCCCCATTGGTCTGAATACCATAAGCGCCGGCTTTATCCAGAGGGTCTCTAGAATTTACATATTCTTGAAGATCCTGTAAGGAGTTCTCTCTGAAAAAGACCTCTGTTTCCTCCTCACTTGCATCCAGAAGTACGCCATCCCTTGCAACGGCAACACCAGTAATCACCTTGTGCCCCCTACCATTCAGCTTCTGCAGCATAGCCAGGGCATCAGCTTCGGATTTCGGTTTACCCAGAGGTTCTCCATCCAGGAATACCAATGTATCAAAGCCAAGCACAATCTCACCCGGCTCCTTACGGGAAACGGCGAGAGCCTTGATGGAGGCATTTTCCCGAGGAAAATCCAGCGGATTGCTGGAGGATGGTTTTTCATCTTCACCAGAAACAACCACGCGGAAATCTACGCCGATAAGTTTCAGAATCTCAGATCTTCTTGGCGATGCACTAGCCAATACAACTTTTACTTTATTCATAATCAACTAATCTTTATTCGTGTCCGTGCTACCGGCGTTCAGCTTGATATCAGGCAGGTCACGAACATAAATGGAGAAGCTCCAGCCAGCGGCAGGTCCCGTAGGAGTCCAGCTGAAGTCCAGCTGCCAGCAATGCAGTGTTCTGTTGAAGGTGAAGCTGTGAGTCACAAACTTACCTTCGTTATAGTCATATCGAGTACTATAGGTCATGTCCCAGTTCACCGTAGGCTGGAACGTTGCAGAAATGCCGGTAGAGTGAGAAATGTTATCCTGGAACAAATCCCTGGCAACTCGGGTACTGCTGAAGGTATAGCGGTAATCCAGACCGAAGCTCCACTTCAGCATTTCGTACTTGCCCATCTGGGAAGGAAGACCGCCATTGAAGTTACCGCTCCAGTGGAAGTTTCGCGAAAGCTCGTATCCCCAGTAAGTCAGTTCTGGAACACGAACCTTATTGGGATCTTCGGTGAACTTATGATAGACGCTATGACGAGTGTTGATAGTGAAAAGATAATCAGGTAAAAGTTGCAAGCCGAAACTAGATGTAATGTCCGAGAAGTTCAGTGAATCAGCAGCAAAGTTATAGGACACGTTATGACGGGTCGTAAATAGGCGCCTATTGCCATACTGGTCTTCCACCGTCCTCGAGGTATCTCCCTTGCTGGTATCCGCCACATGACCAACCACCTTCAGGTACTTGATATCAAAGTCATTGTTCAATCCAAGGCCCACAGTCTTCTGCTTCGTCTGGTAGGGAGTCTGCCCCAAAAGCGGATGGGGAGCGAAGGTTTTCACCGTATCAATTTCAGGTGCATAGGTGTAGGACACACTGGGAGAAAGCACATGCCTCAAGCCTGTAAATCTTCCAATTTCAGGAACCCAGATGCCATAAAGTTTCGTATCAGCCGTAATGCTGTAATCATGGTTGTAGGCGAACTGGCCATACTCGTCATGTTCCGGATCAAGGCTCATGTAGCGTCTGCGATACTTGAGAGAATCTTCCGGATTGATCCAGCCGGTTCCCGTCCAATAGCCCGTAAAGTTCGCTCTCGGAGTCAAGTTGATCACATCGAAAATGGAACCGGAGTAATCCACAGAGTAGTTGCCGGTGTAACCCACATATTCTGCAGTCGTATCAACCTTTTGAACAGTGTCCTGGGCACGGCGGGTGTAATAGTTGAATCGGTTGGTAAAGTTATAGTTGAACTTTTCCAGGTAGGTCTCAAAGGAACCATCATCCAGGGCAACCTCATCTTCATCCTGTTCAAATTCGAACAGCTGACCGCTCATGCGGTACTGGATATCCGGGATCTGTCGTTCCATAAGGTCCGTCACCAGGTTGTGGCTCTGGCTGGCCTTGATCGTCAGGCTCTTGTTTGTGCCGAACTTGCCGGAATAGGTCAGCTGGGCGTTTGCCTGCTGGTTCAAGATGGTTTCCGCTTCAAGGGCGTTATCCTTACGGACAGTCTGGCTACTGACGAAGGAGCCGGAACCGCTCAACGTGTGCTTGCCGTCGGGAGTCAGGTTCTGGTTATGCGCAAACCGTATATCGTAGCCGCTATTGGCCAGATCGAATTCTTCAAGGTAGGAGGTGTAGGAAATGTTTCCGTCCAGCACATAACGCAGCTTGTAGCGCACCTCGCCAGTCAGCGTACTTCGTTCAAAGCGGGCTTCTTCACCTTCGATAATGTCGCCCTTAATGGTTGCATCCCAGTAGTCGTTCGGCGCGTAGTAGAAACCTAGGTTGCTGAAGTAATATCCCTGTTTCTGGTCACCACCGAATTTCGGAGTCAGGATACCAGATTTGCGCCCACTCTTCAAAGGCGAAACAACCATGGGAAGAACTGCCACCGGCACATCGGCAATGTTCAGCACCACCGGTCGGGCAGTAATCGTCTCCTTGGGCTTCACCACCATGCGGCGGCCATAGAAATAAAAGTGCTGATGCGTTGAATCGTTACAGGTACTAAAGTCACCGCGTGCAATCTGAATGCGCTGGTCTGGCAGTCGGCGAACTTCCATGCCGTTCAGCTGCTGATTGTCCTGGTAAGTAGTAGCATAATACACTTCGCCAATCTTACTCTTCATGTTGTACTTGAGGCGCATTCCCGACAGAGACGGATTTTTCGTTTCCTTCAGCACCGGGTCTCCAGACGCCATGAGCACACTGTTGTCCTGATCGAAGAGGATCGTATCAGCGTCCAAGGTTGCCGTACGGTATTTCAGCTGGGCACTATTGTTCAGATTGAAGGTGGATTTTTCCACGTTGTATTCCAGGTCCACCGCACGATATTCAATGGTATCCGTCCCCGTGGTATCATTCATCCAGTCCACTTCCGTTGTATCTTCTTCCACCTGTTCGCGTTCTTCCAGCTCAAACCGAGTCATGGTCTGGCCAAAGGCGGGTACGGCGAATAAGACCGTCATGGATAACACCAAAACGGCCCACAGCAACCTATGGGTTCTAGACAAAATCACGTTGGAGGGGAATTTAGCAAAAACACGCCCACAAAAAAATAAGGGCCGTCATCGTATACGCGATGGCGGGCCCTTAAATGATTTTCTTGAAGGATTACTTCAGAACAGCAAACTTACCGGAAACGGAGCCATTGTGTTCGATAGTCACCATGTAGCGACCACTCGGAACGTTGTCTGCATTCCACTTCACAGAGTTGACACCTCTCGGGGCATTTTCCGCACGGAGAGTGGCAACCTGTTCACCGTCCGCACTCATGATGGTAACGATAGCGGTACCGGCGGTCTTCAAGCTGAAGCTAACAGCACTGCGGCTGAGCCCCATCAAAGAAGCAGTAGAAGGCTTTGCAGCTGCAGTCGGGCTGAGCTTCGGTCCGAATTCATTTGCCTTTTCAACAAAGACACCATTCAGGTGAGCAGAGCTAACAGTTTCCTGGGCATTTACAACAGTACCTCTCTGGAGTACTGCGACCAGCTGCTTGTCAGCCTGTTCTGCACTAGCAACAACTTCGAGTTCCTGGGCACTGAAAACATTCTTTTCATTGCCATACCAGGCCTGAACCTTTTCACTTTCCAGATCCTTGATGGTCATCTGAGCACGGCGAAGAACTGCAGTATAGGTTTCGCCTTCGCTGATGTAGGTAATTTCAAGGGGCTTGTTGACCTGGCCGCGGAGCTGATCCTTGGAGAAGTCAATGTCCTGGCCCTTCAGGCTCACTCCATCCACAGCGATGATCACGTCGCCAGCCTGGAGCTTGGTTTCTGCAGCGGGGGTTCCCGGAATCACTTCGGCAACCTTGACGCCATCCTTCTGCTGGTAGATTGTAACACCAATTCCGCCGAAAGATTCATCGGCAAGAGCGGGAACAGAAGCAAGCATGCCAAATGCGGCAGCAGCAAGAGAGACCTTTACAAAATTCTTCATAAGAACTCCTTAATAATATTTTCTTACACAAATATATATAAAGATTTTAGTTCTGCAACACTAGTCTTCCGTCATTTCGTCGTTTTCCTCGTCCTCGTCTTCATAGTCCTCGATGGATTTGTCGCCAGGAACGATAACAAGGCCCAAAGTGACGGGTTCACCCTTCAAATTGATGTAGGATTCCAGGTAAAGTGTTGTGGATAAACGAATTAGACGCAAGTCCAGCATGGTTCCACCCTTGTGGATGCTCTTGGGATTTCTGTCAAAGAAAAGGAATTTCTTGTTAATGTACTCGAAACGGTCCTTTTCGTAGTTGATAGACCATTCAGAATCTCCGTCATTTTCCTGACGGTAAAGGCAGCGGTCATTGTCAATATCGCACTCAAAGCTGGCACTTTCCTGATATTTCTTGTTCCATTCTCGACTAAAGGCGCAGGACTGCACACGGCTTCCGCCATTGCGCTGCTTGTTCAGCTGATCGTTGATGACCACATAGTCCATCTTCTGGTCCTTCACCTGATTATAGACGTTCATCAAAATAATGTAGGCCTCAATATCCTTGGGGCACTTGCCAGTCAGATTGACATCTTCGTGCGCCTTCAGCAAGGTCTGCTGCAGGTCAATGTCGATGGCATCGGGAATTTCGCTTTCCTTAATCTTATCCAGGACCTTCTTCGGCGGAATCACGACCACCTTGTCACCCTTCTTGACTGCGTAGCCCAATTCGTCACGGACATAGTCCAGGCACTGCTGCACATGGATATGGACCGTATTGGAACCGCCAGACACAAAGTCCACGCCAATGCGCACGTTCCATTCTCCAGCGCTGCTGCCGGAATTCTTGTCCAGTTCGCAATAAGGTTCTTCTCGAATACCATCGATGAAAACAACTTTCGCATTCAATTTCGTCACCAGGGAGGCTTCCTTGTCCATGGCGCCACCAAGACTCCAGAAGTTTGGATTCAGGCGAAGAACTTCCGCAAAAGCCTTGTCACCATCCAACGCCGGGAGCAGGGAATCGTTTCGAGCATTTTTTTCCTGCAGAAGCGCAGAATATTCCGTCACCACAGTCATGTTGCTAAAGCCATTACGGGCTGCAGTCGGAATCACCGGAGCCGCAAGCGATACAGAAACGAGAGTCGTCAACTGCAAGGCAAGAATTGTCAAAAACAGGGATAATTTTTTCATAGGGAAACCTATGCCTTACGCAATTTCTTAAAACCAAAATTTGCGGCATACATCAGCACACCGCACACGATAATGGTGGGACCCACCACAAAATTCAACTGGCAGGCAAGCAAGAGCCCGGCGACCACCAGCACCAGGGATACCAGCACAGAAAGAATCATCATCTGCAGCAAGTTTCTGGCATAGCATTCAGCAATATAGCCAGGAATAGTCAACAGGGCAATCACAAGAATCATGCCCACAGCCTGAACCGCAAGAACAACCGTCAAGGCCACCAGAGCAATCAGCAGCATGTAGTAGGCAAGAACAGGAAGTCCCTGAACTCGGGAAAATTCCGGATCATAGGAAATCGCTAGGAACTTTCGGAAGCTAAAGGCAACTACACCAAGAATCAAAACTAGCAAGGCCCCCATCCACCACAGCAGTTCCGTGGGCACCGTCAGGAGACTTCCAAAAAGGAAGCTCATCATATCTCCGCTGTAGCCGGGAGTAAGGTCCGTGAGAATGACTCCAAGAGCCATACCTCCCGCCCAGATGACCCCGATGAAGGTATCTGACTTTTTACGGTCCTGCCAGGTGAGAAATCCCATAAGCATGGCACAGGCCAAGGCAAACCCCAAGGATCCAAGCATCGGTGAAAAACCAAGAAGGCAAGCCAGACCCACACCGCCAAAACTAGCATGGGCGACACCGCCAGAAAGGGCGGTCAACCGATTCACCACCACGAACGTACCCATAACGCCACAGGCGATAGCCACCAGCACGGCAGCCACCAAGGCGTTCTGCATAAATCCCATGGAAAAAAGTTCTAGCATATATTTCCTATCTCAAACAATTGGAAGTCAAATAATTTTTCATGACCGAGCCAAGCTAAATGCGAGCTTGTCTCGCAAATTTAGCAAATGGGGTATATGGAGATCCACCCAGTCCGGAGTTTCCCCGTCGGGGTTCACCCAAACAGTTGTCCAGCCCATCTTATGAGCAGGCTCCAGATTTCTCAGGGAATCCTCCAGCAAAATGATTTCCTTGGGATTTTCAGGCAGGGCGTCCCTTTCCCCCAAAAACTGAACCATCTTTTCGTAGGCGCTTTCGTGGGGTTTTCCAATCCAGTCCATGAGCTTCAAGTCAAAAACACCCTCGAAACAGTCCCGGATACCCATATGATCCATGCCGGCTTCACTCCAGTCGTGTCGACCATTGGTAAAAACAAAATGTCGACCCGGCAAACTTTGCAGCAGCGCCCTCTTTTCAGGAGAGGCCTTCGGATAAATCAAGAATTCCGGCTGGTGAATAAAGTCAAAAAAATCATCAGGCTTAACACCATGCATAGCCTGCAGACCAGCAAGAGTTGTCCCAAATTCCGCAAGATACTCCTTGCGGATACGGTGGGCGTTTTCCAGATCACCGCCTACAGCATTCTGTACAGACAGTGAAATGCGATCATCCAGCGACTGGATAACGCAGCGTTCCTCAACGCCGTAGAGAGTCAGGTCGTAATCAAAGAGCCAGGTCAACATTAACCCTGCTAAACGCCCATGGCCAAGCCACCAATCTGGCGAGCAAGGTAAGTTGCGTAATTATCCGTCATGCCACTGACAAAGTCAAGAACCTGGTGATAGGCTTCCGCTTCCGTCACGCTCTGGCCGATCTTTGCCTGACCAATGAGGCGGACAATTCGGTCTGCACGGTAGGAATTGCGACCGTTCTGCCTGTAGTCATAAACGCCATTAATGAAAGCGTCCAAAACTGTAGCCAAGGTGGTGTAACTACCCACTTCAAGTTCAGTCTTACGACGATCAGGATAGATGCGTTCCACGCCCAGACGTTTTGCAATGCGAATGCCATACATGACATCGGACTTGGACAGGTCAATCAGGTGCTTGTTCAAGGTTCCGCTCATGATTTCTTCGTAGTGGTTTACAAAGACCACTGCAACGTCATCAATGAGATTCTGAATGGCACGACCGCGAACACTACTGAGAAAATCGCGGAAGTTCTGACCATTTTCCATATACTCCTGGTCTATGTTCACCTCCGGTCCGCAGAGGAAACTGAACATATCTCGAACATCAGCAAAGGAAAGTATTCCAAGTTCAATAGCGTCTTCCACGTCAAGGATGGAATAGCAAATGTCATCAGCAGCTTCCATCAGGTAGACCAGGGGATGGCGAACCCACTTGCCACTGTCAATCTGGGGCAAGCCCAGTGTTTCCGCAGTAAGTCCATACAGATCAGCTTCTGTCGAGAAAAGGCTGGTCGGACAACCGTACTTGGCCAACTGGGGGTACTTGATCATGGAACCGATGGTTGCATAAGTCAAGCGCATGCCACCATCCAGAAAGTGGTACTCCAGTTTACTGAGAATGCGATGCCCCTGGGCATTGCCGTCAAAATTTTCGAAGTCCGCCATTTCCTTGTCCCCCATGTTTTTCAGGGGTGCGCTATTGCGGTTCTTGCGGAACCATTCACGAATGGCAGCCTCTCCGGCATGACCAAAGGGCGGATTGCCGATATCGTGAGCAAGACAGGCAGACTGAACGATAGTGCCAAACTGATACTCGTTAATGTACTTGGGCAAATACTGTTTGATCAAGTGGTAAACTGTAATGGCAAGGCTTCTGCCCACACTGGAAACTTCGATACTGTGCGTCAGTCGGCTATGTACGTGGTCGTTCACAGAAAATGGATGTACCTGGGTTTTTCGCCCTAGACGGCGGAATGCCGTAGAAAAGACAATGCGATCGTAATCCCTGTGATAATCAGAACGGTTCGGGTCGCGGTCAGCCGGGTGGCCAAAACGTGTCGCCGATAAAAGAGTTTCCCAATTGAGCATGGCCCATAATATAAAAAATTAGCGGAGAGCAGAATGTTAAAGACGAAAGGGAAGCCGGACCAACCCACTTGCCTTTACGCTTTAAACTTTACACTTTAAACTTTTCTATCTTCTCTCCCATGATTACTCGCCAGATTGACAGAAATTTTGCAAACATGCGTTTGGACCGTTATCTCCGCAAGGCCTTTCCGGAGGAGTCCCTCTCCGTATTCTTTGCCGTTATCCGCAAGAAAAAGGTTCGCGTCAACGGGGTCGTGGCCAAGGCAAACCTAATGTTGCAAGAAGGCGATCTGGTCAACATCTACGAAAATTTCAAGTCCGTCTCCGATGAGGAAAAGGACATGAGTCGCGCCCAGTCCGCCCAGTTCAAGGCAGAAACGGAAGCCGCCTACGAGGCCGCCCGCGAATTTTCGCAGGAACCTGGAGACTCAGGTCTCGCACCGAATATCATCGCTTTCCCCGGCACAGCACAGTCTGTCGATAGAAGTACTGCAACAGGCTTTGCCAAGAAGAAGTCCACCTGGGGAAAGACCATGACCGGAGCAGAAAAGCAGTCCAACTGGGGTGCGCAAGAGCTAGACATAGTCATCCAGACTGAAGATTACCTTGTTGTAAATAAGCCCTCGGGTCTGGCCAGCCAGCCTGGCTCTGGAACCAAGCCCGGAGAAAGCCTGGTGGAATACCTTTGGGAATGGGGCCGCAAGGAGCAACTGGATTTCAGGCCCACCATAGCCCACCGCCTGGATCAGGAAACTTCCGGCATGCTGCTGGTAGCACTCCACGGAGACACCCTCCGCGAGCTGACCCGCATGATCCGCGAACATGAAGTGGACAAGTTCTACTTCGCACTCGTCAAGGGGAACCTGTCTAAGGACAAGGGAACCATCAGTGAGAAACTGACCCGTACTGACGCCGCCAAGGGCAGTAAAATGAAGGTGGGCACAGACGACAAGGACGCGAAGGAAGCCGTCACCCACTACCGCGTCAAGCAGCATTACGAGGGATACGACCTGGTAAAGATCAAGCTGGAAACCGGACGCATGCACCAGATCCGCGCCCATTTCGCAAGTATTGGCCATCCCCTGCTGGGCGACTCCCGCTACGGCGATTTCGCCCTGAACCGCGAAGTCAAAAAGGAACTGGGGCTCCACCGTCTGTTCCTTCACAGCTGCCGCCTGGAATTTTTCTGGAACGGCGACAAGATCGTTCTGGACTGCCCACTGCCCAAGGAACTGCAATCTGTTCTGGACCAGTTGAAGCGCAAGCCCTACGAACGCAAGGAAAACAACTTCCAGCGCAGCCGCAGACGCTAGGTTGATGGACAACCATCGTTCCTTTTTATAGCTTTTTTTGCATCACATTCCGTTTTTCATTTTTCTCAGATAACAATGCAGCGCCATTGCTGTATCCAAAACTGGAGTTAAAAATGAAAGACTTAATTTATCTAAAACACCTTCGTGCCCAGTGGGTGGTACGCCATCGTAAAGCACAAAGACTGGTCTGCAAGGAAAACCTGCAGATGGATCCAAAACATCCCTGGCTTCTCTTTTCCTATGAGCAAATGGAACGCTATTCCAGGGAAGCTATCAACTTTATAGACCTTATGATAAGGACTTCAGCAATTCCTTTCCAGCCGGAGGACTGGAAGTCCCTATCCATCTTCAACGAAATCTATAAGGAACAGGCCCACATCGTAAGGACTAGGGACGATAATCTGTTCTACGACTGGTTCTACAACTGATTTTAGCGTTCTAGACCACCCAAGTTTTCATACAGTTCCAGATTCAGGGAAATGTTTTTTCTAACTTTTCCCTGAATTTTTGAAGACTGCAGCCTGCAACCGCAATTTTTAGAAGATTGTCGTACGTGTCTGCAGTTTAAAAGGGAATAAAAAATGAAAGTTTCTTTAAGTTGGCTGAAGCGTCATGTGGATCTGCCGGAATCTGTGGCAGAAATTGAAAAGGCTCTCACTTCCATCGGCTTGGAAGTGGAAGGCATCGAAGAACCGGGCAAGGTTTACGACAAGCTGGTGGTGGCAAAGGTCCTCACCTGCGAAAACCATCCGGATAGCGACCACCTCCACATCACTACCGTCAACAACGGCACTGAAACCATCCAGATCGTTTGCGGCGCACCTAACGTTGCTGCAGGCCAGACTGTCGTCCTCGCTCCCATCGGTGCAGAACTGCCCATGAGCGACGGCACCGTCCTCAAGATGAAGAAGTCCAAGATCCGCGGCGTGGAAAGCTTCGGCATGATTTGCGCCGAAGACGAAATCGGCCTTTCCGACGACCATGGCGGCATCATGGTTCTGGACGACTCCATTCCCGCAGGCACCCCGTTTGTAAGTCTCGGCATGTACGACGTCTGCTTTGAACTGAACGTCACCCCCAACCGTCCGGACGCTCTTTGCCACCGCGGTGTTGCCCGCGAACTGGCAGCCAAGTTTAACCGCCCCCTGAAGCCCCTCTCCTACAACCTGGTAGAAGAAGCCGACGCAGCCTCCTCCGCAGTTTCCGTGGAAGTGGTCCCCGGTTGCGGTTGCTCCCGCTATACCGCCCGCGTCATCAAGGGCGTAGAAGTGAGGCAGAGCCCCAGCTGGCTCGCCAAGCTTTTGCACACCGTTGGCATGAACTCCATCAACAACGTGGTGGACATCACCAACTTCATCCTCATGGACGTGGGCCAGCCCCTCCATAGCTTCGACATGGACCAGCTGAAGGGTTCCATGATCAAGGTCCGCCGCGCCGTGAAGGGCGAAAAGATCCAGACCATCGACCACACCGACCACGAACTCACTGAAGCCGAACTGGTCATCTGCGATGGCGACCGTCCCGTAGCCGTAGCCGGTACCATGGGCGGTGTTGAATCCGAAATTATCGACGCCACCAAGAACGTTCTTCTGGAAAGCGCCTACTTCAACCCCACCATCGTCCGTAAGCAGGCCAAGCGCCTGGGCATCGGTTCCGATTCCAGCTACCGTTTCGAACGCGGTATCGACACCACCACCCAGGACGAATACAGCAAGTACGCTTGCGCCATGATCCAGGAAGTGGCTGGCGGAAAGGTCCTGAAGGGCTGCGTGGAATACACCGGCGACGACCACCAGAAGGAACTTACGAAGATTGACCTCCGTGTTTCCCGCGTGGCAAAAATTATCGGCATGGACGTTCCCGCCGACGTGATCCGCAAGCACCTCACCAGCATCAACCTGAAGCTGGCTGCAGAGAACGGCGAAACCATGACCTTCGAAATTCCGGGTAACCGTCCGGACCAGGAACGCGAAGTTGACCTTATTGAAGAAGTAGCCCGCCTCGTAGGTTTCGACAACATTCCTTACAGCTTGCCCAAGTTCACTATGCAGCCCAACGAACTTCCGGCTGTAGAACAGATGAACAGAAAGATCCGCAGAACTCTGAGTGCCATGGGTCTCCATGAATGCTTGAACCTGCGCTTCACCAGCAAGGCTCGCACTGAGGCACTCTTTGGCACCGACGCTTCTGACCGTCGCGCAACCCCCGCAGCACTCCTGAATCCCCTGTCTGAAGAACTGGGTGTTGTTCCCACATCGCTTCTTCCCAACCTTTTGAAGAACGTTGCCGAAAACGAAAAGAACCGCCCCGGTTCCGTTCGCTTGTTCGAAGTGGCCAAGGGTCAGTTCAAGCGTGAACGCAAGGATGTGCGCGATCCTGGCTTTGACGAAAGCAATCTCGTAGCTCTCACTATCGCCGGCAACTTCGACGTGAACCCGCTGAACGACAAGCCCGCTCAGATTGACTTCGCTTCCTTCAAGGGATTCGTTCAGTCCTTCTTCAAGCGTCTAGGTCTTGTCGTTGACGTTCGCCTTCCGAAGACTGCAGAAGTTTACCTCCACCCGGGCAAGCAGGCAGAAGTTGTCACCGCCGACGGCGTGGTTCTCGGCACCATGGGTAGCCTCCATCCCTCCGTCATGAAGGCAAACGAGATCAGCTACGAAACCTATGTTCTCGAAGCAAATCTTGACAAGATGATTGAAGCAAGCCACAAGAAGATTATCTTCCAGGCATTCAGCCGTCAGGTTCCTTCCAGCCGCGACATTTCCATTGAAGTGGCCAAGGGCATGACACACGAAGAAATCGTCGCCCGCATCAAGGGCCTCAACCCCAAGAACCTTGCAAAGATCGCCCTCAAGAGCATCTACGAAGGCGAAAAGATCGAAGCCGGCAAGAAGAACATGGTCTACAGCCTCACTTACCAGGCCATGGACCGCACCCTTACCGACGACGAAGTCAACAAGGCTCACAACAAGCTTCGCGACAAGCTGGTTGCCGGCGGAGATATTACGCTCCGCTAGTGGACGGTATCGTGCTGAAGTAGGTTCCAGGCGCGAGGTTCCAGGCGCGAGGCGCGAGATTCCAGGTTCCTGGTTCGAGGCTCGAGCAATGAGTTAAATAATCGAGACTTCGTCGCCTGGTTTTATCTCATAGCTCATAGCTGACTACTCATAAGCGAAAAAGCCCCGCAGTTCTAGACTGCGAGGCTTTTTTGTAAATTCAACGTTATGGCCGCCGCGGCGCCCCTACGCTTCACTAAACACCCAATGATTCCTTCACCTGACCGATAAAGGCCTTCTCTTCGGGAGATACGGCATTTTCATTTCCGTCTTCCTTGGAGGCTTCGGCCACGCGGATCATCGCGTTCAAAACAGAGCGCTTAAACTCTTCCGGTTCATTCATAAGGGCCTTGACGCAGGCGTCCGTACGAGCCTTTGCACTGGAGAACCCGCCATAGACCATGTTGAAGTCATCCCAATTAACATCCGGCGTCAATTCGTCGTGAATCTTGTCCAGTTCGTCACTTTCAGCCTGAGTTGCGCTAGCGGAACCCGGCAGCAAAGTTTCATTTTCCTGATTGTGAAAAAGGCAAGCTACCTGCCAGGAAAGAACTAAAAGGGCAAGATTTTTATTCATAGGGACCTCGTGTTGTTTGTTGTAAAGATACATAATAGCGTTCAGCAATGAGCGATGAGCAATGAGTTTTACGAAATTTTTCAAACATTCCTACCTCATTCGCGTCTATAGCAATCCTATCGTGCATAACTCACAGCTCAAAACTCACAGCTCACGGCTTTTTTTCTATACTTACAACCATGGCATACGTAGCAATGGCCCGAAAGTGGCGTCCCAAGTCCTTCTCCGACATGGTCGGTCAGGAACATATCGCAAAGACCCTTCAGAATGCAATTGAAGGAGATCGTCTCCATCGCGCATTCCTCTTTACCGGTACCCGCGGTGTCGGTAAGACCACCAGTGCCCGTATCCTGGCCAGAACTTTGAACTGCAAGGGCGGCGACCCCCTGCATCCCTGTGGAGAATGCGACAGCTGTAAGGATATTGACGGCGGCAATCCCATGGACGTTCTTGAAATAGATGCCGCATCCAATACCGGCGTCGACAACATTCGCGATGTGATCGACCGCGTTCAGTACCCGCCTGTCATCGGCAAGTACAAGGTGTTCATCATCGACGAAGTCCACATGCTTTCTACAGGCGCCTTCAACGCCCTCCTCAAGACTCTTGAAGAACCACCTGAGCACGTGATTTTCATTTTCGCCACCACCGAAGTCAACAAGGTGCCCCAGACCATCCTTTCCCGCGTGCAGCGCTTTGATTTCAAGCGCCTCACCATGGAACAGATCCATAGTCGCCTCCGCTTCATCTGTGAACAGGAAGGCATCAACGCCACCGACGAAGCACTAGACATCTTTGCCGAAAAGGCCGATGGTTCCATGCGCGATGGTCTCACCTACTTCGACCAGGCCTACGCATTTACCGGCAACGAAATGACCGCCGACGCAGTCCGCAGCATCCTTGGCATTCCGCCCGTAGAACTGTTCTTCAATCTCATCAACGCCATTGAAGGCCACGACCTTAAGGGAGTCTTTAAGATGGTGGATGACGCCTGTACTCGCGGCATCGAATTCACCCCCCTTCTTGATGGTTTTGGCAAATTCCTCCGTAACCTGCTATACACCCGCATCGACGCCTTTGACGCCGACGCTCTCAGCATTACCCAGGAACTTTATTCAAAATTCAAGAGCACCGCACAGGCCCTCTCCAACGGAGACCTGCTTCGCATTTCCAACATGCTGACTGATCTGCAGTCCCAGTTGCGCTACAGCACCAACCCCCGACTGCTGGTCGAAACCACTTTCGCCCGCATGGCCTGGCTGGATCGACTGGTAGACCTACGAAGAGCACTGGCAGCAATCAACGACCCCAAGAGCGCCTCTGACGAGGCGTTAAAAAAAAAAGTAGCTGAAGTCGCCAAGGTCCTCACCCCTAAGGCAGAATCTTCGAGCAGTGTCACTGCAGACGCCCCCTACGATCCTGGTCTGGAACAGGAACCAGTTTACGATGACCCCTTTGCCAATTACGGCAACTCCGCAGGGACCTACTCCCGTTATGAAATTGCTGCAGCCTGGCCCAGCATCTGCGCGGCTTTTGTAGACGACGGAGACCTGGTTTTCTCCACCACCATGGCAGGCACCACCCTCGAAACCGGCGATACCCAGGAAAATCCCTTCCCCATCACCCTCACCTACGTGGGCGAGACGGAAAACAACAATTCCTGGAACTACCAGAGCCTCAAGGAACACCCGGAATTTCTAACTCGCCTCCAGAATATTCTGGAAGACAGGCTTCAGACCAAGATTACCCTTTCCGTCAAGACTCGCGCCTACACGGAAGAGGAAAGGCGAAGCCGCGAAACTGCCAAGATGTCCCCCTACGAACTGGATTTGCAAAAAGATGAGGGTTTGAGCAAGTTACAGCAAATTTTTGCCGCAGAATTGGTATATTCTGTGCAATTGAAGAAAGAATCCATCGCCCCTGCTAGCGATGACGAACAGAACGACAACTAAAAGGAATACCCGCTATGGATATGAACAAGATGCTTAGAGACCTTCAGAAGATGCAGAGCAAGATGATGAAGGCTCAAAACGACCTCAAAACCCAGAGTTTCGAAGCCGAAGCTGGTGGCGGTATGGTCAAGGTGGCAATGAACGGCCAAGGTGTTCTCACTATGATCAAAATCAACCCGGATGCAGTGGACAAGGACGATGTAGAAGCCCTGGAAGACCTGGTCATGGCAGCAATCAACTCCGCCGTCAAGAAGAAGGACGACGCAGCCCACTCTAGCCTCAGCGACATCACCGGCGGCATGAAAATTCCTGGATTGATGTAAATCACAAGCTTGTAAGCAAAAAGGCACCCTTCGGGGTGCCTTTTTTGTTTTTCACACCACGAAAAACCTCATTTTTATTCTAAAAAAGCCATTTTCACTTTATCCCTAAAAACCAACATTTCATCCTTTTTCTTGCAGGAACGCCCTTTAGAATGGGGGGCGTTTTTTCTAAATTTGGCGCAGAAAATTTAGCAGGAGTTTTATGTCTAGGCAAACAGCTCTTTCGGCCACCCTGGCCGCCACTTTGGCCCTTGGAATGGCCTCCCAGACCTTCGCGGGACAGACGTATACCCGAGAAGAAGCAATCAATGTGGCTCTTGAAAATTCCTCCGAAGTCAAATCTGCCGAGGAAGACCTGAAAAAGACCAACGCACAGGTAGACGAAGGCTACGGTAACGCATACCCAAGCATCGACCTGAGTGCTACTGTCACCCGTATTTTCGGCCTGGATGACGTGAAGAAATCATCCGACTTGACCAATGCCGCCAAGCAGATGGCCATGGGCTCCGTACCTGATGGCGATGGCGTAAATCACCCGATGGCAAACATGTACGACCAGCAGGTGATTGGTCCTGCCCTGGACGGCCTCATTTACGGAATGAAGTCTCAGGGTTATCGCTGGCAGTCCAGCGTAGGCCTCACCGCAACCCAGGTGCTCTATGCAGGTGGTAAGGTCAGCACTGGCATCGAAATCGCCAAGACAGCAAAACTCACCAGCGAAATCGCCCTGGAAAATGCAAAGAACAACGTCCGTTTTAGCGTTGAAGAAGCTTTTGACAACGTGATTATCCTGGACAGTTCCGTCGTCATTACCGAAGAGAGCATCGCCCTCCTGGAAACCGCAGTCGGTCTGGCAACCCAGTCCTACCAGAGTGGCCTCGGCACTGAACTGGATATGGTTCGTGCCCAGTTGGAGCTGGACAACCTTAAATCCACCCTCGAAGACCTGAAGAAAAAACAGGTTCTCGCCCGTAACGCCATTCTGAACACCATGGGCCTCCCCTATGACGCAGAAGTAAAGTTCGTTGGCGACTTCCGCAGCCCCGAAAACGCAGCCATGCCGGACACCGCCATGGCAAACGTTCTCAAGCGCCGTAAGGAAATTGCCCAGTTGAAAGCTGCCGAAGAAATCAACAACAAGCTGGTTGATATTCAGGAAGGCGACTACAAGCCGACCGTCGCCCTCCAGGCAGGTATCAAGTACAACAACAACCAGAACGAATTCTACAAGTGGGATGCACCGGACTGGGACGAAAACATCAACAAGTATGTCGCCCTGAGCCTTACCATGAACCTGTTCAACGGCAATAAGACAAAATCCGGCGTAGCACAGGCCAAGTCCGACCTTCGTTCCATTCAGCTCAAGCGCGAAACCGCAGAACGCGGCTTCCGCCTGCAGATTGAATCCTGCGTGAGCAACTTGGAAAATGCAACCCAGCAAATCGAAATGAAGAAGCGCTCTCTGGAACTCTCCCAGAAGAACTACGACTTAACCGAGGCTGCATATAAGGTAGGCAGAGAAACTCAGATCAACTACCTCACAGCAAACAATAGCCTCCGTCAGGCAAAGCTCGCCTACACACAAGCAATTAAGGAATGGAACACAGCTTACAATGCTCTGCTCCAGGCAACCGGTGAATATTAAGAGAAGAGGAAGAAAATGAACAAGACAGTCAAGACACTCATTACCCTTGCAACAGCATCACTCCTTCTCGTTGGTTGCGAAGCCAAGAAGGATGACAAGGCTCAGGAAGCTAAGAAAGTCTCCACCATTGAAGAAATCCAGAAGGAAAACGGCAAGCCCGCACGCGTAGTGAAGGCAGGCAAGGCAAAACTGACAGACGTCCGCAAGTTCAGCGGCACCATCGAAGGCGTACAGCAGGTTTCCGCCATTTCCAAGATGAATGACCCTCTGGCAAAAATCAACGTTCAAGTCGGCAGTTCAGTCCAGAAGGACCAGGTTCTTGCAGAATACCTCCGTTCCGCAGACAACACCCAGCTGGAACAGACCAAGGAACAGATTGCCCTCCTCGAAAAGGCAACCGAACGCATGCGCGACGTTTACCAGAAGGGCGGCATCAGCCAGCAAGACATGGACTCCCAGGAACTGCAGCTGAAGATTGCAAAGATGAACCTGGAAACCTTGGAACGAGCAAACAAGATTCTGGCTCCCGCAGCCGGTGTCGTTACCGAATTGAAGTTCCAGGAAGGGCAGGTTCCTGGCCAGGGCGTTTTCTGTACCATCGCCAAGCTTGATCAGGTCATCCTGAAGCTTAACGTGACCAGCCAGGACATCGGCTACTTCAAGAAAGGCGCAGCAGCAACCGTCAACCTGAACGGCGAAGTCCTGAAGGGCAAGGTGACCACCATTCCTCTGGCAGCAAACTCTGTAACCCGATTCTTCCCGGTGGAAGTAACCTTTAATAATAAGGGCAAGAAGCTCCTCCCCGGCATGTACGTGACTGCCGACCTGGATATCCAGCAGGTAAACGGCATCGTGGTTCCCAACGAAGCCATCGTCTACCGCAATGGTCTGAACTCCGTATGGACCGTGGATGCAGAAGGCAAGGCAAAGCGCAACATCGTTCAGATTGGCGTACAGACCAAGGGCGACATCCAGATCCTGGAAGGAATCAATGACGGTGATATCGTGATGGTTGAAGGCCAGTCCAAGATGAACGACGGCGACAAGGTTCTCATCGTAGAATAATCCCGGGAGAATTGTTGAATGATTAAGGCAAGTATTTACAAACCAATCACCATGCTCATGGTCATCTTGACCGTGGTGGTGTTCGGTATCTACACCTACCGTATGATGGTGGTGGATTTGCTACCGAAATTCGATATTCCCGTTGTGACCGCCGTGGTGGTCTACCCTGGCGCAAACCCGGAAGAAATCGAATCTACGATTATTAAACCTGCAGAAGAACAGGTGGAATTGGTGGACGGTATTGACTACGTGCAGTCCATCTGTATGGAAAACTACGGCATTATCGTTGCCATGTTCAACATGGGCATCAACGTTGACGTTGCCGCAAACGACGTCCGTGCCAAGGTGGAACAGGCCGCAGCCGACTTCCCCGATGCAGCAGAAGCCCCCATCATTTCCAAGGTGGACATTAACGCATCTGCAATCATGTCCATCTCCTTCACGGGTCCTGCAAACTCTACAGAACTCCGCCAGAAGGTGGAAGACGATATTCAACCGCTCTTCACTTCCGTTCCCGGCGTTGCCAGCGTGGACATCTTCGGTGGTACTACCCGCCAGATTTCTGTGGAACTGGACAAGGAAATGCTGAAGAATCGTGGTGTAGATATAGCCACTATGATGGGCATGTATGGTGCCGCCAACCTGAACAACCCTGTGGGTGAAGTCATTGGCAAGCACAAGAATACTTCCGTACGTACAGCAGGTAAGTTCCGCAGCCTGGACGAAATCCGCAACCTGGATCTTCCCACTGCCTCCGGCATTATCAAGCTGGGTGAAGTCGCCAAGGTGAAGGATACCGTCAAGACCGTTACTTCTGCATCTCGCTTTAACGGCATTAACTCTGTTTCTCTTGATATTAAGAAACGTTCAGACGCCAACGTGGTGGAAGTTGCCCAGGGCGTGATTAAGCGTTTGGACGAAGTCAACAAGACTCTTCCCCCGGGCTTTGAACTTCACCTGGTGTACGACAAGTCTGAAGCCGTTAGCGAATCTATCGACAACGTGATCCAGAACATCATTGTCGCAATTCTCCTGACCTCCGTGCTTTTGCTTCTCTTCTTGGGCAAGTTCTCAACCATGTTGATTGCGGCCCTCACCATGCCTATCTCCGTGATCGGTTCCTTCACCCTCATGTACTTCGCCGGCTTCGGCATTAACATGATGAGCTTGATGGCCCTTTCTTCTGCTGTGGGTCTGTTGGTAACCAACTCCATCGTGGTGCTTGAAAATATTAACGCAAAGTTGCTGGAAGGCCTTGATCCCAAGGAAGCCGCCTACAAGGGCACATCTGAAATCATGGTGGCCATCATGGCTTCTACCCTTACCAACGTTTGCGTGTTCGTGCCTATCGCCTTCATGAAATCCATCGTAGGTATCTTCTTCAAGACCTACGGTATGACCATGGTGTTCGCAACTGTTGTGTCCCTCCTCATCACCTTCACTCTTACCCCGCTTATGGCAGCTTACCTGTTCAAGGGGAAAAAACTTGATGAGAACGGCAACATCATCGAAGAAAAGGGCAACATCATTAGCCGCATCTTCGGTTTCATCATGGGGATCTTCCCCGCCATCATGAATGGTGTTCGTTTCGTCTACTTGAAGACTCTCAGCTTTGCCCTTTCCATTTTCGGTGTGATTTTCCAGGTGGGCGCCCTTGTGGCAATGGTGATGTTCGTTGGCTATATGGTCAAGAACCACATGACCGTGGAACTTTCTCCCCGTCAGGACCAGGGCATGATGGCCGTTACCTTGGAAATGCCCGTAGGTACCAACATCGAAACTACCGACAGCGTTACCAAGATTATTGAATCTCGCCTTAAGGGAATTCCAGAAATCAAGCAGTATAGCGTGACTGTGGGTGGTGAAGGCGGTTTTGCCACTGTTAACCAGGCCAAGATGCGCTACAAGATGCTCAAGCGCTGGGAAGGCCGTACTCGCAGTACTGACGAAATCGTGGACTCCATCCGTCCTTACCTGGCCGACATTCCTGATGCATACATTTCCGTCAAGAGCACTTCCGCTTCAGAAATGAGCAACAACTCTGCCGGTGACGTGGTGCTCGAAGTAAGCGGCCTCCACAGAGACTCCGTGGTTAAGGCAGCAGACATCCTAAAGGCAGCCGTGATAGAAAAGATCGACGGTATTGTAGAAGTCAAGTCCAGCTACGAAGCAGGTAAGCCAGAAATTCGCATGATTCCGAATCGCCAGGCTATGGCGGACTACGGAACCACCGTCCAGCAGATGGCTACCTACAACTACATCGCAGTTAGCGGTTACGAAGCAGGTACCTACTCTGAAAATGGTGAAGAATACGACGTCTACTTCCGTATGCAGGAAAAGGACCGTGCAAGCCACGCCGACATCGAAGACCTCCCCATGCTCACTCCTAAGGGTTATGTTTCTGCCCGCGAGCTCTTCTTCATCGAAGACGGTGCTGGTCCGACCAAGATTGAACGTAAGCGCAAGCGTACTCGTATCGACGTTTCCATGAACTTGCTCCCCGGCCATACCTCTGGTGAAATCATGGGTAAGGTTGGCGCCCTGGCAGCCGAAATGAAGGATCAGCTTCCTGAAGGTGTTACCACGGGCTTCGGCGGTAACGCAGATATGCAGAATGACATGGTGGAAGAATTCATTGCCGCAATCATCATGGCAATCCTCATGACCTACATCCTGCTGGTGGCCTTGCTCGAAAGTTTCGCTCAGCCTTTCATCATCATGACCACCATTCCTATGGGTGCAATCGGCGTGTTCCTTGGCTTGATCTTTACCGGCAAGGCACTGTCCATGATTGCATTGATGGCTATCGTGATGCTTATCGGTGTGGTGGTGAACAACGCTATTCTGTTGCTTGATGAAGCCAACCGTCTGCTCCGAAGTGGAGCCATGGGCCGACGCTCCGCCGTGATGACGGCAGCCAAGTCCAAGTTCCAGGCAATCGTGCTTGCAACTCTCGCTTCCGTTGTGGCACAGCTCCCGCTGGCATTCGCAATGGGTGGTGACGTGGCTGCAATGACCCAGCCTATGGGTATCGCTTCTGTGGGTGGTTTGATTGTGTCTGCAATCCTTACCATGTACCTGATTCCCACCTTCTTCTGGCTCCCCAACGCCATCTTCCATAAGGCAAAGAAGGGCGCTAGCAAGGTGAAGAACAAGCTCAAGCGCGCAAAGGCTTAATCTAGTTTAAGCAACTTAAAAAGTCCCGCCATCGGCGGGATTTTTTGTTTTTCAGATTCAATTTTTGTACGTTAAATTCCATGACAACATCTATTCTCCTAGGAGAGGCTCGTGAAGGCCACGCGCTGAATGTTGCCATCTCCGACATTTACGACGAATTATACCTTGAAAAGATCCGCATGGAAACTCGATGCAGGATTGAGCCCGTGGAGCGCACCCCCCAGGAAATCCGTCAGCTGCTTTTGGCACAAAGCCTAGACGCGCCAGAAAAAATCATTGAAAATGGAAACTGGAAATCCTGGGAATCCGCCCCCATCATAAATCTTGTAGACTCGCTTTTGCTCACTGCACTGAAATGCGGAGCAACTGACATCCACTTTGAACCAGGCCAAAACAGCCTGCGAGTCCGCTTTAGAAAAAACGGTTTGCTTGAAGAATACAGGACTCTTCCCAAATGGATTGCCGAGCCCCTTATTATTCGCATAAAGATCCTCGCCTCCATAGACATTGCAGAACGAAGGCTTCCCCACGACGGCAGTTTCTCTTTCCAGGGAACAATCGGCCCTACAAATGTCAGAGTCAGTACCCTACCCATTCAAGATGGTGAAAAATGCGTACTGCGATTACTTCCCGACAACGACAGGAGTACTACCCTGGAATCTCTTGAATTTTCACAAGTTATTCAAAAGGAACTGAAAAAGATTTTTAAAAGTCCGCAAGGGATTTTCCTGGTCACAGGTCCCACCGGCAGCGGGAAAACCACCACCCTCTATGCAGGCCTTCGTGAAATTCTACAGGAGGAAATAAACGTATCCACCATCGAAGATCCCGTAGAATACAGACTTGAGGGAGCAAACCAGATTCAAATCAACGAGAAATGCGGTTTAACGTTTGCCGCAGCCCTCCGCGCACTTTTGCGCCAGGATCCGGATGTAATTCTTGTAGGAGAAATCCGCGATGAAGAAACAGCCCAGATTGCGCTCCGTGCCGCACAAACCGGACATCTGGTACTTTCCACTCTGCACGCAAACAGCGCCAGGGCTGCATTTACGCGACTTCAGGATTTAGGCATTTCTAAACCCCTGCTTCAGGAATCCCTCCTTGGGATTCTAGCACAACGGCTAGTGCGAAAACTCGAACATCTAGATGAAAGAAAACAAGAAGATGGCCGTAGCGGAACTGCGACTTACAACAGGCGTACTGTCATCGCAGAACTGCTAAAACCGGACCAGACCTATGCCGACGGGAGCCTATTTGATAATGCCCAAAGGTTAATATCCCTGGGCATAACAGACAACACGGAAATAAAGCGCGTGCTGGGAAATTACTGAGCGCTCTTAGCGCTGCTGTCGGGAGGAGCCATCAGTTGGCGAAGGGAATCCACTAGAACACTATCCTTCTTGGGGAACATGTTCTGATAGATAACCGCACGACGTTTTGCCATGAACTGACTTTCTCGCATATTGGGATGGTGCTTTCCAGGACTTGCAAGCATTGCAGCCAGATTGATCGCCTGGTCAACGCTCAGCTTGCTACAGCTCTTCTTGTAGTAAGCAAGACAGGCCTCCTGACAGCCAAAGATGCTCTTGCCCCACTGGGCGTAATTCAGGTAAAGTTCCAGAATACGGTCCTTGCCCAATTCATGCTCCATCAGAAGAGCATAGGCCAGCTCCTTGAACTTGCGTTCCCAGGAACGTTCTCCGCTGAGGAACAAGTTCTTGGCCAGCTGCTGCGTAATCGTAGAACCGCCAAACTTGGTCTTTCCAGAAACGCGATTGGCATTCAAAGCCTCTGCAATGGCGTTTACATCAAAGCCGGGATGAAAATAGAATCCAGCATCTTCACTAGCAATAACGGCCTTCTGCAAATACGGGCTAATGGAATCCAGCGGAACGTAGGTATGCTGAATTTCAACACTGGGATTAGAATCCTTCAGTGCCTCCATGTACTTGCTCATTTCCGGCTGAGTCTCCTTTAAGGTTTCTACACTGTCGTAAAGATCATAGGCGTATATAAAGCCCTTGTACAGGAAAATCGACGCCACAATGGTGAACGCGGCAGAATAGAGAATCAGGGCAAGAACAATGATTCTCAGAAAAAAACTGATGGTATTGTAGATACCAACAAAAATCTTCACGAATATATTATTCCTGAAAGCGCTCCAGAGATCCTTTACTTTCTGCCATGTCATAGTTCGTATAAAATAGATAAAATTACTTGCGGCCGCCAAACCATTCGTTGACGTCCTCCCCTTCCTTCATCACACCCTTGATATTTTCCATGCCTTCACCAAGGACTATGGTACGGATTCCTGCCTGTCCAAAGACTCCCTGAAGGTATTCTGTACCCTGTCGACCAGCTTCATCCTTGTCCAGGCAAAGAACAACACTCTTATTTTTAAAAAGAGGCAACCATTCCACTTTGAAGGAACGGACTCCGGGAATCCCTACAGCCTCAATTTTCTGATTGATGAATGTCAACGTATCCACGCAACCTTCACACAGATAAACCCAGCCAGGTTTCTGGTCCAATGCGGAAACATTGTAGGGATAAGGTACTGTTCCCTTCAAATTCATTTCCTTAGGCACAATGGTATTATCAACAGCTCTCGCCTGGAAATAAAAGGACCGCCGGCCCTGATCCAGATAAGGAAAGAACAACGGATACTTGTAGTACTTCAGATTGCCCTTTTCGCTAAACAATCCCACATACTTAAGAATTTCAATGTCGTAGGTATCCTTAAGTTTTTGGTTCAGGGTTCCGTAATCCACAAAGGTCCTGAGCAACATGCGGTCCCACACCGGCTTGTAAATACGACGCCGTGCCAGCCACGCAGCAGCAGGAGTGTTATCCACAGGAGAAAGCATCTTAAGGAACGAAAGGATTATTTTTTTCCGTTCATCTTCAGGAATCAGTTCCTTTGCAGGTTCCGCCAGACGATAACTTTCAAGGTGGGACTCGTCCTTGGGCTTCGGAGTCACAACACGGGCTGCAGTTGTCACTGGCGCGGTGGTCCTACTGGAAGTTTTCTTCACTCCCGGCAAAAGGAAGGAATATGTTTCCTTCAGCCAATTCAACGCCTCCACGAAACTGCAGTTTTTAGCAATCTGTACCAGGGAAATCACATCCCCGCGAACATCGTCACAAACCCAGCAACGGAAAGTTCCCCGTTCTTCAGAAATGGAGACAGAAGGTGTGCGGTCACCATGAGCATGGCGCTGCGGAAAAAAACAATGACATCTACCCCTAACCAATTCCACCCCCAGAGCAGAAGCCACTGCGGTGATGGATAGGGATGACTTAAATTGTTTCAATTCGTCTTCTGTCATAGGGATAACCCAATTCTATACATCCATAAGTATAACAAATTCCCTTTCTTCATAACTATATTTGCATTATGGATATTCTTGAAAACGAGTTCATGAGCAAACACACCTCCTTTAAGGTGGGTGGTCCCGCACGGTACTATATCAAGGTGTGCGACAAAAACGAATTGTATCAGGCTGTACAATTCGCTCGCAAACAGGAAGTTCCCGTATTCCTGCTGGGCAACGGAACAAACCTTCTGGTATCCGACAAGGGTTACAGCGGCGCCATTATTACTCTTGGCAGGGATTTTTCCGAAATCCAGGATCTCGGCAACGGCAAATTCAAAGTTGGAGCAGGAGCCACCCTCGGCGCCTTTGCCCGCAGAACAATCAAGTTAGGTTTCGAAGGCATCCACAAGCTGGCAGGAGTTCCTGGAAGCATCGGTGGAGCCATCTACATGAATGCAGGAGCCTACGGCCAGGAAATCAGCCAGACCTGCGTGGAAGTGGAAACATTTAAGGCAGACGGTCCTGTACAGGTACGTTCCGCTGCAGATTGTCACTTTGGATACCGACACAGTATATTTCAAGGTTCCACAGACATTATTTTATCTGCAACATTCCTGTTAAAACCCGCGAACGTATCAGGAAAGGACAGTTCCATTCTGGAAGCGGAAATGCAGGAATGCATGGCCAAGCGCAAGGCAAGCCAACCCCTGAACATGCCCAACGCAGGTTCAACTTTCAAGCGTTTGGAAACCGGTGCAGCCAATATGCCACAACAAATTGCTCCCGGCTATTATATTGAACAATCCGGCCTCAAGGGTTTCCGTATAGGCGGAGCAGAAGTCAGTACCGTTCACGCAAACTTCATCGTCAATGCTGGAGGCGCCACCGCAAGCGACATCAAATCCCTTAGCGAGCACGTACAAAAAACTGTAGCTGAAAATTTTGGCATTCAGCTACAGCGAGAAATTATTCTGCTTGGAGATTTTTAGGCAATTCTCTAATTGGCAGGTTCATCACCAGAATCAGCGTCGGATTCATCCGGCGCATTTTCCTTTTCCTCAGGAGGAAGAGGATCATACTTGTTGAGGATCAGGCAAACTATTGCATAAACAGATCCACCAACAAGCCCACCGAAAGAATCTGCAATAAGATCAAACGGATCACAGCTGCGGCCTTCCACAAAACTTTGATGAAATTCATCGGTGCAACCATAAGCAAGGGCTAAACCAACCACCACCAAGATGCGGAGCCACTGGCGTGAAGACCATTCATGACGAGTCCACCACATGGCAAAACAGCCAGCCAAAGTAGCATACTCACAGGTATGAGCTAACTTATCCCAAACATGAGGAAAATCTTCCAGTTCCACGGACGTCATGGAAGAAAGCTTAAAAATGACAGCCATGCAGAGGATTGCAGGAATCTTGCGAAAGAAAGGATACTTTGTAAATAGGGATTCAAACATCTTGGCTTACAAAATAGAAAATGACGATAAGGGGAACTTTCTATATTTGCCGTTATGAAAGCAATTACATTGAAAGCAGGACGCGAAAAGTCCGCCCTCCGTTATCATCCCTGGATTTTTAGTGGCGCCATCGACGAAGTGACTGGCGACCCCCAGTTGGGAGACGTTGTTGAAGTCTATAGTTACCATAGCGATTTTTTAGGTCTGGCCGCCTACTCTCCCAAATCCCAGATTCGCGGACGTTTCTGGACCTTCGGCGAAAAGCAGAATATTGACCGTGAATTTTTCAGCGACATTCTGGACCGCGCCATCGCAGCCCGTAAGAGCCGTGGCTTTGACATTGCCGACAAGGAGGTCGCTTTCCGCCTGATAAACGCAGAAAACGATGGAATTCCCGGCTGCATCATCGACAAATATGCAGACATCTATTCCGTAGAAATTCTTGCTGCCGGCGCCGAAGTCAACCGCAAGCTTATTTATGAACTGCTGGCCGAAAAGACTGGGTGCCGAGGAATCTACGAGCGTTGCGATTCCGACGTTCGCCGCAAGGAAGGTCTGGACTTGCGCACAGGCGTCGTCTACGGAGAAGTTCCCGACGAACCAGTCATCATCAACGAAAACGGGATTCTCTTCCCCATCGACGTAAAGAACGGGCACAAGACCGGCTACTACCTGGACCAGCGTGACGCCCGCCGTCGCGTAGGCGAACTGGCCAAGGGCAAGAAGGTCTTGAACTGTTTCTGCTATACAGGCGGATTCGGTCTCTACGCTCTTCGTGGCGGTTGCGAAAAAGTTTACCAGGTGGACGTTTCCAAGGACGCCTTGAAACTGGCCAAGGAAGGCATCATGCGAAATAAGCTTTCTACCGCCCACGCCACCCATGTGGAAGCCGACGTATTCCAGTATCTGCGTAAATGCCGCGACAAGGCAGAAACCTTCGACTTTATCGTACTGGACCCGCCCAAGTTTGTGGAAAGCAAAGACAACCTGCAGAAGGGGTGCCGTGGCTACAAGGACATCAACCTGCTGGCCATGAAGCTGTTGGCCGAGGGCGGCATGCTGGCCACCTTCAGCTGCTCCGGCCTCATGGAGATGGACCTGTTCCAGAAGATCATTGCCGATGCCGCCGCCGATGCCCATCGGCGCGTTCAAATCATTGAACGCTTCGGCCAGCCCGCAGACCATCCGGTAAATACAGCCTTCCCCGAAGGCCAGTACCTGAAGGGGCTGCTTGTGCAAGTTATCTAACGTTTGTTTTGCGACCTAATAAATATAAACCGCAGCTTTTCAACTGCGGTTTTCTTTTTTCTAGGGATTATTTTGCCTGACCCACCGGCCTTTAAGATTATACAGCAAAACGGATTCACCATTATGTGGACCGAACTCCACGTAAAGCATTCCGTTTTTTCGGAAAACTCTGCTGCGGTAGAAATTCGATTCTTCGGAATTGATTCGGCGGGATATGTGCAGAACACTATCCGATACAGCGGGAACATCCACTAAAGAATCCTGCGGTACAGAATCTTCAATCACGGAATCCTTAACCACAGTATCTTTAGCCACAGAATCTACCACTACAGTATCCTTCGGGGTTTCTTCCTTCTCATCTTCCTTCAAATCAGCGGGCTTAATGATACGCCACTTCTGGTGCCATTCCCAGGCAGTACTCCAGTCCTGAACCACCTGTTCACCACTTTCGGCAGCGCGAAGATAATGACCGCTATGAACCATCTTTAGGCGGTACTGATTGCCAGACTGATTCTCAAAGGTCACCTTCTGGTGGTCCTTGCCGTTCCAGCCGTACACGCCAGCGACCGCTCCCGGATCCTTGTTCTCGTTGGGAATTTCAAGACTGACATCGCCGAAATCCACTCGGAAAGTGTTGGAGGATAGCTGAGTCATGACGGCCTGGGCACTTTCATTCTTGCAATCATCCAGAACCAATTTCCTGTCGGCATTGACCTGCATGCACTTGCCAAAGGCCTCGCTCTGAATCAGGACCGTATCAGGCTTTACCGGCTTTGCCTTCCACACGCGAATCCAGTCCGCCTCAAAGTAGGCAGGCTTATCGGCAGTGATTTCAATCTTATCGCCAGCCCAGGCTCCTACAGCCAGGTTCATAATAATATACTGAGCATCCAGCTGCCTAATTTCCGTAGGACGATTGTAACTAGCAAACTTCCTGTCGTCGAAATAGAAATTCAAGTTGTTTTCATCCCATTCCACTGCATAGGTGTGAAAGTCTGCAGAACGATCCACATCATCATCCTTATGTCCGCCAAAGGACGCCTCGTGATCCCAGGCGGAACCGTGATCATTATACCAGCTAGGATTCGTGTAATGCAGATAGTAATGGTGTTGCTTGCGGGATGCGGGAATTTCAAGAATGTCAATTTCAGGAGGCCAGCCATCCTGCAGGGTCCAGAAGGCGGGCCATGTGCCAGCCTGCCAGGGAGCCTTGAAACGGCCTTCGATATAGCCATACTTCACTTCAAAATGACCGCGGGTATCAATGGCGGCGCTGGTATAATCTACGGGAACGGTTCCACCATTATACTTTGCAGTGGCAGGAGCATCGGGATGCTTTTTTGCTTCGGCCTTTAACTTCAGAACACCATCAGAAACGATGATGTTTTCTTCAACGCAGTAAGCACGATGATTGTGGGTGTGTCCCCAGTTGTAGGTGGGATTCCATTTGCTCTTATCCAGAGAGTTTCCATCGAAGTTGTCTTCGAAAACAAGATCCCAGCCACTAAAATTTTTCGGAGGATCCGCAAAGGAAAAACCAAGAGCACACAATGCGCCCATAGAAACTTTCAACACGAAGTTTTTATTCATAATACCCAATCCTTGTCTACTGCACCACCATCACCCTCCAGCAGACTCCATAAATATAGCCCTCTACCATCCGGCAAAAAAGATAAATGTTCTAAACAAATGAAAAAGCCCCGTAAAAACGGGGACTTTTATCTGTTGAGAGAGAAGTTCGTTGAAAACTAGCGTTTACGAGGCGGCAAATCCTTGGCATGCTTTTCCAGCCACACGGCATCTTCCAGGGCACGTTCCGCTTCAGTTGCCCAGTCAGAATCCGGGAACTGCTGCACAACTTCGCGATAACGAGTCACGGCACTATGGAAGTCACGCATTTCGCGGTAGATGTTCCCCATCTGGAGCATAGTGAAGTAGCGTTCATCCGGAGACTGCTCCGCTTCAAGCAAAGTCTTGTACATCTGGAGAGCCGGTTCAAAGCTGCCTGCCTTGAAAAGCAAATTAGCATTAGCGATGGAGGGAACAGCAACCACATCAGCAGAGGTAGCAACCTCAGCATCCGCCTGAGCAGCAGAAACAGAAGCTACTTCAGCAGGCTTTGCGGATTCTGCGGTTTTTGCAGTTTCTTCGACGGCAACCTTTTCATCCTTGGCTTCTGCCTTTGCGGCCTCCTCAGCCTTCAGCGCATTCAGTCTATCTTCGATAGCAGCACGGAACTTTCCACCGGGACCAGCCTTCTTGAGATAGGCGGCCAGGAACTTCTTTTCCTGATCACGTTTACCAGTCTTTTCATAAATGCGAGCAAGGTAGTAGTTGGCATCGTTGCCTTCTTCCTTGTATTCCAGACCCTTCTTCAAATTGAATTCAGCCTTTTCGTATTCGCCCATTTCGAAGCGTGTCACGCCGGCATAGAAGTAGGCCCCAGCATGACCAGGAGTTTTCTTCAGAACTTCGCGCCAGGCAAGTGCGGCATCCTTGTAGTTACCTTCCGCAAGGAGAGCCTTACCTCTTTCAAAGGGATCTGCGACATCAGTCTTCTTTTCATCCTTCGCTTCAGCTTTTACTGCGGGGGCAGGTTCGGCCTTTGCCTCAACCTTAGTCTCAACCTTGGACTCGGCCTTTGCTACGGGAGCAGGCTCGACCTTTGCCGCAGGTTCAGCCTTAGCCACAGGAGCGGGTTCTGCCTTCACATCTTCCTTGGCTGGCGCCGCGGCTACAGATTCAGACTTCGGTTCCTCCTTCACAGCAGATTCCGCTTTTGCAGGCTCCGCCTTGGCCGGTTCGGCGACAGCAGCAGATTCGGCGGCAGGAGCTGCAGGTGCTGCAGCCGCAGGTTCTTCTGCGACAGGATTATTCTTCGGATCCTTGGCGCGTTCCGCTTCAGCCTTAGCCTTCTGGCCAAGCGCTTCATAGACCTTGGCTGCACCTTCATAGGCAGCGCTCATCTTGGAATCAAACTTGTAGGCCAGACGATAGTTTGCCAATGCCCCACTGTAGTCCTTCATTTTCATGCGAACTTCAGCAGCTGCGAAATAGGCTCCAGCATTCTTCGGCTGTTCAGCAAGAATTGCGCGGTATTCGCCAAGAGCCATTTCATAATTGCCCTGGGCCTCGAAGCGGGCCCCCTGTTCCATACGGGGATCAACGTCAGCAAGTGCCTGAGCGGCACCCATCAACAAAGCAAAAGCCAAAAAAGAAAATTTCTTATTCATATGATCAAATTTAGCAAATTTAAGTCACGTAAGTCATTGACCATCAACAAGTTAGATGTAAAAAATCAATTTAATTCGAGATTTCATTCCCTGTTTCGGCACAGGATTTGCGCTGATCCGATGGTCTCCCCAAAAGTTTCCTTTTTTATCCCTCGAACGCCTCATTCGTCAGGCACAATCGTTTCATTTTGAAACAACAATCGTATTTTTAGCCAGAAATTGTTTTTCAAAACAAAACATATACAGGGCTTCACCAGGCAACAACCCACCCAACACATCAAAATAAGCCCTTTCATCCAATTTGGCATACTTATTGCTATTTTATGGCCGAACGAAGAAAGGTCCAACAGGGCCAGGATATTAAACAAAAGGGTATCCCGAATGCGGAACCCGCAACAAAGGAAAGAAAAATGATCAAGCCTTTAGCAGATCGAATCGTTGTAAAGCCGGCCGAAGCCGAACAGAAGACCTCCTCCGGCCTCTTCATCCCGGATAACGCAAAGGAAAAGCCGATGCAGGGTAAGGTCGTAGCAGTTGGTCCGGGTCGCAAGACCGAAGCTGGCGAAACTGTCGCCATGGAAGTCAAGGTTGGCGACGTGGTCCTCTACGGCAAGTACAGCGGCACCGAAATCAACGTGGATGGCGAAAACTACCTGATCGTTAAGGAATCCGACATTTTCGCTACTCTGTAAAAGTTTTCAGTTTTGAGCAGCGAGCCCGCTCGTTTCGCTCGCTAGGAGTTTAAAGTTAGGCGGCTACGCCGCGATTATTTAAGCTCAAGGCTCAAAACTCATTGCTCACAGCTAAATAAAGAATTTTAAATAAGGAAAAAACAAAAATGGCAAAACAGTTGAAGTTTGATGTTGCTGCTCGCGAATCCCTCATGAAGGGCGTGGACAAGCTGGCTAACGCAGTTAAGGTTACTCTCGGCCCCAAGGGTCGTAACGTCATGATCGCCAAGGCATTTGGCGCACCCAACGTCACCAAGGACGGCGTTTCCGTCGCTAAGGAAGTGGAACTGGAAGACGCTTACGAAAATCTCGGCGCACAGATGGCCAAGGAAGTCGCAAACAAGACTTCTGACACCGCTGGCGACGGCACCACCACCGCAACCGTTCTCGCACAGGCCATCACCCGCGAAGGCCTCAAGAACGTTGCCGCTGGCGCAAACCCCATGGACATCAAGCGCGGTATGGACGCTGCAGTTGACGCCGTCATCGAAGAAATCGGCAAGATGGCAGTAAAGATCAACGGCAAGGAACACATCGCACAGGTCGCTACCATTTCTGCCAATAACGATCCGGAAATCGGCGACCTCCTGGCAAATGCCATGGAAAAGGTCGGTAACGACGGCGTTATCACCATCGAAGAATCCAAGACCGCAGAAACCATCCTCGACGTTGTCGAAGGTATGCAGTTCGACCGCGGCTACCTCTCTCCGTACTTCGTCACCAACACTGACAGCATGGAAGTGGCTCTCGAAACTCCGTACATCCTCCTTTACGACAAGAAGATCTCCACCATGAAGGATCTCCTCCCCATGCTGGAATTCGTCGCAAAGCAGGGCAAGTCCCTCCTCATCATCGCTGAAGACGTCGATGGCGAAGCTCTCGCAACTCTCGTCGTGAACAAGATGCGCGGCACCCTGAAGGTTGCTGCAGTCAAGGCTCCGGGCTTTGGTGGCCGTCGTAAGGCTATGCTCGAAGACATCGCCATCCTCACCGGTGGTATGCTGGTTTCCGAAGACACCGGCGCCAAGCTGGAAGACGCTCCGGTTACCGTCCTCGGTCAGGCTAAGTCTATCACCATCACTAAGGACAACACCACCATCGTTGAAGGTGCCGGCGACGCTGCTTCCATCAAGGGCCGTATCGCCCAGATCAAGAAGCAGATCGAAGCTACCACTAGCGACTACGACCGTGAAAAGCTCCAGGAACGCTTGGCAAAGCTCGCCGGTGGCGTTGCTGTAATCAAGGTCGGTGCTGCTACCGAAGTTGAAATGAAGGAAAAGAAGGACCGCGTTGACGATGCTATGCACGCAACTCGCGCCGCTGTTGAAGAAGGTATCGTTCCGGGTGGTGGCGTTGCCCTCATCCGTGCAGCTAAGGCTATCGACTCCCTCAAGCTCGTGAACGACGACCAGAAGACTGGTGCAGCTATCATCAAGCGCGCCATCGAAGAACCTCTCCGCCAGATCGTTGCAAACGCTGGTGGCGAAGGCTCCGTCGTTGTGAACAAGGTAAAGGAAGGCAAGGACGGCTTCGGCTACAACGCCAAGACCGATTCCTACGAAGACCTGATCGCCGCTGGTGTTATCGACCCGGCAAAGGTTACCCGCACCGCTCTCAAGAACGCATCCTCCATCGCTTCCATGATTCTCACCACCGACTGCGTGATTACCGAGAAGAAGGAACCGAAGCCGGCAGCACCTGCCATGGATCCTTCCATGGGCATGGGCGGCATGATGTAATCGTCCTGACGGATATAAAATCCGAAAAAAAAAGCTGTGGTATTTACCACAGCTTTTTTTATCGTTCCTTTATTTGCGCATAGACTTGCTCGACGTACGTAAACAAGAATTTTATGGACACATTCAATGTTTCCGATAAGATTAACAGAGATGGAATCCTAGGAAGTTGTTCACCACTCTCCATTCTTGATATGGACTGCCGCGACAGTCCCGATTTCTTTGCCAGCTGCTCCTGCGTCATCCTGTTTTTACTCCGAAAGTAAATCAGGCTTAACGCCACAGCCTTGCCATAACGAGTTTGTTCGTATTTCATATTTACCCACACACTATTTTGTTAGTAATTCCAAAGATACGATTCAATTACAGCAAAGAAACGAATACGTATTCCACAACCATTCATTTATGTGTAAAAAACGTTTAAATTTGGTATAAATTCATTTACACGTTTCTTGATAAACAAAAAAAAGACCTCAACTTTTCAGCTGAGGTCTTTTTTATGCGGGTGCCAGGACTCGAACCTGGAGCCTTTTGGTTCGTAGCCAAACGCTCTATCCAGTTGGGCTACATCCGCATTAGGTGTGCCCAAATATAGCATTATCGCCCCTCTTGTCAAGGGTAATTGTCAAAAAAAATCATTTTTATTTCTAACTTTGGTCTATCACTGTTCATCCCGTGAAAAAAGATGGAAAAAGTAAAGAAATACCTGCTTATTTGCCTTCAGGCACTTAAAAGCCTCTTTTCCGACAAAAAAGTCGTCAAGTGGCTCATTATTTTCGCCATACCCGTGGTTCTGGCCTTCGTGGCCGTGATTGCCGTTTACAATCACTTTGCCCCCGAACTCCCCTCCTTGGCACAGCTGGAACAGATCAACCCCAAGTTGGTGACCAAGATTAATGACATGAACGGCGAAATTGCCCACGAATACTTCGTAGAACGCCGTGAATGGACACCCATCGACTCCATTCCGGAAGACGCCATCCACGCCGTCATGGCAACGGAAGACCGCGTATTCTTCGACCACTGGGGAATGAATGTCTGGGCAATTCCCTCAGCCATTCTCGAAAGCGTTGCCACCGGCAAGAAACTCCGTGGTGCATCCACCCTGACTCAGCAGCTAACCAAGCTCCTGTTCCTCACACCGGAACGTTCCATTTCCCGTAAGATCAAGGAAATGATGACCGCCATCCGAATCGAACAGACCTATACCAAGAAGGAAATCCTCGAATTCTACATGAATGAAGTGTACCTGTCTGGCGGCAACTATGGTTTCCAGGCCGCAGGCAAGTTCTACTTCGGCAAGCCCCTGGACAGTCTGTCCATTCCTGAGTACGCAGTTCTCGCCGGTATGCTCCAGCGCCCGGAAGCCTACCGTCCGGACCGTCACCCCAAGGCTTCCAAGGAACGCCGTAACACGGTGCTCTATGCCATGCGCGATGCCGGATACATCAATGACGAAGACTATCACAGATACATAGAAATGCCCATCGCCCTGGCCAAGAAGGAAGTCAATAACGAAGCCGGTCTCTACTTCTACGAGGAAATCCGTAAGTACATGGAAAAGAAGTACGGCGAGAACTCCCTTTATGCAGACGGAGTGACCATCAACAGCACTATCGATCCTGCCATCCAGGCTTTCGCCGATAGCGTCGCACGCGTCCAGGTGGAAAAGGTCCGTCGTCGTGTCAAGTACCGCGCCACCCGCCGTCTAGGCCTTGTCAAGAAATACGACATGCCCGAAGACAGCATTGTAGCCCACTTCGATAGCATTTACACGGATTTCAAGAAGAACTACCTGGCCAATGACACCAATCCGGACGTAAACAAGCGCAGATTCCCGGATAGTATCCGCTACCATCACCCGGAAGTGGCCGCCATCCTTATCGAAAACGAGACTGGCGCCATCAGGGCCATGGTCGGCGGCAGCGACTTCAACCAGTCCCGCTGGAACCGCGCCGTCCAGTCCCTCCGTCAGCCGGGATCCTCCTTCAAGCCCATCGTCTATTCTACGGCAATGGATAACGGAGCCAGCCCCTGCGACTCCGTTAACGACCAGCCCGTCAGCATCCCGGACCCCGACGACAAGAACCCCAACAAGGTCTGGCGTCCTGCCAACTTCGAACACGACTTTGAGGGCATGATGACCCTCCGCCGCGCTCTTTATCGTTCCAAGAACCTGCCCGCCATCCTGACCGGCATGAAGTACGGTCTCAACAACGTGGTGAACTACGCCCGCAAGTTCGGTATCGTACGAGCTCCGTTGATGGCTGTACCTAGCCTGGCCCTCGGCTCCGTTGGAGCCACCCTCATGGAAATGACATCCGCTTACACAGTGTTCCCCAACGGCGGCAACCGCATTGAGCCCTACATGATTGAATCCATCGTAGACAAGCATGGCGAAGTAATTGAACGCAACTCCAAGGTGGAACACGAAGTTCTTCGTCCCGCATCCGCTTATTTGATGGTTGACATCCTAAAGGACGTGAACGTCCGCGGAACCGCAGCCCGCGTCTGGGCCAGCGGCTTCACCCATCCCAGTGGCGGCAAGACTGGAACAACCAACGACTACACAGACTGCTGGTACATCGGCTTCACCAAGCAGTATACCATGGGCGTCTGGGTCGGTTCCGATAGTCCGGGAACCATGGGTGCTGGCCACACTGGTACCGAAGATGCTCTTCCCGTATGGATGGCTGTCATGAAGGAACTTCATAAGGACCTCCCCCGCAAGCCCTTCCCGGTTCCTGGCGGCGTCGTTAGCCGCGGGGTCTGTAACCACACAGGAAAAATTGCAGGCGAATTCTGCTCTGAAAAGACCTACTGCCTCTACACCGCAGGTTACGCTCCTGACGAGACATGCGATGGCAACCACTTCGAAGTGAAGACCAAGTCCGCCGATGACGCCACACTGTTCAGCAACAAGGGAGCAAGCGAAAGTAAGAGCACCTCTAGCGGAGCGAAGAAAGCAAGAAAGATGTTCTAATCCCTTTAAAATCAAGGGATTGAGCACATTTTATACCCTTAACAAAAAGGTTATTTTTTACTATCTTTGCGACCTATGGAATGGCCGCGCAACATTAAGACACTTACTACTGACGAGCTTAAGGCTTGGCTGAGAGACGTTGACGAGAAGCCTTTTAGAGCTGATCAAATCCAGAAATGGCTTTTCTGCCAGCAGGTCCGTTCCTACGACGAAATGGTGAATATTTCACCCGCCCTCCGCGAAAAGATGGCAAAGCAGTTTGAGCTGCGCTCCCTCAAGGAAGACCAGCACATGGTCTCCGTGGATGGCACTGTCAAGTGGCTCTTTGAAACCCACGACGGCTACCACATCGAAACAGTGATGATTCCGGCCAACGGTCGTTTTTCTGTTTGCGTGTCAACCCAGATTGGTTGCGCCATGAACTGCGCTTTCTGCCGTACCGCAAAGATGGGCTTCTTCCGCAATCTTGAGGCCGGAGAAATCCTTGAAGAAATTCTGAATGTGAACTGGTACCTGAAGGACAACAACCTTTTCAACGAAGAAGGCGAAATCGCCCAGGTCACCAACATTATCTTTATGGGCATGGGCGAGCCCCTGAACAATCTGGAAAATGTGCACCGCGTATGCTGCACCCTCCATAACCAGAAGTTGTTCAACATGGGTGCCAAGCGCATGACAGTCAGCACCTCAGGCGTGGTTCCCCGCATCAAGGAACTGGTGGACAGAAACACCCCCTGCTGTCTTGCCATTAGCCTGAACAGCACCAACAACGAGTACCGTTCCTCCGTCATGCCGGTGAACGATCTCTGGCCCATTGAAAAACTTTTGGAAGCGGTTGACGAGTACATCCGTCGAACCGATAACTATGTGACATTCGAATTCGTCCTGATCCAGAATATCACCTGCACACCCAAGGCAGCCAAGGAACTCATCCGTATTTGTGCCCCCCGTCGCGTGAAGGTGAACGCCATTATCCTAAACGATGGTGACGACCCCAACTTGCATGCTCCCACTCCCGACGAAGTGGACACATTCCTCGCCGCAGTCCGAGCAGCACAGGTTCAGATTACGATTCGCACCGCCCGTGGTCGAGACATCCTCGCCGCCTGCGGCCAGCTGGCTTACAAGAAGAACAAGGACAACCAGGATGCATTCGTTCGTGGCCAAAGCCTCCCCGATGCAACCCCTAGGTCCAACTAGCATTAGAAAGAGAAAAGGAAGTAGAATATGTTAACACAAAACCTCCCGGAATTCTGGGACAACCTCTACGCCGAAGGTAAGGACTACTGGAACACCAAGAAGGCAACTCCTGCCCTGTTGGAATTCTTCAAGAATCCGGCCTGCCCCGCAACAGGCTCCGTCCTCGTTCCCGGCGCAGGATTTGGCTACGATGCTGAAGCATGGGCACAGCGCGGCCACGATGTTCTCGCTGTTGACTTTGCTCCCACCGCTGTTGACGAACTGGACCACTTGAGCCGTAAGCACAAGAATCTCCATTCCCTGGATCTGGACCTCTTCACCCTTTCTCCCAAGGATGCAAAGCGTGGTGGCCAGCAGTTCGACATCATCTACGACTACGGCACCTTTACCGCCATTCACCCTGGTCGCCGCGATGAATTCTTTGAAGTCTGCTACAAGATGCTGAAGGATGACGGTCTGCTGATTTCCCTCATGTACCCTCTCTGCAATGGCAAGACTCTCCAGGGTCCCCCGCACTGCACTAGCGAAGGTGAGCTGATGGCTCGCCTGGACGGCGTCTTCGAAATCGTCGACCGCATCCCCGCCACCAACTGCCTGCCCGGCCACGAAGGCAAGGAAGAATTCTGGCTTCTCAAGAAGTGCCTGTAATGACCGCTCGTGCTAAATTTTGGATAAGTACGTCTCGTTAGCACTCGCTCTCAAAAAGACCTTGGTTAAAGCCAAGGTCTTTTTTCACATATATTGATCGTTGTATTCCTCTTTTTTGGCTGATTTTGGATTCCTTTTGAGGGGAAAGCGCCACGTTTGGAGCCCATTTATTTACCGCAACAGCACGTTCGGTCACAGACAAATTAACAAACTAGACTCCATAAGACAAACATTCAGCACAATGGAGTCCATTTTCATCAAAATACCGCCCACTCCAAACATTCATCACTGTTCACTCTTCACTATTCACTATCAAACCCACATTCTTTAACCTTTCTCCTTTAACCTTTATCCTTTTTTCTATCTTTTCCCAAGAAATTTTAAACACTAAATAAGAGGTTATTATGGCTGATTTATGCCCCTGTGGTTCTGGCAAGGAATACTGTGAATGCTGCGAACCGGTCATCAAGCAAACTGCAAAGGCTGCTTCTCCGGAAGCCCTGATGCGTTCCCGCTACACTGCCTACGTCAAGCAGGAAATCAAGTGGCTCAAGGACTCCCTTGAAGCAACTCAGCGAGAAGACTTTGATGAACCTAGCGTCGAAGCCTGGAGCAAGCAGTCCGAATGGCTGGGTCTTGAAATCAAGCAGACCAAGACCGAAGAAGAAAAGAACATCGGCTGGGTTGAATTCATCGCCCGTTTCAAGCAGGGCAACATCACCCGCAACCACCACGAACTTGGTGAATTCCACAAGGTCGGTGGAGCATGGTTCTTCTACGACGGTCGTGCAGTGAAGCAGGAAACCGTCAAGAAGGAAGGCCCGGATGTTGGCCGTAACGATCCGTGCCCCTGCGGATCCGGCAAGAAGTACAAGAAGTGCTGCGGCGCTGGTAAGTAATTCTTGAGTGTTGAGTATTGAGATACCAGCACGGGCCTTTGGCCCTATGAGCAAAAAATTAGCGGCAAAGTCACGATAATACATGCTCATTGCTCAAAGCTCATTACTCACTGCTCATCACTTTTTCGAAGGAATATTGCAATGTTCAAGGTTTTTGTAGATGGTGAAGCAGGCACAACCGGTCTCCAGATTTATGACCGTTTGGCCAAGAGAAGCGACATTGAAGTGCTCCGAATTTCTCAGGAACTTCGCAAGGACATCAACGAACGTCAACGTCTGATTAACGAATCCGACGTGACCTTCCTGTGTCTTCCGGATGCAGCAGCTATTGAAAGCGCAGCCCTCTGCACCAACCCGAACACCCGCATTATCGATGCATCTACCGCCCATCGCGTAAACCCCGACTGGACCTACGGCATGCCGGAACTTTCTGCAAGCCAGCGTGAAGCCATCAGCAAGGCCAAGCGCATCGCCAACCCGGGTTGCCACGCCAGTGGTTTCATCCTTGGTGCATACCCGCTTATTGCAAGCGGCCTTCTCCCGAAGACCGCCAACCTTGCTGCATACAGCATCACCGGTTACTCCGGCGGTGGCAAGAAACTCATTGCAGAATACGAAGCCGAAGATGCCATGACCCACGCCGCCGGTGAATCCAAGGCAATCATGACTCCCGCCCCCTACGCGCTGGCTCTGGCACACAAGCACCTTCCCGAAATGAAGAAGTACTGCGGACTGGAAAACACGCCGTTCTTCAACCCGGTGTTGGGTCCCTTCTACAAAGGAATGGCCGTGACTATCGCTCTATTCCCCAGTGAAATGACCAAGAAAGTCATCCCCCAGGACGTCACCGAAATTCTTGCAAAGCATTACGAAGGCAGTAAGTTCGTTTCCGTCAACCCTTACGAACAAACTCCGGTTCTGTTCAACGGTCGTCTTGACCCCACCGTCTGCAACGACACCAACAACGCCCGCATCCAGGTTTTCGGAAACGAAAACATCATGCAGGTAACCACCATCATCGACAATCTGGGCAAGGGCGCCAGCGGTGCCGCAATTCAGAACATGAATATTGCACTTGGCCTGGACGAAACCCTCGGACTGTAACTTATGTTCTTAGACGAAAAATCCATTGAAGTTCGCTCCGGCAAGGGCGGTGATGGCATTATCAGTTTCCATCGTGAAAAGTTCGTTCCCCTTGGTGGTCCGGACGGCGGAGACGGCGGCCGAGGCGGTCACGTTATCTTGCAGGTAAACGAACAGTACTCCACCCTTCTGGACATGGGCAATGCCCGCGTCTATAAGGCAGAACACGGCCAGCCCGGTGGCGCCAAGCGCTGCACTGGTCGTTCTGCAGAAGACCTGATTGTCTACGTTCCCCGCGGAACCATCGTGAAAGACGACCAGGGCCGTATTCTCGCAGACCTTACCGAAGTTGGCCAGCGCTGGATTGCAGCACGCGGCGGCAAGGGCGGCATGGGCAACCAGCACTTCGCAACCCCAAAGGTTCAGGCTCCCCGCAAGTGCACTCCCGGAGAACGTGGCGAAAAGCGCGAACTGTTTCTGGAACTGAAACTTATGGCTGATGTGGGCCTGGTGGGTTTCCCCAACGCAGGCAAGTCCAGCCTCGTCAATAAGATTTCCAGCGGTCGTCCCAAGGTTGGCGACTATCCCTTCACCACCCTGGAACCGGTTCTCGGCATTGTGCAGATGAACGGCCACAGTTTCGTGGTAGCAGACATTCCGGGTCTTCTGGAAGGCGCCAGTGAAGGCAAGGGTCTCGGTCACCAGTTCCTGAAGCACATTGAACGCACCCACACTTTGCTGTTTGTCATTGACGGCTTTGCCGAAAACGCCTATGAACAGTTCACCGTGCTCAAGGATGAACTGAAGGCTTTTCACCCGAAGCTGGCCCAAAAGCAATTTGTGGTTGCTTTGAACAAGAGCGATCTTGGCATTGAAAGCGCCATCAAGGAATTCAAGAAGCATCGTCAAAAAGTCATCATCACCTCCGCCATGACCGGCGAAGGCTGCAAGGAACTGCAACAGGCCCTGGACGAAGCTCTCCCCCACATCCAGAAAAAGAGTTCTGGATGGACAAAGAAGGCATAGACGAACTCAAAATTTTGTAATTTCAAATGGAATTGTTACTTAGCTTTGGCTGAGGAGTAGAAATGGCAGAAAAAGCGAACATCACCAAGAAGGACCTCGTAGAGGACATCGCACTCCGCACAGGCATGACCCAAGTGGAAACCAAGGTTATTGTTGAAAATTTCCTGGATGCTCTCATCAAAGGTTTAATGGAAGGAAACAACGTAGAAATTCGTGGTTTCGGCCGTTTCAAGTTAAAGAACAGAAAGGAACGCACGGCCCGCAACCCCCGCACTGGCGAGGTTGTCATGATCAATGCAGGCACCAAGCCCGTTTTTGAAGCAAGCAAGGAACTCATCCGTTCCATCAACGCAGTCGCCGTTACCGAAGAACTGGTAGAAGCACCTATCGAAGTCGATGGCTAAACAAGAAGCAACAGCAGTCATTCAGAACCGCAAAGCAAATCATCTCTACTTTGTGGATGAAACCTTTGAAGTGGGCATCATGCTCATTGGTTCTGAAGTGAAGTCCATCCGTGCCGGCAAGTGCACCATTGGCGAAGCCTGGGTTGACATCACCGAAGACAAGGATGAACTCTGGCTGGTCGGAGCCCATATCGACGAATACCTTTTTGCGAACAGATTCAACCATTTTCCTGCACGACGCCGCAAGCTTCTGGCCCATGTTCACGAAATCCAGAAAATGCGCAAGGCAAAGGAATTGAAGGGTTGCACCATTGTTCCCCTGAAACTTTATTTTAAAAATCGCTATGCGAAGCTTGAAATAGGAATATGTCGAGGAAAGGATCAACGAGACAAACGACAGGATATCATCAACAGGGATGCCAAGATGGAAATCGCACGCATCGCCAAGGCGCACCGCTAATATTCGTACTCCTTGTACTCATTAGTTGCGTCTTCTCCTTTGCCGATGTAAATGCCGTTGACGCAGAAGCTCTGTCGAAAAAAATCGGAGCCTCGTTCCACTGGTTTCCTGTTCAGAAATCATTCATCCTCGTAACTTCCAAGGACACCGTAAAATTCGCCGTGGGTATACCCTACGCCTCCATGAACGGGCAGTCCATTGATCTTACGGCTAGTCCCGCCCTTGAAGGCGGACACCTGTGGATTGCAGAAGTGGACGCGGACAAGTTTTTCAACAAAAAGGCAGAAACTGTATCCAGTGCAGCCGCCACAAGTTCCGCAACAGCCGAGGTATCCAGCGCAACGGTTTCCTCCAGTAGCGCCGTTTCCAGCTCCAGTGTAACAGCAGTTTCCAGCTCCAGCATACCAAAGACAGTAGCAGCAAAGACTACTACTCCGCCCAAGAACGAAACAGCAGGTACCCGCGAAGTCAAGACGATCGTCATCGACCCGGGCCATGGAGGCAAGGACTCCGGCGCCCTGGGAGGCAAATCACAGGAAAAGGACATCGTCTTGACCGTAGGCAAACTCCTCAAGAAGGAACTTGAAAAGGATGGCTTCAACGTAAAGATGACCCGCGACAAGGACGTGTTCATCGAGCTAGGCCAGCGCGCCAATCTGGCCAACCAATGGGACGGCGACCTCTTCATCAGCCTCCACTGCAACGCCATTGACGCCACACCCGAAAAGAAAAAGCAAATCAAGGGCTATCACGTTTACGTTCTTCGCGCACCCGAAAGTGAAGAAGACAAGGCAATTGCTCGCCGCGAAAACAAGGTGGCCACCCTCTACGGCGAAAAGAACGCCAAGGAAGAACTCTCCCCCATCGAATGGTTCAAGCTGGAAGCCCGCCTCGAAAAGTACAAGCAGAACAGCTATATGTTCACTGAACAAATGCTAAAAGCCATGGACGGCGGCAAGATCCGTCGTCAGGCAGGTGGCGTCGGCGGTGCTGGCTTCATGGTCCTTGTGGGCGCCCTGATGCCCGCCGTTCTTTATGAAATCGGCTTCATCAGCAACCCTGACGACGAAGCCTACATGATGAGCGACGCCGGCCAGAAAGACATCGCCGAACGCATTTCCAAGGCTGTAGCAAGCTACAAGGAAGCGGTCCACAACTACCGCGAAACCTTGGGTAGATAAGCCTATAGTTTAAAGGAGAAAGGTTAAAGGGAGAGAAGGCCGCAAGCGCGGTCTTTTTCTTTAGCTAGTGCGGTCCTTTTTTATAATCATCAGATAGTCTTATTTGAACTTGAACGCCCCGACACAGCCATGGGTGTTTACAAAAAAAAAACTTGGTTCTTAACCAAGAGTTCCTTAAAATCCCAGGATTCGCCTTACGGATTACTGACGCTTACGCTACGCTCCAGCGTCCGCCTCTTCGCCTCGGTCATTTCGGAGTGCAAGCACTCCGCCGCGACTTGAGGTCTCCGTGAGCAAAATGCCACTGGTTGTTAACCAGTGGCATTTTGTGAGAGGACTCGAACTACCGGAGGTTCATCTCCAGGCGTACTGAGAGTCCGGTCTTATTACTGACGCTTACGCTTCGCTCCAGCGTCCGCCTCTTCGCCTCGGTCATAGAATGAGCAAGCTCATTCTGCGACACTCGGCTCGTGGCTACTCAGCGTCCATGTCGGCTTCGTCGATTTCAGCGTTGTGGTAAACGTCCTGAACGTCGTCGTGATCTTCGAACTTGTCGATGAGCTTGAGAAGCTTAACGGCATCGTCGTGACCCAGCTTGACGGGATCGTTTGCAACGTAGGTGATTTCTGCGCTCATCATTTCGATGTTTGCACCTTCGAGAGCACGGGTCACTGCGTCGAATGCTTCCGGAGAGGTAGAGATTTCATGAACGCCATCTTCAGTGCTCATGTCTTCTGCGCCAGCTTCCAGAACCAGGTCCATAACCTGATCTTCAGGATACTTTTCTGCATCAATAACAATCATGCCCTTGTAGGTGAATGCCCAAGTAACGGAACCGGATTCGCCCATGGCGCCGCCGTTCTTGTTGAAGATGTTGCGGATTTCAGCAACGGTACGAACCTTGTTGTCGGTCATGCACTGCACCATGATGGCAATGCCTGCAGGACCGCGGCCTTCGTACAGCGGTTCGGTAACGTCAGCACCACCGTTGGCGCCGGTACCCTTGGCAATAGCACTTTCGATGTTCTTGGTGGGCAAGCTCTGAGACTTGGACTTGATAATTGCAGCACGGAGGCGGGGGTTTGCATCCGGGTTGCCGCCGCCAAGCTTAGCAGCGATGGAGATTTCCTTAATCAGCTTGTTCCATGCCTTGGCACGAGCGACGTCGGTTTTTGCTTTCTTACGTTTGGTGGTAGCCCATTTGGAGTGACCGGACATAATTACCTCAAATATTCAGGTTATCGTTTTTATTTAGTGAAACTTTAATCGCGATTCTTCTTCATTTCGCAACGGCGCTTTTCCTTCACAGAAAGGCTGGGATCGTTGCATTCATCGTCATCATCGTCAGAGTAGGACTTTTTCTTCTTCTTTTTAGGAGTATCGTCCTCATCTTCGTCATCATCGCGCTTTTTCTTTTTCTTCTTCTTTACGACGGGTTCTTCTTCGTCCTCATCGTAAGACTTCTTCTTTTTCTTCTTCTTGACGACAGGTTCTTCCTCATCTTCGTCGCGGCTCTTCTTTTTCTTCAGATTGCGAGCCACCGGCTGATCATCCTCGTCATCATTACGAAGCTTCTTCTTTTTCTTTTCAAGAGGAGTTTCTTCTTCGTCGCTTACACCCTTCTTCTTTTTCTGGAGAGCCTGCAGCTTCTTCTTATCCATCGGATCGGCAGAAGCCTTGGTGATAGCACCTTCGTACTTACCCTTCCAGATTTCGCCCAGCAAGGAGCCGGATTCCAGAGCATCCTTCAGGATACCCAGAGCCCATTCATCATTAGCCGGCGGAAGAAGCTTGAACTTCAGGTTACGAATCGTGGTCGGTTCTTCGTCATAATAGAGCATCATTTCGAAGAGGCCCACATAGTATTCCTGGCCGTCGGTACCCTGAGCCATCTGCGGCACATAGGCAAGAACAGCATAGACTTCGCCATCAAAGAGTGCGTTGATGAGCAATTCCGGATCGCCAGCGGGAGCGCGAACTTCACCAATGGCCTGGAATGCCCAAGGAGCTACATCCACCTTGAGGGAGAATTTGTGATAGCCACCCTCTGCCGGTTTCAGCTTCAGCAAGGCACCAGAGAAGGCCTGAAACTCAGGCTTGATGGAACCTTCCTGAGCAAAACCCAGAACAGAGAGAACAAGTAGCAAGACAAGGAGTAATTTTTTCATGTTCTTTATTCCTTAATTTGTCTCAATTAACAATCTGAATTATTAATTCTTGTAGAACAGAGCCTTTGCTGCTTCGAACATGGGATCCTTTTCATCCGGGTTGCGGCATTCGGTATAGATACGAACCTTGGGTTCGGTACCGGACGGGCGAACCAGCATCCAGGAGTCATCTTCAAAAATGATCTTCACGCCATCGAGGGTAAGGAGCTGCTTAACAGTCTTTTCGGTAGAACCGACCATAACCTTAGCACCAACCTGAGCGGCTTCGGCAACAGCGTTCACCTTAGCGATGAGCGGAGCACCAACCAGGGACTTGTCCACTTCAAAGCCAGCACGGCTCGGGTAGAAACGGCCATATTCTTCGTACAGGGCATCCAGATATTCACCCAGATTCTTGCCAGTGGTAGCCATAATTTCAAGTGCAATGAGGAGACCGAACTGGGCATCCTTTTCCAGAGTGTTGTTCAGACCAGAGATACCGTCGGATTCTTCGAAGGCAACCAGAGCCTTGTCCTTGGCAGTGCGGGACAACCAGGGGCGGAAGTTCTTGAAGCCCACCGGAGTTTCCATGACAGGAACGCCTAGCTTTTCGGCAATGATGTTCACAAAGTTGGAGGTTGCAACAGACTTAGCCACAACGCCCTGTTCCTTGCGCCAGGTAGCCATATAGTGGAATGCGATTGCGCCGAACTGGTTCATGTCGATTTCGCGAGAACCGTCGTAGAAGCGGATACGGTCGCCATCCGGGTCAAAGATTGCGCCCAGGCGGAAGTTGCTGGTGCTCTTGTCCAGGACATTGCGAACCTTTTCGAGGTTCTTGGAAGACGGTTCCGGTGCAATGCCGCCAAAGAGGCTGTCGTCTTCGTTACGGAGAGTGATGAGGCATTCCGGATTGTCCAGGAGAGCTGCCGGACGACGACGGGTAGAACCATGAACATGGTCACAAACCAGAGTCAGGCGACCCTTGGCAATAAAGTCCTTGATACGGTTGAACTTGATGGTACCCTGCTTGATGAGGAATTCCTTATAGATCTTCAGGGAGTCAATGATTTCCCAGTCAACCTTGGAGACCGGTTCAAACTTCCAGGTAGCCATCATTTCGTTGGAGAGCTTGGTAATCACGTTGGTGATTTCCGGACCTGCAGGACCGCCGTCAGCCGGGTTGAACTTGATACCGTTGTAGTGGCTGGGGTTGTGGCTCGGGGTCATGTTGATGGAGCAGGCTGCACCAAGCATTTCGATGCAAGCGGAAAATTCCGGGGTGGGCATTTCGTTGCCGTAGTAGACCTTGACACCGGCCTTGGCAAACTGGTCAGCCACGGCTTCGCAGAATTCGTGACCCAGGAGACGGTTGTCATGGCCAACCACAACGCCACGCTTCTGAAGGTCAGCGAAGTCCTTCACACCGAGAGCTTCGAACATTGCAGCATCGGCTTCCTTGTAAAGGCGAACGATGGCAGCGCCAACAACCTGGAGATTACGGAGAGTGAATTCAGAGCCGATTTCGCCGCGCCAGCCGGAGGTACCAAAGCTAACCTTTGCCGGTTCCTGGGAGGTGAGTGCCACCTGCTTAACCTGTTCCACCAAAGCCATGTCGGTAGCAGGGTTAAATTCCGGGGACTGGATCTTCTTCCAAATCTGAGTAATGTTTTCCATATGGGTTCCTATTTTAAAGTTTTACGGTTCCAATTTAGAAAATATTTGCAGGAAGTTTTTCCCCATTTGGCCATCCAGGAAGCTAAAGACAGGCCGTTTTCGTCATTCCAGCACCATCAAAATGACATTTTCTGTCAACAGCCGTTTTTCACAGCGCGGGCAAGGGCGATATACGTCAAAAAAGGAGTCCATTTCAACGAATTTTGGCAATAATCGGGTATTTTTTTCACTTTTTTATCTATTTTTTAGCCATGCAAATTACTAAAGCTTCTCAACTTACTGGTGTTTTTCCCGCATTGTTCACCCCGCTGATGGACGATGATCCCAAGAACCTTCGCAACTCCATCGACTACAAGAAGATGGAAAAGATGATCGACGACCTCATCGCCTCTGGCGTCTCCGGCATTCTCCCGGTCGGCACCACTGGTCAGAGCGCCACAGTCTCCCACAAGCAGCACATGGACATCATCAAGTTCACCCTGGACTATGTCGATGGCCGCGTTCCCGTCATTGCCGGCGCAGGCTCCAACTGCACCCGCGAATCCGTGGAAATGATTGAAGAAGTGCTGAAGATCGCCGAAGTTCCAGTTCTCTGCGTAACCGGTTACTACAACAACCCGTCCCAGGAAGGCATCGAAAAGCATTTCCGCACCTTGAGTTCCGAAACCGGCGCCAAGATCATTATTTACAACGTTCCGGGCCGTACCGCCAGCTACGTTCACCCCGACACCCTCATCGCTCTTTCCGAAGACAAGAATATCATCGGCCTCAAGCAGGCTGTTGACTTCCGCATCGGCGAAAAGTATCACGAGGATACCCTCCGCGTCATCAAGGAAACCAAGAACAACGACTTCGCCGTTCTCTCTGGCGAAGACGGTTTCTTCATCGACATGCTTGAAATGGGCGGCCAGGGCCTCGTTACCGCAACCGGCAACATCCCCGAAGCAGCAAAGATTTTCTCAGACCTGTACAAGGCTTACGTCGCAGGAGACTCTTCCAAGGCAAAGGACCTGCAGGCAGCAGCTCGCGACTACGTAGAAATCACCTTCTGCCGCAAGAACCCCATTCCTCTGGGCACCTTGTTCAACAGCCCGTTGTTCCAGCCCATGACCAGCGTCAAGGACACCGCCCGCGGCGAAGAAGCTGTGGAACGTATCATGAAGCTCATCAACGAAAAGGCAGAAAGCCTCAAGAAGTACCACGTTTAACGATTGATGATTGATGATGAATGATTGATAATTAAACATTTGGCGCCAAGGGCGCGATTGCTAGAATTATCAATTCTCAATTATCAATTTTCAATCAAATCACAAGGAGATTTACAATGGCTAAGAATCAGAAGTCCATTAGCGAACAGGTCGCAGACCTCATCAAGAAAGCAAAGCTCCTCCCCATCCCCGTTCAGACCCTGAACGAAGAAGCAGAAGCAACACGTTATTTCGGTGGCGACCTGAAGGAATTCCTGGCTGCAGCCAAGACTCTCGGTGCCAAGGGCATCTTCATTGAAACCCTCTACCTGGAAGATGATGAATTCTTCTATGATAGCGGCATTGATGATGAAGAATACCTGGCAATGAACGGCGCAGACAGCAATTGCGGTTGCTGCTGTGGCGAAGACTGCAAGTGCGGCTGCAAGGACAACAAGAAGTCCAAGAAGGCAAAGAACGTTGAAGATGACGAAGAAGATGGCGTCTGGCTGGAACCGGAAGATCTGGACGGTCTGGACCTCACTCTCCTGAAGCCCGAAATGGCAAAGTACATGGAACGCGTTGGTGAAGCCTGTGGTGTTCGCCTGACCGTTCCTGGCTGCGACCATCTGGAAGTGGAAATCTTTACCGACTGGTACGACAAGTTTGCTGAACTGGTTGACGAAGCTTCCGAAATCATCGAAGAAGATCCGAACGGAGCTCTGGAAGGCATCGAAGCAATGTTCGACGCAGCTGAAAAGGAAGCCGATGAAGCCCTGAAGGCAGCAAAGGCAGACAAGAGCGTCAAGAAGATTGCCGCCCATCCGCCTAAAAAGGCCGCAAAGGCTTAATTCAGAACAAGACCTCTCGTAGGCCTTTGCTCTCAAAAAGGACTGGTGAATCCAGTCCTTTTTTCACTAAAGAGCAAGTAAGGCGAGCGTCGCGGTCGTGCTTGCACGACCATGACCGAGCCGAGGGCTCTGCACTCGTAGAGTGCCAGGCCGCAAAGGCTTAATTCAGAACAAGACCTCTCGTAGGCCTTTGCTCTCAAAAAGGACTGGTGAATACCAGTCCTTTTTTCACTAAAGAGCAAGTAAGGCGAGCGTAGCGAGCATGCTTGCATGCTCATGACCGAGCCGATTGCGAAGCACTCGTAGAGTGCCAGACCGCAAAGGCTAAGTAACCAGCATACTGTTCGAACTTTGTTCTCACAATCGCGACCGGTTTATTCCGGTCGCTTTTTGCTGTTCATAAAAAAGGCACCCCGCAAAACGGAGTGCCTTTAGGAGTGTATGGAGACTTTTTACTTAACTGCGACGCGCTGCATGAAGCTGCCGCTCTTGATCAGGTAAACACCTGCGCGGTTGAAGCGGGCCATGAGAGCATCATTGATGGAGGCGCCGGCTGCTACGGTAACCAGGCCCATCACCTTACCCTGCATATCGAATACCTGGAAGGTCTTGGTGGCGGTGACATACTTCAGATCAGCAGTAAGGTACTGCGGTTGATTCGGGTCTACGGTTGCAGCAGAGGATTCCGGAGAAATCGTAGAGCTAGAAGAATTTGCCGGAGTGATTGTAGAGGCAGAGGAGTTAGCCGGAACAGTTGCTGAAGAAGTCGGAGTAGGATCAGTTTCAGTTTCGGAACCCGGTTCAGCAGTGGTGAAGACCAGCTTGACGTCACTAATCTTGACTGCACCTGTAGCTTGTCCCAAATTGAAGGCAAACTGAGCGGCATCATCAGAAGCTTCTTCCATAGCAAAGATAAATGCGTATTCCTTTTCCGTAGTGGAGATGTCAAATTCCTTAGTGGCGTATGCACCCCAGGGGTCTACGGACTGCTGGAAAGAAACTTCAATCTTGCGAGCTACATCAGCGCTAGCCTTAAAGGACAGCTTGTACTTCATGCCCTTATCAAGAGCCACATTGTACTGAACAAGCTGCGGCTGGTAAGTTTCTTTACCAATAGTGGTAACGTCAACCGTAGCCGTGCCACCAGCAACAGAAGTCTTTGCAGCAGAGCCACCCCAGTTTGTACCCTGCCCCAGGAACCAAGAAGATGCACCGCTGCTTGTAGAAATCACGCTGCCGCTAGGGAAATTACCATCCTTAAGAAGGTTCACTGTGGTTTCGCCAACCAATTCAAACTTGGCGACCACATCCTTTTCCTTGTCCATGGTTACAGAAATGGTTTCGGTAGAGCCGGTAGCACCACCTTCCCAACCCACAAACTTCCAGCCTTCGTTGGCTTTGGCGGTGAGCTGTACAGTTGATTTCGGAGCATAATAGTTAGCGCTGGGGCTCTTTGTCACAGTACCTGCAGCAGCCGGAGATGCAGTTACATTGAGGGCAAGTTCATCGGCACTGCCACCGATTTTCAGCAGGTTCTTCTTAACTTTAGCATGACCATTTGCATTGCCCCCTTGTCCGGTGTAGGATTCAATTTTCATGGAAGCGACTTCATACAGTTTACCCATCTTCATACCCACTTTAGCCCATTCGCTGAAGTGCTTGGAAATAGAAATGGTACCCTTGGTGCGATGCTGGCTCGTATTCAACGGGACAGACCAATACTGCTTAAAGGTGACTTTGTTTCCCGAAAGAGCAGGTTGCTGAATACGGTCGGTAACATAGAAACCGTATTCAATACCATCGATAGTTGCAGAACCCTTCTTTGGAGCATTTTGGACTGGATTGTAGCTTCCGCGATCTTGGACAATGTAGTATTCAATTTCATTGCTGAAACCACTGGGAACGTCCTGCGGGTCGTAATAGCCCCAGCCATAGACACTGACATACTTCACGTTGTCGGTGGAGCTCCATTCCACATCAAATTCGGAGGTAATATTACCCACATTCTGCACGGTAACATTGGAGTTTGAACCCCAACGCTTTCCGGTACGGGCTAACATGTTGATAGTACCCTGCCATTCAACTTCGAAAGCACCACCATTTTCGGCGCTTACGTTAAGCGTCATAGTTGCACTACCGGCACCATTCTGGCTCCAGAGTTCGTACTCATAGCCACCGGTGCTACCCATTTGCTGCTCTCTGCCACCAGAGCAAGTAAGGGTCTGCCCCCAGGAAATGGATGACGAAATTGCGGCCATGGCAAAGGCTGTTGTTAAAATTTTTTTGACACTCATACTTTTCCTCTCAGGGGGTTATTTGTACACTCTTCCAATTTATACTATTCTACATAAGTTGTTAAGCAATACTGGATCAATTCCGTTGTCCCCTTTTACAACAGCCACGGCAGGTAAAATTTAGACAACCAATAAAAACATTCTCTTATAAAGCAAAAAATCCCCGCCGCATCAGAATGCAGCAGGGATTAATATTTTGAATCTGATCTAGAACAAACTACAATTTATTCTATTGCTCTTCGCTTTCGCCAGGAACGCTGATCTACTGTTCCGGCTTATCGTCCTTCACAACCGCGAGCATTCATCGCTGACGCACTATCAGCAATGAACGCGAGAGCGAAACTCTGCAAGAATTTTATTCTTCAACAGAAGTTTCGCGACCTTCGTTGGAATCGTCATCCACTTCAACGCCCTCAACGTGATCGAAGGTTTCCTTGGCTTCTGCGGAATCCTGTTCGATGTCTTCGACGCTGGGCAGTGCAGTTGCATCCTGAACGGTGTCGCCATCGTTCAGGCGGATGCACTTCACACCAATGGCGCTACGGTTGGTCAAGCGGATAGTTTCAGCTTCGATACGGATGACCTGACCTTCCTTACTGGTAATGATCAAGTCGTAGTCATCAGCAACGCTTTCCACGAATACTGCCGGACCCGTCTTTTCCATACCGTCGACGCTGAGGTTGCGAACGCCCTTGCTGCCGCGCTTGGTTACGCGGTAGGAGCTGGGCTGGGAACGCTTACCAAAGCCCTTCTCGGTAATGGTCACGATCTTGTTGCCTTCCTTGAGCCAAATGAGAGAAATGACTTCGTCACCTTCGGCAAGGGTGATGCCCTTTACGCCGTGAGTGCCGCGGCCCATAGCACGGATGCAGCTAATGGGGAACGTTACAGCCTGGCCCATCTTGGTGGCAATCATCAGGAGGTCCTTGGCGATGGGCCGTGCAGCAGTTTCGTCGGCGTCTTCAGATTCGCTAGCGATCTGAGCTTCGGCAGCAGCCTGAGTTTCTGCAGACTCGTCGTTATCGTCGCCTTCGACCTGAGAAGCGTTGAATTCTTCGGCAGACATGCCCACCAGCTGAACCTTCACCAGTTCATCGTCTTCGTCGAGGCTAATGGCGTTAACGCCAGCCTTACGGGGGCGGCTGAAGAGGGTGAGATCCATCTTATTGACAATACCCTTCTTGGTGGCGAACACCAGGCAGAAATATCCACCGAACTTACGGACAGGAACGATTGCCTGAACCTTTTCGCCTTCGGTGAGACCGATAAAGTTGATAATGGGGCGGCCCTTGCTGCTGCGGTTGCCTTCGGGCAGGCGGTAAACCTTGGTCCAGTAAGCACGACCCTTGTTGGTAAACACCAGCAGGTAGCTATGAGTACTTGCTGTAAAGATCTGGTCAACGTCATCATCGTCCTTGCGACCGGTCCCTACGACACCCTTACCACCACGGCTCTGAGCCTTGAAGGTATCGATGGGCAGACGCTTGATGTAGCCTTCCTTACTCAAGGTAATGACCTGTTCTTCTTCAGCGATAAGGTCTTCGTAGTCGTAGTCGTCGACAGCATCTTCAATGGAAGTGCGGCGTTCGTCACCATACTTGGCAACAACAGCATCCAGGCGTTCCAGCATAATGGCAATGCGACGTTCGCGCTTTTCCAAAATGTCCTTCAAGTCAGCAACGAGAGCAACCAATTCGTTGTATTCGTTTTCCAACTTTTCCAGGTTCAGGCCAGTAAGCTGAGCAAGACGCATATCCACGATAGCCTGGGACTGAATTTCGTCCAGGTTAAAGCGGTCCTGCAAGCCCTTCTTTGCTGCTTCGGTGGTTGCACTCGACTTGATGATCTGGACCACTTCGTCGATGTTCTGAGTAGCAATGCGCAAGCCTTCGATGATGTGAAGACGAGCTTCAGCCTTGTTCAGGTCAAACTGAGTGGAGCGTGTAATCACTTCAAGACGGTGATCGATATAAATCTGAATCAATTCCTTCAGAGTGAGAACCTTGGGCAGGTTGTTCACCAATGCCAGGTTATAAATGCTGAAGGTTGTCTGGAGCTGAGTGTTCTTGAACAGGTTGTTCTGAACCACTTCTGCGACTGCATCCTTGCGAAGTTCGATGACAACGCGGATACCTTCCTTGTTGGATTCGTCGCGAATGTCGGTAATGCCATCGACGCGCTTGTCCTTCACAAGTTCTGCAATCTTCTTGCAGAGTTCGGCCTTGTTCACCATGTAAGGAATTTCAGTAACGATGATGCGGGGCTTGCCGCGACCATCTACGTCAATTTCGGTACGGGCACGGAGGCGAACCTTGCCATGACCGGTAAGGTAAGCATCACGGATACCTGCGCGACCGCAGATAATGCCACCCAGCGGGAAGTCCGGGCCGCTGACGTAGTTCAGCAGTTCTTCACCGGTAATTTCAGGATTTTCGGCCTGTGCATGGATTGCATTAGCAATTTCACGAAGGTTATGGGGTGCCATGGAGGTTGCCATACCCACAGCAATACCCGTGGTACCGTTTACCAGCATGTTGGGAATGGCGGAAGGAAGGACCTTCGGTTCTTCCAAGGATTCATCGAAGTTGGGACCCATGTCAACAGTATCTTTTTCAAGATCCTCCAGCATGAGGGTACCCAGATTGTTCATCTTGGCTTCGGTGTAACGCATTGCGGCAGCGCCATCACCATCGATGGAGCCGAAGTTACCCTGACCAAAAACCAGCGGATAGCGCAGGGAGAAGTCCTGGGCCATACGAACTAGAGTTTCGTATACTGCGGAGTCACCATGGGGATGATACTTACCGATGACATCACCAACAATACGAGCAGACTTCACAGTGGGCTTGTTGGGAACCACACCCAGTTTATGCATACTGTACATCACACGACGATGCACGGGCTTAAAACCGTCACGAGCATCGGGCAATGCACGAGCCACAATCACGCTCATGGAATAGCGGAGATAGCAATCCTGCATGTCCTGTTCAATCAGGGACTTAAAGTGTGCTCCTGGAACCATTTCTTCTGACATTACTTATCCTTTCTTAGTAGGAAGTAGGAAGTAGGAAGTAGACAGTTTAAAATCAATTGTCTACAGGCCTCCTCCTACCAACTTTTCATTTATCACTTCATTTATTTTTTTCAAACTTTCATAGTCGGTCTGGTCTATGCGGTGCGGGGTGATGGTGGCGTAACCCTGGTTCAACAGATAGTCATCACTATCCACAGGGGATTCGTTCCATAATTTGTCGCCATCAAGCAACCACAGCTTGTCGCCAGAGCCATCGTCGACATCCACCAGGCTGTAGTGGTCCGTAAACATTTCGTGGGCCATCTTCGTAGACTTGAAACCCTTGAACTTGTCCTCGGAAACCTTGGGGAAGTTCACATTCCAGAAGGTGGCTGGAGCAATACGTTCAAAAAGGCGATCCTTGACTACACGAACGGCAAACTCCACGGCAGTTTCCAGCAGGTCTCCCCCACAACCGCGGAGGGAAAGCGCAACGCCGGGAACACCCCACAGGACGGCTTCGCGGGCACCAGCAACCGTACCGGAATACAAGGACGAGACGCCGGAATTTTCGCCAACATTCACGCCGGAGAAACAGACGTCGAATTCACCTGCAGCAGAGCTTACACCAGTGCAGCCTTCGGGTTCCAAAGAAAGCCCGAATTTTGCGAAATGGCCAAGGGCAAACTTGGCACAATCCGCAGGTGTGCCAGACACGGAATAAAATTCATAAGGCCAGGCTCTTGTACCGTCGGCTGCCACGGGAGCGGTTTCATCCACGGGCACCTGTTTGACGCGCAAACCTCGGCGCACGGTAAAGGCCTGACTGACCCCGCTCTGCTCCGTTTCGGGGGCAAAAACGAACACATCAGCCACCTTGGACAAGGCAGCCGCAAGAGCGCGCAGATTGCCACTCTTAAACCCATCGTCATTTACGATGAGAACTCGTGTTCTAGGGGTATTTTGCATGCTTTTACAAAGATAGAAAAAAGCGATTCTGCCACTTCAAAAATTGGTAAAAAAGCGCCCCTTTTGAGGGCGTTTTTTTGGGTGGAAAACATCAACAAATTTCTATAGGCAGTGTTTCTGGATTTCTGCGATAGAAAGTCCAGTTCCCTTGGAAACCTGCTCCACGGAAAGGCCCATGGCAAGGAAGTTCTTTGCAGATTGCACAAGCTTTGCAAAACCCTTTGCAAGGCCGACAGCTTCGCCTTCTTCACGGCCTTCGGCACGGATTACATCGGCTACAGACACGAAGCCGTTACGCTTGCGTTCTGCCATGATTTCTGGACGGTCCATGATAGCCTCCCTGTATTCCGAAGATGATTCCTCCCCTAAGTATAGCAAAACTTCCTGGATAAAAGCGTGCAAGGTGAAATTGCAAAAATAAACTTGTTTATTTTTATAATGGAACCGTAGCCGCGGACGCCAAAGGCGTCAAAGTTTGCGTCGATTTTGTTTTTCGGGTTTGTAAAATATGCCACGGCCTTGTCCATGAGGGGCTTGTACTTTTCGGCATTGAACACATACTTCATAGCGACAAGGGCAAGCGAAACGTATGGATCAAGCCGGTTGAAGTCAATGTTCCCCACCTCGTTACCCACATTGATCATTTCAATCTTGAATGGATAGCCGATGTCGTGAAAATATTCCGGGTACTTGGCGTAGAGTTTTGCCTTGAGCGGGTTCCACTTGATTTCGCCGTTATAGACGATTACCGCAACCATGGGGCAGTCCAAGCGACTCAGGCAGAACAGCTCGTAAAAGTAATGTTCCAGCTGGGAGACCACCTCGCTATCGGGGTAAGACTTGTGTTCGAGAACTAGGCCAACAAAAAGTTTGGCCTTGTTGTTGGAATTCTTGATTTTCAGGGAAAAGGCTAGGTCGGCGGAACCTTTGAGGCCATGGCGGTTGGTTTCGGTGCGTTCAGCACGCATTGTCTTGAGGTCTACCACCTGCAAAAAGCGGGCTAAACTTTTGTTCTTCTTTGCGGCGAGTTTAAGCAGCGAAGCTGCGCGTTTTGGTTCCTTGAAGGCAGTCTTGAAAAAAGCGTGCAAGGTGAAGTTGCAAAAATAAACTTGTTTATTTTTATAACGGAACCGCAGCCGCGGACGCCAAAGGCGTCAATGCCATCGTGGTCTTTCGTGTTCATAGATTTTCCTTTCCTTGCAAACAAGCGGAAACTGCAAGGCATGTTGTGTTAAGCGAGTGCAAATTTTGCACGGGGATAATTTAAAACATTTCAGCGACAAAAGATGTCATTTGAAGATTTTTTTGTACTAAAAAGGAGCCTTGGGGCTTGTGCCCTGGTGGCTCCTTTTTTTTGGGGGGGGGCGGCATACGCCGCCTTTTTTTGAGGCGCCTACGGCACCTTGGTTAGAAAGAGTCCTTAAGGCAACGGACGGAGAACGCGCTGCGCTTGTAGTTGCTGCCCTGGTACGCGTAGTCGTAGTTGTAGTTGAAGTACAGGTTCAACGCATTGTTGCTGTGGTTCTCGTACTCAGTAGAACTCCAGAAGCCGCCGCCTTCGCCCAGATTGTCGAAATCACCGCCGTTGTTGCGGAAACCGGCAGGGAGAACCGAGAATCCAAAAGAATCATCATTAGTCACTCCACTATAAGAGGTCCACAGGCTGGTGTTCGCCTTCAGCTTCTGACCGGCATAGCCGGCCCCGCCCACATTCGTATAGAGAGCACCCCATTCAGCATTGCTCGGCAGGTGCCAGCCGCTGGGGCAAACGCCACGAACAGGCGCCGTAGCCAATGCAGAGGCCCTGAAACGGGTACAAAACTTGCCATAGCCACATTGCTCACCGTAGTTCTTGTAAATAGCAACAGAGTCAACCGCGGCTGCCCAGGTATATAGGCGACCATAGGTTGCGCAATTACTTGGATCATCGTCATAGCACCAGCTGGTGGAGTCGGAGGTACAAAAAGCCACTCCGGTGTAAGCATAGTTCAGGTTCTGGGCCATCCAGGTCTGGCAGTTCTTGTTCTCCTTGTCGCAGATCTCGATGGTCTTGTAAACCTGACCATCACGGAGGTCGGTCAAGGTATTTGCAACAGCGTCATATTCACTTCCATCCTTGATGCTAGATTCCACAGAACTTGACGATGCAACGGAGCTACTACTCTTTGCAGAGGAACTGCTAGATCCCCGATCGGGGTCGGGGATGACACTGGAGGAGGAGCTCAGGGTGACGCTGGAAGAGGAACCTGGAATGGTTTCAGAAGACGAACTCTGCAACACAGTCACCCCGCCGATGATTTCGTCTTCGGCAGATGCTTCGCTTGCTGTTATCTTTGTCCATTCGCCATTCTGGCAACGACGGAAATCCTTGCCGACAGCCTCAGCCACCCAGCCATCCAGCATTTCATCACAAACCTTTTCGCCACTGCCATCAGCCAAGGTAATCACCCCGCCTTTTTCTCCATTCACCTCCGAATTGGAGCCACTATCATCGCCGCAGGCCACAAGGCCCAAAGCCAGTGCAAACGCAACACTTGTCAAGAAATTCTTTTTCATTTTCCATTTCCTTGAAAAAATTTCAGGTACCCTTCGAGAACAGCCTCTATTTTTATGCAGATTTGTCCGAGCGGATCTTCGTGAGCCGCAAGCGACTCATCTTTATGAGTCGTGGCGGCGAGAGCGAGAGCCGTCACAGGTTTTTGTTATGCAGAATAGCTCGAGCGGATTTTAAAAGCCATGATGGCGAAAGCCCCTGCCACGTTCATGCTGGCCTTACGACCCGCCATAGGAATGGTCACCTTCATGGTGGTGGCGGCCATGATTTCGGGAGCAATACCCAACTCTTCGTTACCCAAGATAATCAGGCCCTTTTCCGGCCATGTTACTTTGTTTATATCGGGAATGTCTTCGCCGGTTTCAAGGGCGATAATCTCGTAGCCGTTTTCCTTGTGCCAGTTGATGCAATCAAAGGGATCTTCCCAGCGCTTGATGGGAATCCATTCCTGGCAGCCGCGGGCGGCACTCTTTACAGTCACATGATCGGGGCTGCAGCTGTATCCGCTAAGGTGTACGCCTTCCAGGCCGAAACAGTCGGTGCTTCGAATGATGGAACCCACGTTAAAAGCACTGCGAAGATTGTGGACCAAAACCGCAAACTGGATAGGCTTTTCGTTAGCAACTTCACGGTCGCCCGGTTCCTGCTCCAGATAAACGTCACGTTCAAAGCCAAGGCCTGCGCGGGTACGGAAAGTCTTGTACAGGTCAATCATCTGGGCCTGATTCTTCCCTACCAAAGTTTCTTCTGCAGGAAGTTTCATCCATTCTGCATAGGTCTCAAATTCACGACGTGCGCGAGGAACGTCATCGCCCAATTGCAAAATGATGACACGCAGAAGTTCCGCCAAGCGCTTGTACTTGGAGGTTTCCTTTGTAGCGAGGAACTTTTTTTCAGAAAACATCGTTCTAGATCCTTCGTCTCCACTTCGTTCCGCTCAGGATGACACGCGAAAAGAGTACATAGGCAATTAATGATGGATGATTGACAATTGATGATTGATAATTGAAGATTGACGATGAAAATAATGGTGCTTCGCGCTCAATATGAAACGGCGAAGTCGTGATTATTCCCATTGTTCATTTTTCACGGTCCAACGTGTTCAGCGCCTTCGGCGGCCATGTTCTTGTCCATCTGGGTGCGGGTCAGAGCGTTCACCGCATCGGTCAAGCGATCAATAGCCTTAATCAGTTCATCCATCTTGGCATCGCTTGCTCCACTTGCAACAGCGGCAGAAGCGGCGTTGGCGGCAACAGTCTGGGCTTCAGCAGCAACAGGTGCTGTCTTAACAGGGACCTTGCCCAGCCAGATATCGGGCCAGCGGTCGTTACCGGAATGATAAGTAATGCGGGCTGCAGATTCTACCGGTTCGCCAATCTTCCACATGTAGAGTTCGTAGTCAAACATGTCGTGGTCATGGCCCTTGTCAGTTGCACCCCATACAAGCCACTTTCCATCAGGAGAAATGCGGGGGAAATATTCATGACTGCGGCGGCCCGGCAGGTCCATAAGCTTTACGTTCTTGGGAATACCGAAGAAGCCAACCTTTTCCACCTGTTTGCCATCCTTGGCCGAGAACCACAGAATTTCACTGGGAGCGGCAGTACCGCCGTTACCTGTGGGGTTCACGCGATAAAGCTTAGAACCATCAAAGTTCCAGTCGATCTGGCAGCCGTCACCGGACTTGGTCCAGCCACCCTTTTCCAGATTCCACACGCCGGTTTCACGCATGGAGCCACGAAGAGTCATAGCCAAGTGCTTGCCATCGGGACTCATGTTAGGTTCCTGAAGAATTACGCCAGACTTGTTGAAGGCGACTTCTCCATCCAGAATCATGGATTCAGCCTTGGAAGCCAGATCCATGGTAAAGACCTTGCCTGCACGGCTAAACACAATAGTCTTTCCATCAGGGCGCCAGGTACCCCAGGTTGCATTTTCCACAACCTTCACCTGGTTTGTGCCATCCATATCCATGGTCCACAGGTCCCACTTTTCGGGATAGTTGGCATCGTTTTCGGGAACCCAGCCACCCTTGCTACGGTTAAAAAGAACCTTGGATCCATCGGGGGAAATGCGAGGGAACCAGTCCACATTGTCACTTGCGGTCAAGGCATGGGCACCAGTACCATCGGCATTCATGAGCCAAATGTCGTGATGAGAATTTGCTCGGCTGGTAGACCAGGCGATTACACCCTCCACCTTACCCTTCAGAGCATCCAAAGCCTTCTGTTCGTCGGCGGTAGGATCTACGGCGGCACCCGTAGGAGCCCCCTGCTGGGCAAAAGCGGTGCAGGCCATAGCCATTGCGGAAACCAGGGCAAACTTTCTCATTTTCATAAAAACCTCAATATTTGAAGCTCCAAAACCGGGGTTGCCCGGAAGGAACCTCTTTATCTAGAGAAAAGATAGTAACAACATATTTTAAAAATTACGTCAAAAACGCCATTTTCTACCGTTCCTTGTTGATTTAGAACACACTTGTTTCTTGTTGTAACCAATAAAAAACTTACATCCACAACATTCCATATAATATGGATATATCTTAAGACCAGAAACAGGCGTGACTTGTATCCAGAGTTTTTTCATTCAGGTCAACGCTATTACGGTAAAATGAGGATGTTTATGAAACTTTTGTCCATTCCCGCTCTCGCCTGCGCCATGACTTTAGGTTTTGGCCTCGCCTCTGCACAGACCATCGCCCCCACCCGCGTGGGCCCCGTTAGCCAATATGGCCAGCTCATGACCGGCAAGAATTCCGCCGGCGAAGGCCGCATTTACGGTTCCTGCGAAGGTGTCAAGGATGGCGCCGAAGTCCAGGTCCGCGGCATGAGCCTTTACTGGAGCCTGTTGCCCCAGGCCGTGGAATACTGGAGCGAAGAAGGTATCGCCTCCATGGTCCGCGACATGAACATCCAGATTGTCCGTGCAGCCATGGCTACCGGTTCTGAAAACTGGTCCGGCGAATACAATGGACAGAAGCTTCAGGGCTACGGTACGAATCCTACTCTTCAGAAGAACTTGATGAAAGCTGTCGTCGAAGCCGCCATCAAGAACGACATCTACGTTATTATCGACTGGCACTCCCACGAAGCCAACCAGCAGACCGAATCCGCAAAGGGATTCTTCGAAGAAATGGCCAAGACCTACGGCCAGTACGACCACGTTATTTTCGAACTGTTCAACGAACCGACGGAGATTTCCTGGGATATCGTTAAAGATTACGCAAATCAAATAATACCAACCATCCGCCAATATTCGAATAATTTAATTCTGGTAGGCAATCCTAGGTGGGACCAAAAACCACACTGGGCAATAAACAATGGTGTCACCGATAGTGAAAACAACACTGCTTACACAATGCACTACTATGCAATGTCACACTGCATTTATGGAACAGAGGGTTGGGGTGATGGAGATAAGGACAAATGTCCTGGACAATCTGCAGAGGACGCAATCAAAGCAGGTTTAGCGGTTTTCGTGTCTGAATGGGGTACAGGAGACAAAGACGGTGGGGGAAATCCCGGCCAGTCCGAAAACCAAAATTGGCAGACTTTCATCAACAAGTACAAGCTTTCCTGGGCAAACTGGTCCGCCTCCCACATTAGCGAAGGCACCGCAGCATTTAGTGGCGGCTCCAAGAAGGATTCTCTTCAATACACCGCTTCCGGCAACGTGGTAAAGGGCTACCTGGCCACCAATCCAACCTCTTACACCAGGTGCGCAGATGGCGGTTCTACCGTAAACCCGAACCAGGGCGGTCAGCAGCAGGGAGGCCAACAGGGCGGCGCCACAATTGACCCGAACCAGGGTGGTCAGCAGCAAGGTGGACCCATCGTAGATCCAACCAATCCGTGGGGACAGCAGGCAATCACCGTTCAGACGGCCCCCAAGTTCGGCATGACTTACGCCAACCGCATGATGAACATCTCCGGCGCAGAAGCTGCAACCGTTGAATTCTTCGACATGCAGGGCCACAAGATCATGAGCCTGCAGAACATCATCGGAAGCCTTTCCCTGAAGTCCTTCCCCATGGGTCAATACGTCGTTCGTATTCACAACGGCTCAGCCAACATGACGCGCATTATCAACGTGAAGTAATTCTTTTATGAGAGAGAAGAAGAGTCTGGCATCATTGCCAGGCTCTTTTTTTATTTTTCACCACATGATTGCGGCAAATGTTTCAATCCAGGACTTCAACGGCGTTTATGAAGAACAGCCGTTTATGATGGAATTGAAAGCTGCAAGCAGGCTATCTCCTATTGAGAACAACGCAATCAAATGGTTTGACTGCAGTAAGATCAGCGGCACAGACTGTTATTGCGATGATGAAGCCAAGGAAATTTTATGCGAACAGATCAAACGTGTTTGCTCTTTGCTAAATAGATCAAATCGCGGCATTCATTTCTTTGACAACGGCAATTACCACTACATGAGCAAACTTTGGACAGACCAGGTCCAGAAAGATTTTGACCTAGTGGTTTTTGACCATCATCCCGACATGCAACCACCCCGCTTCGAGGGCATCCTCAGTTGCGGCGGATGGATTAAGGAAGTTCTTGATTCCAATCCACATGCACAGCGTGTTTTGATTATTGGAGTCGCCGACCATCTCATTGACGAAATCAAGAATGAGCCCTCTGCAGAATTTTCAAGGTATGCAGACAGAGTGAAATTCATCGCGGAAAGTGAATTACTTAAGGCAAGCGACGCAGGCTCCCCCACCGAGATCCCGGCGGATCATCTGAGGGCGAAAAACATCTACATCAGCATTGACAAGGATGCACTCGCCATCACGGAGGCAGTCACCAACTGGGACCAGGGAAGCTTGACATTCGTCCAAATGGAACAGGTGTTGCGCCAACTGTTTAGAGACTACAATATCCTCGGCGTAGACATCTGCGGAGAACGCGCACAGGAGCAAGATTATAGCGATGGCATAGATGCCGGACAGGCCGACACCAAGAACAATGTTTTGAACCAAAAACTTTTTAAATTGCTGCAGGTCCTGTATGCGCAACAATAATTTCCGCAAAAGCGAATTCAGCAAGCCCAAGGACTGGAAACGTCCGCAGCAGGCATCTTCCGCCAATAAATTCGGTGGCGGAGCTCATGGCATTGCACGAGTTATCAGCAAACGCGGTTACTGCAGCCGCAGCAAGGCAGAAATGCTGGTTCGTGAAGGTCGAGTAACTTTAAATGGTCGCATCGTCAATGATCCAGAAACTCCCGCCCGAGAAAACGATGAAATCATTATCAATGGACAACGCATTGAATCAAATGCAAAAGTCTACTTCATGATGAACAAGCCTCGAGGCATAGTCACAACAGCAAACGACGAAAAGGGACGGGCAACCGTCATGGACATTTTTGCGGAACAATACCGCAAGATGTATTCGGGTAAGGAACCTCCCCATATCTCTCCCGTAGGTCGCCTGGATGCTGCCAGCGAAGGTCTATTGCTATTCAGTAACGACACCGAATGGGCAAACAACATACTGGAGCCGCGGTTATATTCTGCACAGGCTAAAGCGGAAGATCTAAAGAATAAAGGATCGCAGGATCCCGTCAACAGCAAAGACAGCCATAAAAAAATCTACCGCGTGCAGACAAAGGGTAAACCCAGCGCAGACGACTTGTCGCAAATGGAAAAAGGTTTCGTAGTACCGCCACGCGTATTCGGGGAATCCGAAGAGTTCATGCACGCCAAACGTGCTGTACTCCACAGCGAGGGCGAAAAAAATTGCTGGCTGGAAATCACCCTTACTGAGGGAAAGAACCGCGAAATTCGGCGCATGCTCGCCCACCTGGGCTATGAGGTTCTGCGTCTGGTCCGCATTCAGATTGACGATTTTATTCTGGGCGATCTGAAACCCGGATGTATCAAGGAAATCAAGGTCTAGATCCCTCGACTTGCTTCGCGCGCTCGGGATGACACAACGACTGCGGCTCAGGATGACCCGACAGCCGCCGTTCGGAATGATGCATTAACGATTACAGAATATCTCTATTTAGTAGTTCGCCATGATCAAGAACCAGGCGACGGAAAGGACTGTTCAAGTAGAAATCGGGGTTATGAGTTGCCATAAGCACGGTTGTTCCGCGGGCATTGATTTCCTTGAAAATCTTGAACACTTCTTCTGCGTTTTTCGGGTCCAGGTTTCCGGTGGGTTCGTCAGCCAGCAACAGATACGGATTATGCACCATGGCGCGGGCGATGGCAACACGCTGCTGTTCACCGCCAGACAATGTGTAAGGCATGGCAAAGCGCTTCTGGCTAATTCCCACAAGGGCAAGCGCATCGAAGACAGCCGCATTGATCTTGTTGTTGGGAGTTCCCACAATACGAAGGGCCAGAGCAACATTTTCAAACACATTGCGATCCGGCAACAGCTTAAAATCCTGGAAGATAATTCCCATCTTACGACGGAACCCCTGAATCATCTTGTCCGGAGTATTCTTGCTATCGTAGACACAGTCACCTGTAAACTTCACCATGACCTGTCCGCCACGCACAGCGTCTGGACGTTCATCCATATAGATCATCTTCAGAACGGTGGACTTACCAGCGCCAGAATGCCCCGTAAGGAACACAAACTCACCCTTGTTCACACGGAAGGTGACGTTGTTCAAAGCCTTCCAGTTTTCCTCGTAGGATTTTGTGACGTGGGTAAAGTGAATCATTGAGTCGTTCCCGAAGAATTACTCCGTCATGCGGATGTCGATGTGAACTTCCTTGCGCCACTTCTTCACCAGTTCTTCCAGTTTCTGGTTTTCCAGATAGTTGGCGGCCAGATTTTCAATCTTGCCGTAGTCTTCTTCCATGGTCAACTCGCGAATCTGGCGGGCATCGTCCAGACGGAACAGATGGTAAGCGCCATCAATCAGGACCGGTTCGGAAACCTCACCCACATTCAAATTTGCAACGGGATTCACATAGGCTGGTTCCATTTCATTTTTCTGGTACCAACCCAGAAGTCCACCAGCAAAATTGGAAGATTTGTCTTCACTAAACTTGCGAGCAGCGGCAGCAAAATCTTCCTTCGTCTTGATGTTTGCCTTCAGGGAATCCGCGCGTTGAATCACATCAGCAGAATCCTTTGCTGTAGGAATCGTGCGAAGAAGAATCTGGGCAGAGCGAACGCCATCTTCCTTACGACCAAGTACACGGGCAATGTGCCAACCCTGAGCGGTTTTCACCGGAGCTGCAGCATACTGACCATTTTTCAGCTGATCCAGAACGTGTTCAAATGCAGGATCCAAAAGTCCACGACGGAAGTAGCCGAGGTCACCTCCCTTGGCCGCAGAACTGTCCTGAGAATGATTCTTGGCGAGAAGTTCAAAGCTGATGCCCAGGTTCAAGCTGTCAATGAGAACTTCAGCAACCTTCTTCACAGAATCCACAATCAGGGTGTCGGGAACAATGGGAATCTGGATATGACTCAACTGAACACAGTTGTACTGGCGAGGCAGGGAATCCTTATGGGTCGCATAAAAAGCTTCCACTTCCTTCTTGGTGGGACTAATGTTACCCACATGCATCTGACGCACGCGGGTCAGTTCCAAGTGGCTGCGGATTTGCTTGGAAAGCTGATCACGATACTGAGCCATGCTTATGCCCAACTGAGCGCGGACAGCCTTTTCCAGCGTGGTCAAGTCAATGTTCTGGCTAGCAGCCAACTGGGAAAGGTGAGAGGTTACACGCTGGTCCACTTCCGCATCGCTGATGACGATGGAATCACGGTCAATGCGACTAAGCAACACCTTTTCTTCAATGAGCTGATCCAAAACGTACTGCTTCTGCTGTTCTTCGGACATGGCAGAACCTTCCGGCGTTTCCTGGAACCTGTAAAGGTTGTTCATGAGTTCCGAACGCATAATGGGCTTACCATCTACCACAGCGGCAACACCTTCCATCAGCACCGGAGCGGCAAAAATGGAAGAAGTAATTGCCAGGGCGAGCAAAACTATCTTTTCAAAGCGCATTATTTATCCTTTTCACTAAAAACATTGGTTTTGGAAAAGATGGGGCGTTCCATCTTCCATTCCTTGCGAAGGCGATCCATGACGCGAGCTCGATGTTCCAACCATGCCAGGCTAGTCACTTCCTCGGCAACATCTTCATAGGGCAAAACATCGGCAGAATCCAGACGACTTGTGACTACAGCCATTTTGAGTGCGCCACCGCAGAACTTCATGGGAGAAAGTTTACCGATGGTGGCGGTATGGATATCTGGAATCATGCAGCTGTCCGGCGTAACCGTCAAAGAATCAAAAGCCTCAATTTTTTTGACTAGATAGTGCATCGCAGGGAGAGAATCGTAAACGGAATTCTTATGTCCCTTGTAATAGAGATCCGCCGCCTGCCAGTCCTTGAAGAAAATCAGTGCTCCGGATATCATAGTTTTTCCACGAAGGAACTGTTCAGAATGTTCTCTGTAGAAATCATTCTTTTCAGCATCGCTGACAATCATCGTATCAGCAAAGCTCTGAAGGAAATGATCCACCACCATCTTACGGATGGTCTGTTCTATCTGCAAGGACAATTCCGGATCTTTGTCCGTTCCATTTTGGATTGCTTCCTGATACACGGTTTCTTCGTCAATCCAACGTTCCAGGAACTTCAAACGTTGCTGGTCATTCCAGGATTCCCAATCAGGAGCCATTTTTACAACATCAGATTGAAGCAACTTTGATTCGCCAACAGAAACAATTACAGGATCTTCCTTCGAAAACGGCAAATCACATGCCCCCAAGCAGAGAAGGCATAAAGCGCAAACTATGCGAGTATAAAATTTCATCGACCACAATTTAGCAAATTTGCATTTGCGAAATGGAAACGAACTACCTGATTTTACCGAAACGACCCATGAGTTTAGCCAGAGAATCAGCCTCAACCACCTCTTCGGCGTCGTCACCCTTGCGTTTGTACTTCACGATTTCAAATTCTTCCAGCAAAGCCTTTGCTGAGAGATACTGGTCCGCATAATCCTTCTCGTCAACATTGGTACGGTCAATAAGAGAAAGTAGGTCGCGTGCCTTTTTCAGTTCATGATCCTTCAGATAGCGAGACTTCAGGAAGGGACGGAACTCTTCGCGAAGATTACGGGCATTCAAATCAGCCTGTTCATATTCGCAACCGATGTTTCCATCCAGCAGATGACTTAGGGCAACCAGCCTTTCAAAAAGAACGGAATCCTTCTGGTAGACTGCAGCAAGTGACGACACAAGTTTACCCGTATTTGAGAAACCACCCTGTCGCATGGAAACACTAAAGTCCTTCAGCACAGACCAGCATTTCACAAATGGTTCTGCCCCAAGAAGGCCTGCCTCATAGGTGGCGCGAACCAATGCTAAGCGAATTTCCTCATCTTCACTACGAGTGCTGGAGGCGAGATTCCTAAAATCGTTGATTTTCTTTCCGCGAGAAAATTCCAGGCCAGAGAAGCGAATACAGCGGGAGGCATCTAGTTTATCCGCAATGAGGGACTTGGAAACCCAAATCTTCATTACAGTCCTGAAACCGTCCGCATAAAGGCCTCCCGTTTCCAGCATGTTCAGACGGTCCGCAATACCAGAGGCAACATTAGTTGCAGAACTTGACACAGAGGCTGCTGTAGAGATTGACGCAGGTTCGGCGGAGTCATTGCGTTCCAAACGTTTTCTAAAGGACTGCCAGAACTTGGACTCTCCAGAAGTCATGAGGGCGGATTCACTCAAGCGCCAGCCAAAGCGTAACGATTCCAGAGGAAAATCAATGCCGAAGGTAACAATAACCGGGCGCGCAGCCAGGAAAAGACGGTAGGAACCCCATTCCGGAGATATCTCCAGAGGGAATTTTTCAGCAAAGCCACCCTTTTCCACATTCACGTGGAGACGCAGATGGTTTTCCTTTTCCGGATTCACCGTAGGAACATCAGCACCTTCCCCACTGCGCATTTCCTTCAGATTGGCAAATACTTCATAGAGGCAAAGAAGCGGAGCCCTGTGGGGAGACTTCTGCAAAGCATCATAGAACAAGTCATCGATGGCGCCACGCCTGTTTTCCAGATTCTTTTTTACAGCCTTAGGCAATTCGCGAACAACAGATTCAATCATCCATTCTCGCCACTGGTGAATGGAAAGTGCCAGCTGGGCGGGAGAAACTTCCGTCAGCAGGTCATAGGGCAAATTCAGCGTAATGCCATCACAGTCACGCATGGCATCAAAAACCATTTCGCCCATGACAATGCGATTGCCGATACGGAACTGTTCAATGGATCCGCCCAGTTGCGGTTCAGGTTTTGCCGCCTGTTTCTTTTCACCAGGTCTACGGGCATCCCCCAGACGGTTGCTGAATCCAGAATCAATATAGTCTCCAGAAAGGCCGGAACCATTGATTTTCAGCCAGTATGCCTCATCAAATTTCAGGAACTGATCAGTGTGTGTGGCAAGATAATCCTTGAGGGTCTTAATGGAATTGACCTTTGGCGCAATGCGAGAATAGTAATCGACTAGAGCATCTTCAGTGGGAGCCAGGCCAAACTGGCGCTTGCGAGCCTCGAGAGCATGCAAGCCTTCTACCACACGGTCGTTATGGACCATGAAGGGGAACGGTCTTGCCACATCACCCATAACAACGGCTTCTCGCCAGAAAATCTGAGCGCATTCCTCGGGGTTGATTCTAGCATAGTCAACCCGATGACCACGACTGATGACTAAGCCTCGGAAAGAGACTTCTTCCACAGCCTCCACGAAGCCGCGGTCCTTATTCCATGTAGGTTCAAACCAGCGGCGGGTGCAGAAGGGTTCTGCCACCTGTAAAATCCATTCCGGACGGATTTCTGCAGCCTTGGTCAAAAATGTACGGCTAGTCTCACGAACTTCTGCACTGAACAGCCATTCCACACTTTTGCCGTAGAGGTCGCTACCAGGAAAAACATGGGTTTCACGGCCACTGACTAGACGATAGCATCCATTATCAATATCCCTACGGGCAATTCCTCCAAGGAACCCACTCAAAAGAGATATATGCAGGTTATCCCCATGGAATTTCTCAAAGGGACAAACCTTGCTTTCAAACTTGGAATCCAGAATACGGCTAAACTGTTCATACAGATCAATCCATTCACGAACACGCAGGAAATGAAGGCTATTCTTTTCACAGAATTTACGCAACTTATTCCAGGTCTTGCCATCCCAATCTTCGCAGAAGCCATTCCACATGGCCACATAGGTCAGGAAGTCACTCTTGTGTCCTGCAAACTTTCGATGCAGCTGGCGAATGCGAGTACGGTCAGGTTCTTCATTGGGAACTACACGGGGATCCTGAATGGAAAGGGCGGAACAGACAATAAGCGCAGGCTGCAGAACATTCACATCCCTTGCACGCAGCAACACTGCAGACAGGGAAACGTCCATAGGCAGGCGAGTCATTTCCCGGCCCAGTTTTGTCACACGACCAGACGCATTATCTGCAGTCAATGCACCTAATTCAAAAAGAGTCTTATAGGCACCACGAAATGCGGAATGGGGCGGCGATTGCAGAAATGGGAAAGATTCCATTTCAAGGCCAAGACTCCGTAGTTGCAATACCACATTAGCCAGGTTGCTTCTACGAATTTCAGGTTCTGTAAATTCGTCGCGAGATTCAAAATCCTGAAGAGAATACAGTCGAATACATACACCGGGCTTCACGCGCCCCGCACGGCCAGTGCGTTGACGTGCGCTAGCCTTGGAAATGTCTTCTACAGGAAGGCCCTGGATTCTTGCCTGCGCGTTATAGCGGGAAATTCGGGCCATACCCGTATCCACCACGTATGCAATTCCAGGAATCGTCAAGGATGTTTCTGCAATATTGGTGGCAAGGACCACCCGAGTCTTGCTTGTACTGCGGAATATACGGCGCTGTTCGTCGGGACTCATCCGACCGTAAAGAGGCAGAATGTCAAAACTGTTGGAATCAAGATCCGGACGCAATTCGTCGGCCAAGTCCTGAATGTCGCGTTCCGTCGGAAGAAAGCAGAGAAGATGATCGCGGTAACGACTTTCCAGATCCAGAATGGCATCGCGAGCTTCCTCAATGAGGCCAGAATCGCCCTTACCACTGGAATCACGGGAATCATCCCTAGTCTGCTCACCCGCACCCCTAAAGTAATATTCAACTTCAACGGGATAGGTACGGCCTTCCGCCTCTAGCACACAGCTATTATCGTAAAATTCCTCAAAAAGTTTTGCATCCAGAGTTGCAGAGGCGACAATCAGTTTGAAATCCGGACGTTCCTTCAGCACCGTCTTGAAGATCCCAAGCAAGATGTCGATGTTCAAGGAACGTTCATGTGCTTCGTCAATAACGATGGCGGAATACTGTTTGAACAGGCGGTCGTGACGGAATTCCTGAAGCAGGATACCATCAGTCATGACTTTCAGGGGAGCGTCATTGGTTCCCTGTTCCCAAAAACGGATTTTTGTGCTAACGAGGGTTTCATCCTTCAGTTCTTCGCGAAGGCGGTCCGCAATGGACATGGCAGCAAGGCGACGAGGTTCCGTGACACCGATTTTAAAGGCAGGCTTATTAGTTTCTTCGTCTCGTTCAGGATGAGAACCAGAGTTTTTCTTAATCTGCGCGGAAATAAAATATTCCAGCAGAAACTTCGGAAGCTGCGTAGATTTTCCGGAACCCGTATCAGCCTTCACAATCACCACCTGGTGATTCTTCAGCAAATCGAAAAAATCCTCCCGTTTCTGAACGACAGGAAGTTCCGGATATTCAATCTTTAACGCAGTTAAATCCATTACGCCTTAATTTAGGATTGATAATTGAATCACCAATTCTCAATCGTCAATTTTACTCCTTTATGTGTCCGCACTTGTCGCAAGTAAACTTGTAACTGTTATCTGGATCAACCACCATGACACCATCGCATTCCGGCTTTTCGCAAGGAAGCTCTCCAGGCATCACTTCTCGATAAGTTTCTTTTTCTTCCATAATGTAACCTTCGATTATGCCGAGCCAGCGGCATTATCCATTCATCACAAATTTATCAATAACTTCTGCGATGCCGCTATGGTTATTGTCGCGAACTGTAATGTAGTCTGCATGAGACTTAACCACGTCGCTACCGTTAGCCATCACAACTCCGATACCTGCAGCGTCGATCATGGGGCAATCATTCTCTTCATCGCCCACAGCAATAGTATCTTCGATGCCGACTTTATAGAAATCTGCCATAAAGCGGACGGCTTCACCCTTATTCGTCTTCATGTCGGAAAATTCCAGCATTTCCGGTTTACTGAAAACGTCAAACAGCTTACCTTCAGTAGTCTTGCGCATTTCCGCACGAAAATCAATTAGACTGGAATGATCCGTAGGGGTAATGACATTCACCTTGATGGGAGGTTTGATGACCACGTTAATTGGAGCATTTGTCGGAGCAGCGTTTCCAAAATATTCGCGGATATCCTTGACTACCACGTAATCCATTTTCATCAGACGGCAGTAGGTTTTCAGCTGCTCTGTTTCATATTCGGAAACAACTAGATCACCAGCATAGGTATGGGCGTGCATGTTGTTTCTGTGAGCGGCATCCATAATGAATTTGGCATCTTCCACAGAAATCTGACGAGTCAAAATAGGAGATTCCGACCCACAGTCATAAATCAGACCACCATTAAAACTGACTAGAATAAATCCCGGTTTCAGAAAACCCAATTTTTCAGCCAACTGCTTAACACTAGCCAACGGACGGCCAGTAGTCATAACGAACTTATGACCAGCGGCAATCATCTTCTGGATGGCAAGCAAATCTTCCCTGCTGACGTTTTTCTCGTCGTCTAACAGGGTCCCATCCAAATCTGAAAACAGGATTTTCATCTTTACATTTTTTCCAGGAAACTATCAACATCCAAATCTGTCAAATCTTTTTCCAGTTGAGCCAGGGCGTCCTCTGAAATTTCAGATCCAGCAGAGCGGCTCTCTGCAATGGCATTGGAGGCTTCCACGATTTTCTTCAGGGAATCTGCCATTTCACCAACAGATCCATCCTGTTTCATCACCACATCCAGGACCCTGGAAAGACGCTTTCGAAGATTTGCAAATTCATCACGATCCAGTTCCAGAGTTTCCCCATGGAAATACATCAAGGGCGTCTGGCAATGGGCGCAGGGGAAAACCATCATGTTAGAGGGTTCTCCATCCACCATCACATTGAAAGCCGAGCCACAGTGGGGACATTCTATACGTAATTCACTCATACATCTACAATGTAGAAAAATGTCGCCCTTTTCGACCTTCTGTTCCCGTGGCTGCCCCAAGTTCTTTCTAAATTTACAGGAAGAAACCCCGTTTCACAGTTTTTATTATTGGTTTAGGAATATGCTCTGTCAATGGCTTTATCATTTAACAAGTATTGATTTGTTCGACGGCCGTTTGTTCCGTGCTGGTGTGGCCGCCATGCTCTCCATCATAATGGTTCTTGCCCTCATGCCGGTCTATATTCGCAAATTGCAGGCACTGGACGCAACCAGCGACTTTGACAAGGACGGCAAATCCAAATCCCCTCCGATTATGGGCGGTCTCCTACTAGTCATCGTAGTGGAAATTGTTTCCCTGCTGGTTTGCAAGATGAACGGCTACACAATTTCCACCCTGGCAGTTCTTGCGGCCTTCTCTGCTGTAGGCGCCATTGATGACATTGCAAAGGTCCGCGCCAAGCGCCTTATCAAACTCGGCAAGCTGAAAGCCGCAGACTACATGGACAAGGCTGACGGCATTTCCAGTTCACTCCGTCTGTTCCTCTATTTCCTCTTTAGCCTTGTGGTGGCTATTTTCTGCTACAAGTTCATACCCGAACTGAAAGGCGACCTGACGGTTCCCTTCTTCCCCCACGACGTATTCCAGATTCATCTGCCCAACTGGATTTTCGTAGCCTTCATGACATTCGTGATTGCCGCTTCCGCCAACGGAACTAACTTTACCGATGGTCTGGACAGCCTCGTTTCTGTACCTATTCTATCTAGCATGGTGTTCGTGGGCCTGGTGGCTTACGTTAGCGGCAACTTCATCTTCAGTCAGTACCTGAGCGTTCCCTACCTGCCGGGATGTGACGAATTGTTCCCCCTGGCAATGTCCATTGCAGGATCCTTGCTTGCCTATTTGTGGTTTAACAGTCCCCCAGCAGAAATCTACATGGGCGATGCAGGCTCCGTGGGCTTCGGTGCTGCAATCGGCATCATGTTCATTCTGGTACAGGCAGGCCTCTTCTATCCCATCGTCTGCATCATCATCATCGTGGAAGCCTGCTCCGTGCTGTTGCAGATTCTTTGGTTCAAGTTTACCAAGAAGACAACTGGTACCGGCAAGAGAATTTTCCTCTGCGCCCCACTCCATCACCATTACCAGAAAAAATGGGAAGGACGATTCCCAAGCAAGCCTCTGATGAATTCCAAGATTGTCTGGAGAATGCACCTGGTAAGCATCTTCGCACTGATCGTCAGCATGGTGATTTTCTTTGGAATTAGATAACTCCCTGGCCGACGCTAAAGCAGGTAATAAACTGAGCGTCAAAATAACAAGGTCTTTTTTATTAGGATTTCAACATGAGTGACTTAATTAATAAACTTCATCAGGCAGGTCAGGAAGAGTTAGCAAACTATTTAAACACTCTGGAAGGGGATGCCCGCAAGCATCTGGAGCGTGATATTGCCAGTCAGGACTGGGAAGAACTGAAGGCTCTTCACGCTGAAAAATCCACCGCAAGTCTTTCCGACAATGTTTCTTCTGACCTAAAACCCATGCCGTTCAAGATTGGCGCAGACGACCTCCGCTACAACTTCTGGAAGGAAACCGGAGAGATTCTCTTGGGAAAGGGCCAAGTAGCAGCATTCCTGGTTGCCGGCGGTCAAGGTTCCCGCCTGGGTTTCGAAGGTCCCAAGGGCATGTTCGACATCGGTCTGCCAAGCCACAAGAGCCTGTTCCAACTGCAGGCAGAACGTTTGCAAAATCTGGCTGCACAGGTGGGTCACGCCATTCCCTGGTGCATCATGACCAGCCCCCTGAATCACGAAGCCACTGTAAACTTCTTTACGGAAAACAATTTCTTTGGCATGGACCGCAACAACATCCGTTTCTTTGAACAGGGCACCATTTGCGCCCTTACTCCCGAAGGAAAGGCTGTTGTGGACGAAAACAACCGCCTGGCTTTGGTTCCCGATGGAAACGGCGGCTGTTTCCGCGCCTTGGCGCAGAGCGGCACCCTGGCATGGCTTATTGAACGTGGCGTCAAGTACGTTTTCCTGTACAGCGTAGACAACGCCCTCTGCCGCGTTTGCGATCCGGCATTCATCGGGGCATTGGCAAGCGAAGGCCGTAGCATGAGCGCCTCCAAGGTCGTTCCCAAGGCAGGGCCCAACGAAAAGGTAGGCATTTTTGCATACCAGAACAAAAAGCCTGGCGTCGTGGAATACAGCGACCTTCCAGAAGAATATCGCGACATGACCAACCCCGATGGAAGCCTCACGTTTGACGGAGGCAACATTGCCATCCACCTGTTCAAGATTGAAGGTCTCCGCAAGCTGCAGACAAGCAAGTTGCCCTGGCACACTGCGCGCAAGACAGTCTGTGGCATTGAAAAATGCTGGAAGTTCGAACAGTTCCTCTTTGACGCATTCCCGCAGTTGGGCTCCATGCTTCCCTTCGGTGTAATCCGTGAAGAAGAATTCAGCCCGGTGAAGAATGCTGAAGGTAACGACAGCCCCAAGACCGCCCGCATCATGATAGGTAAACTTCATCGCGAATGGCTCCAGAAGGCACACGTAGAGGTCAACCCCAACAAGTTGTACGAAATCTCCCCCACACTGAGCTATGCCGGCGAAAACCTAAATCGTCGCACATTTGCTCGCGAATTGGGCAAGGGAATTCTGGAATTCGACGCAGAATAGAATCTGGGACATTCCAACAGAAGCGTCATTCTGAGCGAAGCTAAATGAAACTATCCAGTTTATTGGCTTAGTTGAGTTATCCTCGAAGGGAAGAAGAATCTATGAAATTCTATAGCATAAAAATTCTATTTCATACAATTCTTCGCCTGCCGGATATTTTCTTTGCGATTCTCTTCAGAATCGCATTTCCCATTTATAGGACTTTGCATAAAAAGCGTGCTTACGGACGCGTTGTAGCGCACTTGAAAAACGCACGTGCCAATTTCGACGCATCAGGTAAAGACAGCACAGCCTTGGACAGTTGTTCCGCTGACGATGTGTTCAAAGGAATCTACTGGAACGCCATCGATTCCTATCGCGGATTGGCTCGTCACTCCCGCACAACAAAACGAATCGTCTTTGAAAATGAAGAAGTCATCAGGGACGCCATTGCGAATACACGTCAAGCCGATGGATCCACAGCACCTATCGCCGCCATCAGCATTCACCAAGGTTCCTTTGAACTTTTGCATCGCAGTCTCTGCCGTTATAGCAATCACGTTCATCTAGTTACCGACACCCTTGGGGATGGCGCACTACGCCACATTATTCAGGAGTTGCGCAGCGATTCTCACCTAACCGAATACAGTCCAGACCAATCCCGCGCACTCATCCGCAACCTCTTCGAAACCAGTGGCATATTGGCCATGGTATTTGACCAGGGAAAAAACACCAAAGGCAACAAAGTCAAGCTCTTCGGGCAAGATTCTACGTTGTACTTAAGATTGCCTGAGCTGGTAAATCAAATGGGGGCAGGAATCGTTACGTTCCGCACATTTACACGTCCGCGCGGAAACCATGAAATGCGTGGCGACTTCCGCGGCGACATCGTCATCCGATTTGAGACATATTATCCGCCCAAATATGACAAGGTCCGCACAGAACTCCAAGCAAAAAACAGTTCCAACAAAAAAGAAAGCGACGCTCCCTTAGTAGAGAGCATCGCTAAAGAAGTTGAAACTTGGATCACCGAGCATCCTGCCCAATGGAGCTGGAACTACCACGGCAATTTCAAGGTTTAGTTCACTTTCACGTTGAAGTATTCAATTTCTGGATGACTGATGTACAGACCGCTGACAGATGCCTGCGGGTACATGGCGCCATTTTCTGTGAGGCTGATGCCTACGCTGTTGAAATCGATAAGCTTTGCCACATTGAAGATTTCCTTGATGTTTGGCAATACCGGATAACCCACAGCCGGGCGGATGCCCTTCCAGCTGTTGTTTGCAGCCAGCTGCTGGCTTAGGTATTCAGCTCCAGCTTCTGCAAGGCGATCTGCCACAGTCTGCATCAAAAGAACGTCGTAATCGCTGCCGCCTTGTTCTGCCTTCAGCTTTTCAAGGCGTTTCACGAAGGCGTCGCTGACGGTAACGGCGAATGCGCCGACGATGTCGCGGAAAATCTTGCCGCTCGCCACGGAAGCGTAAACGCTAGCAGTCTTGACGTCAGAGGGCGCCACATAGTCGCAGAGGGCAAGGCAGGTGCCTTCGGGATTTTGCTGACGTGCGGTTGCTATTTCAACAATGTCGGCATCGGTACCGGTGCGGGCGGTGTTGAAGACGACGGAGCTTTCGGTGCCTGCAGCCGGGTAGAAGGCCTGTACCGCACGGAGGGCATATTCCGGCTTGTTAAGTTCTGCGAGAAGTGCGTCCGCATCGGCGCGAAGTTTCTTGGCTTCGTCGCAATCTGCCTTCACCTTCCAAGTGAAGAAGAAGTATTCCCAGCTAATGAGCGGAATGACTTTGTCCAGAGAAATGGGCGGCAGCTTACTTTCGCCAAAGAAGGGCGGCTGCACCGGGCTGTACTTGGACCAGTCGCACTTGAAGCGGCGTTCCACAGGAGTTGATTCTGCAGCGGCCATAGCTTCAGCCTTTGCAGTAATCTTGCCGGATTGTTCGTCACGGATTCGCTGCTGTTCCTTGCGGTTTTCCTCGATAGTAGCGTCGCGGGTGGCAGGATCCAAAAGCTTTGCGGCAAGGCCCGGATTGGACGCTGCATCACGTACATGGAAAACGGGGCCATCGTAGCAAGGCGCAATCTTCACAGCCGTATGGGTGGGGCTTGTTGTTGCACCGCCCACGATGATAGGAATGCGGAGACCAGCCTTCTGCATTTTCTTGGCTACGGTACACATTTCTTCCAGGGACGGAGTGATAAGTCCAGAGAGGCTCAAGATATCGGCCTTATTTTCGATGGCAGCCTTCACGATCACGTCTTCTGTTACCATCACGCCAAGGTCCACCATCTCGAAGCCGTTACAGGCCATGATGACAGAAACGATATTCTTGCCGATGTCGTGGACGTCACCCTTCACGGTGGCGATGACGATCTTGCCTCGAGAGGCTGCGGCACCACCAGCGGATTTGCCAGCCTCAATGTAGGGCTGTAAAATTTCCACAGCCTTCTTCATGGTACGTGCGGTTTTCACCACCTGGGGCAGGAACATTTCGCCGGCGCCAAAACGACGACCCACTTCGTTCATGCCATCCATGAGGGGGCCAGAAATAATGTTCACCGGGCTGTCACCGCGGTTGATCAGTTCCATCAAATCCGGCTGAAGGGTTGTGGACGTTCCCTTCAAGAGGGCTTCCTGCAAGCGCTGTTCCGGAGAGGTCTGAGCAGCTGCGGCATTCCCGGCAGCAGCGCCTGATTCGGCGGAGCCTGCGACATTTGCAGAACCGGCCCCCATGGCGAAGATTGCCTTGGGATCGTACTTGGCACCTGTTTCCTTTGCCTTTGCGGCTGCCTCGTTCATGCGGCCAGCAATTTCAATCAGTTCTTCGCTTGCTTCCGGATGGGTATTGAACAGCACTTCCGTAATGGCCATGCGCAATTCCATAGGTATGCTCTTGTATTCCACAGCAGCGGCGGGATTCATAATAGCCATGCCCATGCCGTTGGGAGTAGCGTAATGAAGCATGGTAGAGTGCATAGCTTCACGCAAGTAGTTGTTGCCGCGGAAGGCAAAACTCAGGTTGGAAAGACCGCCGGAAATGCGAACGCCAGGCAGGTTGTCGATAATCCAGCGGCAGGCGCGGATAAAGTCGTGGGCGTAGGCGTTGTGTTCCGCCATGCCAGTTGCCACCGTCAAGACGTTGGGGTCGAAAATAATGTCACTCGGATCGAAGCCGCATTGTTCCGTAATGATCTTGTAGGCGCGGGAGGCGATAGCCACGCGGCGGTCGTAATTGGTGGCCTGACCTTCTTCGTCAAAGAGCATCACGATGACTGCGGCGCCCAAGCGCTTCACCGTCTTGGCATGTTCAATGAAGGCTTCCTCTCCCATCTTTAGGGAGATGGAATTCACAATGCACTTGCCTTGCGCACACTTCAGGCCTTCTTCGATGACTTCGAAGCGGGAGCTGTCCACCATGATGGGCACACGGCTAATGGCCGGATCGGAAGCCAACAGGTTGAGGAAGGTGCGCATTTCCTGCTTGGCATCCAAAAGGCCATCGTCCATGTTGACGTCAACCACCTGGGCACCATCTTCCACCTGCTTGCGGGCGATGTCCAGAGCTTCGTCATAGTTCTTTTCGTTGATGAGTCGCAGGAACTTCTTGGAACCTGCCACGTTGCAGCGTTCACCTACCTGCACAAAGTCTTCAGCATTGCAGTTGTCTGCGCCGTTGCTAGGACGAACCTGAGAAACCATCAGCGGTTCCAGGCCTGCGAGACGCAGCAGCGGGGAAGTGGCAAACTTAGGAGCGGGCTTGCGACGTTCATAGTCGGCAGGCAGGGCGTCCAGCATTTTGCGCATGGCAGCAATGTGTTCCGGAGTAGTACCGCAGCAGCCACCCACCATGTTCACCAGCTTTTCGTCGAGGTAGGGCGCCATCAGGCGGACCATGTCTTCCGGCGTGTCGTCGTAACCGCCAAACTGGTTGGGCAAACCTGCATTGGGATGGCAGCTGATATAGCAAGGAGCCAACTTTCCCATACGACGCAGGTAAGGCACCATACCGTCGGCACCGAGACCGCAGTTGAGGCCGATGCTCAAAGGCTTCACATGCATAACGCTGATGGCGAAGGCTTCCACCGTCTGGCCAGAAAGGGTGCGGCCCGAGGCGTCGCTTACGGTCATGGAGAACATGACTTCCAAAGCGCGGGGCGTTTCACCGCGAGCAACTGCAGCGGCTTCCATAGCGTCCTTGGCTTTCGTGTAAGCACTTGCAGCAGCCTTGGCGTTCAACGTATCAAAAATGGTTTCAATAAGAATTGCGTCCACGCCTTCTTCGATCAACACCTGAATCTGTTCCAGATAGGCGTCCTCCAATTCATCGAAAGTAATGCTACGGCTGGCAGGATCGTTCACATCCTCGCTCATGGAAAGCATCTTGCTGGTGGGACCCACGTCGCCCAGAATGTACACCTTGCGGCCATACTTCTCCATGGCCTCGGCAGCAGCCTGTTTGGCAATCTTTACGGAAGCGCGGTTCATTTCCGCAATGCGATGCTCCTGGTGATATTCGTGCTGGCTTACCCTCTGGCTAGAGAAGGTATTGGTGGTAAGGCAGTCCACGCCGGCATCCACATAACGGCGCTGGATATCCAGAATCACGTCGGGACGTTCGATACTCAGCATATCGTTATTTGCGCCCTTGATGCCATAAGTCTGAATGACAGAACCCATGCCGCCATCCAGCAGCAACATCTTGTTTTCAAAAGCTTCGCGTAAAGTCATTTTCCAATGGTCTCTTAGTTTGCAGAAAATCATTTCCACACAATCATTTTACAGGGGAAATTTAGAAAAAGGCAATCATTTGCGGAGGCATAGCGATAATCACTTTTTATTATAGTTCGTTATAGACTGGTTCTATTTAAAACAAATTCAAATAAATTTCATAAAAAATCTATAAAGAAGGACTCTTCCGCTTTTCACACCACACAATCCTTATTTTTTGAGTATATTACTGGAAAAGGTGGAATGTATGGGTTGTTTTAAAAAAATGATTTTTGGGTGTGCCGTACTTTCCTTAATCGGCACCTCTTTTGCAGACATTGTTTATCAAGGCAAGCGTGTCCAGGCCTGGCCTAGCGAGGCCATCACAAAATTTGACAACACCCGTGGCGGAAATAGCATTTCTTCGGCAACACCAGTGAAACCCGCTCCGATTGCCGCAGAAAAAAGTCACTATTCCGCCCCCAAGGGAAAAATTTACGGACTCACCTTACTGGTAGATTTCTCCGACCAACCCGCCCCAGTAACCAAGGAAGACATTTCCGACTGGCTGAACAAGGAAGGCTTTAATCGCGACGGTTGTAACGGTTCCGTCCGCGACTACTATCTAGATGTCTCCAACGGCCAGCTGGATTTTACCAACGAAGTCTTCGGCTGGTACCGCGCAAAACACCCCAAGTCTTATTACGAAGGGCTGGAAGGATATTCCGGTTCCGATGTTTTGGTCAAGGAAATATTCGAGTACTTCGATTCCCAAGTGGATTACTCCCGCTACGACAACGATAAAGACGGCATTACAGAAGCCATCAATATCGTGTACGCTGGTCCCGGTCTAACATGGGGGCAGGGACTTTGGCCTCACGCCGGCTGGTCCGACGAAATCCGCGACGGCGTCCGCCTGCAAAAGCACCAGATGACCGATATGCCGGGCAAATTTTCCATATATGTTTTCATTCATGAAAATGGGCACATGGTCTTTGGCTGGCCCGATCTTTACTGGTACGGCGACTACTGCACCATGGGCAACCGCGCAAACGACTGGAATCCGGTTGCAATCAACGATTTCTACCGCGCAGACCAGGGCTGGATTCCCTTTGTAGATGTAACTGCAGAAGACGTAGGTAAAGTTTCTACAACAGCAGGAGAACAATGCTATCGTTTCAAGAATCCCAGCCGCCCAGACAAGGAAGGCTTGGTCTGGTCCTATGTGAAAAACGATGGACGAAACAAGGCGCTGATAGGCAGCGGCATTCTGATGCAGCACTATGACTTTTCCATCTCTGGAAATTCTGCCGCAGATAAACTGGGGCTACGAATTGTTCACGCCGATTCCAAGGGCAATAGCAGCGATCCCGAAAACGACAAGTGGCCCTCCCCCGGCAGCAGAGCCGGAGCATTCTTTAACGCAGCAAATTCCTACAACGCATTTTCCGATGCGCTCTACCCGGCAATCCGCTGGTACAGCGGCGCAGAAACTGGGCTGAAATTCACGGACGTCAGTGTTAGCGGAAACAGCCTCAGTTTCTGCCTCGGCGGTGACTGCTCTGTTGCTGCAGACCCAGGTAACACGCCCAGTGAACCTTTGGCTGAAACAGAAATTACGCTATCTGCACAATTGCCCATCAGCGACAGCTACACCCCTGTGACCGTCGATTTGCAGGGAGCAAAGGTCGCCGAAGCTCTCGGAATTGCACAAAACGAAATTGCAACCAAGGCCAGTTTCTACGCAGTCGAGCCAGATGGCTCCTTAAATAGCGAAACCACCGGCGAAGGCACCGGCCACTGGTTTGATTCCAAGGGGGCAGTCGCCACCTGGAATCCCAACGGAACAAGCATAGTCTTCTCCAACGTTGATTTAAACGCCATGACGTCAAAGGTCGGTCATATGCCGGGCAAGGTCAAGGCCGGAGATAAATTTATAGTAAAGCAGGCTGTCGTCTATGGTAAGAAACAGGTGACTTTTACAATCTCCATAACCATAGCCAACGAATCATCAGAAGAACCAGACGCCCCCACAGAAGGCACAGACGAACCTGTCGTAGATCCAAAAGACCCTGACGATGGCACAGACAAACCTGTCATAGATCCAAAAGACCCAGATGAAGGCTCAAGCGAACCCATCGTAGATCCTAAAGACCCAGACAATGACTCTGGCAAACCAGTTCTCATATCTCAATCACATTTTAGCCTGCACGATTTTTCTAAAACAACAATCCAATACTTTGATATGAATGGAAACGTTCTTAAGTCAACTCCCAAACAGGCGGGCTGCTACCTAATGCGCGTAACAAAAAACGGAAAGGCTCTACGTCAATCCGTCATTCGAATCAAATAGTTTAGAAAATCTCAAAAAAAATGAACGTCGCGACTTTGCGACGTTTTTTTATTAGTAGGTCAACCCAAATCCATAAGGAAACAGTCCTTTCTTTCCGTCTCCATCATTAATAGGAATCTGTTTTGCGTCTTTGGGCCAGGTGTGGGGTAACTTGCCTGTAGGTTTAACGTCACCGAACAGAACATCGGCAACGCCCTCTCCTTCACTGCCAGGAAGCCAAGCTGCCACGAAGCCATCCGCAGCATTGATTATATTCGTAATCGGCAGAGGACGGCCAGAAATAAGAACAACTATCACCTTCTTGCCTAAAGCCTTCCATTTCTTAATTTGATTAAGGTTTGCTTCGGTGCTTTCGAAATGCGTAGTGTGGGAACGTGCTGCAGAGAACAACTTATTGTTAAAATCCTTATCGCGGAAATCGCCAAACCATTCTGCGTAGGGAGTTTCTCCGATGACGTAGACAACAGTGCTTGCACTATCAACACTTTCAACGCGGGCCCCCGTCGCCACAAGGTCAAAACCCTTTGCTATAGAAGTAGCTCCAGGGACCTCACCACGGGTACCTTGCCAGCCCAGCGTCCACGCACCGCACTGCAAGCCCGTATGATCAGCATGAGTGCCAGTCACAAATACAGGTGCCGTTTTTGCTAGAGGCAGCACGCCATCATTTTTCAACAGCACAAGACTTTTCTGAACAGCTTCGCGGGCGATGGCGCGATGTTCTGCACTTCCAATGTTCGCTATTTTACCAACATACTGCGTTGGGCCCTTAGGGTTATCCAGTCGTCCGCCGCGAATTTTCACGCGAAGGATTCTACGGACCGCGTCCCTCACACGATCTTCCGGAACCTTCCCCTCAGCAACCAATTTCTTGAGAGAATTCATAAACGCATCCGCAGAGGAAGGCACCATGGCCATGTCAAGTCCCGCATTTATTGACTGGCGTATGGCTTCTTCACTGGAAATATTGGTTTTCTTGCCGGAATAGTCACCTGCGCTCCCCGGCGTAGTAGAATGCTGTATGCCCTCCCAGTCCGCAATCACAAAACCGTCAAAACCCAGTTCCGTCTTTAGCCAACCCGTCAAGCGAAGGGAATCCACATGCTGATGCGTTCCCCGAATGGTATTGAAGCTGGCCATGACACTCTGGGCCCCCTGTTCTACTGCTGCAATGTATGGCGGCAACATTATCTTGCGAATCTGGGCATCTGACATTTTTACATCGCCACGGTCCCAGCCCTTATCGGTTCCACCATCCCCAATAAAGTGCTTCAAAGTTCCAACAACACGCCATTCCGCATTAAAGTTGTCCCCCTGCATACCGCGAAGAAATGCAGAACCCAATTCTACGGCAAGTTCAGGCTTTTCGCCAAAACCTTCATAAGTGCGCCCCCAACGTTCATCCTGAGGAACACTTAGTGCAGGTGCAAAATTGTAGTCTATATATGCAGCCCACATTTCCTCTGCCACGGCCTGGCCAATACGGCGCACCAAGGCAGAATCCCTAGTGGCCCCCAAACCGATGTTATGGGGATAAACAGTCGCATTAATAACATCCGCAACGCCATGAACATTATCCTTTCCATAACTTACAGGGATTTTTTGACCCCAGGCTCGTTGGTGAAAATCCTTGGCATAGGCACCACCACCTTGAAGAGCGGACCCACAAATTCCCAATCCACATTTCACATTAGGAACCATGGCCTGGGTCATTTGAGCCACCATATCATCGATGGTCATTTTGTCCATCAACGAATCAATGCGATCTTCGATGGGATCCCGTTTTAGTACGACCTTTGCAGTCTTCCCCATTTCAGCAATCTTGGCAACAGTCAAAGTTTCGGGCAGGAACCCCACCTTACGAACAATCAGCACTTGCGGATTTGCAAACTTAGTCTTCAAGCTGAATGTTCCGTTGGCATTGGAAAGGCTTCGGGCATCCGGCAGCAAATTTGGCAAAGTTTTGACACTGACCACAGCATCCTTAACAGGAGCCCCCTGCATATCCACCACGGAGCCTTGAACTGCGGAGAAACCAGGAATAGCCATGGTCAACAAAGCCATAACAATAGGAATAAACTTACGATTCTTTTTCATACAGACAAAATCTAAACAAAATAAATCCCGAGAAACAAAAATTTCCCAGGATTAAAGTGCACAACAGAAACCAGCGAATTACGCAATTCGACGACAGAGCTACTTCTTGATTGCCGCCAGGAAATCCTTCAATCGCTGATCCTTGGGATGATCAAAAATTTCTTCGGGAGTTCCCTGTTCCTTGATGATTCCGTCTGCAAAGAACAGCACGCGATTCGCCACCTCACGGGCGAAGCCCATCTCGTGAGTCACCACCAGCATGGTCATACCGGAGTTTGCCAGGTCCTTCATAATCTTTAGAACTTCGCCCACCATTTCCGGGTCCAGAGCGCTTGTCGGTTCATCAAACAAAATCGCTTCGGGATTCATGGCCGTTGCACGGGCTATGGCCACACGCTGCTGCTGACCGCCGGAAAGCTGGGCAGGATAATGATCAGCACGATCTGCTAATCCCACACGTTTCAGCAATTTCATGGCCTGTTTTTCAGCCTCAACCTTATTCATTCGACCAAGCTTTACAGGGGCGAACATGATGTTTTTCAGGGCAGTCATGTTTTTGAACAAGTTAAACTGCTGGAACACCATGCCAACCCGGGCACGAATCGTAGGTTTAGAAATATCCTTTGCCAGAATGCTCTTGCCGTCCAGCAGAATGTCGCCACTGGTAGGGAATTCCAGCATATTCAGCATACGCAAAAAAGTAGACTTGCCGCAGCCCGACGGACCGATAATGGCAACCACATCCCCCTTGTGGAACTTCACATTGATATTCTTCAGAATCTGCTTATCGCCGTAGGACTTGCAAAGATCCTTCACTTCAATCATAACAGGTCTATTATTCATGACAAGTCCCTCCTAGCGTTCGTTCTTCTTCAGTTTCTTTTCAAGACGAGCCACGCAGGAAGAAAGTCCTGCCACGATAACGAAGTAAACCACAGCCACAGACAACAGCGGGAACATGGCTTCGTAAGTGAGACTGCGGATGATATCGCCGCCGCGGGTCAAATCCGTCAAGCCAATGTAACCGCAAATAGAAGTTTCCTTAATGAGGGAAATGAACTCGTTGGTCAAGGCCGGCAGGGAATTCTTGAAAGCCTGGGGATAAACCACATGAAGCATCACCGTCTTGAAACGAAGGCCAAGGCTGCGACCAGCCTCAATCTGGCCAGGATCAACCGACTTAATGCCACCGCGGATAATTTCAGAAACATAGGCTCCTGAATTTACGCCGAATGCGATAATCGCCACCAGCAATTTATTGATATTCACAGAGGAGAATACGATGTAGTAGATGATCAACAGCTGGACCATCATGGGAGTTCCGCGGATGACAGCCAGATAAGCCTTGCAAATCCAGTTGAGCAGCTTGTGCCTGCCATTAAATTCATGGTTCACGCGGGCCAGGGCAACAAAGAAGCCGATCAAGATGCCAAGAAGCGCAGCACAGACAGAAATAATCAAAGTATTGCGAAGACCTTCGGCAATGTACTTCCAGCGGTTGTCCTTGATAAAATTCTTATGGAATTTTTCCACGAAGGTTTCGGCGGAAGCTTCCTTCTCACCGGTGCGGACCAGAATCACTACGCGGTTATCCACCAGCTTGTCGGTGAAGTTGATGGACTTCTTGCGCTCTTCCGTAACGGTAAAGCCAGAAAGACCAAGGTCGGCCTTGCCGGAACTTACGGCGTTAATCACAGCGTCAAATTCAATATCCTGAATTTCCAGCACACGCCCCATCTTGTCTGCCAGGTAGTAAGCCAGCTCAATTTCAAGACCCACGATGAATTCACCTTCATGATATTCGTAAGGCGGGAACTGGGCGTTGGTAGCCAGCACCAAATGAGGGCCTTCCTTCACCTTCTGGGCATAATGGTAAGAACCAGTGCCATTGATGTAAGTGTTCATCAAGGAATCGAAAATGCCATTCTCGTGCATTTCCTTCAGCGCCAGGTTGAAGGTATCCAAGAGGCCTTCGTTACCCTTGGCGATCACACCCGCATAAGTTTCCTCCACGAAAGCTTCGTCCAAAACCCGCAGCGTGGGATTCTGCTTCACGAAGTAAATAGCCGGCTGGTCATCCAGAAGCACAGCGTCAATCTTACCCTGCTTCAAAGCCTGAACCGCATCCGCGAGCTTCGTATAGCGTTCCACATCGATCTTTGCGGTATCGCCACCATATTCAGAGGCATAAATATCAGCGGTGTTGCCAATCTGCACACCCACCTTCTTCTTGCCCAGGTCAGAAACCTTGAACACGCGATTGGCCAAGGTATCATCGCCACCCGCAGAGCAACCAACAAAAACCATGGCGAAGAGCGCCAAGGTTACAGTCACAACCATCATAAAAACGTTACGAACCATGCGACCATTCCTATTGAAAAATATGGACGGAAATATAAGTATATCGACTGCTACATTTTCCTAGATAGGCAGAACTTCAACCAATTATCGTTTCAAATCAAACAAAAAGATAGTTCCATTCACAATACGGGCTTGAACACGATGCTTCCCTACAAAATCATTTTCCTGAAAAGTATAAGTATACCAATCTTCTCCATCCGATTTTACGTCCAAAATTTTCCAGGTCATGACATCGCTGGCCCCTTCCCTAAAGTCCCACACGGCGTAACAAGGGCCATCGCTGCATTCGTAATCATAGTCCGCTTCCAATTTTTTCAGCAGATCGCCAGAACAATGGGCAGTCAAAAAAGGGTAACTTTCAAATTTTGAATTTTCCAACATGTCCCGCAAAAAATGGACTATACTGTCAGCATCCCCCGCATAAACGGAACCGCTGATTACCAAAAAAAATATTGCTGTTCTGAACATATTTCCCCTTTTTAAAAATCTTAATCTATGCGGGGAAAAATAGGAAATCTACCCTACCATAAGCGTTTTTTTTCTAAATTTGAGCCGCAAATTCGTACGAGGAATTTATGGCGACCGAACTGAACGAAGAAGAACGCTTCCAGATGGAATGGATCATGAACCACCACATGGAAGACAAGGACTTGCAGCGCCAACTGGCGGAAGAAGCAGAGGCCGCAGCCCGCCCCCAGAACAAGAGCTTCCGCGGCAAGAACGCCCGCAGAAATCCCGCCTCTTGGGAACTTCCCATGCCGGAAGACGAAATTGATCTCCACGGTTTCACCTCAGATGAAGCCGCTGAAGCAGTAGAACGCCGTATTGACGACTTACTTATTGCTGGACTAAGCGTACTTCGCGTCATTCACGGAGGCGGAAACCCCGAATACGGAAACGTCAAGCACATTATTGACCGAAAAGTCCGTTCCGAATGGAAAAATCGTGTCATTTTCTACAAAGTTGAGCCTGAAAATGCCGGTTCCAGTATCATGAAAATCGGAAAACCCCAGGCTTCAACGCCCCCAAAGGGCAAAAAAGGCGCCCACAGGTAGCAAAACGAGTCCAAAACAACTTTTTTCATTTTTTTGACGCCCGCCCCCTTTAAATTCACCCAATTTTTATCTATAATTGGGCTCACTAGAACGGAATATAGCTCAGTCTGGTAGAGCGCTTGCTTCGGGAGCAAGAGGTCGTGAGTTCGAATCTCGCTATTCCGATACGAGAAAAGGACCCCTTGTGGGTCCTTTTTCGTATTCCGCATAATGACATGAACTCACGACTTGTCGGGAGTTCGACCAATTTGCCCCGAGAGCGAAGTGAACAATGGGCAAATTTGAGATTAAGCCGCTAGGCTTAACCCAAAGGGCTAAACATGAAACGAAGTGAATGTTTAGTCAATCTCGCTATTCCGATTAAAACGAAGGGACCACTCATAGAGTGGTCTTTTTCATTTTACATTCGCAGATAGAGCAAGATGCAAGAACTCACGAAGTGAGTTCGACAGCCTGCGAGCCGAGTGCAGCGCCAAATGTTTAGTCAATCTCGCTATTCCGACACCCCAAAAATCGCCCCATCTCGTGCAAACCAAATGCCACAAAAACGATAAAAATCACATTTTTCGTCAAAAAAACGTATTTTTGAAAATCCATGACACTTTATTCTTCATTTTTTGATATTTTACACCCCGTGAGATTTTGGGCTCGTCTGTCGAAATTCTCTAGTGAATTTAAGGAGACTTATGCGTTTTTCCGCTCTTGTTTTTAGTGCTATTACATTTGCAGCCACCGCGTCCTTTGCTCAGCTAGCACCGCAACCCCAGGTAGCAGACATCCAGCTGATGCAGGATTCGACAACAAACCAGCCCATGAAGATGGACTTTTCCAAGCCCCTCACAGGCATTAGTGATCCAGGCATTCTTTTCAGTCATTTCGCCAACCGCCCTCTCCTCATCTACTATTTCAGCCCCAAGTGCCCCCATTGCCAGAGACACATGCCTGAAATCCAGAACCTCATGAAGGAATACGAAGCTGCAGGCCTTACCGGCATTGCCATCGGCTTAGGCGGCGGAATCAAGAAGAACGACATCCGCATGTTCATTGACCAGTTCCATGTGGTCATTCCTGTCTTCCAGGATGCCAACGGCAAGTTCGGCCCAGACTACGGTACAGGCTACATTCCCGTGGTTTACCTCGTGAACGCCGATGGAACGTTCTATCGCTATGAAACCTTGAACGACGCCAACATGAACCACCTGCGCGCCACCCTCAATACAATGTTGAAAAAGTAACTCCGGATTTCAGAAAAGGTATCCGCATCCTCTGTAGAATTTCTCTTTTCCAAAGAAGAACAACACCGCGATAAAAAAGCCCAATGCTTTTCACAGATTGGCAAGAAGCACCGTCAGAATATTCTTACCATCCACATTTTCGTAAGAAACCGACTGTGCAAGTTTCTTTACCAGGAACACTCCTAGGCCGCCAATTTTTCGACTTTCTATATTCGCAGTCACATCAGGTTCCTCAGTTTCAACCAGAGGATTGAACGCCATTCCATCGTCCTGAAATTTGACGAGGATTTCTGTTTCCTGAGCTTCACAGCATACTTCTAGAGTAGTTGCTGAACTGTATCGAATAATGTTACTCACAATTTCGTCAGTAACAACGGCCAACTTATTGGAAGTTATTGCAGAAATTTCATTCTTTTTTGTCCACGAGACCATAAAATCCCGGACATCGCCAAGACTTTTCTCAGTAGCATCAAAAGAACGGATTTCCATACTTAAACCTATTCAAATTCAGAATTGCAAGACAAATATAAATACTATATTTCGAGTGGAGATGTTTTTCAAGAAAGATCCATGAAAAAGACAATTATCACTTCAGCGATCTCGCTTTTACTGTTCATATTCTCTTTATTTGTAGCTACGCTCCACATTCACAGCATGGTTGTTGAACGGGCAAACAAAAATGCAAGCAAATTCAACGAACAGGCATCCACCACACTGAACGCAATCTTACAAGGTGCCCAGCAAGTTTCCTACAGCATGTTAGCAGGTTACTTTTTTTATCTCGATAGCCTCAACCAAAACGCATCCAGCGATGCTGCGCTAAACAATTCCCGTTTCCAGATTTCCGACACAGACTATCAAAGCCTAACAGAAGATGACATCTATAGGACCCTTGAGGATTTCGTCAGAGTGAACACTACCTGTCATTCCGCAGCATTCCTCATGGAGCCAGACGCATTCCCCAAAAAGCCTCACAAATACAGAGCCCCGATTGCGTACCGCGACGTGGGAAAGATGGAATACAACTCTTTTGTTAACTACGAAAATTATGAAATCAAGTTGCAGGATCTACATGATTCAATTCAATTTGAAAACAACCGGTACTACAGACGCGTTTTTGATTTCAATTACAAAACTCTCTGGCGCAAGACCACCTTATCCAATGAAAGCAATGGTATCCTAATTACTTATTACGTCCCCATATACCGTAAAAATGGGAAGCCATTCGGAGTATTCAGCATGAGTTTTCCCTTGCTTGGCTACGCCAACATGGCCATCAAAAATGGTCTACCCTACAGGGGTAGCTATTTGAGCATTTACGATGAAAATGGAAATACTCTCCTTTCCACGACCGAGGCAAAAGAAAGTTTTGAAGACTATCTACAGTATGAAGTTACGGTCAAGAGCACTAACTGGAAAATCATCACCTACATTCCTAAAAATGAGGTTTTTGCCGCTACAGCCTACATACAAAAGGTCCTGATAATCATGAGCGTTCTTTCCATGATTTTCGTTTCCATCGCGGCAGCTAGCATATCACGATTCCTACGCAAAAGCCTGAAGCAAAAGGAAGCTCTCGCCAGCGAACTCAAGCTCGCCAGCAAGACCCAAATGGACATTTTGAATCCAGCTAGCTGCACCACGGACAAGTTTAAGCTGGAAGCTTTTCTAATTCCAGCCAAGGACGTCGGTGGCGATCTTTACGATTATTATGTTCGTCACACCGAAAATGAGGATGAGCACGATATGCTCTACTTCATCATCGGAGACGTTTCTGGCAAGGGAATGCCCGCAGCCTTGATGATGACACAAGTCTGTTCCCTATTCAGAAACATCGTCCGTCTAAAGAGCACTCCCGAGGAAATCCTCGCTGATATTAATGACGTACTCGCCGAACGAAACGACCTGATGATGTTCTGTACTGCCTTTATCGGTGCCATAGATCTCAAAACATTCGAGATGCATTATGCTAACGCAGGCCACGACAAGCCGGTTATTGTTCCTGCAGATACCAATGGAAAAGCAGATTATCCACATGCCCAGTACCTCAAAATAGCTCCCAATGTGCCCATTGCCATTCGTGAAGGGTACAAGTTCAAGGGAGCCTCCATCCAACTTCAGAACGGATTCCAGATTGTTACATACACCGATGGCGTCACAGAATCCATGAACAAGCGCAAGGTCCTTTTCGGCGAAGCAAATCTGCTAAAGACTCTGCAGCGGGGAGATTCTCTACAGGAAGCCATTCAGAAGCATGCCAATGGTGCGGAGCAAAGTGACGATATTACCATTTTAAAAATTTCACTTTAGTCTATTACGCAAGGATTTTTAATCATGAAAAAACAAATTATCAGTCTACTCCTCCTTGGATTTCTAGGACTTGCTACTTACGCCTGTTCTGACAATTCTTCATCTGCAGAAGATGAATCATCCTCTTCTGCAATTGCCGACGAAGGAACATCCTCTGCAGCGGAGGATAAGCAGTCCTCTTCATCCCAAAAGCCTGAAGGAGAATCTTCTAGTTCAAGGACAGAACCTGTCGCCGAAGAAATCACAACAGACATTATGGCAGATGGCCCCGACATGCTAGCCTATGGACAGCTGAATGCAACCATTCACGCAAACAAACTACTTGAAAGTTTTGATTATGGAGACATCGTTACTGTTGTCATAGCCCGAAAAGACACCTTCGTGGCACCAGTGGTCAGCGCCTGGAATGACGTTTCATCCGGAGAATATTTAGTCATGGCAGTAACCGATACACCCTATATCACCATGGGAAAAAACTATGGTCAAACAGGTGTAGACTTGAACATTGCAGAACCATCCAATGGAAAAGCAGAAACACTTTTCATTCTTCAAAAAAACGTTCAACTTGAAAAGCAAGTGGAAATATTCCTAAAGCAGAAAGCCGGCTATGTTGAAAATCTAAAAATGCGTGAAAAACAAAACCAGGGAAAAAAGCGAGAACATTACCCAGACCTGAATGATGCAGAGTACGCTAATTTTAGGGCCGTTTCCACACCTGGCATGGGTAAAGAAGTTCTATACCGATCCTCTAGCCCCATTGATCCAAGCCTTGGCAGGAGCACATACGCAGATAGTTTAGCGCAAGAAGCTGGAGTTGCCGTCTTTATCAATCTAACTGATAACGAAAAGGGGCTGTCCACATATGAGAACTACAGCAAATCCTATTATTCCAAACAGAAAATAGCAGCTCTCGGACTACCTGCCGCATTTACTTCATCATTGTTCAAGGAAGGCCTTGTCAAGGGTTTCCGCTTCATGATTGAAAATGAAGGCCCCTACCTAGTTCATTGCCGCGAAGGTAAGGATAGAGCCGGATATGTCATAGCCATCCTTGAAGCCCTGATGGGAGCAAGCATTGACGACATCAAGAAAGACTACTCCAAGACTTACACCAACTACTACAATGTGGTTGACGGGAACCAGATTTCCCTTACCGAAGAGGATGTGACATGGTTTGAAAAGATCATTGTGTTGAACTTGAAACTTGGTTTCGCCGAAGAGGGGATCAGTAATCCTAGCCTGGAAGGAAATCTGTTGCAGGCATCGCCAAGTGGTCTCGCATCACCTTTATTCGGTGTAGGAGCAAACACCTCTGACGAAAACAGCCAGGAAAACGCCTGGTTTAGCGAAATGAAGGACACTGAAAAGACATTCAACGAAAGTTCCGACTCTCGCGAAAACATCAGCGACCTTCAAATTGCTACGGAAAATTACCTGCAAAGCCTAGGACTTACCGCAGAAGAAGTCTCAGCACTAAAAAACAGGCTAAAATCGCTATAATCAAGCAAGTTTTTACATTCGCCCATAAATAACATAAAGTATTTTTTGCATAGAATGAAAGCTAGCCTCATCAAAATAGATTCCACAGATGTTCAGGTTGCGGTTTCCGGCAGAATTGATGCCGACGCAGAAACCAGCCTGAAAGATTTCATTTTCGGAATCAATTCCTTTGACGAAAAAAAAACTGTCGTCCTGGATTTTGCCCAGACAGAATACATTTCCAGTGCAGGCCTTCGTTTATTGTTGAAAATTATGAAAACCGGCAAGGAACTGCGTGTTACCAACGTTTCCCATGACGTTTATGACATTTTTGAAATGACCGGTTTTACAGAACTATGTTCCATCCAAAAGGCATATCGACAAATAGATATTACAGGATGCACGGTTATTGGCGCAGGAGCCAACGGCATAGTCTACCGCCTGGACGCAGAAAAAATTCTGAAGCTCTACACCAAGCCCGATGTTCTAGATTCAATTATCAAAGAAAAAACTCACGCAAAGTATGCCTTTCTCCAAGGAATTCCCACCGCTATATCTTATGATATTGTCAAAGTCGGCGAAAAATTCGGCTCCATCTTTGAACTTCTGGAAGCAAAATCTGTAGCAACACTCTTTATTCAACAACCAGAAACACTGGATCGTTATATAGGCCCCTACACAAACCTTTTAAAGATCCTTCATTCTACGCCTTATGTGGAACGAGATGGAATTCAATTAATCTCGTACAGGACTCGTTTTAAGAAATATATTGAACACATAGGAGAACACTGCGGGGACGGTTTATACAAATCTCTCTGCAAATTTCTAGACGAAATTCCCGAAAGCAACACAATGCTACATGGGGATTGCCACCCGTTCAACGTCATGGTCACGAAGGAGGAGATGGTTTTCATCGATATGGATACCCTCACCTACGGCAATCCTATTTTTGATCTGGGAACCCTATATTCCTCAATCATAGTACTGGACAAATTTGTACCCGAGGAAAGAAAACTCTACAAATGTTCAGGAAATCTTACCAACCAGTTCTGGGAAAGCACATTCCACGAATACTTTAAGGATCTAACTGCAGATGAACAGGAAGTCAAGCACTCCTTCTGCAAGATTATCGCCTACACCCTTACTCTAGCATTCTGCTTAAAGCACCCCAATATTGTTATTGGCGGTTCCGATAAATGCACACAGGAATTGCTCAACAAAGCAATTTCAGAGCATTCATCAAAACAATAATCAAGCATTCACCGCCAGTTCTCTCAAAGCCTTCCTACTAGAATAATGCAGCATAACATAGCGAACCATCTGGGAAACCAGAATGGAAATCCAGACACCCCATATTCCAGTATGGAAAACGATAACTAGCAAAAAAGCCAGAATCGGATTTACAACTGTAACACTGACAACTGCAGCCACCAAGGTAATCTTCGTCTTGCCCATGCTTTTCAGGACACCATTATATATAAGCTGAGAAACTTGGAAGGGGCCAATAACCCCAATGAAGGCACAAACCACCATTCCCTTGAAAAGAAACTCGGAATCTTCGTTAAAGAAACCAAAAAAGAATCGTCCGCCCAGAACATAAAGAAGTCCTAAAGCCAAGGAGCACAGGAAACCGCTATTTTGGATGTACTTGCAATAAAGCAAAATCTTATCCTTGACGCCTTCGCCCAAGGAACGTCCCACCAAAGCCACCGTAGAAGAAAGAAAGCCGTTGCCGAAAGCGAAAGACACATTCATGAGAATCATTCCAACACTGTAAACGGCCATATCAAAGGCGCCAATGCGGGCACAAATCATGGAAGAAAAAAGGAAACCTATTCGAGTCAGGATATTTTCTGCAGTAATATCCCGCCACATGCCTAACATGCTAAAGAAAGCTTCCTTTGTACACCTAGCCTTCTGTTTAAAGCAAGCCATAACATTCACGAAGAATTTTTGCTTCGTAAGCATGTAGAAACTTATACCGCAGGCAACAGAGGTACTAATAACCGTAGAAATCGCAGCGCCTTTCACTCCTAAAGCAGGAAAACCCCAATGCCCAGAAATCAGCAGCCAGTTTCCAAGGATATTAACAAGGGACGCAACCACATTTGAAGTCAACGTCACTTTGGTATAGCCACACCCGCGCAATACGGAATTTATCAAGATGTAAACCATATTGATAAACATAAAACCCATGACAATCCGGAAATATCCGACAGACATTTCATGAGTGTCATCCTGGCCACTACATATATCAATGATTCCATCTGCAAAAAACACGCAAGGTAAGGCAAACAGGAAGCTCAAGGCCAAAACCATCATCAAAGAAGTGACAAAGACGTCACATGCTTTTTTCTGGTCCTGCTTACCATAAAGACGCGCAACAAGGGCAGACACCGTAATATTCAGGGCAAAGAAGATGCTGAATATAAACAGCTTCGGCTGATTTGTAACAGCCACTGCAGAAATGGCAATAACCCCAAGAGCCGAAACCATTTTCGTATCAATCATGCCAGCAAAAATGCCAAACAGGCTTTCCGCTACTGCGGGAAGACTCATTTGCCATATGCTCTTTTTTATTTGTAAAACCTGGGACAGGCCCTTGTCTTGCGGTGTAGATTCCATTCCCTAATCCCAGTGCAGCTTTACGGTCACATCGTCCTGATTTTTACTCACGGTCACAGAAACTCCGTCCTTGTGATGTTCTAAGGAACGATTGCTATCATGATTAAAATGACGGCAGCCATTTTCACTACGACCATATCTCGGTTCCCGAGGGCCCCTAACTGCAGAGGGGCCTCGTTTTTCTTCACTGGGAACATAACCAGGGACCTTGTTATAATCAGGATTATTCTTAGGACCAAACTTGAACGTATAGTCCATAAATTCCTCCGGTGAGATATAGGCTATATCAAATTTTTTCGTACCCACATACTTTTCTGCAGCAGCAAAAGCATTAATGACACGAGTCAGTTCAGATGCAACAATCTGTTTGATCGGCAAATCACAGCCTTTATCGACCGTAGCTACGTAACCTTCGAGATTGGCATGATTTATATGATTTCGCAAAATTCCTATATCAAAATAAGCATTCAACATATTGAAGAAAATCTGTTTATCGTCAATAATGGAGTATGCCGGCAAAAGGCCATTCTTTTCTTCATCAAAGACCTGCGCCGCCCTAATTTCAGAAAAAACCTGGGATCTAGTCTTAGTCTTATCCAGAAGCTTGCCTACCGCACATCTACCATAAGTCTTCACAAAGTAATGTTCCGGATCCTCTAATATCCAGCGGTCCTTAGGAGGGGAATCCCAGTAATAAGCATTCATAACTGCCAAGAATGCACTTTTTGTCGTCTCATCCTTAGCATAGTAGAACAATCCGTTCTTCACCATATAGATGGGCAGACGTGATTCAATAATCGTGATAGCCTGCTGATATAGGCCCTTATTAAAAGCCCAACGGATAAGATCCAAATAGTTTAGATCAACACCAGGAGCAGTAATCAAGGGACCGTAATCAGCAATGATTCCCTGTTTTAAAGTTTTCAGGAACATTTCCTCTTCACTGCCAGTTGCCAATTCATCCTTTTCATTCACGATTTCGCTAAAAATTTTAATTCCCCGTTCAATCACGTCAATATTACAGAAGGAAATTCCCGTATCAACGGAATTCATGGCATAGATTAGACGTTCAATGCTAGGGCAACTAATCTTGGATTCCCTCCAATAATCGCTGATCATGTCAGCCTTACCGTACTTATTGAAAGCATTGATACCGGAAAGCAGGCGTTCAATCCGGTAGCGTTTTCGCGCATCGGAAATTCTATACAGAATACCTTCTGGAATATCGCTTAGAGAATTAATAGATTCTATATAGATGTTGGAATGATTGCTGTCACTCAAGGCAAAGAAGAAGCTAAGAAAGACGTAACTCTCTTCAGGAGTAAATCCATGAATGTCAATATAGAGGTGAATTTCATCTTCAGCAGACTCCTTCATGGAAGAAAGCAACTGGTGAAGATTCTTCATGTTCTTCCTATCGTTATCGCCAACGTCCGCAACGGGGATAAAGGAAAAGGGAAGATTAAAATTCGTGGTGCGGGAATGGAACTTATAGCGGTCATCCATGGAAATGTACAGATATCGCTTAATCCACTCCTGCTCCGCATCGGAATAGGAAGCAAGGGCTTCCATAAATTCCACTTTCAGTTTGCTACTTCTGTGAAGATGGGAGAACAACTTCTTGGGTGCATAACCCAACTTATCACAAATTTCCTTCACCAACTTATTCTGAACTTCTGCGGGCACAGACATGGCGATGTCTGCAGCTTCCATATCCACACCCCTGATGTATTCCATCAAACGGTATCTGAAAAAATCAAGATCGGACATGGCATCTAGATCAGCCTGGATATAGTCAATACCATCAGCCAGGGAAACGCGGTTCAAGGATTCACCCTTCACAACCTGCAATTCAGAACCAATGGCGATAATTTCATCAATATTGACTTTTGAAAGAACCTTTTTTGCTCCAGCTTCACCACTTGCCATGGCATCGCAGAAAAAAAACTGAGATTCGTCCTCACCATAGTAATAACGACAACGATGGTGATTTTCATTATTTTTTATTGCAGTTACAAGTATATTTTTACTAGACATAATCCAGTCCCTTCATTCCATAATGCAAACGCCTCCAATATAGTTATTTTTGCTATATTTAAAGCATCAAATTGAGGATCCAATCATCTAAACTCTTAAAGGCTATCTGTATGGATTTTACCAAAACGACGAACGGCGATACCTTGACAATCGCCCCCAGCGGCATTCTGGATACTGCTAGCGCAGCAGCTTTCGAAACGGAAATCAGCGCCGTTATCGACGAAGCCCAAAACCTGATCATTGACTTTTCTAAAGTGGAATACATTTCCTCTTCCGGACTTCGTGTATTGCTCAAGGCTCAGAAGAAAAAAAGCGGAAACGGCAGCATGACCCTGACCCATGTGAACGAATGCGTTATGGAAGTTTTCAACCTGACCGGTTTCAACGACATTCTCAAAATCAGCTAGATTTTTTAGGCCAAATCAGGTTAGATTCTATACAGAACAAGGCACTGCAATGCAGTGCCTTGTTTGGCATTATACCTCTTAACCTATTTTCTTGCAGTCCAGCTTGATTGTAATAACATTGAAGCCGAAGGTAGTGTTGTAAGACACCTGATCTGCGATTTTCAAGATCATCTTGATACCAATATTTGCGGTAGGATCATCCTTGACATTCAATTCAAAATCGTCGTTCTGGAAAATGGAACGACCGTTGTCGCGAAGACGCAACAGAAGCATCCCATTCTTGAAAAACATCCTGAAATCAATGCGGAAATTCTCGTGGCGCTCTCTGGAATACTTGAAAATGACAGCTGACATTTCTTCCATAGAAAGCCAGGCATGATGAATAATCCTTTCACTGAATCCGTGGTCCTTGCAAAAGGCAATGATTTCGCGGCCCATGTGGGAAATATCTTCCACAGAATAAAGAGTCTTCTCAATTTTATCCTGGACGGGAACACTAAAATTTTCGGAAAGCAAAACCAAGTCTTCCATTTTCAGAGAAATCTTACTTCTTCGCAGCCAAGCATACAGGACCATAAGCAGAAGCAGAGAGAAGCATCCAACCGGAAGGCCGGCCCAAATTCCATCCGTACCGATAAAATAGGTCATTATGGCAGCAGCAGCGGCGCTCAAGAGGCTATCGATAAAGGAAAATACGTTGGCTTCCTTAAGCTTCTGTTGGGCCTGGTAAAAGCGAATAATGGCAAAGCCCAACACATTAGAAGGAAGGTAAAGAGGAAAAATAGCCAATGTGCGCTTCGTATAGGCCAGGGCTTCCGGATCATCTGCGAAGAACAACCCTGCCAGGGGTGACGAAAACACCATAATAAGCAGAGCTGCCACACACGAAGAAATCAAACTTGTCTTCATAACAATGTTCCACGTTGCCTTCAAGGATGTCAGGTCTTCCTCGCTTACGAAAAGCGTAGCCAGCATGGTTGTTACCGAAGCAATACCCACAGTTATTGCAGCAAGAATCCCGCAGAAGGTATTCTGGATGGACATGGCGGCAACAGCAGCCGTTCCGCCAGAGAAAATTAGGAGGTAGTTCATCACCAGACACTTGATGGTATTCGCCACATTTCCCAACGCTGTAGAACTTCCATTTTTTACCAGGGCAGGAATGCTACCGAAACTAAGCTTTTTGAAATCAAAACGAATGGCGGACTGCTTGCTGAGATAACCGGCACCAGCCACAAGGCACTGGGCCATATAGCTTAAACCTGTAGCAAGGCCAATTCCAAAAATTCCCATGTCGAAAAAACAAACAAAAGTTATATCCAGAACCGTATTGACGGCAATCATGACCACGGTACCAGCGTAGGCAAAATTTTTCTTGCCAGCAACCTGTAAAAAATCCGTTATCACCAGCGACAGAAGCATAAAGGTGAAGCAGATTCCTGTACCACGCATGTAATCATTCAGAAGCGGCAGTGATTTTCCACCGTTTAGAACGAGAACCAGAGGCTCATCGGCAAAAAGAAGAAGAGCAGATGCAATTATTCCAATAATTGCAGCCAGTAGCACAGTCAAGCTGAAAAACCTGTTGGCATCCTGTTTTTGAGCTCGACCCAGCAGCGAAGTCACTAGAATCATAGCTCCCGCAAAGAATATGCTGACGACACCACTGGCAATGATGGAAAAGGGAATAAACAAGCCCACAGCGGCCATGGCCTCGGCGCCCAGGTAGCGACTTCCGATAAAGGAGTCGATAATTCCGTTGATTGAGGGAATTGCAACGACCAATATTTGAATTGGCAAAAGACTGAAGAAAAGATTGTTGACTAGATTCTTTTTCTGTTGCATTTTCACATCCTGTTCGGAAAAATATAGTTATTCAGGAGGCGTTTTCCGTAAGCTTTGCTTGACAAGAGTAAAAAATCATACTAAATTAAGCCCCTACATGGACTTGCCTCTTATGGCAAAATGTTGCTCGAGTAGCTCAGTTGGATAGAGCATCTGCCTTCTAAGCAGAGGGTCGTGGGTTCGAATCCCGCCTCGAGTATGAAAAACAAAATGACACACCACCAGGTGTGTCTTTTGTTTTATAGCTTCGATATAGGGATGAGAACCCACGCAGTGGGTTCGACCTTTGCGATAGCGAGCGCCGCGGGCAAGTTTACTTGCCTATGGCCGAGCATGAGCAAAAGCTGCGCAGCAGAATCCCGCCTCGAGTATGAAAAGAGGATCCCTTTATGGGGTCCTCTTTTCATATTCCATGGCCAAGAGAGAAGCCAACGTTCGACCTTTGCGATAGCGAGCGCCGCAATTAACCATTTCCATTGGAAAAGGCTCGGTCTTGGACCGAGCCTTTCTTGCATTTTTTTTGAGACTAGGCGAATAAGCCATCTGCAGGTTTCATCCTGCCATGATTGTGCACTTTCTCAATCTCATGATGGATATTTTCTTCTTCAAGAACTTCCTTAAGCTTCTGGATAAGAATATCATTCTTGCTGCTCTGGCTTATAGAAAGATTGATCTTGTTGTTGAAGGTGTTGCCGATGATTTCCATGTAGCGCATGCAATCTGCAAAGTGGTAGACTTCGTAGTTTTCCATGTACTGTTCCATTTCGCCAAAGCTGTGTGCGTTTGTTGCCTGGGAGTACGAAATGCCGGCGTTCATGGCGTTGCAACCTTCGTCAAAAGCCTTGGCGCTTGTGGCAAGTGTTTCTGGATGCTGAAGGAGCGCCTGGGTAGCGGCATTCATTTCGTTACAGCCTTCGATGGCATTGTTAATGTCGGAAAGCAAAAACAGCTGGCCTTTGAGAATAGTCTCCACCAGTTTTTTATCCATGGAACCCATGCGACGGATATCATAATTCAATTGAGGAATAATGATGCTCTTCCTGTCAGAAACACTCTTAAAGGCTCCTCGCATGCTGACGGGAACACGAAGCTTGATGACCCCCTCGCTCTTTTGAAGAGCCCGTTCCATTGCCTTGGCAATAACGTAAGCGACAACGGTAAAGTTTGATGTTTCGCTTTCAATGGAGTATTTCTTGATGTCAGGCAACAGAAGGCTAACACGATAGACAGAGACCTTGGAGGGATCCGTTTCGTAGAATTCTGGAGGGATTGCAGCCGCGTCGCCCAGATTCGGTTTCGGAAGTCCCTCTACTGCGGTGTTGCCGTTGACCTGGAACATATCTTCCATAGTGCGGTTTACACTTTCTTCGGCCACATGTCCAATAGGAGTCTGGAATACAATTTGTTCCTTGAGTTCCAGATACTGCCTTGCGACAGCCATCAGAAAACCCATGGTTCCACCGCCATCGGTGAGAGCATGGATTGCGGAAAAACTGATCTTGTTTTCGGTATAGGTGATTACCCAGGGGTAATTGTTGTAGTCATCACCACCATAGACAACTTCGGAATCCCAGTCGCATTCATTGACCACGGGATCCTTGGGATTTTCAGTCAAGGCAAATAGACCGTTTTCCTTGATCAGTCTTGTTCTGAAATGAGGATGATAGACAAGGGCAGCCTTGACTGCTTCGCTTAAGACGGCTCCATCAATTTTTTTCTTGAGCGTTACCGTAAAGCAAGGAAGGTTGGCTTTCGTCGCAGCATATAGCTGCTCGGTATAGTTTAGCGTATACTTAATCATTTTCCGTTCCTGAACATCATTGCAGCTTCTTCGCTATAGGGATAGGCCGGGTAGTCAGAAAGTACACTTGCCTTCTTCACGTACTTGCGGAGGCCGTCCTTGAAACTGGGGTGAGCGCAGTTTTCAATGATGGTTTCCATACGTTCGCGAGTGTCCAGGCCGCGTAAGTCGGCCACGCCCTGTTCCGTAATGATAACCTGTACGGTCTTGGGCGTATGGTCGATATGGGAGACCATGGGCACGATGCTGGAGATGGTGCCATTCTTTGCTGTAGACTTGGTGATGAAAATGGAAATGCCTCCGTTCTGGCAGAAATCGCCGGAACCGCCCACACCGTTCATCAGGCGGTCGCCGCCCACATAGCTGGAGTTGGTGTTACCGTAAATGTCTGCTTCAATGACTGTATTCACCGCAATGATGTTCAGACGACGAATGACTTCGGGGCTGTTGCTGATTTCCATGGGACGGAGAACAATTTTGTCCTTCAGGGAATCCATCTTCTTGAAGAATTCCACCATCTTCGCCTTGGACATGGTGATGGATGTTGCAGAGGCATAATCCACCTTGCCACATTCGATCAAGTCCACGAGGGAATCCTGCATGACTTCAGAATAGACGGTCAAGTGTTCGAAACTGGACTTCTGGAGGCCGGCGAGAACTGCGTTGGAAACAGCGCCAATACCAGCCTGCAAAGGAGGCAGAGGATTGCTCAGATGACCTGCAGCCACTTCGCTTTCCAGGAAGTGGATTAGGTTTTCGCTCATCTTGTCAAAGTCAGCATCGCCGGCAGCGTCGGCAATGCCGCAGTCCGGAATGTCGCTTGGCACAATGGCTACAATCTTTGCCGGGTCGCATGGAATATATGGGGTACCGATACGTTCGCCAGCAGAGGTAAGGGGAATCGGCTTGGTGTTGGGAGCCAGTTCAGTCATGTAGATGTCGTGCATGCCCTTGATGCTTTCGGGAACATTGGTATTGATTTCAACAATGACCTTGTCTGCACAGGCAATGTAGGCTTCTGTGGCACCAACAGATGTGGTGGGAATGATGTTTCCGTTTTCGTCGATGGAAGATGCTTCTACGAGTGCTACGTCGACATGGTTTAGGTAACCGCTGCGAACCCACTTGGACATGAGACTAAGCGGCATGTCCACATACTTCACCTTGCCCGCATTGATGGCGTTGCGCAAGTCTACGTTGGTCTGGTAGGGCATTCTGCACTTCAGGGCGCCAGCGCGGGTCAGAAGACCATCGAAGTCGTCACCCAAAGAGGCTCCGGAATAAACGGTAAGATCCAGCTTTTCTCCCTTGTCGGCTCTTTCGGCAAGAGCCTTGGCAACCTGCTTCGGGTAACCGGAAAGGGTGAATCCGCTAACGCCCAGAGTCATGCCCGGAGTAATGTGGCTTGCCGCTTCCTGTGCGGTACGAATCTTATCAACGAGTTGCGTACACTTAATTCTTTGAATCAATTCTTCCTGCATGAGAAATTCCTTAATCTTTTAAGCTCTGCTAAAAAATCCCATTCGCTGCAATAATATTGCGAAAAACGCTTATGAAACATACCAGCAGGGCAGGTTAAAAAACACGTTTGCGCAACAAGTTAGCAAATAAAAAGGGGCTGACGAAATCAACCACTTTTACCATGCGCACGGAAATGCCCAGAGCTAGGTCAACGCAGCCCGCCCCATCCCTTTCCCTGCAACCAGAGTTCGCTATAGCTTAGTCCTATAACCAGCCATACAAAAATAATCTATTCCAATTCCTAAAGAAAATTCCTATCTTACGCGGCATGAAAATCGTTGATATTCTCAAGCAAGATAAGATGTCCCTGTCCTTCGAAGTGTTCCCTCCCAAGAAGGAAACCAGCTTCGAAAGCGTCAAGAGCGCAACCGAATCCATCGCAGCCCTTGGCCCCGCCTTTATGAGCGTGACTTATGGTGCAGGCGGCGGTGTCAGCCAGTACACCCTGGAAATCGCCAAGAACCTTAAGGCAAAGTTCGGCGTTCCCATGCTGGCCCATTTGACTTGCGTCTCCAGCAGCAAGGAAACCGTAAAGCAGCGTATCGACGACATGAAGGCCGCAGGCATCAAGAACGTGATGGCCCTCCGCGGTGACCTCACCCCGGAACTGATCGCCAATGGCCGCACCGACTGCGATTACCACCACGCCGTGGAACTGGTCCGCGAACTGAAGGAAAGCGACGGCGACTTCTGCATTGGTGCCGCCTGCTACCCCGAAAAGCACCCCGAAAGCGCCAACCAGCGCGAAGACATCCAGCACCTGAAGGAAAAGGTGGATGCAGGTGCCGACTTCCTCACCACCCAGATGGTGTTCGACAACAACCTGTTCTTCAGCTTCCTGTACAAACTGCGTGAAGCTGGCGTCACCTGCCCGGTGCTCCCCGGCATCATGCCCATCACCAACGCCAACCAGGTGGAACGAGCCATCAAGCTGTCCGGCTCCTTCATGCCCCAGCGTTTCAAGTCCCTGGTAGACAAGTTCGGAAGCGACCCCGAGGCCATGAAGCAGGCCGGCATCATTTACGCCAGCGACCAGATTATCGACCTCTACGCCAACGGCATCACCAACGTCCACGTCTATTCCATGAACAAGCCCGACGTCGCCGAAGGCATCTTGAGGAACGTTTCTGCCATCCTGGGCAAGAACTTTATTGCCTAAATTCCCGCAAAAAATTTCAAAGTCCTCCCATATTCCAAATTGGGGGGATTTTTTTGCATTTTCAGGCGATTATTTGTTTGTTTTTCAGATTTCCAAATTATATATATTGAGAAGGACGCCCCCTTTACGGGCAAAAAGGACAATTATGATTTCTTACGAAGAAGCTTACAAGATCGCAGCCGAAATTCACAAAGACCAAGTGGACAAGGCTGGTGGCCCCTACATTGATTTTCTCCAGAATGTGGTAGACAACCTCAAGGCTAAAGGTGAATCCGAGGAAGTGCTGGTTCTTGCACTGCTTCAGGATACAACAACTGCTTCCGCAAAGAAGACCGGGGCAGACCTCATTGCCATGGGAGTTCCTGCAGATATGGTGGCCAAGATCGAGAAGATGACCTACCATAAGAATCAGGGCTGGATCGACGAGTACAGCTGTAAGCTCATGGCAGAAGGCATGCCCGCCGAAGAAGCCACCTACGAAGCCCGTGAAAAGGAATTCGTGGAATTCGCCAAGAGTCTGAAGGATGACCCCATCATGGCAAAGGCCAAGGCTGGCATTTTGACAACCCTTCTTGAGGACAAGTACATTCGCCGCAACGAGCGCCGCGAACTGAAGACGAAGTTCCGCCTGAAGAAGTATCAGTCCGCCATCGAGGCTCTTGGCACGTAACTGATTGAGCTTCAAGGATTTAGGCTCCCTCTGGGGGAGCCTTTTCTATTTGCTGCGGTTACATTTTTCAAATAAGGCCAAGATAATCTATCCTACCAAACACATATGAATTTTATCAAAACCAGCAAAAATATCTACCCAAAACTGCAGCTTTTACTAAATTTTACTCCGTCTTAAATCAACGGTTTAATAACCAAAAATAAGGAACATAATCATGGCTAATAAGGTCTATAACTTTAGCGCAGGCCCGTCTGTCCTGCCCGAACAAGCACTCAAGGAAGCTTCTGAAGCATGCATCGACTATGCAAACTCTGGCATCAGTATTCTCTCCATGAGTCACCGTTCAAAGCCCATCGAGAACATGTTCCTCGAAACTGAACAGCTCCTTCGCGACCTCATGGGTATCCCTGCCAACTACGACATCATTTTCCTCGGCGGTGGCTGCTCCCTCTTGTTCTGCATGATGCCGATGAACTTCCTCCCGGCTGACGGCGTTGCTGACTACACCGACACTGGTGTCTGGGCAAACAAGGCTCTCAAGGAAGCTAAGCAGTTCGGTAACGTTAACGTTGCTTGCTCCACCAAGGCTGATGTGTACAACCACATCGACAAGAACCTCCAGCTCAGCGACAACGCAACCTACCTCCACGTTACCGCTAACAACACCATTTACGGTACCGAATGGCACAACTTCCCGAAGCCGAAGTCCGGCTTCCTCATGGCTGACATGAGCTCTGACTTCCTCGCCCGCAAGGTGAACGTGGAAGACTTCGGCGTGATCTACGGTGGCGCACAGAAGAACATCTCCTGCGCAGGTGTTACCGTTTCCATCATCCGTAAGGACTTGCTCGGCAAGGTCGATCGTCAGATCCCCACCATGCTGAACTTCAAGACTCATCTCGACGAAAAGACCGGCGTGAACTCCATGTTCAACACTCCTCCGGTATTCGCGGTCTACACCATGAACCGCACCCTCAACTGGCTCAAGCAGATCGGCGGTGTTGACGCTATCGAAAAGATCAACCGCGAAAAGGCAGCTCTCCTGTACAGCGCCATCGACAACTCCAAGGTGTTCGTCGGTACCGCTGCTAAGGAAGACCGTTCTCTCATGAACGTTCCGTTCGTCTTCAACCGCGAAGTTGTTTCCGAAGAAAAGGATGCAGACATGGCTAAGGACTTCATCGAATTCGCAAAGTCCAAGGGTCTGGTCCAGATCAAGGGTCACCGTTCTGTTGGCGGCTTCCGTGCTTCCATCTACAACGCAATGCCGATCGAAGGCGTCCAGGCTCTCGTTGACTGCATGGGCGACTACGAAAAGAAGATCCTGGGCTAAGCAGGTTCGAGGCTCGAGGTTCGAGGCTCCAGGCTCCAGGCGAGAGCAATGAGTTTTAGTTAGGCGACAGAGTCGCGATAATTTAGCTCACAGCTCATAGCTGACAGCTGAAAACTAAAATCCCGGTGCTTAGGCATCGGGATTTTTTTTGCGAAGGTTTATCAAGACACAAAAAAGGCCCAGGTCCAAGACCCGGGTTTCTTTGTTTACAGATGGTTTGCGGCAGCGTTCAATCGCCGCACCAAGCAAAATTAACCTTCGGCCTTCTTGCCGCTGAACTTGTTCACCACATCGGGAACGATGTCCATGACTTTGGAGACCAGCGTGCTATCCTTGGTAACAGGCATGATGCGAACGTCGTCGCCCTTGATGACCAGGAATGCTACCGGTTCTACGGAAGCGCCGCCACCAGAGGCAGAGGTATCACCCTTGCCGGAATGGCCACCGAAGCCAAAGCCCACGGAAACACGACTAACGGGAACCACAGTGGATTCGCCGGCCTGGATAGGCTGACCGATAACGGTTTCAGCCTGAGTGATGAAACGGAGTTTTTCTAAGAGAGTTTCTGCAAGTTTTTCAATAGCCATGACTTTAATATAGTTAAAAACGGGCTTCGTAGACACGATCACTGGCAACAAAAAACTTTCGTTCCAAGTCAACCCAGTCCAGATAGCCCCAAACAACAACAACTCGACCACCAGGAAGCCTGGTAGCCATTCCATTTACACCATCGCCACCATCAAAGTAGACAACTTCAACATCGGCATAGATTCCCTTAGGAACCACGGTCTTCAACTGAGCTGCCCAGGAGGCAAAAGCATCTTCCTCCACCTGCTCCCAGCTGCGGGCCACGTTCCACTGCAGATTGGCATCGCGGTAACTTTGTGCCAGCACCGGGAAACTTGATTTCGCCCCCAGGAAATGTTCCGTTTGAATGGATGTTCGTCCCACTTCACGGTGTTCAAAGGGCAAGCTCAGGAATTCCTGAGGGAATCCACCGCGATAGCCGGGGAAACTACGGACATAATTTTCAAGATCGCGACGTTCGTAACGACGGAAACTGTGATGTTTGAATATGAAGATGCGAGCGTCGGAACGAATACTTTGTTCCAAATTCTCCCCACGCAGAATCGGCAGGATTCCCTGAAAGCGACCGCTATTCATATAGTAGTCCAGGGCAAAGACATCACTTTTGAATTCCAGGATAGAAACATTCAGAGTATCCCCAAGCATGATGGGGTAAGCCAATTCGATGCGTTTGACCAATGCAGAAATAGTTTCTTCGCCACCAGCATCCTTGACCAGAACATTTACCGGATTCACATTCTTGTAGGGAATCTGCCTATAATCCACAGGCTTTTCCTCTTCCTGATAGCAGGCAGAAAGAAGCAAGGCTAGGCTCAAGATGTACAAGAATTTTGGCATATCTAAAATTTAGTATAGCGAGAAAATTTAATGACGTTCCAAAGCCGGATGTTCCGCATAATTGCAGTACTCGTACAGAGGACACCTTGCGCAACGTCCCGTTTTTTCACGGCAGATAAACGTATTCCTTCCATTTTCCAGGTAAAACTGCAAAGCATGTGCCGCCATATAGGGATTCTCTGGCGTAAGCGCCATGAAAAAATCATTGCAGAGAGATTGCTTTGAAGCAGGATCCATGTCGGCTAAACCTAAATTCCGTGCGGGGCCAAGAATCGCGAGAAAACGCCTTGCACCCATAGTCAGAGGCAATGGAGGCAAGTGACGATCCTCCCGGTATTCTACGGAAAGTCCCAGCGGTTCACCAGCAATCAAACGGTAGATTGCCGCACAAACTTTAGGACGAGGATTACCCTTGCCCATAAAGTAGATTTCGCCTAGGTCACGCCACATTTCCTCAGGAGTTCGGCTACGGGCCCAGGCTTCCAAATCCTGATGCTGACGGACAAACATGCCCACGCTCCAGAAGATTCCCGAAACGTGTTCAAACAGAGACCAGACGCGGGCACCAAAGACCGACATCACAACATTTTCAATTTCCTTGCCTTTGGGTACAGGCAAAGTCCAAAGTCTTTCTTCGGGAAATTTTTCGTACAGTGCATCTAGGAGGCATGCAATTTCTTCGTAGCCACGATCCTGAAAAAGTGCAGTTCCAAGTAAGGTCCAGGCAATTTGAGCATTGCGTGACTTCGCTTTTCTACTAATGGCAAGAATGGGATCGGGAACAGCAACCATCTCATTCACGAAGTCCCGGGTCGCCTGGAAAAGCGCCGGTTCATCATGAATAAAACGATTGACAGAAATAGCCATATTGGCAAGGATTGCCCCGTTAAAGGGCTTCGCCTACTTTCACAGCCTGACCAACGCGACTCTTGAACAGGCCTGGGTTACGTTCAAGAATCTTCTTGTCCACAACGAGAATGACCGTACTGCCCATTTCAAAGCGTCCCAGCTCGCCGCCCTTTTCCACAGCGATAGGAGCCTGGGGCATCCAGTCGAAACGTTTCGCATCGCGAGGTAGCTTGCCAGCATTAACAAGCAGTTCATCGGTGTAGGCGACGCCTATGCGGCCTACATTGGTGGCTCCAACTTTTACAACAAGAATTTCGGAACCGTCTTCAAGACGGATGTGGCTGGTAAGGCGTTCGTTAATGCAGAACAGACCTTCGACACGTTCCACGCTGCCGACGTTCACCGGCCACAGGGTTCCTGGGCAGTAGCTTGCATCCAGCACCAGTCCTTTGACTGGGCTATGGATGCGGTGGTAGTTAAACGGAGCCAGGTAAATTGTCGCAAAAGCTCCGCCTTCAAAACGTTTTGCCATTTCATCGTCACGAAGCAAGTCCTTAAGTGTGTAGGTCTTGCCCTTGGCCTGAATCAGTTCCTGCTTTTCGTCAAAAGTCGCAGTCTGGGAAAGGACGCCATCCACAGGGCTTACAATTTCAGTGTCTGCAATGGGACGCATTCCCGGTTTCAGGTGACGGATAAAAAGTTCACCAATGTTTGCATAGTGTTCCAGAGGGTATTCAGACTCTTCCATGTTCAACTTATAGTAGCTACAGAACATGTTACGAGCAACCTTGCTGATAACCGGGAGACGAAGGCGGGTCAATGCACCAAAAGCACGGCTTGCTGCGTTCTTGGGCAGCAACTTCATAAAGACATAAAATGCAGAATTCATAAGGTCAAAGATAGAATAATGGTTAAAGGTGAAAGAAAAAAGGTCGATTGTCTTTACACTTTATCCATTCCACTTTACACGATTTAGTGTGATTCCAGAGTATTCAAGTCCACGGAGAACATTCTCCATAGTCTTTTAGCAAAAGGTTCTGCCCATTCCTTTTCGGGAGCAACTCGGCTCTTCGTTTCTGCAGTGTAATCGGCATAGACAAGGAACACCAATTCGCCATAGCGAGCATCCCACAAGGTCCACAGAATTTTCCAGGTAAATCCACCGGCCTTACCCAAATCCAGGTCAATATTCACATCTAACCGAACTGGGATAGAAACATAGCGCAAGCCATAACGGGCGGCAATATCATTCAGAAGATTTTTTAAATCATTCGGAACCACTCGGGCGTAAGGTTGCTCAATACCCTCTCGCTCCAGCCAGGGAGAGAAATCCTCCAGGGATTTTCCGTCGGCAAAAGCCAGCTTCAGCAATTTTGCAGAAAGCGAGTCCAGGAAACTGGAATCAGCTTCAGGCAAACGCATTCCCGGAAGCATCAGCTCCCTCTGCATTTTCGGGAAAGCCTTTACAAAAAGGGAATCCTCTACACGGGCCAAGTCAAAGTCAAGAGCGTCCGCACTATAGCTGTGACAGGGCTTGCAACTTTCTGGACGTCCTGCCGTCACCTTCAATGAAGGGAAGACACCTACTACGGCACTGGAATCCATCCGACTGTACGCGTCAACGTTCCATTCCCTATAGAACTTTTCATTGACAACATTCAGTTCAATGTCACCGCGTTTACCGCAATCTTCGCAAGGTGTATCCATCATGCCGGAGTCACCATTGGACCCGCCAGATGATCCAGATTCTTCCATGTCACGCATTCCCGCACAGCCAAACAGGAGTAAGGACAAGACCAGCGAGGCACAAAGACATTTAACTTTCATAGAATCACCGAACATTCATTTAATCCAGCATAATGGTGAATGGACCATCGTTAATAAGGCTCACTTGCATGTCGGCACCAAAACGGCCAGTCTGTACATTGGCAATTTCCTTACGACACTCTGCAATGATGTACTCGTAAATTTCATTCGCCAAGGTTGGATTGCCTGCGCCATTAAAAGTCGGCCGATTTCCCTTATTGCAGTTGGCGTACAGAGTAAACTGGGAAACCAGCAGCAGTTCGCCATTCACATCCTTGATGCTCAAGTTTGTCTTGCCATTTTCATCGGCAAAAATACGGAGATTCATCATCTTACGAATGAGCCGATCTGCCACTTCTCGGGTATCCTCTTCCCCGACTCCAATCAGGACCATGTAGCCCTTGCCTATTTTCCCAACGGTTTCGCCTTCGATGTCCACCTGGGCCTGAGTTACTCTCTGAATTAAAAACTTCATATGAACAATATAGCCATTGGCGCTTTACAAAAGTATTCCGTTCCAATCTGGAATATGGTATTTTCAAATTTATGTAACAAAATCACAAAATGATGTTCATATTTAGAGGCTGCAAATTAGAGAACTAGGTTTTTGTTTAAAAACTAGGCCAAAATTGAAATATCTGAAGAAGAAGGAGAAAACAACATGCAATCACGTATTAAAGAAGCTTTTATTCTAGCCCTAGCTATCATTGGCCTTGGTGCATTCCTCTATTCAGCCGTCATCGACGTCAAGGAACGCGACCGCGTTATCACTGTCCGAGGCCTTGCCGAACGTGAAGTCTCCGCAGATTACGTCATCTTCCCCATTGTATTCAAGCACATGGGAAACGATTTAACCCAGCTTTACACGGAACTACAGGAAAAGTCCGAAGCAGTCACAAAATTTCTTTTGGAAAATGGGATTGACAAAACAGAAATTACCTACTCGGCTCCTGACATTGAAGATCTGGAGAGCAACGTCTACGAAAACAGAAAAATCGGCATGCGCTATAATGCAACTGTCGTGATTACCGTCGCCACCAACAACGTAGATAGAGTCCGCACACTCATGAACCAACAGGGCGAATTGCTAAAGCAGGGCATCGCATTCTCAAGTTCCGACTACCGTTACCAGAAATCCTACAGTTTTACGGGGCTCAATGCCATTAAACCCGCCATGATCGAAGAAGCAACTAAAAATGCACGCGCAGCTGCAATCAAGTTCGCAGAAGATTCTGGCAGCAAATTAGGCAAAATCAAGTCTGCATCACAGGGGCAGTTTTCCATTTCCGACCGGGACGAAAACACGCCTTTCATCAAGAAAGTTCGCGTAGTCACAACCGTAGAATACTTCCTCAAGGATTAGCGCAGCGAGTTAGCGTTGCATAACTGGCGAGTCCGCGTCTCTTGCCAGTGCCACCGCAGACACCATAAAAAACGGACCTTTTGACGGTCCGTTCTTTTTTATGCGTTTTCAAAAACCTTGCGTAGTTTTGTAGGATTTTTTGTTTGCGTCAAGGCCAGCCGCAAAAGAACAGCAGCCTTCTGAGGAGGCAAACATCCCGCACTGAGACGGGCAACGCCATCTGGAGCCTGGGCCAAATTCCTGTTCAGCGTCACCATTCCATGATTGATACGCGATGCAGTCACCACAGGAATGTCGATATCCGCCATCGCATTCGACCAGGCAAGACTAAATTCACCACTTCCGGCCCCGGCAATCACAAGACCATCGGACACAGCAGCCGCATACTGCAAGATGCGAGGATCCGCATCCACATTAAAATAGACAACATTTACTCGCGGCAATTCCTGTAAATCAGAAATGTCAAAAAAGGGCATATCCCTAGGGATGTCCATTTCATCGGCAGCCATTGGCTGCAATTCACTGGCACTGCATTTCTGCACACACCGGGCATCGAACAGCTCGTCACCGAAATAAACCCAGACATTTATATCGGGTTTCACATCGTCCACGGCAAAGCCTACCGCAGCCATAACGGCACCCAGCAAATTTGCAGGACCATCCGGTTCCTTTGCTGTTGCAGGCCGCATGGATCCGGTAAGAACTACTGGTTTATCCGTGCGAAGTGTAAGGCTTAAAAAATAGGCGGTCTCATCCATGGTATCCGTACCATGGGTAATAACGAAGGCGTCGACATTTTCAGCAAGTTCATCAATTCGCTTAGAGAGTTTCAGCCACAGCGCAGCTGTCATGTCGTCGGAATTCACATTGCAAATCTGCTCTACAGAAACATCGGCATAATCGGAAAGTTCAGGGATTGCAGCAACAAGTTCAGCACCAGAAATCTGGCCCGACACATAACCCGTATTAGCTCCAGCATCGCCAACACCTGCGATAGTTCCACCTGTTGCAAGGATCATCACTTTTTTCTTAGCCATGCTACACCTCGTCCAACAATTGTTGCGCCGTTACACCATAAAACGACTTCAATGCTTCTTCTACACCTAACTTTCTTAAGTTTTGTACAAAATCTCTAAAATGAGTAAAACTCGGATTGCGCGTTAACAAGCCTTCCACCATCTTCTGGGAATACCAATAGAGTTTTACCGCCACGTCAGAATTGCTTTCATTTACAAAAGGTTCCGTCAACGCCTGCAAATTTTGCTTTCCGCCTTCAGGGCGAGCAACACTATTGCGACTGGCATCAATCACCTGGGCAACACCCTCATTTATCCATAGAGGAACCTTGGATCGAGTCATTGCCCGGACAAAGGCATGAGTCAACTCATGAAATAGCATGGGGCGATAAACTTCACGATACTCCATCACATTTGCGGGGACACGAAGTTTTCCGTCAAACACAGCACCTACCCAATCCGGCCGTGGTCCAATTCCCTGATAGGAAGCAGACTCGTACAGCACCAGGTGCATTTTATTTTCCGGATAAAATTCGAATAGTCGGCATAGGGAATCATAGGCAACTTCTAGAACTGAAAGGGCTTCCAGTACATTATTGCGAGATGGATGACCTTCAAACTCAAGTCGAAAATGAGCGGAGCGTTCCAGCTGCAGCGTCTCCATTTCCCGAAGAAGGCTAGAGGATTTTTCCTTGAGATAATCCAAATCGGCATTGTCATATTTCAAGGAGGCAATGTACTCCAGGCAATCTTCATAGCGTTCCTGCTCAAACAGGATTCCGGCCAAATGCAAATGAAGGTTCCTGTCATCTGGATTTTCATTCAGCAGAAATCGTACATTCTTTTCGGCACATTTCCACTCGCCCATTTCCAGACATTCATTGGTATCTGCAATTAACGCTTCCCGTTTTTCGAAAGCATCCTTTTCAGCCATTTTATTCTTCACGAAGATCCCGCAGCCAGCAAAGGTCACAAGAACGACGGATATTTTCAGGATATTTGCAAAACCATTCATGAACGGAGGGCCTTTATTCTATACAGGTAAATACTAGTAAGAATAATGCCCGTTGTAATCCAGCTCAGGGGATAACAAACCATGAGAGACGCAAAAGTACCGAACTTGGGGAACATGAAGAATACCCAGAAGATTCGTATTCCGCAAATACCAAACACACAAATCAACGTCGGCACCATGGAATAGCCCATTCCGCGCAAGGCACCGGAGCACACATCAATAAGTACATTGATAAACTCAAGGCCGATTACAATGAACACTCGGTAGGCACCAGTTTCAATGATAGCTTCATCATTGGTAAAGATGGAAAGAATGGGATGGTAGAACAGACTCACCAGAGCACCCAATGTGAATGTTGACACACCGGACAGGAATAGGGTCCAACGAACCACCTTGCGAATACGTTCATAGTTTCGGGCACCAAAGCTTTGTCCCACAAAGGTTACGCAGGCATGGCCGAAGGATGCCAGCCAAAAATACACAATCAGTTCAGGATTCATGGCCACCGCAGAAGCGGCCACCGCCGTAGATCCGAGCGTATTTATGGCAGACTGAATGCAAACGTTACTGAAGGAAAACAACGCACCCTGAACACCTGCCGGCAACCCAATCTTGACAATACGGCTAAGAATCACAGGCGTAACTCGAAGTTTCCAGAACTCAAACTTGAAGGGGCCCGATTCATGCATCAAAAAGTACAGCACGGCAAGAGAACTGATAACATTGGCAATCACCGTGGCAATGGCAACTCCATCCACATCCATCTTGAATCCAACAACGAAAATAACATTCAGAAGCAGATTAATCGCACCAGCAACTAGCAAAACATAAAAAGGGCGTTTCGTATCGCCCTTACTGCGCAGCAATGCTGCACAGAAATTATACAGCATGATAAAGGGCATGCCAACAAAATAAATCCTGAAATACAGAGTTGCCGCATCCAGAATGTCTGCAGGAGTCAATATGAGAGTCAGAATGGATCTAGCAAACACAATGCCAACTATGGCAAGAGCCACACCACATACCATGGATACAGCAATAGAAGTGTGGACGCCTCGGGAGACAGATCTTGCGCTCTTTTCTCCAAGAGCGTTGGCCACCACAACATTAGCCCCAATGGAAAGTCCCACAAAGAGATTCACCATCAGGTTGATGACGAAGGTATTGGCACCAACGGCAGCAAGGGCGGCGTCACCCGCAAACTTTCCCACTACAGCAACATCTGCAGAATTGAACAGTTGCTGGAAGATACTGCTGGCAGCCAAGGGTATGGCAAATTTTAGGATCTTATCCCAAATAGAGCCCGAGAGCAAGTCCATATTTTTAGCATTCGCCATAGTGCACCTTAATCGGCGGCAAATTTAGCAAAAGGCCATGTCACCCTAAAGGGCAATTACTAACTTTACTTCGCAAAAAAATCGGGCAAAACTAATTGCCCTAGAACTGGAGATAATCATGGGTTTTAAATGTGGTATCGTAGGGCTCCCCAACGTCGGCAAGAGCACCATCTTTAACGCAATCACCAACGCTGGCGCTGAAGCCGCCAACTACCCCTTCTGTACCATTGACCCCAACGTGGGCATGGTGAACGTTCCTGACGCACGTCTCGATGCCCTGGTAAAGGTTTACAACCCCAAGTCCATCGTTCCCGCTGTTACAGAATTCGTGGATATTGCAGGTCTTGTAAAGGGAGCCGCCAACGGCGAAGGCCTCGGCAACCAGTTCCTCACCCACATTCGTGAATGCCAGGCCATCATGGAAGTGGTCCGCTGCTTTGACGACGGCGACATCGTTCACGTTCACGGTTCCGTAGATCCGGTCCGCGACGTCGACATTATCGAAACCGAACTGATTCTTAAGGATCTGGAATCCGTTGAAAAGCGTCTTGCTACCGAAACCAAGAACGCCCGTATGGGTGGAGCCGAAGCAAAGGCACGCCAAGCAGCCTGCGAAAAGCTCCGTGACGCCTTCCAGGAAGGAAAGCCCGCCCGTGGTCTTATCGGCGACAGCGAAGAAATGGACCAGATTATTAAGGACCTGGCCCTGCTCACCGCAAAGCCCCTGTTCTACTGCGCCAACGTAAAGGAAGACGACATCCTCACCGGAAACGCCTACGTGGATGCCCTGAAGGAATACGCCTCCAAGAACGGTCACGAAGTCATCATGATTTCTGGCAAGATCGAAGAAGAACTTTCCCAAATGGAACCTGCCGACAAGGCTGAATTCCTGAAGGACCTGGGACTCAAGGAATCCGGCTTGGACGCAGTTGTCCGCAAGGGTTACGAAATCCTTGGCCTCCGTACCTTCCTCACTGCAGGCGAGAAGGAATGCCGTGCATGGACCTTCGAAGCGGGCTTCAAGGCTCCCCAATGCGCAGGCGTCATCCACTCCGACTTTGAACGCGGCTTCATCCGCGCAGAAACCCTCTCCTACGCAGACTTCGAAAAGTACGGCAGCTGGAACGCCGCCAAGGAAGCAGGCGTACTCCGTACCGAAGGTAAGGAATACGTGGTGCAGGACGGCGACATCATGCTGTTCCGCTTCAATGTGTAAGAGGTTCCAGGCTCGAGGTACGAGGAACGTGTTTCAAGGCTCAGGATTCGACACTTAAAAATCGAAGTTTGAGATTCAACACTCATCTCGTAATCCGTAACGCGCAATTAGAAAAGGGCTGCAGAATACCACTGCAGCCCTCTCTTTAAGTAAAAAATCCCGCGGACAAAAACCGCGGGTTTTCATTTTTCAGAAAATCAAAACGTCTATTTTTTCTTCAGCAGGATTCTTATCATGCAGGCCAAATTCATTGCCGTTCCAATGACAATCAGGAAGCTGGCACAATAAAGTCCCACCCCAGGCTTGATGGAAAGCAACTGCATTCCCATGGAGGCAAATTCATGCTTCATCTGGAAGACGAACGCCCATAGGCAAAGCATGGAAAGCACACCCATAACGATGGAGCCCACAGAAGCAAAGATTCCCGTTGTTGCCATCAGGGAGAAGATACCGGCAATAAGAATGCCCAAGGCAATTCCATACAATTGAGGCATGTCCTCCATCACCGGAAAATTCGGAGATGTTTCACGGAACTTTTCCAAAGCCTTGGGATTTCCTTCCTCCATTCTAGCCAGGTAGCCTGCAGCCGGTTCCTGAAGGGATTCTCTCAAGTTCAGACCTCCCGCCATTTCATAAAACGTCGGTTCAGCAATCACCTTGTCAGAACAGGAGACGGTCATCAACGGCATCAACAAGCCCAGCAAGGCCAGAAGATACGGCGCCGCAACCAGTTTTTGGAAAAGCTTAAATGCGTTACTCAAAATTATTCCTTGATAATGTTCTGCGGGTATGCGCAACGGAAGCCGATGCTTTCGGACCAATAGCGAGGATCTTCGTCATCGCGGTTTGTCGTGTTCAGATACTTTTCCGCATCCTTCCAGGAACCACCCTTGTAAATCTTGGAGGAGCCAAGCATTGCACCAGTGGGATTGGACTTTTCAATAACGAAGGAGAACATGAAGTATCTGTCGCGAGTCCATTCAGAAACGTTACCGGACATATCGTAGATTCCCCATGCATTGGGCTTCTTGGAGGCAACTTGCTGAGGTCCGTAAGCTTCTTCCTTCTTGCTCATGTTGTAGGAATTTTCACGATAGATGGCATACTTACCGGCATCGGGAACGGAATCATTCACCCAGATGGCTCCTTCATTACCGCCAGCGCGGGCAGCATATTCCCACTGGGCTTCCGTAGGCAGATCGCCGCCAAGAGCCTGACAGACGAAGCGGGCATTTTCCCAATTAATATTATGAACAGGCTTCTGAGGATGTTTAAAGGTAGATTGGTCAGCAATGCGCTTTGCTGAATCCAGACGGTTCATGGCTTCGTTATAAAGTTTCTGCGTCATTTCCGTAGTCATGATGGCATAGGGAGAAAGAGAAACCACAGAGCCCTTATAGCGGAAGCTTCCGGAATCAATCATGGCCACGTTGCCATGAATACGATCGCGAATCACGCGGGGGGCACCCTCATCAACAGGAGCAATGGGAAGATCATTAACAGGAGGAACGGAGTCTGCAACCGCGGAGGAGGAAGACACTTCAGCAGAAGATGAGGATGGAGGGGCAACCGCAGCAAGCTTACGAGCGTTCAGCCAATCCTGCACCTCCTGTTCCTGCGCAATATATTCGGGAAGGATAAACTCCCCCTGACCTGCGTAAGTAACTCCATCAACGACAAAGTCAACCTTGATAAAGCGATAGTGATGACGACTTTTCACAACGCCAGTGTCCATCAACCAAACCGGCTTGTTGTTTTCCATGGTAAGGTAGACCTTCATTCCCGCACGATTGACCGCAAACCAGGAGTAGAGGGTTTCCACATCAGTTCCGGCAGCAACACCAGTCCAGGCAACATCGTAACGGTAGTGGTCAGCACCAAAAACAAGCTTCACGCCAACAACACCCTTCGTGGAATCACCATCCTGGTAAACCTTTTCAAAGGTAGTCGGCATCAGCATCACGCGAACAGGCATCTGCTCCAGAGAGTCGAGCTTATGACGTATAGCCCTACTTACACCAACGTCTCCCCTCTTGGAATCAAGGAACATCTGCTGGGATTCGGCTCTCTTGTTCTTGTAAAGAGCGACATACTCCTGATAGACATCATCCGTTTCCGGAAGACCAATAGAAGAGGCCACTACACGTTGGGGATAGTGATCTTCAAAGCCGGACATATCTACCTGAGTGGTATCCTCAAGAAGTTCCTTCATAAGCTTGTCGTAGAGAACTTCCGTTTCTTCAAGATTACGGGTAGACTGAACGTCCTTCATGGTAACAGAAATTACAGACGGATCCTGACTATCCTTTTGAATCTTTAGCAATTCAGGCTTGAAGGTAAGGGCCTCGCCAGACTTTACCACACCGATTTCCGCTACAGGAAGTGCTGAAGGAGAAGAGAATACAAAAACGTAGGGACCGGCCTCAACGGGACTGATGGTCGTAGGCTTATTCTTCAGGTTAAATTCTGTAGAGGCAATTTCCACATCAGGAGCAACTTCAAAATTAATCACGCCAGGAAGAGCTGTTTCATTCAAAATCTGCCAGCGGTCATTCTTTACGAAGAAGAGTTTTGGCACACGGGGAGAGTAGATGTACTCACGATCAAAATAGAGATCGGCTTCATCCTGGAATGCTCTAGCATTCTGAGAACCATAGAAACGCATCAAGGCAACTTCGTCCGGCTTCAAGTGATTCTTTTTCAAGCTAAAGGCGTGAAGCTTTCCGAAATTAGACACGTCAACACGGCCGACCCCCCACTGGAATTCCTTGGGCCCCAGTTTGTGTCGATAGTAGAGTTTATTCTCGCGAAGAGGGAAATTAGGCATTTCAGCCATGAAAGTCCCACCATCGACAGAAATAGCCATATCCTTTACGATTGCTATGGTGGTTCCAGGCTTAAACTGTTTTTGAACAATCCTAAAATTTTTATCGCTATCAGCCATTGCCAGCATAGGAACCAGCAACAATAGTGGTAATAAACGAATTACGGACATATTTTCTCCAATGCCTATAGAGTAGACCAACAAAAGATAATCTATTTGTATGAAGACGATGCGATTCTACAGACGGTTTGCCCCCATTTCAAGCAAATGGCCTCCCTCAGAACCACCTACAGGGCCCAATTCAACCTTCCAGTCCGCTAGACGGATGATATCTGGATGATGTTCAATAACAATAACCGTATCACCACGAGCAGAAAGACGGCGCAGAAGATTCCAGAGGACCTGAATATCCTTCAGGTGAAGGCCTGTCGTAGGTTCATCCAGCAGGTAAACAGTTTCTGTAGCCTTCTTCTTCGTCAATTCCGCCGCTAATTTCAGACGCTGATTTTCACCGCCACTCATAGTAGTGACGGATTGACCCAGCTTAACATAGGGCAAACCCACATCTCGTAGAGTTTCCAGTTTCGGCAGAATCTTGGGCTGATCCTTGAAGAACTCGCAAGCCTCAACCACCCGCATGTCCAGAACATCGGCAATATTCTTGCCCTTAAACGTTACGGAAAGTGTTTCCTGATTGTAGCGTTTACCACCGCAGGCATCACAGACTTCCCACACATCAGAAAGGAAGTGCATTTCCACAGAAATGACACCTCGTCCTTCGCAGGCTTCGCAACGACCTCTTGCCAGGTTGTAGCTGAAACGACCGTAATCAAAGCCCTTGACCTTAGACTGTTCCAGTTTTGCATACAGTTTTCGAATATCATCAAAGACGCCGGTAAAACTGGCGGGAGTGCTGCGGGGCGTACCAGAAATGGGGCTCTGATCCACCAACAGGACTTCGCCACTCTGCTTTTTCTTACCCCGGGCCTGGAACTTCTTTTTCAATGCCGGATAGATTTCGTCCATGACCATGGAGCTTTTTCCTGAACCGGACACGCCGCACACCACGCTAACTGCGCCCTTGGGGAACTTCACGGAAAGATTCTTCAGGTTATTATGGTTCAGCTTGCTAAACTCATAAAATTCCGTAGAATCTGTAATGGCAACAGGAGAAATCTCGTTAGCCACAGGAGTCTGATGAGTCAGGAACTTCACTGTTTCACTACGGGGGAATTGCTGCAGGGCATAAGGCTTAGCCAGCATTTTCGGGCAGCCTTCCGCCACAACTTCTCCGCCGAAATCACCAGCACCGGGTCCCATATCAATAATGTGGTCTGCCGCCTCCATCATCTTCATGTCATGTTCCACAACCACCAAAGTGTTGCCCAAATCACGAAGACGGTAGAGTGTATCCAGCAACTTTGCTGTATCGCTTTCATGGAGACCTACCGTCGGTTCATCCAGAACGTAGAGAACACCTTCCAAGCCGCTGCCAATCTGACTAGCCAGGCGAATACGTTGAGATTCACCACCACTCAAGGTGTCGCCCGCACGATCAAGACCAATGTAACCAAGACCCACGGATTTCAAGAAATCCAGGCGACCGATGATTTCACGGAGAAGAGGTTCTGCAATGGTACGCTTGCCTTCTGCATTCTTTTCGCCCCTGAAATTCACCTGGGCAAACCAGTCCCGAGCGTTGTCGATGCTCATATGGTGAACATCCATAATATTCTTGCCCGCAATACGAACTGCAAGATATTCAGGCTTCAGTCGTTCCCCATGACAGTCGGGACAGACTTCGGGTTTATCCTTCTTTCCATCCTTTAGGTAACCCAGGCCAAGGCAAGTTTCGCAAGCGCCCCAGTGGGTATTGAAACTGAACAGTTTGGGATTGAGCGAACTATCCATATACCAGCCACATTCCGGACATCCCGGTTTTTCACTGGCAGGGAGACGCTCATGACCTTCGCTATCCACAAAGAGGATTCCGTTACCGTCGCGATAGCCGCGTTCAAAGGCTTCTACTAGGCGAGCACGATTTTCTTCCTTTACAACCACCTGATCAACAACAGCCAGTACCTGCTTTTCGCGGGTAGGAATTTTTGGCAGAGGCAGATCAATCAACTTATCGCCAAGATAAGCTTTGCGATATCCCTTTTCCGTCAGGATCTTGGACAACTTAACTTCATCCTTCAGCGGGAAAGGGGCAAGGACCGTAACCGTCTTGCCTAAATCGCGGTTGAAGGCAAACTGAATCAAGTCACCCGCACTATAGGAATCAACGGGCTTCCCGCAATGAAGGCAATGAGCCGTTCCAGCGCGGGACCAGAAAATGCGGAAGTAGTCATAGATTTCCGTCAACGTCGCCACCGTACTGCGGGGACTCTTGCTGGAACTTTTCTGGTCAATGGCAATAGCCGGAGCCAAGCCAGAGATGGAATCAATACTGCCGCGGTCAGGCCTTCCCAGGAAGCGTCGGGCATAAGTACTGAGAGTTTCCACAAATCGGCGCTGCCCTTCACTGAACAACGTGTGGAATGCCAGGCTAGACTTGCCGGAACCGGAGACGCCTGTAACCACCGTCAACTTATGACGAGGAATGGTTACGTCAATGTTCTTCAGGTTATGCTTGCGGGCGCCATGGACTTCAATATCCAGGGATGGACCTTCGGTTTCGCCAGCAGTTCCCTTGACAGATGAAGTAAACGCATTGTAACGAGCCTTATTTTCGGCAAGGTTCCCCATCAGTTTGCTCATGGGTCTATTCTCACCATGTCTCTTCGCAAGAACCGGAGCAAGATAGCGACCGGTTTCAGACTTCTTGCACTTTGCCACCTGTTCAGGAGTACCTGCAACAATCACACGCCCACCATGTACACCGGCATCAGGGCCCAGGTCCACAATCCAGTCCGCACACTTAATGACATCTAGATTATGTTCAATAATGACAATGCTATTTCCAAGGCTACGCAGGCGATTCAAGCAGTCCATCAACTTGCGAATATCCTCAAAATGCAAACCCGTTGTCGGCTCATCCAGCAGATACAAGGTCTTGCCTGTACCGGGCCTACGTAATTCAGAGGCAATCTTGATACGCTGAGCTTCACCACCGCTCAACGTAGTAGAAGGCTGGCCAAGAGTCAGGTAACCAAGGCCAACTTCACAAAGTAGTTCCAGAGGCTTTGCAATGCGGGGCTGGTCCTTGAAGAACTCAGCAGCATCGCTAATGCTCATGTCCAGAATTTCAGAAACGTTCTTGCCCTTGAAATATACTTCACGGGTAGCATCGTTGAAGCGCTTGCCGTTACAGACTTCGCAAGTCACCTGGACAGAAGGCAGGATGTGCATATCCACCACCTTCACGCCAGCGCCTTCGCAGGCATCGCAGCGACCACCCTTCACATTGAAACTAAAACGGCTCTTGCTGTAACCACGAATCTTACTTTCTTCCATACCAGCAAAGAGGTCACGAATATCATCCCAGATCTTGGTGTAGGTGGCTGGATTACTACGCGGAGTGCGGCCAATGGGCGTCTGGTCAATTTCAATGACCTTGTCAATATTTTCTATGCCTTCCAGATGGTCAAACTTGCCCACCGGTTCTTCTGAATTGAAGAAGATGCGGGCAAGTTCACGACGAAGAATCTGGTTCACCAGAGTGCTCTTGCCGGAGCCCGAAACACCAGTAACTACGGTAAGCGCCCCGTCCAGAGGAATCTCCACATCAATATTCTTCAGGTTATTTTCTGCGGCACCGCAAATTTTCAGTTTCGGAGTGTCCTTTGAAATCTTCTTGCGTTCAGCAGGAATCTCGATAGCCTTGCGACCGCTAAGATAGGCGCCCGTGAGAGAAGCCTTATTCTTTTCCAGTTCATCTACAGTTCCGGCTGCAATGATGGCTCCGCCTTCCACACCTGCACCAGGCCCAACGTCAATCACGTAATCAGCATGACGCATGGTATCTTCGTCATGTTCCACCACAATGAGGCTGTTGCCCTGGGCGCGAAGATGTTCCAGCATTTCAAGAAGTTTATCGTTATCGCGAGGATGCAAGCCAATGCTCGGTTCATCCATCACATAGAGCACGCCCTGAAGGCCTGCGCCCACAGCACTCGCCAGACGGATGCGCTGGGCTTCACCGCCGCTGAGTGTTGACGCCTTGCGGGAAATATTCAGGTAGCCAAGTCCCACCGCATTCAGAAAACTGAGACGACCGCGAATCTCTTTCAGGATTTCGCGACCGATATGCTGTTCGCGGGCACTCAAGTCCAGTTTGTTGAAAAACTCCACAGACTTTTCCACAGACCAGTTGGTCATTTCCGTCAGGTTCACTCCATGGAACTGAACCGCGTTTGCGGAGCGGTTAATGCGGGTTCCCTTGCATTCCGGACAAACGCCTATATTCATGTACTTGCGGAAGTGGTAAATATGCCACATGTCCCACATTTCCTGCATGACCGTTATGACGCCAGTTTCACTGCCGCTGGGAGTTCCATACAGCACAGCATCCTGCTGGGCCTTTTTTAACTTATTCCAGGGGGTATCCAGGGAGAAATGCATTTCGTTTGCAATGGTGCGTAAATTGCGCCAACCGAAATCCGTAAAGATGATCATGCCATCATCCTTCTTCTGGGTAGCGATACAGCCCTGCTTCAGGGACAAGTTCTTGTTGGGAATCACCAGATCCACATCAAACTCGCAACTTTCTCCCATGCCCTTGCAAACCGGACAACGACCCTTGGGATCGTTAAAGCTGAAGAATCTCGGTTCCAGTTCCGGAATGGAAACGCCACACTTAGGACAAGCCAATAGCGTTCCCTGCAAACGATAATCTTTGCGACCTTCTGCCGCGCCGTTTGAACCCGATGAAGAACCAGGAATCGCGCCGAATAGGAAACTCACCAACTTACCATCAGTCAGTCTCAATGCACCTTCCAGGGCTTCACGAAGGCGGCTCATGTTCTTCCGCTCCAAAGTCAGGCGGTCAATGACCGCCTCGATGGTGTGCTTTTCGTAACGGACCAGAGGAGGGACTTCTTCAACACGATAGATGGATCCATCTACGCGGACACGGACAAATCCGTTTTCCTTCAGTTCAGCCAGTTCCTTACGGTATTCACCCTTGCGCTCCTGCACAATGGGAGCCATTACCGTCACCTGCCTGTTTTCATCACCTGCATAAAGGTTGTCCACAATCTGGTCTACTGTCTGGGCCTGAATGACGCGACCACAGTCAGGACAGTGCGGAACACCTAGACGTGCAAAGAGCAAACGATAGTGGTCAAGAATTTCCACCACCGTACCCACTGTACTGCGGGGGTTACGATTCACCGTCTTCTGGTCAATGGATATGGTCGGCGAAATACCGCGTACGCTTTCCACTTCCGGATGCTTCATACGACCAATGAACTGTCTTGCATATGCAGACAGAGATTCCACGAATCGGCGTTGACCTTCCTGGAACACCGTATCGAAAGCAAGACTGGATTTACCAGACCCAGACACACCCGTCACCACCACAATGGAATCACGGGGAATGGAAAGACTTACGTGGCGAAGATTATGCTCGTGAGCGTCGCGAATATCAATGGACTTGGTCATATATAAACTTTGGCTAATTTACCACACAAATATAGTGAACATTTGTACAAAAATCAACTTGTCATAAATTGTTTTTCCTTACAACGGTATATTTTCTGTTGTAAGCCAAAATAGTCGTCTATTACTATATTGATGGCCATGAAAAAAAAATATTTGAGCATTTTCATTTTTCTTGCAGTAACTGCCGGATTTGCCCAGAATAGCGAAGATCACAGCCGCGAACACAACGGTTTTTACAGCAATATCAGTTCCGGATTCGTATACCACAGCATGGAACAACACCTGCTTTCCTATTCCGATTTTGATTCTCGCTATAACGAACCTCGCGAAAGGGAGCACGAAATTTCTGAATTTACCGGTTTTTCGTTCCCTACCATGGAATTTAAGTTCGGTTTTTCCACATTCAATCTGGCAGCTTTCTACACGGTATTCAACTTTAGCATGGCAACAGGGACCATGACCTATCGTGAATACGAAGAAAATCAAGTTTATATAGAGGACAACGATGGCAAGCGCAAGTACACCCACAAATGGGAAATTGAACATGCCTATAAAAAAGAAGAATTTGACGCCGTTTTCTTTAGAACGTACATCGGCTTCGGTACAGCCATCTATCCTATCCAGAACAAGAATTCTGCCATGAACGGTTTCTTCTTTGGAGGTTCCGTCGGTTACGCTTTCTATTTCGCGTTTGGTGATGACAACGCACTCAACCTCGGCATGGCCACCCAGGCTGAAATCGGCAAGGACTGGTGGGTCGGCAAGAACTTCTCCATCGGTACGAGCATTATCTACGGTCACGTGTTCCCCACCCTCGAAACCACCGGTAACGACAACTCCGAAAACTCTATCGGTATTATGTTCCGCATGACCAGAGGATAATCCATGAAAAAGATTATTGTACTTATGGTCCTGCTCTGGGGGGCGCTGGCATTTGCGCAATCCCCGTACCCTCGTGAACATCGAGGAATCTACTTCAGTGCTGGTTTAGGCGGTCAGTATATCTCCCAGGTTAGAACCATTGAGGAAATTGAACACGACGTTTATTATCATGATCCAATGTACAGCAATTATGTCATTGTAGATAGAGAAAAACATTTTGAAAAGCAGGATTACAGCGGATTCTCCATCCCCGCGCTGGAACTGAAGCTTGGACGTTCCGTAGGAAACTTGCTTTCCATGTACTTCATCATGGATCTCGCTATTTACAACATAGGCCGTTCAGAGTTTTCCACTTCCGTAAAGGCAGAAGGGCATACTATAAAGAAAACCTCTTTTAAGGAAAATGATGCTCCCGGTGCCTCAAGCTATATGGGATTCGGCTTTGACGTATTCCCCTTCAGGAACCCCAATTCCCCCCTTAACGGACTATACATCGGTACATCTTCTGGTCCCTTAATGTTCACTGCAAGAATGGAAGGTGATGCCGAAGGTTTCTCCATTCTATCCTTCATCGAACAGATTGAAATCGGAAAACACTGGTGGATCAACGACACATGGTCTGTAGGAGCAAGCCTCAGCTACGCCTGGTGCTACGCAAGCCTGGACGAAGATGATTACGAAGAGGTTTCCGTCAACAAACTTCAATTCATGATTAAAATTATCCGCGGATAATGACTATATTTGTGTCAAGATTGGGGGTATAGCTCAGTTGGTAGAGCGGCAGGTTCGCAATCTGTAGGTCAGGAGTTCGACTCTCCCTACCTCCACGAAAAAGGCAAGCAGAAATGCTTGCCTTTTTTCTTTGTCAGAATTCAAATTTTAAGCCACCCTTCAGTTCAATCCGCGACGTATTGTCTGGGTAGTAATCATCCAGATCTGCAGGAACATTGTACCGCACATACATCTGCTCCACCCCAAAGTACAACGTCATAAAGTTTGGATTCCAGGAAATCACAGCGCCCCATGTGCCTGAGAAACGGGTCAAGTCTTCATAGACATCAGAGGCGCCATCCACAACAAATCCGTAAAACAGATTCAACTTCGCCTCTAGGGAAATTTTGGTACGGAACCTGTAAGAAACCCGACTTCTCAGAGACGGTCCCACCCATCGAGTCCAGTAAGATTCCAGCACAACATCTTCATATTCTGCAGAGACTTCCTCCTGCCACATCAGCAATTCTACGAGTCCATTCGCAGGGTCATAACAGGCATCGCCATACTCCTGAAGGCACAAGTCCATGTAATAGCCAAAATCATTCAATTGTTGAGAAGCCTGCCAGGGATTTCCATTGTACATGGATTCCTGCTGCGATTCTACAGCATTCACTCTTTTCAAGTAACCGAGAATGTCAGCCAGGGAATCCGCCTCATAACGGGCCCCCACGAACAGGGATCCATTCAGACCAGTAGGCACCATTCTATGCCAGGATGCGTACAAGGCAAAAGATGAGGAGTTTCCATCCCGGTTATAGCCCCAAAGAGACATACCAGCCCGCTGCTTTTCCCAGCGTACAAAATCCAGTTCCAGCCAACCGTACAGAGACAATTCCAGTCCAGACTTGTTGGGCTTATTGAAGTCCACACCCACATCCAGTAACACATTTCTCCCAACAAGGGAATATTCAAGTCCAGGCGCCATGATCCAATCGTTTGTATCTAATACGACGACACCTTCATTCGCAACGAACCAGTCCCCAGCATAGGATACACCAACAGAGTGAATCCAATTACCCATGCTATAATCAAGAAATACGGACAATGAGGCAGAAACATCACCAGCATTTTCGTCAACGTCCGCATAGCCGCCCGTTTCGCTATAAAAGCGGTGACCGTAATACGCCTCTCCAAGAACACGAAATGACCAGGGTGATTCATCCCCGGCCATGTCCAAAGCCTCATTGTATTCATTTATGATTTCGCGAATTTCTTCCGTATATTCGCCATCCATTTCCACAGCCTGTTCAAATAGCTGCAGGGCGGCAGAAATATCACCCTGTTCTTCCGCCAGCATCGCCCGGTAATAGACATCGGCCTGCGTCTCCGCAAAAAGCAAAGACACAACCGCCAAGACAGCAATGACGGCAAGACGCATCAATGACGCATATGGCCATCTTCCCTAGGAGGTGGAGGAGGGCCAGGCATATCCCGCTTGGGCTTCATGTTTCGAGAATCGGGCTTTTCGCTGAAATCACCACGTTCGCGGGAATGGAATTGCTGAAAGTCCCCTTCCGTGCGCGGTGGCGGAACATTTCTATTCTTAGAAACGTCCTGACGGATGCTCTGCTTCTCAGCTGCGGGACTTTCCTTCAAGCGAGAAAGAATCTGTTCGCGAGCCTGCTTACGTTCTGCACGCATCTTTTGCCAGTCTGCACGATCCTTTGCACTTAAGTCCGGCATTTCCCTGGAAATTTCGGACGCTTCAGCGGGGGTCGGGATAGAGGATTCCGGACGCATAGAATCACCTGCAGCATAAGACAGTGCTGCAGACACCATAACCGTAGATATGAGCTTCATAATTTTCATTCCAGCCTTCATACCAGTTCTAATGCAATATCCGTGCCAAATATCCTTTTAGGCATAAATTAGCGAATTTTCGCCAATTATGCCACTAATATAACTAAAAACTCTTTTTCCCTTTGAATTTTTTTGGGAGTTCTTGCCACAACGCGACAAAACTTCCCATTTTTTCATTAACACCTATTTATTCTTGAAGTCGTCTTTTTTCATTCCCAGCCGGTCCATAATTTCACGAAGGACCTTACGGTCTATTCCCAGGATCGTGGAGGCCAAGGTCAGGTTAGCATTGCTATCCGTAAGAGCCTGGGCAATAACCTCCCGTTCCACAGCCTCGCGAGCTTCCTTCAAGGTTCTTGGAGAAGCCTTGGCATCCTTCTGCACTTCGTCCAGCCCAAGATCCTTAGGCTGAATGACTCCATGAACAGCAAGAACCAAAGCCTTCTGGATACGATTTTCAAGTTCACGGACGTTACCCGGCCAGTGATAGCCAAGCAAGGCTTTTTCCGTGTTGCGGCTCATCTTAAATCGGCCTCGGCCATATTCCGCACCATAGCGCTTGACAAACTCCTCCGCCAGCAAAACCACGTCCTGACCGCGATCACGCAAGGCAGGAATATTTACAGGCATCACCTGAATTCGGAAATAGAGGTCCTCGCGGAACTTCTTCTCGCGAACAGCCTCTTCCAAATCCACATGAGTTGCAGAAATCACTCGGACATTCACCGGAATTTCACGGTTATCACCCACTCGGGTAATGTGTTTTTCCTGCAATACGCGAAGAAGCTTCACCTGCATATTCATGGGCAGTTCACCAATCTCATCCAGGAAAATCGTACCGCCATCGGCTTCCTCAAAAAAGCCCTTACGATTCTCAATAGCCCCTGTAAATGATCCCTTAGCATGTCCAAACAAAAGGGATTCCATCAGGTGTTCCGGAATGGCGCCACAGTTTACAGCAATGAACGGTTTCTCCGCTCTCGGACTCTGCTTATGGATATACTTTGCAAGGACTTCCTTGCCAGTGCCTGTTTCACCACGGATAATGACAGGCAGGGGAAGTGGAGCCAGCTTATCGGCCAATGCAACCAGATCCGCCATAACCTGACTGGAATAAACAATATTATCCCTGCGAACCACGTTCTTCAAAACGTCAAGGGATTCCTTATCGCGAACACGGTCATAGGCAGCAAAGGCAAACTTTTCGCAGACCTCCACAAAGACGTCAAAAAGCCCGCTGTCCTCTTCAGAGAATGGCTCCTCGCGAGCGGCACGCTGCAAGTAAAGATAACCCGCCTCGCTATCCGGCGTACGGAAGGGGGACACCATGATGCTAGTAAGCTGATTTTGGACGATTGACTTTGAAAGGTCTGCAGAATCATCATCCAGCTGGTTCCACACCACGGCACGATTTTCCGTCTTGGCCTGCTTTACCGCAGAAATGGAAATGGAAACCTGTTCCGGATTGGAAATGTGCAAGGGAGTCTCGCCTGCAATATCCAAAACAGCGGCATCGGCATGAAGTACGCCCTTGGCCACTTCCAAAATTTTTGGGAAAAGCGATTCAGGCTGCTGCTCGTCAAGAAGGATCTTGACCACGTCCAGCATTTTTTCTGTCGCAAGCATGGATTCAGACTTCATTTCAACACACCCTATTTATACTCAATACTGTCTATCGTTACGGAAGTATCTCCTGCGGAACCCTCCAGACTTCGAGATTCCCGAAGAATGCGATCGCCAGTTTCATCGACAGACGAACCGCCAGACGAAATCACAGTCAAAAGGATCACTCCCAACAATATAAGTAGGAGTACTGCAGCAATCAAAGCCTTCAACTTCTTTTTTTTAGGCGCATTTTCATTGAAACGGAACGGAAAATCACATTCAGGACCTTCGTCGAGACAATCCGTTCCGATTTTTTCCTTTAACCTGAAAATGTGACTTTCGTGAATCTTGGCCCAGACCACCGAGCCACCACAACATTCATCAAAAGCTATTTCCAGAAGTTCGTCAAGTTCATCCAGATCTTCCAGGCGATTGTCGGGATCTGCGCAGAGGGTTCCCTTCCAGATATTTTCCAGAGAGGCCGCAATGCCGAACTTTCCAAAGAGAAGCATGGTCACGTTCTGAGCCTTAATACTTGAAGACGCTTCAAGAAAGCCTTCAAAGTTATCAGCCTTCAGTAAATCTTCACCCGTCAGCCAGAAATATAGAAGCAAGCCTAGACTGAAAAGATCGCTTTTTTCGTCGGGCTTTCCGCCAGTCATGCGCTCTGGCGCGGCATACGCCAGAGCTCCAGGTCCCTTGATACCACAGTCGATTAGCACGGGGCCATCCACCGTAAGCAACACATTGGATGGGTTCAGATCGCCATGGTATATTCCCAACTGGGCAAGACGTTTCAATGCAGCCACCAGCTGTCTCATGGAAAACAGAGCCTCCGGCAAACCGAGCGGCGTACAACTGCGAGAATTCAGGCCATCAATAAAATCATAAACAATGAAATAGCGACCATCCCGTAATCCAGACTCGCGAATGTTGATGACACCTTCCAGCCGTTTCTGGGAAAGGCTTTCTACAACACCGGCATCAAAATCGAGACCTTCCCTATACAACTTCAGAGCATAGGGTCTGTTTTCAGCCCAAACCTTGTAGATAGAGGCTTCACCGCCTTCGTGAAGAAGGCAACACCGAGTCATTTCAGCAAGGATGCTCATAGACGACCCGACTGCACCAAGGTTCTAAGCGAATCCTCAGCCACCTGCGTCCAGTGAGCCAGCGCCTTGTCATTAGGCACAGCATCAAGTCCCATGGACCAGATGTCCCACGCCGATTCCACATCTCCTTCATCCCAGTAGAGATTCCCCAGGTTCACGTATGCAGAGGCAAACTTCGGTTCCCGAGTTACGATATGGACGAATATTTTTTTTGCCTCTTCCACACGGCCCTTTTCTCCAAGAATCAGAGCCTTCAGGTTAAGGCTAAAGTAGTTCAGGCTATCCAGCTGGATGGATTGGTCCAGCATGGGCAGGACATTTGCCCTGCTATTATGCGCCACCGTCGCTCTCGCCAAATAGAAAAGGCAGGTGGAATAGTTTGCGTTGATTTTTCCGGATTCATCTACGCGAGATAGAATTTCAAATTCCTGGGAAGCCTTCTGCCACAGTTCAAAGGTAGGAACCCTCAAATGCTCCTGCTGCTCGGCTACCGCGTAGTAGGCAAGAGCCAAGCCATAGCGGGCATCCCGATTGGCAGGTTCCTGATCCAGGGCCTTGCTAAAGTTTGCAATGGCTCTTGGGTAATCCCCAATGGTAAGAGCCTGGTTACCCCGATCAACGTCGTCACCTACACAGGCCAACAAGAGAACCGCAGTCATAAAAACTGCGATTCTCCCCATGGAAAACCGGAGCAGGTAAGCCCAAACACGCATCAACATGCCTCTAAAATAAAAAGTTTTTTCTTAATACGTCAAGAAAACCGTAAAAAAAGAAACCCCCGCCGAAGCGAGGGTTTCCTTAAACTTTAACAGTAATTAAGATTACTTGTCGAGTTCACGCTGAGCAACAACGTTGCCTTCCATGTCGAGAGCACGGACAACGTTTTCATCGCGCTGGAGCATGAGGTTAGCCTTTTCGCCAGCAGCGGTGGTGATTTCAACAGACATAGAACCGTCAGCATTCTTGATAGCTGCGATTTCGTTGCCCTGAGCGTCCTTTTCGTAGTAGGAGTCGCCAGAAGCCAGCGGATTGGAACCAGTCCAGAATTCGACAGTGTTCAGAACGAGACCGTCGATCAGGAAGAAGCTGATTTCGTAAACCGGGATAACCCAGCAAGCGAAGTTGATGATGGAGTTCATCCACTTGTCACCGAAAGTACCGGCAAAGTCATGAACCTTGTTATAGAGAGCATTCTTACCGTAGCAGCCGGTGAGAACGATCATGCCTGCGCAGAGAAGGGTAATGATACCTTTTTTCATTTTTTGACTCCTTAAGGATTGAATTGTCGCTAGTCGAGCGACGGCCTAAATATAAATTATTGCCAACTTTTTTACACAAATTTCCCGTAAAATTTTTGAGATTTGATGAACGTCACACAAAAACTCATTAGTGGGTAGCGTGTCGCACTTCTAGGAGCAATCCACCGACTTTTTGCATAACCCAACACGCTACAAGGAGTTACAAAGATTTTTTCTGGAAAGATTCTAAAAAAAAGCATCCTGGAATTTTCAACTTCCCGAATTAGCGCAGACCCTAACGGCTCCATTTTCTCTATCCGAAGCCCCGAGCGTTCAAAAAAATCCCTTTCCAATGCATCTTCTGCGGTATCGTCTCCGTCTATAGCAACAGCGGGAAATTCCCATCGACCACCATAGGGAACATCCGTCAATCGCTGAAAAAACAGAAATTTTCCCTTATATTGAGCAATTCCACAGGCAAAAATCAAAAAAATCCCTCCACAATTCCTATCTTTTTTGAGGATTTTGACTAGTTTACAAAAAACTCACTGAATAGACCATATTCATCGGGTTGTGTTAGAGGTTTTAGTATGTCCAATTCTTTGCGCACTATCGCTTTAGGGGCACTTTTCGTAGTGTCGACTGCGCTTGCCGCTGATCCGCTGACCGTCTGGATTATGCCCAACGGTGCTTCTCCCCAGGAAAAGCTCGAACAGAGGCTGGAATTGTTCACCCAGAAAACAGGCATAAAGACCCAGGTACAGGTGCTGGACTGGGGCGTTGCCTGGAACAGGATATCCACCGCACTGGCCACAGGACAGGACGCTCCGGATGTTCTGCAGCTTGGAACAACCTGGATTGCATACTTCGGAACCCGCAACGAAATCAAGCCCCTGAACCCCTGGCTCAGCAAGATTGACTCCAACCGATTCGTTCCCGTCAGCTGGAACACAACCCACTTGGTCTCTGACACCGTCATCTATTCCATTCCCTGGTTCATCGACATTCGTCCGCTATTGGCAAACAAGCGTATTCTCAAGGAAAATGGCATTACCAGGGAAAGCGTTTCCACCTATAGTGGCTTCATCCAGGCAATCCGCAAGATCAACAACAGCAAGGCAACTCTTGAGGACGGAGCCAAAATCCGAGCCTACGCCTTCCCCGGCAAAAGCGACTGGAACATCCCCCACAACTTCGCCCCCTGGGTCTGGAGTAATGGTGGATCCTTTATCGGCAGAGACGATGCCGGCAAGTGGAAATCCAACATCCTCACCGAAAACACTCTCCGCGGCATCGCCAAATACCTTAATTTCGTGCTAGACACTCTAGTCTCCCCCGAAGCACTGCAGACGAACACCGCACAGGTGGCCCAACAGTTCAACGCCGGCGAATTAGCCTTCATCGTAAACACCGCAGAAATCGTAATGCAGACCCGGTTCAACGGATCAATGGGCGGACTTTCTGAAGCAGCCATTGGTAGAGATAGCGTAGCCGTGCTTCCCATTCCTAGGGGTGAAGCCGGATCCAACAGCTTTATCGGAGGCAGCAACCTTGCCATTCCCGCAAAGAACACGCGTCCTGAAGCCCTGGATCTCCTGCTTTTCCTTACCAACGACGATAACCTGGACGCCTACACGAAACAGATCGGCTTCCTGCCCCCCTCCCAAAAGGTTCTGGCCAGCTGGTCCAACGATAACGAGTATAACGAGCTGGTCAAGGCCCTGGAAACGGGAAAAGCCTATTACGCCATTCCTGAATGGGGCGATATCGAACAGTGCCTCGTGTCCATGTTCAGTGCGGTCTGGGAGCACATGGAAATTCCGGCGCTCTATTCCGAAGAAAAACTCTATAACATCTTTCTGGACTACTCCCAGGAAATCAACAAGCGTCTAGGCTATACCGCAACCAACACCATGACCCTGGCAGAATTCAAGGAAACCTGGCACAAGGCACTGAATATTCAGGATCAGGAAGAAAAGGTCACAAGTGCAGAAATTTCCAGGGATGACATCGTCCAGGAAAATCTGAAAAAAGCCCCCCTTGTGATGGCCGTCATGATTTTGCTCGGTTTCGCCTTCTCTCTCGCAAGAAAAAAGCGCAGATAACATAAGATTTACTTATATTTACCTTCTGTATGAAGGTATTTAAGTTAAAGCAATTCACAAGCAGCATCGTACTCAAGAGCATTCTGTTCTTGATCGTCATGATGGTGCTTATCGTTAGCTTTTCTACATACCTTTACACCAAGCGTCAAACAGAAGATTCTCTTCTCTGGAGTTACAACTCCAACGAAACGCAGTTGCAGCAGTTGGCAAGCACCGCCGACATCGAAATGGAACAGTTTACCAAGAGACTGTCCCTGCTGACCAAGGTTACCGAAATCCAGAACATGGATCCGATTGTCTCTGCTGGCTACCTCAAAAGCTACAACGTTTCCACGCTCTTCTCCTCTGGTGAAACCATTTCCCTTTACGACAGAACCAACACCCTGATTTGTGACAATTCCATGGTCGGTTCTAGCGTAGTGACCTACCCTATCGACTTGACAAAGATCAGCCCGGTCAGGGCGAGCCAGACCCCCTGGTACCGTGATGAAGATAACGCCCCCAAAAAGGCATTTGGTTCCGCAGTCATTGACCGAGCTCATGGTGATGGGTCCCTCATCGCCAGTTTTTCGATGCGCAGCAGACTCTGGAAATATTTCTCAGACCACAAGGTCGGCAACAAAGGTTTTATCGTAGCCATCAGCGGTTCTGGCGAAATACTTTACCACCCGGACCTGAAGACCTGGCTTAACGGCCCTCACAAGATTTCCGAACTTGGCCTGGAAGACTTCGACCCCAAGTCCTTCGAAACAACGGGTCCCTATTTCCAGCAGCTTCATGACAAGAACATCTATCTGCTCAACTACAATTACAACCCGACCTACGATCTTGGTCTAATTGCTTTACAGCCCAAATCTGAACTGGATGCCATGGCTGCCTATGTGCGCAATGTCAGCATCATCATGCTGAGCATCGCCATTTTCGCCATCCTCCTGGTTGCGTTCTGGTTGCTGCGAACACTGGCCCATCCCCTGAACAGACTGATTGAGCACATTACCCAGATTACAAACGGCAATATCGATATCGAACAGATTCATGTTGGCAAGCGCCACGATGAAATCGGCCAGCTGTCCAAGTCCTTCAACCAGATGCACAGCACCATTCAGCGTCAGATCCGCGAGTTGGACAACCACCGCAAAATGCTGGAGCAGGAAGTCTTCGAGCGAACCCAGGAACTGGAACTGGCCAACAAGAAGCTGGACCTCATTTCAAGAACGGATGAACTGACTCAGTTGCCCAACCGTCGCGACATGAACGAGACCATCGAAAACGAAGTTGGTCGTTCCGCAAGAACCCACAAGCCGTTCTGCTTTATCTTCATTGATATTGACCACTTTAAGAATGTAAACGATACCTACGGCCATGCAGCAGGCGACATGATACTTAAGTCGGTATCCACCACTGTCCGCAATTTGCTCCGCAAGTACGACGTTCTTTCCCGCTATGGCGGCGAAGAATTCCTGACTCTCCTGCCGGAAACAGACCTGGAAGGCGCAGCCGTGGTTGCAGAGCGTTTCCGCAAGCAGATCGAAAATACAACCATCCGTTACGCAGAGTTCGACATCAAGGTTACCATTACCCTCGGTGTGTCACTCTACGACCCGAAGCTCGGTGCAGACAAAAGCATCCAGCAGGCAGACAAGGCTCTGTACGAAGGCAAGGAATCCGGCCGCAACAAGGTGGTCATCTGGGATCCGAAGCGCACCTCTCCCGAAGAGTACAAACAGGCTGCCATGGATGACGCAGAAGCCCGCCGCTAACCAACCCCACCCAATTCAAGAACGAAACTCAGGCCCCAAGCCTGAGTTTTTTTTTCGAATGGAAAAGGGCCGCGCCCTTCTCGTGCCGCAGCGACGTCAAGGGAGGGAGTCTAGAGGGAGAAGGCCTTGCACTTACGTCAAGGGAGGGAGTCTAGAGGGAGGGGGCTGAGCCCCCTCCCTTTACATCTAAAAAAAAAGCCCGCAACTTCCGTTGCGAGCTTTTTTATCGGGATGACTGAATTCGAATCAGCGACCTCTTGAACCCCATTCAAGCGCTCTACCAGGCTGAGCTACATCCCGAGGTCTTTTTTCAAAGAGTAGACCAAAGGTAGTTAATATTTCACTTTTTGCAAGGCAAAACCCTAAAAAAAGTCAAATTTTACGTCCTTTTACTTCCAATAACCGATAATCAGCACATCAGGAGATGCTTTCGGGAATTTTTTGCTTTTGAAGCTTACAATCTTGCGAATGCTTTGCTGTTTCAGTTCCCAACCTTCACGGGACATTCCCTTAGTGGAAAGAGTTACCTTCAGCGCAGGAATCTTACCGCCTTCTGTAACCTTGCCGTTTTCGTCGACAGAAACCTTCACATTCTTGGTCTTTGCAGAGAAATCCTTGGCAGATTCAGCAGAAAGAGTCAGGTCCGGACGAGCCTTCTTGTCAGTTTCCCAAACATAGAAGGTCCATTCGCGAGATTCACCGGCGGTGTAGTAGCCAGCATCAAACATCTTTTCGCTGAAAAAGAAGGGAGCCTTTACGGAACCTTCCATGGCGGCAATATAAGGCTTGCCATCCGTCCCGACCAGCACCACAGTCTGGTTAACAGGACCTTCCATTTCGGAAAAATCCATATCAAATTCAACAGTCACCACACCATTCTTGGCAATCGTTGCCGGATACTTGAAATTGGAGCAGCCAGTACCCTGGCACATAGCTGTTTCCAGTTTGATTTCCTTGCCAGAGACGTTAGCGCCCTTCAAAACAAAATGTTTCACATCACCCTGATTTACTTCGCCAATGGGATAAGTGGCCGGGACAAATGTAATGGGATCAGCTGCAATGGCAGAGGTTGCCACAGCGACAGCAAAGAGAGTGGCGCAAATAGCTGCGCGAGAAGTAAAAGTCTTTTTCATGAAAAGAAATATACAATTTTTCTATCTTGCAAGTCATGAACTCTACGGCCGAAATAAAAGAATTGATCGCAAGCAAGGAACTGTTCATTTTTGACCTGGACGGAACCATGTTCAACAGCCTGGGGGACCTAGCTCCGGCAGTGAATTACGCCTTAAGGCAGTTCGGCATTCAGGAAATTTCAAAGGACAACGTGAGAAGTTGCATCGGGAACGGATCCAGGAATCTGATCCGCAGGTCCGTGGCGTCGGGCATTATGTACGGTGCGGGCAAGACCGCCGGCGAACCCATTGCAAGTGAGAATCGTCCCCTCCCGTGTCATCCTGAGCGGAGCGTAGCGGAGTCGATAAATGAAACTAGGAACTTTAGTTCCTTAGTTGAATTAGGTTCGAAGGAGCAGGATCTAGCCATCGACGAAATCAAGCATCTAGACGTTAGAGATGCCAGAGCCGTCACCGCAGTGTTAGAAAGCGCGGGTTTCGACGAAGCCAAGATTGACGAGGTCCTGAAAACTTACTCCGGCTATTACTGGGAACATTGCACCGAAGAAACAGAGCCTTATGAAGGGGTCCTGGAATTTATCGACTGGATTTTCGAGCAAGGAAACCGTACGGCCGGCAATTCGTCAGGTCGCAAGATCGCAGCCATGCTGACCAACAAGCCAGTGTTACCTGCAAAAAAGATTTTGGAAAAATTTGGACTGCTGAGCGGAGCCGCGCAGAACAACAAGATTTCCTACTACCTTTGCGGCGACACCACACCAGAACGCAAGCCCGGCCCCGGCGGCATCTACGCCATTTTGAAGGAGCTGAATGTCGCTCCCGAAAAAGCCGTCATGATTGGCGACGACACCCCCGACGTGATGGCCGCCAGGAACGCCGGCATCGACAGCATTATTTGCCTGGAAGGTTTCGGCCGCCCCGAAAATCTCTTGCCCCTAGAGCCCAAATACACCATCAGGCATATCAAGGATTTAATGGCTGCGTTGGAGACGGAGCTGTCGGGAACGATGGTCTACTGCAACGCCAAGCGTCCATCAAAGCCAGGTTTCTTTTTCAAGAACTTGTTATAAATATGGCGAAGACCTTGTGTTCGTGGACATACAATTTTAGATAGTTGCTCACCAGAAAGAGATCCCTCAAATTTAAGATTCCGTTCAGTCAATTTCTTCACTAGCCCTTTCGCTTTTGATCCGCCAATCGGTGTATGACAACCATAAAGGTAATCCCCGACGCCACTTAGAGAATCCTCGGAAGCAGAGATGGCTCCATAAAGCACAGTAACTCCACGAGCAACAAAATTTTCCTGTTTAGGTAGATATATAGATTCCTTAATTTTTTCTGGAGAGGCTAGTCGGACCAAACATTTCCTTTGAAATCAAGATTGCAGGTCACCGCAAAAAGTTCTTTACAAGAGATTCCACGTCTTTGCGGTCCAAGGGCAATCCATCGCATTCCATGGTAACAAGCAAATTCTTCCCTAGGATAAAACCATTTTTGCGAAAAGTACGCAATTTGCGAACGGTCTTTTTCGCATATTCAGGATCGTCCATACGGCCAAAATGTTCCCACAGAAACTGTTCGCGGGTACGGAGATTTATGCAGGTAAAATCAGGATAAACCGTCAAAGCACCTGAACCTTCGCCAGTTTCCAATCGCAGAGGGCATTCATACCTGTAAGGCACTCCATATTTCGTCAGGATGTCTGCAATAATCATCTCAGACTTGGAGCGGACTCGTTCCCCGCGGCTGGTGAGAAATTCCGGTTCCCCTTCGCGAAATGATTTGCGCTTGTATGATTGCGCAAGCCAGCGGGTCGCATAATCCTCATCGGATAGCGTCACCGGAGTTATAAAAGGCCGACGATTCACGTGAAGTTTATTAAAAGTAGACGCTATATCACATTTACCGAACGCATCCATAAACTTATCAATCAACTTTAATTGGCGTTCTAGTTTCTTTAACACGGAATCATCGTAATCCTTCTGAGCCAATTTTCTTATCAATTTCAAATCAGCTTTTGGAATGTAAACTCCGTTACTATTCATTGAGTCGGTTACATGATAGCAATGACGTTGCTTGCCGTGCATTGCGACTCGGAGTCTTCCTGCAGGAGCTTCCGCTAGAGATTTTCTTTTTTCTGTGATGACAACGAGCAGTTCTTCCGCCCTACGCTGCATTTCCGACAAAAGATAACTCGGAGACAGCTTTTCTAATTGGTTCATAAAGCCCCTAGGGTTTTACGGCCATATATGAAACAAGCGTACATTCGTATCGCGTGAGCAAAACATATCAAATTCACCGCAATCGGACCACATAAAGCCTATTTTGGGGAAAACTGGGGACTAATTAGTTCGTTTTAAGCGGAATAGTACCCCTAAATTTTAGTATGTACAGATTTTTTTATGCAATTATCCGTGCCGAAGGGAACTAAACAACGTTTTCAAGCCTAAATAGTACCCAATTATTCTCGTGAAACAGATTAAATACAGTTTAATTACGTTAATTTGTACACAAAACAGGGTACTAAACAGGTTTTTAAAAGCTACCTAGTACCCCAATTCACCAAAAATTTCATTTTTCCACCCCCCCAGCCCCCTTACCGACCATCTTCGCAGCAACTCACACTCTGAAATTTTCTATCTTACCCGCCGTTAAAACCACAAGCAGACTGCGATCCTCATGAAGAAATATTACTTGGCCACATACGGCTGCCAGATGAACGAGTACGACTCCGCCCTCATTGCCCAAAAGCTGGACATGGAAGGCTGCATGGAAACAGGCGACATTACCGAAGCCGATTTCATTATCGTCAACACCTGCTCCGTTCGCGAAAAGGCAGAGGACACCGCATTTGCAAACATCAGCAAGTACCGCAAGCTGAAGAAAGCCAACCCGGACTTGAAGGTGGTGGTTTGCGGTTGCATGGCCAAGAACCGCGGCCCGGAAATTCTCAAGCGACTGAAGGTGGTGAACTACGTCGTAGGACCGGACCAGTACAAGAATATTCCCGAGTTGCTGCTGGCAAGCCCTGAAAGCCCCCTGCACAAGACTCACCACCGCATGTTCCTGGACGAAGACATCACCCAGAACTACATCGGCGATTACGCCAAGGTGAAGCACGACTTCAGCACCTTCGTTACCATCCAGCGTGGATGCAACAAGCGCTGCAGCTACTGCATCGTACCCTACCTCCGCGGCCCCGAAAAGTACCGCGACATGGACGACGTTCTGACGGAAGTCCAGAAGGCCGCAGACAAGGGCATTACGGAAGTCATGCTTTTGGGCCAGACGGTAAACGCCTACAAGAACGGCGACCACAATTTTGCAGACCTGCTCACCCGCGTGTCCGAGATTGGCGGCATTCAGCGAATCCGCTTCACCAGCCCCCATCCGAGGCACTACACCAACGAACTGATCGACGTACTGCTAAACAATCCCAAGGTTTGCCACTACGCCCACATTCCCATCCAGAGTGGTAGCGACGCCATGCTGAAGAAGATGCGCCGCCAGCACAACATGGAACAGTACATGAGCGTCATCGAGCAGCTCCGCAGCAAGGATCCGCTGTACGGTATTTCTACCGACGTAATCTGCGGTTTTGTTGGAGAAACGGAAGCTGACTTCGAGGACACCATGAAGGCTTTTGAAGCCTGCCAGTTTGACACCGCCTACATGTTCATCTACAGTCCGCGAAAGGGTACCGAATCCTACAAGGAAACAGAAACCCTATCCGCTGAAGAAAAATCTGCACGTCACAGCCGCCTAGTAGAACTGCAGAACGGCATCACCAAGAAGCGTAACGAACTGATGATCGGCCGTACCGAGACGCTCCTTGTAGAAGGCTGCTCCAGCCGCGACGAAAACGAATTCATGGGCAAGACCGACAACTTCAAGAAGGTAATCTTCAAGCCCTCAGAAGGACGCATCATCAAACCCGGTGACTACGTGAAGGTAAAGATCGACGACATGCGTGGTTGGACATTACGCGGAACCCTGTTGGAGTAATTCCTATGTCAAAAAATCCATTGACTCTTTTATCCGTATTATTTACAACAACGTTCATCGGTTCACTCGCTACACCGGCAGAAGCCGTAACGCTGTCGGACGCACAAAAAGCCTACGTTGCCGGCAACTGGAAAGAAGCTGCAGCAGCCTATGAAGAAGCCTGTCCTAGTGAAGCCGCCGACAAGCAAACGGAATGCTATCTCTGGAACGTCCTCGCCCTTTCCCAGACAGGTGCTGCCAAGGATTTTAGCAAGGCTGGCAAACGACTGGACAGTCTCATTACAGCAACCAACCCGCAAAACAAAATCTATGCAGACCTGATGATGACCAAAGCCCAGTTCCTAATCTATCTGGGTAAGTACGAAAAATCCGCCGATGCACTCATTCATGCCATTGAGACATCCCAGCCTCACCAGGTAACTGTTCTGCAAAAAGTTTGCGTAGCTGTCCAGGCAAAGACAAAAAATGAACGTCTGGATGAAGCCTGCAAAAGCCTGAGCGAACCCCGCGCCACCTTGGAGCCCGTGGCAGCCGCCCCAGCCCCGGAGGTCCAGCCTTCAGAACAGCCATCGACAGCACCTTCTACTGTCGCTACCGATACTAACGCCGTCAGCGAAGCAAAACCGGCGATGGATGTCCCCGCTCCCGCAGCGGCAGAACAACCCAAAGCAGCAGAAGCAACTCCCCCTACAGCGCCTGTTGCCGCAGCGCCAGCCGCAGCAGTTCCTGCAAAAACAGAAGCCAAACCGCAGCCGGCGACAGCACCCGCAGCCGCTCCTGCCCCCAAGGAGTACTGGACCCTCCAGTTGGGAGCCTTCGGTGTAAAGTCCAACGCAGACATTCTGGTTTCCAACCTCAAGAAACGCGGCATTACCGCTAAAATCGAGGAACGCCCCGGCGAAACCAAGACGCTCTACATTGTGCAAAGCGGGGAATTTGCTACAAAGGATGCCGCCATTGACTTTGGCGCCCAGAAATTGGCCCCCATAAATTTGGAATTTCGGGCAATTTTGAGGAAATAACGGCAAATACGGACTTTTTTTTTACATAGCGCCCCTACAAAAAAGACAAAACTGTTCTATATTTACGTCAACCCCAGCCGGGGTGGTGAAATTGGTAGACGCGCCGGACTCAAAATCCGGTACTCGCGAGAGTGTGAGGGTTCGATTCCCTCCCCCGGCACTAAGAAGGAAACGAGGTCTCGATGGCTAATTGGTGTAAGCTTTTATCGACAGTACTTTTGGCAGGCTCTTTAGCATTTGCCCAGTATGACTATGACGATGAAGGTTCTTCCGAGTCCTCCGAAGAATCCAGCTATTCCTACGGTAGCGACGAATCCGCTGAGCCTGAAGCAGGCGAAGCCACGGCAAGTGGTGACGAATGGGCCGGCTTCCGCTACGAAGAAATGGGCATGACCCAGTGGGAATTCCAGCAGATCAAGGAAGCCGGCGTTAGCCGCGATAAACTGACCCGCCTTGTTGAACTTGGCGTCCGTCCTTCCGAATATCTCCAAAAGCCCTGGAACCGTCTCGGCGTTTCTGAGGAAGACTGGCTCTCCCAGCGTTCCGAAGGCCTCGAAGATTCCGACATTGACCGTTCCTACCGCAACCGTCATGGCGAACAGAACTACGCCTATCTTTCCCTTCTCATCCCCAGCCTTTATCAGTGGAAGAAGGGTGAAACTGCCAAGGCTTCCTTCATGGACGCTCTTTGGGTTGGCGGCGTTGCAGCAACAGTTTACATGGCCGCTGATGGAAACGGCAGCTGGTTCTATTTCTTGATTCCGGTTGTTGGTGCTCACCTCTGGTCCTTCGCCGACGCATTCTTCGGCACCCAGTGGGACAGCAATCCCGATGCAAACCGTTTCAGCTACGGCATCATGCCTAGCCCGACCCAAGAAAATACAGGCCTGGGTGTAACCGGCTTCTTCAACGTAAAGTTCTAAGCGCTTAAAATGCAGCTGGAATTACTCAAAAGCAAAATTCATCGCGCAACCGTTACTGATGCGAACCTGAACTACGAAGGTTCCATTACGATTGCTCGCGACCTGATGGACGAAGCGGGAATCCTTCCCTTTGAAAAGGTCGGTGTTCTGGACGTAAACAACGGTTCTCGCTTGGACACCTACGTCATTGAAGGTCCTGCAAAATCAGGCGTTATCTGCCTGAACGGAGCTGCAGCCCGTCTGGTCCAGCCAGGAGACCTGGTTATTATCGTGGCGTACGCAACCATGAGCCCTGAAGAGGCAAAGACATGGAAGCCCACGGTACTCCGAGTCAACAGCAAAAACGAAATCATCGAGAAAATCTAAGGCGCCAGAGACGCCTTTTTTCGTATGCAGGCTAGGTTTTTCATAATAGGCATTTCAATGGCGGCTCTTGGAGTCCACGCCCAGCTTATCCAGAAGAGCTCTATTCAAGCCCCGGCTCCTGTCCAGGATTCCTCTGCAGCACCAGTCCAGGCAGCGTCCCAGGCAGTTCCCGACACCATTGTCGACACAGTTTATGTGGTCGTCAATGACGGTGTTCCCTGGAATCGCGAGCACTTTGATCCAGACAGGCTCCTGCGTCACGAAAGTTTTGACCCGGCACTTACCGTCGGTTACACATACTCCGTCAGTTTTATCAGCGGGCCCCTAGGATCCCTAAGCCAGACAAGTTACCTGGCTCATCTGACCTACGAGTTTTTTCCGGAGCTTCATCTATATGCGGATCTAGGGTTGTGGATGCCACTTTACTCCACCTTACATTACCCCAACGGTTTTTCAAGGGAGGATGTGAGACAGGGAAGAATCCAACCCATCATTCCCGGAATGGAGCTGGAATACAAGCCAACCGAAAACACCTCATTCCGATTCAGGATTGAGAATGAAAGCGACGCAATCAAGGCTTATGGCCCCTGGCGCGCAGGTTACTACCCCTATTATTCCCGAAGATATTCTAGATTTGGATATTGATGTATCGCAAATCCATTTTCGCCATAACACTGTTCAGTGCATTACTCCTCGCAGGCTGCAAGAAAGAAGTAAAGCAGGAAGTCCAGGTCATCCGACACTACAAGGGTGACGTGGAGGTTTTGAACAGTTGCGGCGAACCCGGCGCAGCCTCAAAGATGAGGGCATTCCTCCGCAAGAATGGATTTGACGTGGTAAGTTACAGAAATGACAGACTGAGAAACTACGAAGAAACAATCGTGGTGCTTCGAAATCCTGAATGGGAAGGCGCCCAGGCACTGGCCAAGACGCTGAAAACGGAAAACGTTTTGACGATCATAAACAAGAGAGCCACCGTTGACGCCGCAGTCTATATCGGAAAAGATTTTCATAAAATAGTAGAACCCGAACAGGGAGAAGACAATGACAACAACTAAGAACGAACTTCCGGAATCCATCCAGCTGGGAGCAAGCATCCTTTTTGACTTGCGCGCCCAGGACGTACAGCTCATCGACCTGCGCGGCATTAAGGATGTCACCGACTATTTCCTCATTGCCACCTGCGAGAGTGAAGCTCAGATGCAGGCCATTCTGAATGAGTTCCACAAGGAATTCAAGGCAAGAAAGCTTCCGACTGTTGGCGTAGAATACAAGGAAGGCGTTCGCTGGGCTGTCTTTGACGCCGGCCTGGACCTGATGGTTCACCTGTTCGAAGAGGAAAAGCGTGAAGAAATTTCCCTGGACCGTCTGTATGCAGACGGCAAGATCGTTGAACTGAACGAAAAGGATTTCACAAAGACTACCGCTAAGAAGTCTGGAGACGACAATGAACTCGTTTGAGCAAGAAATTGCAAACGCCCTGGCAGCCACAGGCGCATTCGAAGTGGATGCTGCACTCAAGCTTATCTCTGTGCCGCCTGATACCACTCACGGCAACTTTACCCTTCCCTGCTTTTCCCTGGCAAAAACCATGCGCAAGGCTCCGAAGATTATCGCAGAAGAACTGGCAGCCCAGGTAAAACTCCCTGCAGGACTCTCCAAGGTTGAAGCAGTCAACGGCTACCTGAACTTCTTTATCGATCGTAATTTCCTGGCAAAGTCCACCCTGGAAGCTATTGCCGAAAAGGGCCTGGCCTACGGTCACCAGGATTCCAACGGCAAGGTCGTGTGCATTGACTTCAGTTCCCCCAACATCGGAAAGGAACTGGCATTCCACCACCTGCGCTCCACCATGATCGGCAACAGCCTCAGCCGCATCTACAAGGCTGCAGGTTACAAGGTTGAACGAATCAACCATCTGGGCGACTGGGGCACCGCTTTCGGTAAGCTGATTGTGATGTACCTCCGCGAAAAGCGCCCCACCGACCAGGCAACCCTGGATTCCCTGACCGTCAAGGAACTGAACATCCTTTATGCAGCCTTCTCCAAGGCCTGCAAGGAAGAGCCGGGCCTGGAAGATGAAGCCCGCGCAGCCTTCACCAAGCTGGAACAGGGCGACGAATTCTACCGCACCCTGTGGTCCGCCTTTAAGGCAGCAACCTTGAAGGAACTGATGCGCATCTACGACATGATGGGCGTCGGCTTTGACCACTACACCGGCGAATCCTTCTTCGAAGACAAGATTCCCGCCATTCTCGATGAACTTCGCGAAAAGAACCTGATGATCAAGAGCCAGGATCTGGACGTGGTCATGCTGGATGAATTTGACCTGAACCCCTGCCTAATCCGCAAGAGCGACGGTTCTACTTTGTACGCAACCCGCGACCTGGCTGCCGCCGATTACCGCATGAAGGAATATCACTTTGACAAGTGCCTTTATGTGGTTGACCTGGGTCAGGCACTGCACTTCAAGCAGGTTTTCCACGTGCTGAAGAAGATGGGTCGCGAATGGTACACCAATATGTATCATATTCCGTTCGGCGTGATCCTTCAGCTGGTAGACGGCAAGTGGGAAAAGGGCAAGACCCGTACAGGTACTGCAAGCCTTCTCCGCGACGTGATTGAAGCCGCACAGAAGAAGATTCTTGAATTCATTGATGCCAAGAATCCGGAACTGGAAAACAAGGAACTGATCGCACGCCAGATCGGTATTTCAGCCCTCACCTTCAACGACCTGAAGAACAGCCGCGTGAAGGATGTCCGCTTTGACTGGGACGCCGTCATGAGCTTCGAAGGCGACACCGGTCCTTACGTTCAGAACGCACACGTCCGTCTTTGCAGCATCATGCGCAAGGCCGGCTACACCGTGCCCGTTTCTGACGTGAACTACGACCAGCTGGCAGACGATGCAGCCTACAGTCTCATCAACCTTCTTTCCAAGAAGGCTGACAAGATTCTCGGTGCCGTCGCCGGTGACGAACCTAGCGTTCTCGCTCAGTACGCTCTGGAAATCGCAGAAGCCGCCCACAAGTTCATCCACGAAGACCGCGTTCTCGGCAGTGCCGAAGAAAAGTCCCGTCTGTTCCTGGTGCAGGCAACCCAGATTGTCCTGGAAAACGTTCTGGATCTGCTGGGCCTCTTCCCGATCCGTTCTATGTAATTTCGTGGAGATGCCAGACCAAGTCCGGCATGACACCTAAAAAAAGAACCGCGATTCAATCGCGGTTCTTTTTTTATTCGCAACAACGGCTCATCGCTCGTTGCTCAAAACTCAATACTAGTTTCCGTTGATACAGCGTACGGAGTAAGCATTGTTCTTTGCGTTGCCCGGAACCAGCTGGCGGGTCATCTGGTCACTCATGCGACCCATAGCCCAGAGCCAGATGGTTTCGTTACGACCGTTCTGGGCACTCCAGAAACCTGCATATTCACCCATATCTTCATAGCGGATGGTAGACTTGCCAATAACCTTGCGATAGCCAGAAGAGAACACGGAGAAACCATATTCGTCGGTACCGCCACCACCCTGCCAACCAGTGGTAGCCTTCATCTTGTTAGCAAACTTACCACACTTGTCAACGCCATCGTAGCACTGGGTAAGACCGGTCAACATATCGGACCATTCTCTATCACGGGGCAGATGCCAGCCTTCCGGACATGCCTTACGAGCTCCTTCCAGATCATAGAGACGGCCACCACGCATGCAGTAGCTATCCTTATCTTCGTAGCACCAGGAGTGGCCTTCCACATTGTAGTTCACATTCTGGGCAAACCATTCACGACCATCCACCTTGATGGTACGGTAAACCTGACCATCACGGGGATCAGTGAACATACTGGACTTTTCGCGAATTTCTGCACGATGTTCCTGTTCAGCCCTGCGGAATTCTACCAACTTTTCACGCTTGAACTTCTGGTATCCTTCCAGCTTCTTGACCCAGTAATCCTGTGCGGCGGCATTGGCGAACTTGATACGCATATCAGCAACCACATACAGGTCATTTCCGCAAGCAAGATCAACACCGGCAATATCTACAATCAGCTCTTCAGATTCCTTCTTGCCCTTGGAGAAGGACTGAGGCTTGTTGAAATAGGAAATCCAGGCTTCCTTTGTGTCATTACACTGCTTGTAAAAATTTTCCTTTTCAATCTTCTGGGCAGGAACAGTCATATTACCTGATACAGAGAACTGGAACTGGCCATCATCCACCTTGAAGGAAACCGGCTGTACTTCCTTATAATGGGTATACTTACCCATGCGAATTGCACCATCAATCTTTGCAGAAGTGTAATCCCCCTCGCCCTCTGCATTGAATATTGCATCCCAGGTTTTCGGAGCAGCAGCCAGGGCAACTCCGGCAATGACGAGAAGCGATAAGCTCATCTTTCTAAAGATTCTATCCCCAAACATTTTCAGCCTTCTTGTTAAATGTTAACGACTGGCGCAAAGGTAGTATTTTTTTGCATATTGTTAAAGCGAACAAGTTGCGATTAACTACATTTTAGACATGGCTACTACACGTTACATTCTACAGATTCATTGTCCCGACCAAAAAGGTCTTATTGCCGGTACCACACAGGTTCTCGCCAAGGCTGGCGCAAACATTGTGGACCTGCAGCAGCATACCGCTAAAGATATCGAAACATTCTTCCTCCGAGCAGTTTTCGAGGCAGAGCCGGAAAACATCGAAGAAGTGCGCAAGCATCTCGAAACCCTTGAAGGTCACCTCCAGCTGAATTGGAAGCTGTTTGACACCACCAAGGTGGAACGAGTCGCAATTTTCGTATCCAAGACGGACCACTGCCTTTATGACCTGCTGCTGAAGCACCGCGACGGCGACCTGCCCTGCGAATTTAGCTGCATTGTCGGCAACCACACGGATCTCGCTGCGGTAGGCGGTTCCTTTGGCGTACCGTTCTACTACGTGCCCAGCAACCCCGACAAGACCATTCCGGAAAACCGTTTCCGTGAAATCATCGCCGAAACCAAGACCGATACTGTAGTTCTTGCCCGCTACATGCAGATCCTCTCCGCCGCATTTACCGAAGAATTCAAGTATCGCGTCATCAATATTCACCACGGCTTCCTGCCAGCCTTCAAGGGAGCAAAGCCCTATCACCAGGCATGGAACAAGGGTGTGAAGATTATCGGCGCAACCGCCCACTTCGCCACAGAAGATCTGGACCAGGGTCCCATTATCGCCCAGGATATCCAGCGCGTCCCTGAAACCGCCAGCATCAACGAGCTTGTGGAACTGGGTAAGGATATCGAAAAGCGCACCCTGTCCCAGGCACTGAAACTCTGGCTGGAACACCGCGTATTCGTCTACAACGGCAGAACCTTTATTCTCTAGGGAGAACCTATGTCCGAAGAAAATCTGAACCAGACTGTGGTGGATACACCCGCAGTTGAACCCGACGCTGAAACTAGCGCTCCCGTTGAAAACGTAGCCTCAACGGAAGCCCCGGTCTCCCCCGCAAGTGAACCGACGGCCACCCCCGCAGAGCCTTCCATCACTCAGCCTCAGGTCATCATCCAGAGAGAACGCGGTTTTTCCCATTATGTGGGATTCGCTCTGCTGGCAGTGCTCTGCATCTGCTTCTTCTTCATGCCGGGTATTGCAGTCACCTTCGCCGTCAGCCTTCTCGTTGACCTTTCCGGTGCAGCCGCATGGATTTTCAGTGCAATCCTCAGCTTCATTATCTGGCTGATTTTCAAGCTGAAGATCAAAGGCTTCAAGAAGTCCTTCCTGTGGTACATCGCACTCTGCGTGGTAGTCCTCATCATTCTTCTTGCCATCCAGATTGGCCTGGATTACAATATTTTCTCCAAGCTCCTTGCACTCCTGACCGGAGCCGCAAACTAACAGCATTTTACTGAGGTTCTCATGACTGAAACTGATAACTTTGTTCATTTTCTTGTTGAATCCGGCGCCCTGAAATTTGGCGATTTCGTCACTAAGAGCGGTCGCAACACTCCGTACTTCATCAACACCGGAGAGTTCCGCACGGGCGACTCCCTTTCCAAGCTGGCAGAATTCTATGCCGCAGCCTTCGTGAAGCATTTTGACGGCAAGGCATCCAACCTCTATGGTCCGGCTTACAAGGGCATCCCCCTGTGCGCAGCAACGGCCATGAAGCTTTCTGACGTATACGCCAAGAATCTGACCTTCACCTACAACCGCAAGGAAGTGAAGGACCACGGCGAAGGCGGTTCCCTGGTGGGCTACAAGTATGCAGAAAAGACCAACGTTGTCATCATCGAAGACGTGATTACCGCCGGTACTTCCGTGAACGAAACCCTGCAGATCCTCAAGAATATCGAAAACGCAAACGTGATCGGCCTCCTGATTTCTGTGGACCGCAAGGAAAAACTGGACAACGGCAAGTCCGCTCTCCAGACCGTTCAGGAAGAATATGGCATCGAAGCCCATTCCATCGTGAACATCAACGATATCATCGCTTTCCTTGAAAAGGAAGAAAACCGCAAGGCCATCAATGCTCCGGAAGGCATCCTGGAAAAGGTTTACGCCTACCGCGAACAGTGGGGAGCAGTTTAGGATAAAGGTGAAAGGATAAAGGTTAAAGGAGAAAGATTTTCTTTACGCCTTAAACTTTACGCTAATATCGCTATGAGAAATGTTCTTGTTCTGATGATAGCTATTCTGGCTTGCACTCTTGCAGGGTGCGGCCAAAGTTATCATTGGACAAAGTCTCATCCTAAATACACCCGAGCCCCTTACGGTGAACTTGCTATTGCAGGTACCGGTGATGCATTCGTTCTTACCCGTTCCGCCTGGTTTGCAAAAAAGCTGGGCATGGGCACAGACAGCATCCAGCTTAAGGCGGTGGCCTTCTGCGAACAGGCATTTCTCGACGAACTGCGCAGGGCTTACCCGACCTTCACAAAGATTCCTAATGCAACCATGAAGGCGTTCCCCGAGGAAAGCCAGAAACTGGATGAACGAATTTTCATGAAGGGTCACCTACCTGAACAGGGCGTTGTGGTGAAAGATTCTGCAGGGAACACACCATCGAACATTCTGATTCTTCACGAATTCATTATCGGAACAGATCTGAAGCGTGAGAACTACTTTGACTACGCCCTGATCCACAACGAAAACACCGACAAGAAGACCTCAAACAACCTGAGCGCCATCGTGTCCTATACCTTGTGGGACAACCAGAAGCAGCGTCCCCTGTTCAGCGCAGTAGACGAGATCCAGCGCCCCATTACGGTTCTTTCCTTAAACGACCTGGATGCCCTTGTACGTACCTCCGTCAAGCAGATTCGAGTTAATTTGTATGGAGGCGTGTCCAAATGATCCGATTTATCGCCTTCGTTCTACTCGTATTTTTCTCCTGCACCGCCTTTGCCCAGGGGGTAGAATTCAATAACCATCCCACCATGTGGAAAGATGCGGATGTCCTCATCTGGACAACAGACCAGGACCCGGTCATTGACCCCAGGGAATTCTGTCTTTCGCTGAAAAGAAACAATACCGGAATCGGCGAACCCAAATGCCGTCTCCTTGGCGAGTGGGAACGCGATACAATCGCCATCCGTTATGCCCAATGGCTCAATGCAAACATGGAACCAGACCTGAAGCCGGAATATCTCCGCGCACGTCACCCCTCCATGATGGCGAAGTTTCAAACTCTGGAAGACAAGATTGTCCTGTTCGTCGCAAAGAATGGCAACAAGGTCAACATAGCGCTCTTTGACGAAACCGCTTCGGAACCCAAGGCTGCAGGAAGTATCCTGTTGAGTCCGGATAAGATTTCCATGGGCGATGCCATCGCCAGCACGTATTTTTCGGGGACTGCAAAACGCCGCCTCACCAAGGAAGAACGAAAAAAAATGCAGACAGAGCCCGACGAATACTATCAGGAAGTCCCTGAATTTACCGGTTGGGCTGGCATCGGGCTAGGCTACTCCCAGGCACACATTCCGTTAACACCCTATAGCTGGTACAGACACAAGGTCAATAGCCGCGTAAAGAACTACCGTGTCACAAAGGACTCCGTCAGTCTCTGGAACTTCATCGATGATTCAACTCCCGTTGCCTCCCTTTATGTAGGTGGAACCTGGTACGGGTTCATTGGACTGGAACTGATCTACCGTTATTCCTATCACGAAGTAAAGACAGACGACAGGGACACGGTTTACCAGGAACTTTCACACTGGGGATTTTCTCAGCACGAAATTGGGCTCAGCGCCATGCTGTCCAAGAACTACAAGACACTAAACTGGCTGGATATTGCCCCCTTCTTCTTCCTTGGATTCCAATACAGTTTCTACACCGAGGACATTGCACTCAAGGACCATGTGAAGGAAGGCTCCTACAGCTACGAATCACGTATCAAGTTTGAAGAAGCCTACAAGGGAGCCCTTTTCGGTATCGGAAGCCACTTTGTCATGTTCAAGCATTATGGTATAGGGCTTCGCACAGGAATTTCCAGCCGCGGTCGAGAAATGTACTCCGACCCATCTCCTGACGCAGCTGCGGAACCCACCATAATTGGCGGCTTTACGGCGGATTGGTTCATTAGCGCAGGCCTTGAATATCACTTCGGTCGTTAATTTTCTAATTTTCCGCTCACTATGAGCGAAAATCAAGAAGTTGTAAAAGAAGAAAAAGTCAATCCGTTTTTGACTCCCATTAACATTATCGAACCAGAACACAAGCTCCCCGACTACACTTTTGACATGCTGCCGGAAGAGCAGAAGGCCATTCTCAAGAGCCACGGCTGGACCGACCTGATGCCGGTACAGCGCAAGACCATTCCCTACATGTTGGCCGCCCGCGATATGCTGGTGCAATCCAAGACCGGTTCCGGAAAGACCGGCGCCTACGTACTTCCGCTTTTGCAGGTCATTGTTCGCGACCACGTTTTTCCCCAGGCCTTGATTTTGGTACCTACCCGTGAATTGGCGATTCAGGTACAGGATGAGGTTCAGAAGCTCTCCGCAGGAACCGGCATCAAGTCCGTGGCAATTTTCGGAGGCGTCTCCTATGAACCTCAGCTGAAGGCCTTGAAAGAAGGCGTTCATGTCATCGTTGCCACCCCGGGCCGTCTGATGGACCATGTGCAGCGCGGCAACGTTGACTTCCTGGATGTTCGTGACCTGATTCTTGACGAAGCCGACGAAATGCTCTCCATGGGTTTCTACCCCGACATGCAGAAGATTCGCAAGTATCTGCCCAAGCAGCTGGCCTGCACCATGTTCAGCGCCACCATCCCCCAGACGGTGAAGGCTCTCGCCCGCGAATTCCAGCGTCCCTCCGCAGAATTTCTTTCCCTGTCCTACGACAAGGTGATTGCAAACAACCTGGAGCACCGCTGGTACTCCTGCGACGTGATGGACAAGGATTCCATGACCATCAAGGTCCTGGAATACGAAAATCCCGAAAGCTGCATGATTTTCTGCAACAAGAAATGCGACGTCAGCTACCTGGAACAGGTTCTGTCTGGCTACGGCTTTAACGTTGGTGCACTCTCCGGCGACGTTTCCCAGAACCTTCGCGAAAAGACATTGAACGCCTTCCGCGACAAGAAACTGCGCATTTTGATCTGTACCGATGTAGCCGCCCGTGGCATTGACGTGGACCACGTGACCCATGTAATTGTCTACGACCATCCGGACGATCATGAAGTCTACGTCCACCGCAGTGGACGTACGGCCCGTGCAGGCCGTAGCGGCATCTGCATATCCCTCATCACCCCGGTGGAGGAAATTGAAATTAAGAAGACCGCCGCAGACTTCGGCATCAACTTCATCAAGCAGGAACCTCTGACCAACGAAGCCATCGCCAAGAAAGTCGGCGAACGCACAAAGAAACAGTTGGAAGAAGTCAGCAAGCACTTCGGCGGCCAGAAGGCAAAGGAACGCATCAGCCACTTCATTCCGCTAGCCAGGGAACTGGCAAACGGAAGCCAGGACGACCAGATGCTCCTCGCCTACCTGCTGGACCGTTACGTCTGGAAGAGATAAGCTACGAGCCAAGAGTTTTGAGCGATGAGCTAAATTCAAAAAGTTTTCATCAAAGAACTCAAAAAGGCTTAAGGCAAACAACGACAAACTCAAAGCGAGCAACGCGAGCCACCTCATACCTCGAAGCGCGAAGCGCGAGCTCAACACTATCATGGCTAAGATTAAAGTAAAGAACGCAAGAGAAATTGAACTGATCCGCGATGCTGGCGCACTGGCAGCAGAGACTCTGATTCGCGCAGGCGAAATGTGCAAGCCCGGCGTCTGCACTTTGGAAATTGACGAATTCATTGCGGAATACACCCGTCAGCACAAGGGTATTTCTGCTTGCAAGGGTTACCACGGCTACCCCCGCTACGCCTGCATCAGCATCAACGAAGTGGTCTGCCACGGCATTCCCGATGCCAAGACGATCCTTAAGGAAGGCGATATCGTCAACATCGACATCACCACCATCCTCCAGGGCTACCACGGCGACACCTCCGCCATGTTCACCGTGGGCAAGGTCAGCAAGCTCGCACAGGAACTGGTGGACACCGCCAAGTTCGCCATGGAAGAAGGCATCCGCGTCGCAGGTGAACAGGGCGCCCGCTGGAACGACATCGGCTACGTCATCAACGATGTTGCCGACGAACACGGTTTCAGTGTTGTTCAGGACTATTGCGGACATGGCATCGGTCGCGGCTTCCACGAAGAGCCCCTGGTGTTCCATTTCCGTAACAACGAATACACCAACTTCATTGAACCGGGCAATGTGTTCACCATTGAACCCATGATCAACGCCGGCAAGTACGGAACCAAGACCCTCTCCGACGGTTGGACTGCAGTCACCCGCGATGGCAGCCTCAGCGCCCAGTGGGAACACACTGTGGTGAAGACCAAGGACGGTATCGAAATCCTCACTCTGCCCCGCTAGTTCACAGGAATTGTAAATGTCTCTTCTGAACAACCTCCGCGACAAGGCCATCGAAAAGATCATTCGTAAGAACGAATGGGTTCAGCGCTTTGGAGATATTCAGAACCTAACTATCAATTCCGACAAGGGATATGTTGATGTGGACGTCCTTCTTCACGGAGAAAAGGAGCCCATAGCCTTCAGGGCATACTACGTCCTGCAGGACATGGGCGACCATACTGATTTTCTAGTTTCCAGCATCAGCTGCGGCAGAATCTGGATGGATGAACTGTTGAGTCTCTGGCTCGAGAAGACCACCCTCCAGTATACCCTCCCCGGCGTAGCTGCAGGCCTGGCAAAGATTTTCTTTTAACATTGGAGGCTCTATGGAAAAAGACTCTAAAACTGCGGAATACCTCAAGGAAAAGGCGACCAGCATTCTCTTTGACCTGATCACCGACATTCCGGAATCTCTCCACACTCCCCTGAACAGCCCTGAGGAAAAGGTTTCCCGCCTGACAAACCAGGCCGCCCTGAAGGCTGCCGCCGTCAGCGCCACCCTTTCCATTCCAGCCGGTTTTACCGGAGTGCTCACCTCCATTCCGGACATTGCAGCAGTCTGGCGAATCCAGGCCCAGTTGGTTGCAGACATTGCCGCCTCCTACGGCAAGCTTGCACTCCTTAGCCGCGAGGCCATGGTGTGGTGCCTCTTCCGCCATAGCGCAGCCTCCCTCCTTAGGGACCTTGCCGTCCGTACCGGCAGCCGTATCGTGGTCCAGACTCTTTCTGTAGCCGCCCTGAAGACCATTCTTCAAAAAGTTGGAATTGCCGTCTCTACCAAGTTTGCAGGCAAGACCCTCCTCAGGGCCATCCCCGCCATCGGCGCCATCGGAAACGGAGCCTACACCTATTATGATACGACGGAAGTCGGCAAGACTGCAGCAGCCTATTTCAAGGCTCTGGCAGATACTGACGCTCCCGTTCCTGTCCAGGAAGAAGACAAGGAAGCCTAAAATCCTCCATTTTCCCCGATTTTAGCCTTTTTTGAACAAAAGTTCCCTGTTTAGGCCGTCGAAAATGGCAAGCCCTTGAACACCCCCCTTTTTTTTTCTATCTTTGCGCGCAACTCAAATAAACATCAACTCCATTTGTGGAATAAACTATGAAAAACATTACTACCCACAGAAATATTGGTATTTCTGCCCACATCGACTCCGGTAAGACCACTCTTACCGAACGTATCCTTTACTACACCAAGCGTATTCACGCTATCCACGAAGTTCGTGGTAAGGACGGCGTCGGTGCCACGATGGACTCCATGGAACTCGAACGCGAACGCGGCATCACCATTCAGTCTGCTGCTACCTTCGCAAGCTGGACCCACACCAAGTCTGGCGAAGCCGACACCATCAACATCATCGATACCCCGGGGCATGTGGACTTCACTATCGAAGTTGAACGTTCTCTCCGTGTGCTTGACGGTGCTATCCTCGTTCTTACCGGCGTGGAAGGCGTTCAGTCTCAGTCTATTACCGTTGACCGCCAGATGAAGCGCTACCATGTGCCTCGCGTTGTGTTTGTCAACAAGTGCGACCGTTCCGGTGCAAATCCGCTCCGCGTTGCTGTTATGCTTAAGGAAAAGCTGAACCACAAGCCCTGCGTCATGCAGATTCCTATCGGTCTCGAAGACCAGCTGAAGGGCGTGGTTGACCTGGTTGAAATGAAGGCCTACTACTTCGAAGGCGACAACGGCGACGACATGCGCGAAACCGAAATCCCGGCTGAACTGGCTGACCAGGCTCAGGAATACCGTGAAAAGCTCGTTGACTGCTGCGCAGACTACAACGACGAAATCATGGAACTTGCTATGGAAGGCAAGTACGGTGTTGATGACATCGATAAGGCTCTCATCAAGAAGACCATCCGCGAAGCTTGCATTAGCCTCGAAGTTACTCCGGTGTTCATGGGTTCCGCTCATAAGAACATTGGTATCCAGAAGCTCCTCGACGGTGTTGTGGACTACCTCCCGAACCCGCAGGAAGTTGAAAACAAGGCTCTCGACCTGAACAACAACGAAGAAGAAGTTGTTCTGAAGTCCGAAGATAACGAACCCATGGTTTCCTACGCATTCAAGCTGGTGAACGACCGCTACGGTCAGCTGACCTACATCCGCGTATACCAGGGTGTTATCAAGAAGGGTGACATGATCACCAACATCTCCACTGGCAAGAAGGTTTCCGTTGGCCGTCTCGTTCGTATGCACGCTGACGAAATGGTGGATATCACCGAAGCTGGTGCAGGCGACATCGTTGCTCTGTTCGGTATTGACTGCGCATCCGGTACTACCTTTACCGATGGCAAGAACAACTACAACATGACCTCCATGCACGTTCCTAACCCGGTTATCGAACTTGTGATCGAAGCCAAGAACCGTGACGACCTGGACAACATGTCCAAGGCTCTGAACCGCTTCACCAAGGAAGACCCGACTTTCCAGGTTGAAGTGAACAAGGAATCTGGCGAAACCATCATCAAGGGTATGGGCGAACTTCACCTCGACGTTTACATCGAACGTATGCGTCGTGAATACAAGGTTGACGTTCAGACTGGTGCTCCGCAGGTTGCATACCGTGAAACCATCACCCGCGCATCCAAGTTCGACTACACCCACAAGAAGCAGACCGGTGGTAGCGGTCAGTACGCTAAGGTCGTCGGCGAAATGCGTCCGATGGCTGTGGAAGGCGACTCCGAAAAGGTTTACAACTTCATCAACTCCGTCGTTGGCGGCCGTATTCCTAAGGAATACATCCCGTCCTGCGATAAGGGCTTCCAGAGCTGCATGGCTGCTGGTTCCTTGATCGGCTTCCCGGTTGTTGGTATCGAAATGGACGTCCAGGATGGTGCATTCCACCCCGTTGACTCTTCCGATATGGCCTTCCAGGTTGCAGCTCGTATGGCATTCCGTGAAGCCTTCGCTAAGGCTGGTGCACAGATCCTCGAACCGATCATGAAGGTTGAAATCCAGACCCCGACCGAATTCCAGGGTTCCGTTGTTGGTAACGTTTCTCAGCGTCGTGGTACCATCGTTGGTACAAACGAAGAACTGGGCATGACCACCATCACCGCTGAAGTTCCGCTGTCTGAAATGTTCGGTTACGCAACTGACCTGCGTTCTATGACTCAGGGTAAGGCTGAATTCACCATGGAATTTGCAAAGTACCTCCCGGTTCCGCGCAACATCCAGGACGAACTCATCAAGAAGTACGGCGACAAGGCTGGCGCACGCGCTTAACCTGACCGCATGGGCTAAGGCAGGATAAAAACTCTCGTAGGCCCATGCTCTCGTAAGCAAAAAAGGACTGGTTCATACCAGTCCTTTTTGCTTACTCACGGTAAGACCGCTCGGACCCAATCAGGATGCAAGTTCTGGTTGGTCCTCACTCTCGCAAATAAAAAGGGATCGGTTCTTACCGACCCTTTTTCTTTTGCTCACGGGAAGACCGCAGGCGTTATTTGCAAGACAAGAAGTCCCGCGAGAAATCGCGGGATTTCTTTTTTGTGAAAGAATGTAGTCGAAGTTTTTTCTGCAAAAAAAAAGACCGCAGGACACTCGGCCTGCGGTTTGTGCGCCCAATAAATCCTACCCCGCGGTTCGATTTGGCATCCCATCTCTAGAACCAGGATTTACTGGAAGCACATTGATAATATAAGGTTCTCAAAAAGGAAAAGGAACAGAAATCGTCAGGATTCCTGTTCCAAGTTGCGATGTTCCAAACTGGAATTATCCCTTCTTTTGTGAGGCACACTCCCAAATTGCGTTAGGGGGCGTCGCACGCATGTGGCAAGACCCGCAGGGGCTTGATGAGCGAAGCGAGCAGCACCCGACCGTTTACGGGAACGCCCAGGGAAAATCTATCCAAGCGTAAAATTTACTTTGAAACGTTCTTTGCCTGTTTCCAGAATTCCTGGAGACGTTCTGCGGACTCGTCCTTCACTTCCTTGCCTTCGGCCTTGGCCAGGCGCTCCACTTCGCGGAAGCGCTTTTCAAATTTGCTGTTGGCACGCTGCAGGGCGATGTTTGCGTTGAAGCCGCAGTGGCGGGCCACATTGACCAGGCTGAACATGATGTCGCCAAATTCATCTTCCAGGCGGTCAATGTTCTTGTTCTCGGCGGATATATTTTCCATTTCCGCACGGAACTCGGAAAACTCTTCCTGAGCCTTGTCAAACACGGGACCGGCCTCTCCCCAGTCAAAACCAACGCGGGCAACGCGGCGAATGATGTCCTGGGAGCGAGCAAGCGTTGGCATGCTCTTGCTGACCTTGTCCATGATGGATTCGCCCGCATGCTTCAGGTTGTTCTTTTCCTGAGCCTTGATCTTGTCCCAACGGCGGGATACATCGGAGGGTGTATTGGCCTCTGCATCACCAAAAACGTGCGGGTGCCTACGAATCATCTTTTCGCAAATGCCGTTCACCACATCGTCGATGGAAAAATCCCCGTTATCCTTTGCAACCTGGGAATGGAAAACCACCTGGAAAAGCACGTCTCCCAATTCTTCGCACATGTGTTCCTTGTCATTTTCCTGAACAGAATCGATATACTCACAGGACTCTTCCACAAGGTAGGGCAAAAGGGATTGATGGGTCTGCTCACGATCCCAGGGGCAGCCATCCTTGGCGCGGAGTCTCGCCATAATATCAGTAAGGTCTTTAAAGGAATAACTCATATGACACAAGATAGAAAAGACGAACACGGCACCGGTGTCCAGAATCAAAGCTTTGATAAAGACCATATGCCTCTTTTGTTAGGGAAGTCCATTTACAGGCCCGACGAACTGTACGTGACGGGGACGCTCCCCAAAAGCGATTGCGTGGGCATTGCCATGGTGGGAACCCGACGGCCCTCCAATAGCGCGGCTGAACTCTGCAGGCGGCTCGTTTTCTCCCTGAAGGGCACTAAAGCGGTAATCATTTCTGGACTTGCCCAAGGCATTGACAGCCTCTGCCATGAGGCGGCACTGGAAGCGGGCCTCCCCACCATCGCGGTACTGGCCCAGGGGCTAGATACAAAAATAGAAGGTTCCCGCGGAGACCTTGCCAGACGAATCATTGAGAGCGGTGGCGCCCTAGTGAGTCAATTTCAGCCAGACACACCTGCCTATAAAGGGAACTTCATTGCCCGCAACAAGGTTATTTCGGGTATGAGCCGAGGGACGCTTGTGGTCCAGAGCAAGGAGAAGGGCGGTGCCCTCGTCACCGCAGAATTCTGCCGTCAGGAGGGCAAGCCACTTTACGCTATTCCCGGAGATTTCGACAGCGAAGTGGCCAGCGGCACAAACCTGCTACTGGATTCGGGTGTAGCCCTCCCCATATTCCGCCCGGAAAGTTTCTGCCAGGTGCTGGGGCTTCCCAAGCAGGGAGGACAGAGCCTGGAACACCTGAGCGCAATCGGCTGCAACCTGACTGTAGATACATTGGCCTTTTTCCGTAAGGTCAACGGTTTCAGGAAAACATTTTCAGAACTGCAAGCCGAATTTGACTTTAATACAAACCAGCTTTTAACTATATTAACGGAGCTGGAAATAGCGGGCCTTGCCCATACCGAAGACAATTTCCAGTTCTACTTCAACGGAGCAGCCTAATGCACAAAAGAATCTACATCGCCCTCGTGGTCTTGATTTTCTTGATGGCCGTCATGGTCGTGCAGTTGCTTTTCGGAAACAACAGCATTCCCCGCCAGCAACAGGTGAAGCAGGAAATCGCCGAATACCAGGCCCAAGTAGATTCCCTTGAAAAACTTATCGAACAGCACCAGCAGGAAATTGAGCGTCTGAAGAACGACTCCCTGTACAAGGAACAGATTCTCCGAACCCGCTACGGCATGAGCCGCAAGGACGAGAAAGTATACCAGATGGTGAAATAGGCATCACCCCGCCGCAGCACGTACTTATATCAAGCCATCTTGCTGGCGTCTGTACTGTGGGCGTGTTCCACCTTGCCCGCAAAGTAGCTGTACGCCGCAGGCACAATGAACAGAGTCATGAAGGTGGCGAACGTGAGGCCGCCCGCAATAGCAACACCCATGGCGATGCGGCTAGGGGTGCCCGTGAGGATCAGGGGCACGGCGCCCAGTACCGTGGAAAGGCTGGTCATAAGGATTGGGCGGAAGCGGCGTTCCGCCGCCTGCCTAGCCGCCTCCAGCTTGGAACAGCCCGTAGCTTCGGCAATCTGGTTTGCAAATTCCACAATCAGGATACCGTTCTTCGTCACAAGGGCAATCAAGAGAATCAACGCAATTTCACTGAAGATGTTCAAGGTCTGTCCCGTCAAGTAGAGACAGGCCAGTGCACCAGCCAGTGCCAGGGGAACCGTAAAGAAAATCACCAGCGGCGCACGGAAACTTTCGAACTGACCCGCCAACACCAGGAAAATCAAAGCCAAAGCCAGCAGGAACACCACATACAGGCCGGAGGAACTTTCCTCAAATTCCTTGGAAGCACCGCTAAGTGTGGTACTGACGTTCGGGTATTCCTTCAGCACGTTCCTTGCAATGCGGCGCATCTCTTCCACGCCATCGCCAATGGTCATGCCGGGAACAAGACCCGCCTGAATAGTTGCCGCACTAAAGCGATTGTAACGCGGTAGCGATGGCGATGCAGAGCGCTCCTTGTACGTGATAAAGTTATCCAGACTTACCGCCTCGCCCTTATTATTCTTCACCGTCAGTAGGGACAGGTTCTGGGGAGAACTGCGGTACTGATAGCCCACTGCTCCAATCACATCGTACTGGCGTCCTTCCTTGTAATATTCGCCATAGCTCTTGTCGCTGATGGACAGCTGAATGGCCTGGGCGATATCGTTTACAGAAACACCCTCCTCGTTGGCCTTGTCTCGCAAGATTTCAATATGTAGTTCTGGCTTGGTAAACTTCAGGTTTGTATTTACAACGCTGAACACAGGACTCTTGCTCGCCTCTTCCATAAACTTTGGAACAAGGGTTCGCAGCGTTTCAATGGAACCTGCCTGCAACACAAACTGAACCGGCAGGCCGCCTCGCTGCGTACTGATACTCTGGGGTTCAAACACCATCACGCGAAGATCCGGATATTCATTTCCCAGCAACTGGATTTCATGGGCAATCACACTCTGTGGACGACGAGCCTTCTTGTCGTCATTCAGGGAAAGACGAATTCTGGAGTTGCCAGCATTCCAGGCGCCAGCCTGCATTTCCTTATATTCACCGCTATCCAATATCGTCATGACCTCATCCACAAAGGCGTCGGCCATGCGCTTGGTTCGAGTGAGGGTAACGCCTTCGGGCATGTTCACGTTCACCATGACGGAACCGGAATCTTCCGTGGGCGCCATTTCGCTACTCATGTTGTTGAAGCAGAAATAGGCCGCAAACAGGAGACCAGCCACCACCGGGAACAACAAGAAGCGTAACTTCAGGAATCCGCCAAGCAACACGGCATAAATGCGGTTCAGCCAGTTGAAGAAAGGTTCAGTCCAGTTATAGAAACGACCCTTCTTCTGATGGCGCAGGAACTTGGAGCAAAGCATGGGCGAAAGGGTCAATGCACAGAAGGTGGAAAGGAACACCGTGCCAATCATCACCGCCACGAATTCGCGGAAAAGAAGGCCCGTAGTACCGCCCAGAGCCAGCACGGGAACAAATACCGCCATCAACACAATGGACGTCGCAATGACGGCAAAGAAAATCTCATTGGTTCCTGCCACAGCAGCCTGCTTCGGTGTCATGCCCTTTTCAATCTTGTCGTAGATGTTTTCCACAATCACAATGGCATCGTCCACCACAAGGCCAATGGCAAGCACCATGGCCAAAAGCGTCAGCACATTGATACTGAACCCGCAAAGATACAGAACAAAGAAACTACCAATCACAGCCACCGGCACCACCACCATGGGGATAATCGTGGTGCGGCCCTGCCGGAGGAACGCAAAGATAATGGCAATCACAAGGAGGAATGCAATGAAGATGGTTTCTACCACTTCCTTGATGGAGGCGCGAATGTTGATGGAGGTATCGCGACCATAAAGCATGTCCACGCCCTCGGGCAGTTCGCGACGAATATCTTCCACACGCTTGTAGAATTCATCAGCAATATTCACGTGGTTACTACCGGGCTGTGCAACAAGGGCGCAGGTCACCGTATTCTTGCCGTTGCGTCTAAAGCCCTTACGGGTATCCAGAGGTTCATAGTGAATGTTAGCCACATCGGACACGCGAATGACGGTGCCGTCGGCGGCCGTCTTCACCGCAATATTTGCAAAGGACTCGGGATCAAGAATTCGTCCCAAGGTACGGATGGAAAGCGTCGTTTCGGTTCCTTCGATAGAGCCTGCCGGAAGTTCCAGGTTTCCCCTGCTGAGAGCTGCGCTCATTTCACTGCCGGTAACGCCCAGAGCCTGCATACGGATAGGATCGATCCACAGACGAACCGTGGGCTGCTTTTCGCCCCAGATCATCACTTCGGAAACGCCGTTAATGGTCTGCAGGCGTTCCTTCACATGGTTGCGGGCGATTTCGGAAACTTCCATGGCGTCCAGCTTATCGCTGACCAGGCTGATCATCAAGATGGGGTCGGAGTCGGAATCACTCTTGTTCACCGTAGGCTCGTCCACATCGTCAGGCAGGCGACGGCGCACGCGGCTCACACGGTCGCGGATATCGTTGGCCGCGTCTTCCAGGTCCATGCCTGTTTCAAATTCCACGCTGATATAGGAGAAGCCATCGGAACTGGTAGAGGTCAAGGCCTTGATGCCAGGTGCACTGTTGATGGATGATTCAAGAACTTCAGTCACTTCCGCTTCCACCACGGCAGCATTTGCGCCCGGATAGGAAGTACGGACCTGAATCAGGGGGTAGTCAACGTTAGGATATTCGCGGATACCCAAGTTGCTCATACCGAATGCGCCCAGCAACAAAATCACCAGGGCGACAACGGTCATGAGAACCGGACGACGAACAGAAAGGTTTGCTACACTCATAATACAGTATTCAGTTTTGAGCTATGAGTAGTGAGACCACATCCGCAAAAAACAATTTTCTCACACAATAATGCATCAACTAAACATTCCATAACATCCGCTCCAGTCATACACTCACAGCTCATAGCTCATCACTCATAACTCACCGCTCAAAGCTAATCCACTTCGTAGTCAGTATTGTTTCGGACTTCGCGGATGCGGACGACACTTCCCTGGCGGATGCTAATGAGGCCGGAAGTAATCACCGTATCGCCTTCATTCAGGCCCGAAATCACATCCACGGAAATAGGCGTGCGGAGACCGGTTTCTACACGACGCATGGAAGCCTTACCTTCCTGCACCACAAAGACGTAGGCGCCATCCTTATCCAGAGTAAGAGCTTCGGCTGGGACGGGAATTGTCTTGGTACGACCGGACTCAAGATTCACATTCACCTTGGCGTATCCACCGGCAATCAAGTCACCCTTGGCGTTGTCTACCGTCACCAGAATCTGGCGGGTGCGGCTACTTTCTGAAATAGTGGCATCCAGTGCGGAAACCTTTCCCTTCCTCGTAATAGCACGCTCTTCATCCTGAAGTTCAATGGAATCCCCAACCTTCAAGGTTGTTGCGTAACGCTGGGGCAAGGCAAATTTAGCCTTCAACTTGTTTACTTCACTGAGAGTGATAATCGACGTACCTGTAGTAACCCAGGCACCCACGGAAACATTCACGAAGCCAAGCTTTCCGCTAAAGGGTGCACGCACTTCCGTCTTTGCAATCTGAGCCCTGATCAGTTCAATATTGGCATCTGCAGACTTGAGACCTGCCTCGGCAGCCTCAAGGTCAGCCTGGGTGGCTGCATTTTTTTCAACCAGTCCCTGAGTACGTTCCATTTTCTGCTTGGCCAGCTGCTGGTTTGATTCAGCCTGTTTCAGCTGAGCCTTCAGTTCGGAGTCATCAATCTTTGCAAGGAGAGTTCCCTTCTGTACAGAAGCTCCATCCTTGGCGCTGAGGCTCACCAGACGGCCATTAGCCGCCGCAGAAAGATCTACGCTATTCAATGCTTCGAGAGTTGCCATAGTCTTGAAGGCACCGTTGGCCTTATGCGCTTCGGCAATGTAACCTTCCACAGCAAAGGTTTTGGCAGGTCCGCGACCGGGTCCCTTACCACCGGGTCCCTTCGCAGCACCGCCCTTGGCAGCACCATCTTCCCCAGAACAGGAAGTCAGCGCAAACACACTGGCAAAAAGCAAAACAGCACAACACAACAATTTTTTCATAGCGCTCTTTAGATGCAAAAAACAGCAAACAGGTTGCTGTCCTATTGGCTAAAATTTCACATTCATCATAACACCGCTGCCATCATCATAAAATTCCGGTGAGAAATCAATATGCTGGGCAAGGGAACTAGATGAGGTTCGACGATAAATGCGGACTGCGTCAAGAATGGATACCACACGGTTTAGCACCAGGGCCCCCACACTTGCCTGGAATACGATGCGGCTGACTCGGTAATGACGCAGGCGGTTCTTGTATTCGTCAATATGTTCAGACGTTTCCGGATTGTCGGAACTGCCCCAGTCCCACTGAATGCTGGCGTTGAGGTCAGCATCAATTTTCTTGCCAGCGCGGATCATGGCCTGGTTATAGTCTTCTTCCATATCAGGAGAGGAATTCTGTCCGTCGACGCCGCCTCGGCTACGATAGTCGCCCACCGTATTCAGCATGTCGATATTCTTGCTAGAAGAGTTGAGTCCTGCGTGACGAACGGCATATCCGTGCGCCGATGTGACATAGCGTTCACCAATGAAGTAACTGCCGAAGACAGTCACCCAGAGAGCAGCATCCACCCACACAAAGGGACGGACCATATCCTTCTGATCCAGGTAAAGCTCACCCATACCCGGGAGAAGGGCGCTGGCACCTATTGCAAGAAAGGCACTCTTGTTACGATTCTTGCTTACGCTTTCATCCACGGAAATAACCACCTGAGAGAAGGCGGTCACCGCAGCAAGCATTATGGCAAGAAGAAATCGCATGGACTAGAATCCCCAGCTGGCCTGGACACCTACATCCACGCCATTCACAAAGCTCATGTAACTGTCAAAGTGGAGATGATCATACCAGGAAAGATCTTCCGAGTAGAGTTCCTTGTTGTGTGCATTTGCAGTAAATGCAGCATCCACAGCGGAAATCAGGTGGTTCAGGATAATGCCACCAAAGAACCAGGCCTGCATGTCGGCATAGTCATTGGCCTTGCTACGCATGTCACGGTATTCCTTCATGTGCTTGGAAGATGCCAACGGTTCAACAGAGGAACCATCATCTTCCAGGCCAAGGTTGATGGCCAGCTTAGCGTCCTGCACATCATCCCAGCCAAGTACGTAGGACCTGTTGGAAATTTCCTGGTAGAGAGCGTCCTCGTCATCCACCTTTCTCAAGGTCTTCAGTTCCTTACCCAGGGGGTTCTCTTCGGCAAAGAGATTCTTGTGGTTCTTGTCGTTATAGAACAGGGTTCCCCTGGTGTAGCAGCCATTGTGGGTTGCAGTACCGTAGAGCGCTTCGCAGAAGTTTTCACGAGAGCTCATGTAGCGGGTTTCAAAGCGGGATTCTTCCGTTTCATCTGCCAGCTGGCCAAACAGTTCACGCATGCCCGTTTCGTAGCGTCCAATGGAATAATGTTTCTTGGCAAACTTCTTGTAACTGCTTACCTGGTTGTCGTACTTGTAAACAGAGAAATAGTACCAGCTACCCCAGAGGGCAGCTTCCAAAGCCAGATAGGCGACACCACGGACATTCGTAAAGGTAGAGCCTCCCACGTACAGCTGACCGGAACCCGGCACCACGAGAGACATGAAAAGAGCCTTACGGGGACTCTTGTACTTGCCCTTCATTTCATCGATACCGTTCACCTTGGAAACCTTCACCGGTCCAAGAAGATCACGACGGCTCATGCTTGAAGAGGACGGAAACACAGGAGCATCAGCAGAACTGCTGGACAGGGCTTCCAGGGAATCTCTCTTTCGGGCTTCCGCAATAGAGGCCTGGATGGCAGCTTCCTTTTCTGCGGCATAGGCACGGCCCAGCGAGTCATTTCTGATGGAGTCTGCTCTAGCCTGAGCTGCAGAATCCAGGGGAAGTGAATCTGCGGGAACCTGGGCGGCAGCGGAATCCACAGGAGCGACAGCCACGGCAGCGGAGTCAGCCACAACGCTAGAAGAGGACGGCACCTCGCTGGAACTACTTGCAATGCTGGAGCTGCTGACCGCCTCACTGGAGGAGGACAGTTCTACAGAACTGGAGGAAACCTGAACACTGGATGAAGAGGGAACGACAGAACTGCTGGAAACCGGAGCACTGGAGGAAGAAAGTGCAACGGAGCTGCTTGAAGCAACTGCGGCAGAACTCATCGGCACGGCAGCGGAACTTGCGGGAACAGCTGCAGAACTTGCAAGATTTGCAGCGGAACTGGCGGGAACGGCAGCAGAACTGACCGCAGCCGCAGAACTTTCAGCAGCAGCGGCCTCTTCTTCGAATTCAGCAAAAAGATCACGAGGCTGGGCAAACACGGATGTGGCGCCCACAAGACCAAAAAACAAAGGTAGAAGTGCAAACTTGCGCATATGCACCCAAAATAGCAAAATTGACATGGCTAGTTTCCCGTCAAAAACAAAAGAACCGCCCCCGAAGGGACGGTTCAAATTGTTTTGGTTTAGCGTGAGTTAGCTAAGCAACGATCGGCTTATGCCTTCTCTGCAACAACCCAAACCTTAACCTGTGCTTCAACGTCGCTGAAGACCTTAACAGTAACGGTGTAGACACCGAGCTGCTTGATGGGTTCTGCGAGGTCGATCTGAGCACGGGAAACCTTGACACCAGCCTTGGTGATTGCTTCAGCGATGTCACCTGCGGTAACAGAACCGTAGAGACGTTCGCCTTCAACAACGCGGCGTTCGAGGTTGACAGAAACCTGAGAGAGCTTAGCAGCAACGTCACCAGCAGCTGCGAGTTCCTTCTGGAACTGAGCTTCGAGGGCAGCGCGGTTGCTTTCGATCTGAGCCTTGGCTTCCTTGGTAGCGCGCACAGCGAGCTTGCGCGGGAACAGGTAGTTACGTGCGTAACCGTCCTTAACGCTCACGACATCGAGCATCTTGCCGAGGTGAGGAACATTGGCCTTAAGAATAATTTCCATAGTCTAGTTCTCCCTATTAGCGAAGGCTGTCAGAAACGAACGGAAGGATAGCCATCTGGCGAGCGCGCTTGATAGCTTCGTTCAACATGCGCTGGTACTTGGCAGAGGTGCCAGAGATACGGCGCGGAATGATCTTACCACGTTCAGAAACGAAGCGACGAAGAGTCTTTTCGTCCTTGTAGTCAATGAACTGGACATTGTTTTCGGTGAACCAGCAAGTCTTCTTGCGGCGAATACGCGGAGCCTGCTTCTTATCTTCAAAAGCCATTATTCAGCCTCCCCTTCTTCTGCGTCAACCGGAATGATTTCTTCGGTAGACTGTGCAACATCCTGGTTGTAGACGATTTCGCTCATCGGATAGTCGACGAGAGTCATCCAGCGGAGAGCGTTATCGTTAAGCTTGAGAACAGCTTCCAACTTAGCAACGACTGCAGCTTCTGCCTTGTAGTAGAAGATAACATAGAAGCCATGCTGACGCTTCTTGATAGAATAAGCGAGCTTGCGCTTGCCCCAGTCATCGCGACGGAGAATTTCACCGCCATTGGAAGTAATCAGTTTTGCGATGTTCTCGACTTCAGCGTTGATAGCGTCGTCAGAGATCATAGCGTCGATGATTACCATCGTTTCGTATTGTCTCATAATGAGTCCCTTTGGTCATTCGCCCAGGTACCACCATTGGCCCCGGGAGGGTTCCGATTTTCATCGGTAGGGGCAAATTTAGAAAAAAGCGGGATTTCGTCAAGTCCATCCAGCAGGGCCAGTACGGGTTTTACTATGTTTCCATACATGAGAATTTCTGACAGGGCTATAGGCTATTTGACCATTTTGGCGCTTATTTGCGTCATTGTGTCCGTTTCCTATAGTATGTACGACGCCCACCACCAGAAAACCTACACCGCAATCGTAGATTTTGATGAACTGGGCTCCCTGCAACCAGAAGACGTGGTCGTCATCCGCGGCTACCAGGTGGGCACCATCGGGTCCGTCACCTGGCTAGGGGACCGTTCCCGCGTCATCATCAAGTTTACCGACCCCATCACCATTAGGGAAGGCACTCAGTTCAACAACGTGAACTATGCCCTCATGGGCCAGCGCCGTCTTGAAATCGTCCCTTCCAAGACCGGAACCGTACTGCCGGAAGACCACGTCCACCAGGGACACTTCGAACCGGGCATCGCAGAAGCCCTCCGTCTCATGGATAACGTGAACGCCCAGCTGGAATCCGTCCGGGAAATGGTCCTGCTTGTAGCAAATGGCGACTCCACCCACCCTTCCGCCAAGGAAATGTATGAGAACGCCATCGGCGGTGTTGAAGGAATCCTGGAAGATGCGGACAAGACCATCAGCGCCATCCAGCCCCAGATCAAGGACCTTTTCAACCAGGTGGAAGAAGCATCCAACACCCTCATTGATGTGACCAACCAGGCAGACACCGCCATGAGGACCCTGTCCGATGCAGCCAATACCAAGCTCGCCCAGCTGGATAGCGTCGTCAGAAGCCTCTCCGAAGGCACGGCCAAGGCAAGCCAGGTCATCGCCGACATTGAAAACGCACCAGCCATGGATAAACTGCTGAATTCCAAGGACCTGGTGAACCAGACCAACGAGCTGATCGACGCCCTGAACAGGTTCTTTGCAGCCGTAGACTCCAAGGGCATCAAGATGTACGACGAGAACGGCAACCAGGTAACCCTGTTCAGCTGGTCCAACATGAACATCATCGGCAAGACTGCCCGACGCAAGGCCCAGGACCGTGCGGAAAAAGGCGAAAGCCTGCCTGAATAAGTATGGAACTATCCCAACTTCCGGGACTCGGTCCAAAGCGAATCGATGCACTCCGTAAGGCAGGCCTGAACACAGTTGCCGACCTCCTCTATAATATCCCCCGAACTTACCTGGACCAGACCAAGGTTACTCCCATCGGCAACTGCAAGGTGGGCGAAAAGGTTGTTCTTATCGGGACCATCAAACGGGCAGGGATTCTCCGCGGTCGCAAGTCCAGATTCGTTGCGACCCTGACGGACGGTACCGGCGAAATCCTGCTGTCCTTCTTCCAGGGCGCGAACTACTGGGCCCGACGCATCAAGAACGACACTCGCTGGCTGGTGACCGGCCAGGTCGGTGATTACCGCGGCCTCCAGATGACACACCCCGAAATGCAGCCCTTCGAGGAAGACGAAGAATACAGCGGATGCATCCAGCCAGTGTACCCCATCAGTGAAGCCTGCCGCGAATCCCGCATGGAACAGAAATTTTTCCGGGGACTGTACAAGACCATCTTCAGGTTTCCGAACCTGACCCTACCTGGACTTTGCCCCAGGGAACTGACGGACTACCTGCACTTCAATTCCGTCATGGATAACCTGCGAACACTGCACCAGCCCAAGGACTTTCCCGGCATTTACAAGGCCAAGCGGGAGATGAAGGTCCTGGAGCTTTTGCCTTTCTGCCTTCGCATGGTGAAGCGTCGTGAAAACCAGCGCCTCCGCGGTCACGAGCGACAGATTGACCTGGGCTCCGTCATGAAGGCCAAGGCACAGTTGCCGTTCCAGCTTACGGGAGGCCAGGACGCGGCACTGAACACGATCGTTGAAGGACTGAACGGGAAGAAGCAGTTCCACGCACTGTTGCAGGGCGATGTCGGTTGTGGAAAAACCGTCGTCGCCATGCTGGCCATGATGGCCGTCAGCGGAGCTGGCGAACAGTGCGCCCTCATGGTTCCCACCGACATTCTGGCAAGACAGCACTACAAGTCCCTGAAGCCCTTCCTGGAGGCTGCAGGTCTCCATGTGCAGCTGCTTGTAGGCGCCACTCCTGCAGCCGAAAAGAAGGTCATTCTTGGCGAACTGCAGATGGGTCTCTGCAACGTGGTCATCGGTACCCACGCGCTTTTCAGCAAGGACGTCTGTTTTGCAAAACTGGGATTCGTCATCATCGACGAACAGCACCGTTTTGGCGTAGGCCAGCGCGAAGCATTGCTCGCCAAGGGCGACTATCCCGACATGCTGGTTATGAGCGCAACGCCCATTCCCCGAAGTCTAGCCATGGCCCTCTACGGTGACCTGAAAGTCATCAGCATCAAGGAAAAGCCCGCAGGCCGCAAGCCCATCAAAACCCGCCTGGTAAACCCAGCCAAGCGAGACTCCATGAAGCAGTTCATCTGCAAGGAAGCTGCCTCCGGCAACCTCTGCTACTGGATCGCCAGCCGTGTAGGTGCTGATGAAGAAGGCGGCGCCCGCAGCGTTGACGAAATTGTCGAAGAACTCCGCCAGTACATCGCACAGTTTGGAGCTACACCCGGCGCTCCTGCAGGTATTGCCAACCTAAAGGTTGCGGGAGTTCATGGACAGATGGACGACACTCTCAGGGATGAAACCATCGCCAGATTTGCAAAGGGCGAGATCCATATTCTCGTGGCCACCACCGTCATTGAAGTGGGCGTGAACGTTCCTGCAGCAAACCTGATGGTCATCGACCAGCCGGACCGATTCGGGCTGGCGCAACTGCACCAGTTGCGCGGCCGCGTTGGCCGCGGCGATCAGGAAGCCTGGTGCTTCCTGATGGAGCCCGCCGGCGATGCCGCAGAATCCAGCGTGGAAAGGCTTACGCAGTTCTCCGCCACGGAAGACGGCTTTGAAATTGCAGAACTGGACCTCCAGACCCGCGGCGCCGGCAACCTGGAAGGAAACGAACAAAGTGGCGCCTGGGTATTCCGCTGGTTTGACTGGATTGCCGACCAGGAACTGATTTCCCAGACACTTGAAACTGCCGAGCACATACTGAAAGACGGTTCCGCCTTCAGCGAAACCGCCCGTGAAAAAATTCAGTCCTGGTATGGTGAAAGGAACTTTGCCAACGAAGACGGCGTCCACTAACCTTTTCGCTGCCGATTAATTTATCCTAAAAATATGCAATGAGATTGGTCATGGTTCCAAGAACCAGGGCTAACAACACGACATTCAGGAAAAACATGGCACGGCGGACCACAAGGAAAAACAGGGGCAGCCAGTGAAGAATGTTATCCGTGGGTTCCCTCAGTTCCTTCACTGCCAAAAACACATTGATAAGCCCTGTCATGATCAGCATCAGGGCACCTGGAAAATAGCCATCGCTCCATACCATGACGGTGAGAACCGCTCCGGCAATCATGGCGACAACGCCAATAATGACTTCCACCCGAAGGAATATATTCTTGAAATTGCGGGCCATGAACCTGGCTCGAATTTCACGATCAATTTCCTTTTCTTTTTCTTCTTCAGTCATCGTATCCAAATCTAATTCCTTGAAATTCATCCATTACAGATTGAGTGTCGCTGTCACGGAGAATTTCGGCTTCATCTTCAATGCGCCATTCATGGGGAAACTTACATCTATCTTGTTCACCAGGCGGCTAATGGACTTGGTCTGCACAAATCGAGCACCAAAGCCCACCACGTAAATCAAGTCTTCGCGATTGATGTCTTCCAGTTTCCAGGCTGTTTCGCCAACGCTTCCGAAAACAACAAAGACGGGCATCAGTGTCAGAATTTCAAAGTCCGGGAACCAGCGAGGTTCAATACTTCCGTACACGCGGGCCTGGCCAGCATAGAAACCTACAGGGAATCCGGTAAATCCATCAATTCCACCAAGCGTCAGCTGATAGCCGTACTTGGCATCCTCATACATGTCCGCAAAGCCGATAAGCGCTGTGGAGAAAGAATTGCTGGGGTGGAAAATATATTCACCATTAACGCGACCATAAAAGTCCCTTCGCTCACCATGGTCCAGATAGAAGTTCATGCGGGACCTAAGTGTCAGATGGTTTGCACGGCGGCCAAGATACAAGTCGGTCCAGAAGTCGAAACGCAGGTCGTTATCGGCGGCACCCAACTGCTCGTAATTCTTGGAAACCTGAGCCTTCAGGGACCAGCCCTTCTCAATGTCTTCCGTCCACTTTGCGTTATGATAGTTGTAGATTTTCTCATAGCGGAAATTGGAGTACATGATGTAGGCACCAAGGCGTGAATCCTTACGTTCTGGCAACCATTCGTTAAAGGCAGCTGCAGAGTCAATGGCGTAGGCCTTTTCCCCATCCGTAAACAGATAACGATAGACTCTCCCCTCTTCGGCGGTCATATTCCGGTAATCATAAGTAGCGCCCAGATAGAATTTCCGCTGGATTCCACCAAAGGAGCGGCTAATGCGGAAACTCAGAGAGTCATCGATAAAGTCCTTCATGCGGATCAGTTCAACAGTCTTTTCCCCGTTGTACTGCTGGAGAGAATCCAAACTACGCTCTGTGGGCACCTCTACAGCACCCGGCGGCAGTTCCCCACTGCCGTAAATGTAGGCAACACTCTTGTTCTTCAGGCCCTCTAGCGTGTACCCCCACTGATTTACGCTGCGGCTCAGGAAGGGGCGGTACATTTTCCAACTGGCTAGGTAGCCATCCGTATTGTAGCTGTAGTTCACATCAAGATGGTTATAACGTACCAAGAAATGGGGGTCATTGTAGGCAAGGAGCCAACTGTCACGGAATTCATCGTGACCATAGTAAAATCCCAATTTCTGACCCAAACCCAGAAGGTTGCTTTCCTGGATGCCGATTCCGTAATTCCATTCATCGCCAGGATGGGAGAGATCCAGCACCGGAGAAAGAGTCCAGTTGTCGCTGGTCTGGACGTTCACCACGTTCTTGCCACTGTCCTGAAAGACTGAAATGCTAGCGTCACTAAGGAACTTCTGTTCTCGCAGGAAACGTTCCGTTTCAAGCATCAGGTTCAGGTCCACATGATCGCCTTCGTTAAAAAGCAACAACTTGCGGACGGTAGATTCACGAGTCTTGATATGGATCCAGTTCAGAATGTCGTATGCCAGCTTATCGTACTTGGTGTGGGACTTGGAATCGTCAAAGGCATCACCGATTTCGTAACGGATTTCGTCTACACGAAAAACTGCTGTGGAGTCTACGGAAGCACTTTCCTGAGCTGCCCCCTGGGTTCCATTCTGGGCAAAGGCAGAAACCGCCGAAGCCAAGGCCAGGGTAAGAATAGACAGGAAATGATTAAAGTGCATAGAAATCCCCAAAAAACTTGACAAAATATACTAAAACTCCCTTGCAGGGTTTTCTATATTTGGCGCCGGGTAGCGGATGACCGCCGGCGAGAAGCAATTCAGACTGGAGGAAAGTCCGGGCACCGCAGGGCAGGATGCTGGATAACGTCCAGGCGCGGTAACGCGACAGAAAGTACAGCAGAAAGTATACCGCCAGAGCAATCTGGTAAGGGTGAAATGGCGAGGTAAGATCTCACCGCACACCTGGTGGCAGGGGTGGCACGGCAAACCGCAACCGGTGCAAGACCAAGCAGGAGTCCGCTCCTACGCAAGTAGGGGCCAGTTGCTGCCCGCAGCTGCTGGACATCCGGGTAGGTCGCTTGAGGCGGCTGGTAACAGTTCGTCCAGAGAGATGGTCATCACCCTGAGCTAGTCGAAGGGCACAGAACCCGGCTTATAACTACCCGATTTTTTGAAAGCCTCCGCGATGAGCGGGGGCTTTCGCCACAAAAAAAGCTCCGCCGGAGCGAAGCCTCTTGAATTTCATTTCGGACTAGACCTTCCTGAACATCTGGGTCTTGGGGCCAGACTTCCCAGGAGGAAGGATCATCATCACCTTCTCCATGCGGGTGCCATCCATTTTCAGAACGCGGAAGGTATAGCCTTCGATCTTAACTTCCGCACCAGGTGACGGAATGATTCCAAGGGTTGCCTGAATGAGGCCCGAAAGCGTTTCCACATGGGATCCCTCAGGCGGCTGCAATTCAACATCCAGTTCATACTCCAGGTCAGAGAGGGTCATGAGCGGATCAAGAATAAACCTGCCGTCCTTCAGTTTCTGAACGTCCTCGTCTTCATCCACGTCGTCCTCGTCGCGAATTTCACCGACGATTTCTTCCAGGATGTCTTCCAGAGTCACAAGGCCTGCTGTTCCACCATATTCATCCACAACGATGGCCAACTGGTTACCCGTCTTGCGAAGTTCCGTCAGGAGATCGTCAATCTTCTTGTGGTACGGCACGAATACCGGCGGCATCACCAGAGACATGATATCAAACTTCTGGTCCTGATGGTGTTCCGTGTACCATTCCAGAAAGTCTCGGTTGGAAAGGATACCCACGATATTGTCTACCGTTTCCTTGTAAACCGGCAGGCGGGAATGGCGTTCTGTATTCAGGACCTTCACCAGGTCTTCCAGACTAGTATCCACATCGATGGCACACATGTCCACGCGAGGCGTCATAATTTCGCGAACGGGAGTTTCCACAAAATCAAAGATATTGAGGATCATCTGGCGTTCTTCCTTTTCCAGGCCTTCCCCATCCCCTTCCTTCACATCGGAGAGGTCTGCCTGGACAGCGTCACGGCGCTCCTCCGGCAAAAAACTGAGTTTTGCATCGTAGCCGAAAGCCTTCAGAAGCTTCACGAATATGAGATGGCAAAGACGAGCAGGCCAGGCAAAGGGCTTGCGAATCAGGGAAAATACCGGGACGAGAACTACAGACAAAGTATCTGGCTTTAGACTGCCCAGCAAATTGGAACAAAAAACCGTCAAGGTATAAATGCAGAAGCAGGCCACAACAATGTAGGCCAGGAAGCCCAGAAGCCAGTACTGCTGCACCCATTCCCAGGGAAGCTTTTCAAAGAGGTAGAAGCCAAGAACGCCACTACCCACATTGCAAAAAATACGGCCGATGGAAATGGTTTCGTTAAAGCCGCCACATGATGCCAGCTTCGCAATTTTTTCTTCGCGATCGTTTCTATCCCTGGCAGCTCGCTTGGAATAGATGCCGCCAAAGACCGTCTTGACTAGGGAAAAGCAGAATGAGACTAGAAGGAAGAGGATTAAGAAAACGATGGCCCATAAGTCAGGATTTTCCATTAGTCCTTCTCCTTGTAGGGGTCAAGTCCAAGAAATTCGCATTCGCGGGCACGCATGACCTTGCGGTCGGCAGCCTTGATGTGATCGTAACCGGAAAGATGGAGCAATCCATGAACAATCACGCGCTTCATTTCGGCAAAGAACGAATTTCCATATTCCGGAGCCTGGCGCTTCACCTGGTCACGAGCGATATAGATTTCGCCCAGCATGCTTTCTTCACCAGGAATTTCATCGTGCCATTCGAAGGAAAGAACGTCCGTCACCTTGTCCAGGCCGCGATAGTTCTTGTTCATCTCACGAACAAACTCGTCGGAGCAGAGCACGATGTTTACGTTGTCTTCCGTGCCTTCTTCCTTCAAAAGCTGACGACCCATGGATTCAAACTTATCGGTCCACGGGAAAGACTTGATATTTCCTTCACACAGGAAATTCATCTTGTACTTGGGAGCGGCCTTCTTTGCCGCCTTGGGAGCAGCCTTCTTGACTGCACCCTTTTTTGCGGCCGTATTCACGGCCTTCTTACAACTAGCAGGGTCCGGCATTAAATGTTATACCACTTCTTGAGAACGTCGATAATGGCTTCGGCCTGAGCCTTGCCTGTAATCTTGAACTTGCCCTGGGGCTTGAATGTGCCCTGCATCTTGCGATAGCGACGCAGAGAAACCTTAGGTTCACCAAAGTCACCAGTCTTTGCATCCTTTTCCTGGTAGAAGAACATGACGGTAGGCCATGCACCCTTGGAAAGAACTTCCTTATTCAGTTCCTTGATGACTTCTTCGCCAGATTCCTCATCGCTATAAGCTACGGTAAGATCTTCGACTTCCATATTTTGTCCTTGTTTTTTACGCCTAGGTCAGGAAACAGAAAATCACGCAGGTTTCAGTCCCTAGCCGAATTCACTTGATGTTAGCAAGTTTTGCCAATTGAAAAGATACAATATTCTTTCGTGCTGCTGCGATTATAAATATATTTCAAGGTGATTATTACGAGAGAAAGTGAGGGTATATGTCATTTTCCTGCAAATTTAAGGTTTTAGCCATTGCTACCGCCCTAATGGTACCCATGGCAACCGCCGCCACATCGAAGAGCGGCAAGGTCCGTTCCGTCATCGGCGAAGTCACCATGCAGAAAAAAGGCGAAGGCGACTGGAAGCAGCTGCGAGTCGGCAACAAGGTAAACCAGCCGGACCGCATTCGTACCCTGGTAGAATCCAACACCCAGATAGCCCTGCCCGATGGAAGTACCCTCTCCATCGAAGAAAACTCCCTGGTACTTTTCTCCCAGCTGGTGAACGAGGATGGCAAACAGACCGCCATGACCGAAGTGATCCAGGGTAAAGTCAGATTCAACGCCCAGAAGCAGAACGACGGAAGCGTGTTCAAGTTCAGGACCGGAACCGCCACGGCAGCTATCCGCGGTACAGACGGTATCGTAGCCGCAGTCGGAAGCAACCGCTTTGTATTCGGCCTCAACACCGGTAAAATGGACATTTCCGCAGACAAGTGCCCGGACGTTTCCATCCAGGGCGGCGAAATGGCAATCCTTGACCTGGAAACCTGCTTCACCAAGTTGAGCATATCTTCTGCAGGCGACGTTTCCGTATTGAACCAGGTACTGGCAGTTCTTGCAATTACAGGTTCCCTGGAAGGTCTCCAGTCCCAGATGACCGCCCTTAACGAATTTATCCAGAATTTTGCAGAACAGCAAAGTGCAAGTGCAGGCTGTGCCATCGAAGCCCTCCCCGATGCCATTGACACAAACGCAATCACCATCAAGGGCGGCTGCCAGAAGGACCTGGCACTTTCCATCAACAACGAACTTGTGGCAAATGCCAAACAGTTCATGTACAGCGCCGACTGGGCTCCGTCCGCCTACGGCACCAAGAGATTCGATCTCCGCTGCAAGGAAAGCATCGACATCAAGGCATTCACCGCAGCCATCGGCCTCCCCGAAAGCATGATTCCCTCCGGACAGCAAAGCGTGGACATGAGTTACGCCTGCGGCTCCTACGAAACCAGATATGAACCAAGGAAGGAAGCCCCCAAGGCAATTGAATTCACCGTGGCGGCAAAAAATGGAGACATCTGTGAACACGGCGCCCTGGAAGTAAGCGGAACCGTCAGCGGAGGTCCAACACTGGACTTCACCGTCGGCAGCTACACAACCAGCATCAAGACCTTGCCGGAGCAGACAGAGTTCGCCACCACCATCACCATCAATGACAGAAACGGAGCCTGGAACGGCAAGGAGCTTCTCGTAGTTGCCACCTATGACGACGGCAAGACCGAAACGAAAGCCATTCCCCTGAGCATAAACAAGTCCTGCAAGAAAGTGAACCTTCTCGCCCCGACCGTAACCCTGAACAATCCAGGCAAGTGCATGGCGGAATACTCCGTTGCCAAGCTGGATGACGACATGGGAATCCTCCGCATCAACAGGGATGGCCAGCTGCAGAAGGAAATCGTCCTGGAATCCAACACCAAGGGAAGATTCCGTATCAGTGCAGGCACCCACGTCTATAGTGCCGTCATCACAGACCAGGCCGGAAATTCCAGCACGGCTTCCCAGCAGATGAAGTGCTATCCGCCAAGCAATTCCTACCTCACCATTGACGGGGAACGCGCGGCCGGAGTCAACAAGAAGAGCATACATGTACCTCCTCCACCCGACATCAAGGGAGATACCTACAAGACGATTCACAGGACGATGCGCCTCAAGGTGAAGGCTGTTCCGGAGAATGACTATTCTCAGCTGAAATCCATTGTCATAAAGAATGCGGCCACAGGCGAGAAGTTGTTAAACCTGCAGGGAACCCAGATTGACCAGCTGGACTACGACGTTCCTGTGGAACTGGAATACGGCGGCAAGACCTCCTTTGACATTACCGTTGAAATGTACAACGGCAACATTCTTAAGAGCACTAAGATTTACGAGGTGAAATAATGAAACACTCCTATCGTTTTATTTTGCCCACCGTTCTTTTAAGTTCTGTCTTTACCGTAGCACAGCAGGCTCCTGCACAGGCTCCCGTTGCAACCCCGGCAGAAACACCGGCAGCAGCAACCGAAGCCCAGCCCGCAGCAGCTCCCGTAGATGCTCCAGCAGCAGCACCAACGGCCGCACCAGAAACTCCGACTGCAGCAACTGCACCAGAAACTCCGACTGCGGCAACTGCACCTGAAGCACCCGCCGCAGTTCCTGAAACGACAGCTCCGGCTGCAGCACCAGAAACTGCAGCAGAAGCTCCCGCAGCACCCGCAAACGAACAGGCCGCGGAAGCTCCCGCGGCCACTACACCTGCAGAGACGCAGGCTCCCGCAGAAACAGCAGCCGTCTCCCCGGATTCCACCGCAAACGTTCCTGCAGCAGATTCTGCAAATGTGGCAGTAAATTCAGATGCCACTCTGCCGGCAGCCGACACAACAGCATTACCTGCAGCAGATTCCTCCGCAGTACAGGCCGCAACCGGCTCGACCCCCGCAGACTTTACAGCGGCCCAGCCGGCCCCGGCTGAAGTTGCCACAGCACCCGCCATTCCCATTGCAGAACCCATTCCGCAGGGAACAGAACTCAAGGGAGAACTTCACGGCATCCTCAGCGCAGAAAAATCTCCCTACCTGGTTACCGAAAACATTTCCATCCAGCCAAATACCGCCCTGCTCATCCAGCCCGGCGTCGTGCTGCAGTTCATGCCCGGCACAGGCCTAAACATCAACGGCCAGATCATGGCGTCCGGCACCTCCGACGACCCCATCATTTTCAGAGCAGCAGAAAATGGCGAAGACAAGTCCTGGGCAGGCATCACCATCACTGGTGAAGAACAGGCCATTCTGCGCAATGTCGACATTAGCGGAGCCGTCGCAGGCATCGCCATCGAAAACGGCAAGCTCAGCCTTCAGGCATCCCACATCCACGGCACAACAAGCCGCGGTCTCTATGCCCGCAACGCAGCTGTTTCCATCATGGACTGCGAATTCAGCGACAACAGGGGAGCAGCCGTCCACGTTTCCAACTACGCAAGCGTAAACGTGGACCGTTCCAAGCTGCACGGCAACAACATCGCCCTGCTGAATTCTGAACTTGCAAACACAGCTGTCACCAGCACTGAGCTTTCAGACAACGGCTACGGAATCATGGCTAAGCAGAACAACCTGTTTGATTTCCACGAAACGATCGTAAGTGGAAACAAGGTTGGCGCCTCCTCTTCCGACGTCTTTGACGAATCCATCCTCGCAAGCGTCAAGAACAACCAGAAAGACTTCGACAGTGACGCTTTGGCCGCCATGTCTGCCCTCCCGGCAAATCCGGAAATTCCAGGCGTTGAAAGTCGCCCGCTGAATCCCAACGACAAAATTGGCGTTCTGGTCCGCGAGCAGGAAGAACAGGAAGTTGCAGCAGATTCCACCGCAAGGAACTGGACCATCATTGGCAATACCATGCTGGGCGGCAACTATCACTACGTAAAAACCCGCAAAAATCACGGTAGCGACCAGCTCATAAACGGCAAGAACGTAAAGCACGGTGACCACTATAGAAACACCTTCCAGGTGCCAGGCTTTGGCGCAGAAGCATCCGCTTACCTGCTGATGCAATCCAGTGACGGCAAGACCATCGAGTTCAACGCGGACCTTACCGCCGACAGCTGGAACCACTTCTCCCCCAATCCAGTCACCCTCAAGTATACGGATAAGTTCAGCCAGCTAACTCTTGGCGACATGCAGAAAACTGCAGGTTCCATCTACATGGCAGGGCTACCTCTCTTCGGCATCGACTACACGCTTTCCCTCCTGAAGAACAATGCCGACGAGCCGCTCTTCGCCCTGAACGGATTCTTTGGCGAAGTCAAGCGTTCCATGGTCCCAGGCGCCCGTCATCCGGAAATCTACAAGGACTACATTGAAGATGGCACGGCCCAGGCACAACGTCTCGCCTATGGCGGATCCTTCAAGTGGGCGCCCGTCCACCGCTTTGACGCAACCCTCGGCGCCATTTACGCAAACGATGAACTCGAAGATCCCCTGCTCCGTGACGGTGCCAACAAGACCGTAGCAACAGCAGACCCCATGGTCGACGCATTCACAGTCTACGCCGATGGAAACTGGCTGTTCTTCCCTGGTGACATCGAACTGAACGGACAGATTGCATTTGGTCGTGCGGACACTTCCGACGTCGTTCGCCAGCGTGCCATCAACAAGGTGTTTGACAAGGCCAACCTGGAAACGACAAGCTACACGACACTCCGCAAGCTGATGCAGGACCAGAGCCGAATCAATTACATGAGCCACGATGAGCTTGTGGAAATCTTTGGCGTGACCACCGGCCTTCGCGACCAGGAAATGAAGGACTCCCTCCGCACTCTGGTGAAGGAAGCGAAGAAGATGCAGAAGTCTGCAGAATCCGACCGCGACGACGACCGTGTCATGGGGCTGGATTGGGGCAGCCAGAATCTGGCCATCGGAGCCTCCCTCAACTGGAACATCTACAAGACCCGTCTTTCTGGCCACATCAAGTATGTCGGCGAAGACTTCTACAGCGCCGGTTCCGAAAATCAGCTGGCAGACACCCGTGAATTTGGCGGTCGCCTTGAACAGGACATTTTCAGTTTCTGGACCTTCGGTTTCGACTACCAGATCAATGTTGAAAATGCAGCAAAGGGTTCAAAGAAAAACCTTATTGGCCTTGGCGAAGGAACACATTTCGGTCTCTTCCCCGACAAGGATTCACACTGGTTTGACGAGCACGAACTGGACCGCGACCGCGCCAAGTATATTCAGCGAATTGGAACGGACCAGACATTCAATATAACGAAGAACGTCGAACTGGCCCTGGGCTACAACCTGCTTTTCCAGAAACAATACCGTCACTACCAGTTGCACGGTGACTATATCCTAGAAGACAACATCTATCGTGACGACTGGTTCAAGCCCATTAAGGGCAAGGAAGACGCCATGGTTGTTTCGGGCAGTGACACCACCTACGTCAATGCACAGCGCTGGGAACGTTACAACAATCTCGTCACGGAACCCTATCTGGCTTCCAAGTTCCAGGAACGCATTTTCAAGCACACCTGGAACGCTGGCGTCACTGTAAAGGCCCTCCAGTCCGTATTCAAGATTAACGGCCGCTGGACCCTCCGCACAGATGATTCCAAGTTCTACAAGGATGAACTGATTAGCGACATGGACCTTGCAGATACCACATGGGCAAAGCTGGGTTACTACTTCCATGGCGGCGATTACTTCGAACAGGCTTATCCCATCGCAGTAACCACAACCCTGAAAAAATTGCAGAACCGCTTCGAAGTCACGCCCCGCTTCAAGAGCTACGAACGTGACGACATGACCGAAACGGAAATTTCCATTGCAGACGAACTGGAAATTCCGATGATGAATCGATTCTTGATTCTCGGCCTGAACGGCGAATTCCGCCATATGGTCACCAGCTGGGAAGAAGGCAAGAAGGACTATGATGAAACCGAAACCGACGTACTCGGCGGCATCAACCTTCGCGTAAACCACACCAAGCATTTCTACAGCGACTGGAATGTGGGTTCCGCTTTCTACTATCGTCCCGACGACCTGTCCAGCGAATACAAGGACCTGTTCGCAGGCATCCGCCTAAATTACGTTTTCTAGGCCTAGTTCATATTTTTCAAATAGCCTCGGCAATGCTGGGGCTTTTTTGTTTTTGCGAAAGGGACCTTCAATCAGGAATCTTTACTCATTTTCTACATTTGGATTCAATGTTTACTTACCGCTACAGAGAACTTCCCGTAGCCCTCAACAAGAAGGGCGAATACCGCACCGCCTTGGCTCGGGAATTGCGCATGCATCCCGAAGAGATTTTCAATCTTCAGGTGGAACGCTTTTCTCTGGACAGCCGTCGTAAGGGAGACCCAAAGTGGTCTTACAACGTGATTTTTGACGTTAAGCGTCAACTGCGGGCCACAGGCAATCACGCTAAGGGCCTGGTAGAAGCAACCCGCGAAACGGAATCGCTAGAAATCGATCCGTTGCGTAATACCGTCCCCATGGCGGGACATGTGGATGTGATTGGCGCAGGTCCCAGCGGCTTGTGGGCAACGCTGCACCTGCTCCGTAAGGGCTTCCAGGTGGATCTCTACGAACAGGGCAAACTAGTGGAAGAACGCTTCCGCGACATCCGCAAGTTCTTTGTGAACCGCGAATTCAATGCCTACAGCAACGTGCTTTATGGCGAAGGGGGTGCAGGCGCATTCAGCGACGGAAAACTGAATACCCGCAGCCGCAACCTGTTCTCTGAAGCCGTTTTGAAAGACATGGTCTCCTTCGGTGTGGACGAATCTGTGGTGACTTTTGCCAAGCCACACATCGGCACAGACCGCCTGGTGCTTATGCTCCGTAAACTTCGTGCAGAAATCGCGCGCCTTGGTGGAAAGATCCATTACAGCACCACCCTTGAAGATATCGAAATCAAGGACGGACGCATTTGCGGCATCAAGTTGCGCGACGTATCCCGCCGAAACCTCGGAGAGGCACCATCCGCCGACTTTGCGGAAATTTGCCCTAGCCACTGGCAGCCCTGCGAGGCGCTGGTCCTTGCCGTAGGCCACTCCGCACGCCACATTTACGAAATGCTCCATACCCGCGGCGTCACCCTGGAAAGCAAGGCATTTGCCATGGGCGTCCGTGTAGAACATCCCCAGATGCTAATCAATGTGCGCCAACTGGGCCGTGACATCGACACGAAACTGACCGGATCCGCAGAATATTTCCTGGCTACACCAACGCTGAACAAGACAAGTTCCGCCTACAGTTTCTGCATGTGTCCTGGTGGAGTCCTGGTGCCCTGCGCTTCAGAGCCCGGCACACTTGCGACAAATGGCATGAGCTACAGCCATCGCAATGGTCCCCTGGCCAACGGCGCCATTGCAGTCCCCATTACGCCCGGTGCAGAGGGCTTTAACATAAAGACGGCAGGCACGCTGTTCGGCGGCCTTGATCTGCAGCGAAAGATTGAAGCAGACGCTTACGCCGTAGGTGGCAAGAAATATGTCGCTCCCGCCCAGACCATCAAAAGTTTCCTTGCCAAGCGTGAGGATCGCGCAGGCAGCCTGCCAAAAACCACATATCCCTGCGGCCTCGTCAACAGCAATCTGTGGGATTGGATGGACAGGACGATCTGCAAATCTCTGGCGGAAGGTTTCCAGAACTTTGACAAGAAGATTCCGGGCTTTATCGAGGAAGGCCTGATTGTGGCCCCTGAAACACGCACCAGTTCCCCACTGCGCATTACCCGCAACAACGACACTCTGGAAAGTGTGAATACCAAGGGACTGTATGTTCTCGGAGAAGGAGCCGGTTACTCTGGCGGCATTGTCACTAGTGCAGCCGACGGAATCCGCCTCGCCCATTTCGCAAAAAGAGCACGATAAGGCTATCCGCCAGCACAAAAGCGCCAAGCCACACCAGCGTTCCATTCTGAAAACCGTAACTGTGTAGGCCTACGCCAAGCAGATTAATACCGAACCAGCAAAGGAATGTGACTATCACATTAAAGGCGTTGAACAGGGCAAAGCCTCTTTCATCGATAATTCTGCCGCCACGCAAATGCAGGCCAAGCATGGTCCAGAGAATCACAAAGAGAGCTCCGCATTCCTTCGGGTCAAAGCCCCAGAAACGTCCCCAGGCGAAATCGGCCCAGACACCGCCAAGCAATGTTCCAATAATGGTAAAGACGCTACCGAAAACAAGGGTTCCGTAAAGAAGAGGCGCAAGATTCGAAGTTCGCGGCTCGTGGGACGAACTTCGATTGAGACGGAACAGGTACAAGTGTGCGACCACACCAGATAAAATAACGCCAGAAAAACCAAGAGCAATGGCAAAAACATGAAGAGTCAGGAATACGCCGGAATTCAGGATTGCGGGAATGGGCTGGAACAAATCTCCCGGTTCCAAGACAAACTTGGCAAAGAATAGCAGAATCGTAGCCATCATGGTCACAGGAACAATCAAGGAGAACGTACGTTTCCTGCAGAAAAGGAATGCACCAAATTCAAAAGATTCCAGAAGCAGGGCGACCAGAAGTACGATTTCATATAAACTGGAAAGAGGCGGACGGCCCGTAATGTAAAGGCGCAGCGCAAAGGCAACGGAGAGCGTCACCGCCACAGCCGCAGCCATGGAGTTCGCCGCCACATCAAGCGCACGCCTTTTAAAAATGGAATTGACGGAAGCCAAAAGGCAACCTAGGAAAGCCAGGATAAAGGCGACGAGGGCGAAATTGGCATGGTTGTAGAAAACTTCTGCACCAAATTTCCGAGTCTGTTCCGGCGTAGCATCAGCCATCCGGAAGTCACCCCGTTGAATAGATTCAAAAAGCTGAACATTGGTAAGCAGCCTCCGCATTTCCTGCGTGGCCGGATGGTCATCGTTGCGGCTGGCATAAACCTCCAGCTGCCCGCGAGACTTATTCAAGTCATTATAACTGACATAACGTTCGCCTTCAGGCAAATTCAGCGCTTGCAGGACATCACTGCGGAGAACCTTGAACAATTTATCATTTAAAACGAACTGGCCATTATAGGGATCCACCTGAATATAAAACAGGACCTGACTGGCAGAATAACGATAGTTGCCTTCCTTATAAGTTACGCGTCCATTAAATTCATTCAACACCCCTCGAGCAAAGGAATCAAAAGGACGCAAGACTCCATTCACCATCACGGGATCTTCGGGCGCTTCGAGAATTCTAGCACACACGCTATCAGGAATATAAAGAACCTCGTCAGCATTTGCATTTGGCACGCAGGCAATTTCTACAAACACAAAAAGCAACATTGACACAATTTTTTTCACTGAGGGATTAAACCCCGAGCGATTCCTACGCCCATAGCGAACCTTCACCACATAGTGGAAAACAGCACTAAGCAGGAACAGAATCATGAAGGCGTAAGGCACAAACTTGAAAGGATCGTAGGTGGCCGTGTAAAGTTCCACCTGGACACCGAACATATCCACAGTTCCCTTCTGGAAAATGTAGTAGGGATAACCTTCAGCAATTTCCACCTGCGTAGTCGCCAGGCTGTCATCCGAGGAGTAGAACTTTATAGGCAGAGGCGATTGAACATTCTGAAGTTCACCTACCCCAGAAACCCCGCGAAAACCATTGTATTCCTGACGAAGTTCACTCCCAACCAGGCTACCGACAATTAAAACCAGCAGAGCAATGTGCATTCCCCAGAGACCAGCATTTCTAAATCCGCGTGGCATTCGAAAAACAAGAGAGCAAATTAAATTAAGCGCCGTCAGAACAGCCAAGCCCTTAAAGGCGGGCAGCGGAATCACTCCAACTACCCACAGGAAATAACTTCCAAAAAAACGATCCGTTGCAAGAGCCGCCCCTTCGTTACCCGCAGCAGCCTGGCCAAGAACGCCCCAAAAAGTCAACAACAAGAAAGCAACCAGCAAGGCGCAGGTCGCTTTCAGAGATGCAAACTTTTTCAAAAAAGCGGTCACAAGCCTTTTACCCACACGAACTTGCTTTCATCCAGTTTTTGTTCCCCGTCAAAACGGTAGCAAGCCAGGTGACCGCCACCAGCATGGCGAGCAATGCTAAAGTCAAGGCAGCACACATTATCACGAATTAACTTAGGAACTCCAGTCAGCCAATAGTGACCAAAGAATACAGGCCGTCCACCTTCACCATAGTAGGAGCGCTTACGGATTTCAGGATCCACATCGCAACCTTCCGGCATTTCAATCCCGGGCTGCAGACTCAATTCCTGAAGGCTTGCGGACTCAGGATTTATCCACCAGCGGATGCGAGTCTTGAAACGTTTTACGCCTTCCCCATCAAAGAAGAACTGATGATTGGGCAGTTCCATTTCAGGGCCCTTCAACAGCATATCGATAGGCCAAAACAGAGAATCACCGTACTGGTTGTCCTCATCGTTGGCGCGGGCAATCAGCTCGTCAAAATTTCCATCGGCAAAGCAGCTGACACCAGCTGCCTTCAACAGTTCAACAGCATGCGGATGGAAACTGGCATGCTGCGCCCGGAACAAATCCGTTTCCAGATAGAAAGGCAAGGTCTTGGCGAATTCCTTCATCTCCTTGAATTCGTCCTTGCGGCCTACGAAATCCGCCACCGTCCTGGAATGAACCGCCACCTTGTTGAAGGTATGTTCTCGCAAATAGCCTGGACCAATTTTTTCAATGTAGCGGCCTCCGGTTCCATTCTTCTGCCAGAAACTCAGCATATTGAATTCATGGTTGCCCATGAGGGCAATGGCAGAACCCGCCTCCCGCATGGACTTCACCAAGTTCAGCGTGCCACGCACATTGGGCCCGCGGTCCACATAGTCGCCAAGGAAAACAACCATGCGTTCATTGCCAGGATAGCGGAATGCCCCCGCAGACTCCACATAGCCCAGCTTTTTCAGCAAGGCCTTCAGGCACTCACAATGCCCGTGGATATCACCAATGAAATCGATGGAGGAAATCATATGCTTTATCTGACTTAAACGTTTTTAGTCCTTGATACAACGGACGGATAGCCAGTCACGTTTATCGTGATTTTGATACTTAGTGTTGTCCCAGTTGTAGGGGATAAGCCAATGGTAAGCTTCCGTATCAGAGTAATCACTTGAAGTCCAAAAAGCTGCAAAGTCGTCTATTCTGCCATAATGTAAATCACCTCTGATTTTGAATTGAAGTCCCGAAGGCAGAACCGTGAATCCGAAGGAATCTTCACCTTTTTTACTATATATATCTGGCGGCCATACACTGGTGGACTTCAAATATATTCCGGCAACTTCCTTTCCACCTACAGCATTCCACAAGGTATCTAACTCCGTACTATCAGGCAAGTGCCAACCGCTGGGGCAAATACCACGAATTTTTCCATTGGGACAATCGATTTTTTCGTAGTAACCGCAACCTTTGCCAGGTCCATCTGGATCCACTATGCCCGCACTATCCATAGCAACGGACCAAGCATACAAACGACCGCGATTAGAGCAGTTTGCGGCCACTTCCTCTTCAGTAAAGGATTCAACACCTTGACCATAGCAACCGCTCTGCATAGGCTTTTCCGTGCCCAAGTAACCATTTAGATCGAAGTTCAAATTTTCGGCCATCCATGTTTGATTGCCAATCTTCGTGATTCTATAAACATTAGCATCTCTAGAATCCTTTATCGTCTCGTACCATTTTCCCTGGAAACAGGCAAAGATTTCCTTGGAATAAGCGACTCTTCGGTCATCGTCAGCACCGGTACATGTTTCATTTTTCCTGAACATGTAAACATCGGCATAGGAGCTTGGAATCCATTCGCCATTTTCGCACTTGGCATAAACCAGGTCCGGTCTGTCCCCGTAATAGATACGCTTCATATTTTTACAAAAAGCAATCGTCTCACAACCATCAGGCCATTTGTACGCAGAATCACCCGGATTTTCATAAATAATGGAATTCACATCCTTATAAGTCCCCTGCATGGATTCATCGCAAACACCATACAAGAAGTCGGCTCTTTTTGAATCAACCCACTTGCGGCCATTACAAACAAAGAATTTGCCTTCAGTGTCGTCGGAATCGGGCATTTCACCAAAAAACTTCCCGGTCCAAATAACGGAATCCTTGATAGATGGTTCACAATAGCCAAATTTATATTCAACATCGTCAAGTTGGCGCCAACCATCGGCTTCGCAGACGTAGCCCTTTTCGTCATCTTTTTCAACAGCGCCTTTGCTACCTGTGGTACAGAGTTTCTTAAGATTATATTCATACTCTGTAACTTCTGTCCAAGAGTTTGCAGCACAGTTATAGTAATCCCCGGCACCGGACAGTTTCCACTTAGCGGAGGTACTATCGGCACAAAGTCCAAGTTCAGCTTCCAGGGCTGTAATTTCAGCCCAAGCCTTTCCATCACAATGGTAGTCTTGTGATTCAACCTTGTCAAACTTGCCTGCGGTACTGTCACGACAAAGACCAATGGATTTTTCAACATCAGTCATTTTTGGCCATTCACCGTTTTCGCAGTAGTATTTTGAACCGTCAAGAGCGACAACCTTGCCTGCATTACTTGCATTACAATAGAAACCAGCGGCAGCCTCAACATCAGTTGCCTTGCGCCATGCACCTTCCAGGCACACATAGCTTACCTTGGAAGTTTTGGCGGCAACAACCGTTTCGTTTTTATCGGTTCCGCAGTCCTTCAGTTCATATTCGTCGGCAGTAATTTCTTCCCACTGGAGATCCTTGCAGAGGAAGTATTCGTCGCCTACAGCCTTGTATTTCTTCACCGCGTCCTTGGCGATATCCTCGGTGCAGGCTCCAAGTTCATACTGGGTCTTGGTGATTTCACGCCACTGGCCAACCTTGCAGGTGTAGTACTTGCCAGCCTTGGTAGTTTCGTACTTGCCTTCGTTCTTTGCGACACAGAGGCCAAGTTCTGTATCAAGGGCGGAGGATTTATGCCAGCGATTGCTGGTGCAGGCGTAGCCCGCACCGTAGTAGGAACTCAGCTTATTATCGTTCTTGGCAATGGTCTCTTCGGTCTTCTCATCGCAAGAGGGCAGCTTGTAGTTGTTGGACCAGAAAGCATAGAGGAGGTCGCCAACACCGGTGGCCTTGGCGTTCAGGGCCTTGATGTTCTTCATGATGTCGACCATGGCGCCAGTGGAGTCCATGAGACTCAGGTCGTCGGCAATTTCTGCACGGAGGGTATCACCGATGGAACCCGTTGCGGCAAGGGATTCGGCAACGTCACCCAGGCGGGCCTGGAACTTGGAAAGGCTCAGGTTGCCGATCACGGCTACAGAGGCTGCAAGGAGACCATTGGTTGCTGCGCCCTCACCCATGAGACTGATTTTGGTCGCTGTCACGGAATCTGCTTTCACGCCAAATGCAGCAAGGATTTCCCTGGTGGCGCGGATTTTTGCAGCAGGAACATTGTACTTGTCCTTCTTCACCAGGGCGAGGGCGCGTTCGTATTCCAGATTGGTCAGAACGTTCACGTTTGCCTTCACGGTATCGCCTTCGCTCAGGTCCACAAGGGCGCGAAGCTTGGTCTTGGTTCCGCTGGTCACCTTACCGGTCACTTCGTTATTGAAGAAGCCGTTGACTTCCACCATGGCGTACTGGCTGGAGAGCTTGATCTTGGAAACGGAATAGTTGCCCTTGTCGTCGTTCACGGCGCCCTTGAAGGAAGTCTTGGACTTGTTCAGGGCGGAA